>NZ_CP007142.1:2590383-3237979 GCF_000940805.1 Gynuella sunshinyii YC6258 | reverse complement strand
TTACCGCGTATGGAATGATCATCAATATTGTTCTGGCAACCGGCAAGTTCATTGTCGGAACGATCTATCATTCAAGCGGCTTGATTGCAGATGCATTGCATTCATTCAGCGACCTGATATCGGATATTTTAATACTGGTCATCAATAGGTTTTCCCATAATGACCCCGATGAAAATCACCCGTACGGACATGCCAGATTCGAGACTCTTGGTACAGTATTACTTGGATCGATTCTACTGATCGTTGGCATTTCCATGGGGTACGAGTATGGCTCGGACCTGATCAATACCACTTCAGATGTACAGCCAAGCTGGTTTTCTCTCGCAATAGTATTTATCTCCTTACTATGCAAAGAATGGCAATACCGTTTTACCCTGGTCGCCGCAAAAAAAATACGCTCTCCTTTATTGGAAGCAAATGCCTGGCATCATCGATCAGATGCATTTTCCTCACTGGTTGTATTTATTGGTGTTCTATCGACCTTGGCGGGTTACCCGATTGTTGAAACTATTGCAGCTCTGTTTGTAGCGGTTTTAATTTCCAAGATGGGTTTCTCTTTAGCCTGGGATGCAATTCAACAACTGGTGGATCATGGTATTTCAGCTGAACTTAAAAACGAGATTTCCAAGACACTGTCATCAATCCCGGGTGTGCGCAACACGCATATGTTGAGAGGGCGTCTAATGAGTAATCATATTTTTATTGATGCTCACATACAGGTGGCATCAGACATCTCAGTTTCCGAGGGACACCAGATTGGAGATTGGGCCATGAGAAAGCTAAGAGCCAGCCAACAGGATGTTCAGGACATTACACTACATGTCGACTATGAAGCCGACAACGTCTCTGAAAGTCCTACCCTTGCCCCTCTCAGGCCTGAAATAGAATCCGCGCTAAAAAACTATCCCGCGCTAAGCCACTATGATGACCTGATCATTCATTTTTATCAGCAGAAAGTTCACACCGTACTAATTTTTAACGAATTTGATGAGTGTATTTATGAAGAAGCTGAACGAGCCATTGAAGAAATATCATGGCTCGACTCAATCAGGATATTGAAGCAAATCAGAACCTACGGTCCGTAGCTGAACTGATAGCTGCTGATCAGATTGTCATTTTGATCCAGAACTTCGACAGTCCAATCTCCAACCCATTCAGGCAGCATATTTTTGCTTGAATAGACCCGCCATCTTGGCCCTTTAACATCAAAGGTGACTGTCGCCATAACCTCGTCTTTGTATTTCCATATATGGCGAATCTGTTCTCCCTGAAACTGCATAAGTTCAGTAAAGAAATATAGCTTGTCAGTTTCCAGAGGCACTACATTCAATTCATCCACCGGCTCACGATCCACGATCCCTGAAGTCACTGAAGCGCGACCCACAAAACCATTTTCTGCAAATGCGGTAAAACTAAGAATTACCAAACATATAGTAATTGCAAATCTCGACATTTTTTTCTCCTTGTATAGTGAAAATTCATCAGCTGTTGCATAAGATAGCGCAGCTTTATTATTGTAAACTATTGAGGCGGGAGCGACTAAGGACGTTAAGATGGATGTGATCGATTTTCTAAAAAAGAAAAAAGAAATTCTTGCTCAAAAGAGCTTTGATGTAAGCGACATGATCTCGCCAACGATCAAGGACTATTGGGCAGAGATCAGCCAAACGATCAATGCCCACTGGCATCAACTGCTTGGGCAGGTAAACGGAGAAGTATCCACGAATAAAGGATATATTCCCACCACCGCTCCATATCAGCATATCCTGGATGATATCAATGCCCAGATCGGCCAGGAATATTTTGTTGGTAAGTGGTACACCGTTGAACAAGACCAAATTGACCAATTTGCGAGTGTCACTAAAGACCAACAATGGATACACACAGATCCCGAAAAGGCAAAACGGGAATCTCCTTTCAAACAGACGATTGCCCACGGTTTTCTGACTCTGTCCATGATCCCCTATTTGACAGAAACCGTGGACGAAAACACACCCCCGTTTCCCGATGCTAAAATGTGTGTCAACTATGGTTTGAATCAGGTTCGTTTTCACTTTCCGGTCAAACCCGGCAACCGCATTAGAGCCCGCTCCCGCTATATTGGCGTTTCTGAAATTCGCAAAGGGCTGGAAGTGGTGATGGAGCACACAATTGACATCGAAAACTGTCGCAGGCCTGCGTGTGTTGCTCAAACCGTAATGCGTTTATATTTTTAATGGCAGAGCTATCTGACGAAAGATATCTGGCAATTTACTCCATTATCGGCAGCATTCCCAAAGGTCAGGTTATCAGTTATGGCGCCATTGCCAAAATGGTTCCTAACTGTTCTGCCCGAATGGTTGCAAGAGCTTTGCGAATAACCCCTGAAGGATCAAAGTTGCCTTGGTACCGAGTTATCAATTCGCAAATGAAAGTTTCCGATCATCCTGGTGCAAAAAAACAACGACAATTACTGGAACAAGAAGGAGTGACGTTCGACCCGAATGGGAAAATAGCCAGAGAACATCACTGGCTACAGACGTAAAGACAAACTTAGCCCTTCAGCACCGGGGTACTCACCTGAACATCCGTATTCTGGCCACGATGGCGAAGCAAATGATCCATCAATACGATCGCCATCATGGCTTCGGCAATGGGAGTAGCCCGAATTCCGACACAGGGATCATGACGACCGGTAGTCACTACTTCAATGGCATTACCATTTTTGTCGATACTGCGACCTGGTAATCGCAGACTGCTGGTAGGCTTCAAAGCTATACGCGCGACAATGTCTTGCCCGGTAGAAATACCTCCCAATATTCCACCAGCGTGATTACTCAGAAAACCTTCCGGAGTCATTTCATCCCGATGTTCGGTTCCCTTCTGGCTGACCACAGAGAATCCATCACCTATCTCAACACCTTTCACTGCATTGATACTCATTAATGCGTGAGCCAATTCAGCATCCAGGCGGTCAAATACAGGCTCTCCCAAACCGGGAATGAGACCTGTTGCCACTACCGTTATTTCTGCACCGACAGAGTTACCTTCTTTACTCAAAGCCTGCATGTAGGCTTCCATTTCCGGCACTTTTGCCACATCCGGACAGAAAAAAGGATTATTGTTGATCTCTGCCAAATCCACGCTATCTATTTTAATCGCGCCCAACTGGGATAAATAACCCTGAATCAAAATGCCTTTTGTGGCCAGATACTTTCTCGCAATCGATCCAGCAGCCACTCTCATCGCGGTTTCACGAGCAGATGATCGTCCCCCTCCACGATAATCGCGAACGCCATACTTATGCGTGTAGGTATAGTCGGCGTGGCTGGGACGGAAAGTATCTTTAATATTGGAGTAGTCTTTAGAGCGCTGATCCGTGTTTTCTATCAACAAGCCAATGGACGTGCCAGTCGTCACCCCCTCAAAGACCCCAGAGAGAATCTTCACCTGATCAGCTTCCCTGCGTTGAGTTGTGTAACGGGATTGCCCTGGTTTGCGGCGATCAAGATCACCCTGCAAATCCTCTTCGGTCAGCGATAAGCCCGGAGGACAACCATCTACGATTGCACCAAGTGCCGGACCATGACTCTCACCGAATGTGGTGACCGTAAATAATTTTCCGAAAGTGTTTCCTGACATGTAATTTCTTAAAACAGATAAGTAAAAAGTAACAAAATCATAACATGGATCATTAAACTTCGGTTAATTCTCAAACCAATGCCGATGTTCCAGCAACTCTGCTTTAGTCAACAGGAACACACCAAAACCGCCATTTTGGAACTCAATCCAGGTGAACGGGATGTCCGGATATTGCTCCTGCAAAGCACCTGCACTGTTACCAACCTCACAGATTAATACACCATGCTCTGTGAGATGATCAGCACTGCGTCGTAAAATCTCTTTGCAGGCATCCAGGCCATCATGCCCGGACACCAGTGCCAGACTGGGTTCATTTCTGTACTCCTCTGGCATATCGGCAAAATCCTCAGCATCAACATACGGAGGATTTGTGACGATCAGATCAAATTGATGCGCTTCGGTTAGTGCCGAAAACAAATCTGAATGCAACACCGAAACCCGATCTTCAAGCCTGTAGTCAGTGATGTTCTGCTGCGCCACTACAAGTGCTTCTGCACTGATATCTGTTAATAGCACCCGAGTCTGATCAAATTCATGAGCACAAGCTATACCTATACATCCGCTTCCTGTGCATAAATCAAGAATCGAGTCAGGTTCCTGACTTAACCATGGAGCAAAACGATGTTGAATTAATTCAGCAATTGGGGACCTGGGGATCAGCGTATGTTCGTTAATTTTGAAGCGCAAATCACAAAACCATGCTTCACCAAGCAAATAAGGCACGGGCACATGGTCCTCTATCCGACGACGCAGCAATGTCTGAACATGCTGTTTTTCCTCTTCAGTAAGACGTGCATCAAGGATATTGGCACTACAATCCCACGGCAGATGAATAGCACCCAAAACAAGAAATGTCGCCTCATCCCAATATGAGTCTGAACCATGACCAAGAAACAGCTGACGACGATCAAACTCAGACGTCGCCCAACGAACGTAATCGCGAATAGTCAATAAATTATGCATCACCTGAACCATAACTCTATCAAAGAGTTTATCGTTAACAATGAACCATTGGCATCACTGTCATAGTCTCCAATACCCAGAGTATCGATACGTGCCACTCCTACACCCGCCGCTACCAGCTCTGTTTTCTGCTGCTCTGCCAGCTTGCGGCTATCTTCGAGGTTTTGAGAGAATGATCCACCGGTACTGCGCCCTACAATAAGCAGGCGCAACTCCGGATATTCATTCAGGCGAGCCACAGCCAACTCAACAGCCTTGCGACGATCCTGTAAGTCTTCGGGATTAAATGCCAAATGCCCGTGTTCGATATTTGCAACTACTTCCGATACGGGTGCAACATCTCCCTTTAACGCAAGCACATCAACTAATTGATATACCCTGCGATTTCCTCGCTGCACCGTGTAAACCGACAGGATGTAAGGCTGCTTATCGAGCACAAAAGACACGGTGGTATAGTCCTGCTCAGTATCACGACCATATAACTGTGACACACCAAATAGTTGATTAGCCCACACATTGGAAACACCACAGTCGAGTCCTCGACAATCAAATATTACATCTGCGTCATAAGGTAAGATCTGACTGAAGATAAACTGATGGGCTTCATTAGAATCAACGTCAGCCCCTATTTCCCAGACTTGCCGGTGCAGAAGACCATTCACACGCTCCTCCTTATCCGCGAAATATCTGCCTGATACCTTTTTAGCCGCTCCCTGAAACCAGCGATAACCACTCATTTCCTGCTGGCGATCAATAACCATATGATCAGACTGCAAGGGCTTTATCTCTAGCGCATAACCATACCCGCAGTAGCCGACCATAATAATAAGCATCAACGCCCAACGGGAAATATGTCTGTTCAACCTGGACAGCATAGTCAGACCTCTGAAAGAAACTGATTAATGAGTTCGGGCAATCCCATAGCAATAGGATTCATATGAAAATGATGGCCACCAGGTAACCATGATACTTGTGCATGAGGTACACACTGCAAACGCTGCTCAAGTTCATCCCGATTCAATACCGGCCATCCTTGCTCTGCAAGCACTATCAATAATGGTTGATGAATGGCGCTTAGACAAACCCTAACATCATCCTCAGTCATTCTGATGGGAGTCGGAAGCTTCAAAGCGGGGTCATAGCGCCAATAATATCCCGCACCATCCGGGACCATGTTCCGCTGCACCAGCGTGTAAGCGGCGTCGTATGACAATAGCTCGTCAACACCGGCACGAACTTTCGCTGCAACTTCCAGAGACTCGTAACTGGATTTTCTGGGATTTTCAAAAAAACGATGCACTGCTGTTCGAATGCTTTCTGGACGGTGCGTAGAAGGTGAACTAAGGCTCCCGGCAGCATCCAACCAGACCAGCCTGTCGATTCTCGGATCGCTCAAAGCCCATAAAGATGCAACAACGGCACCCAGGGAGTGCCCCAGTAAATGAAAACGATCAAGTTTCAGCGCGTCGATTGCAGCATGGCAAAACAGCACATGATCCATTATGGAATAAAAACCAGGATCACGCCGATGGGCACTGCCGCCGTGACCATAATGGTCCAGCACATAGACTTTCGAACAGTTCAACCTGGGAATGAGATGATCAAAGCTGGCTGCATTATCAAGCCAACCATGCAAAAAAACACAAGGAATTCTTATTTCAGCAGCTGGATAAGTCCATTCCAACCCTGCCACTTTGCCAAAAGGCGTTTCCAGGATCAGTTCAGCTTTATTCAATACCGCGGCCTATAGAGTTCAATAGATAAGTCATTATTCTTCCTAACGAATCCAGTGCAGTGTCATGCAATCGGGTGCCACAATATCACCTTCCAAACATGCAAGCCCTCCGGTATCGAGATTGATAAACTGTTCCTTATCAGATAGCCAGTTAACCAATCGGCTCAGCAACGGGTTGTGACCAACCAATAAAACAACGTCAGCATCGCAACCTTCCAGCCAGGAAAGCACATCACTGGGATTATAATCTGGAATCAACGTATCACTATTCATTCTGGAACAAGGCTCAAATGCATCTGCCACAATCGCTGCACTTTGCTGTGCTCTGACTAAAGGACTGACCACTATTAGCTCTGGTTGCTGAATATGGGTAATCACCGAAGTAATCTGTTGGCGGCCTTTTTCTGTTAACTGACGGGAAAAGTCATCATTTTGATAGGGCTCAGCCTGACCATGACGCAGCAAAAATAACTTCATTCAGTCTCCTCTTCCGACTTTCCGGATGTAGTTTGACCAGAAGAAACAGTTTCTTCCATTTCTTTCCGCACAGGCCAATCTTTAAACGGAAAGGGTTTACTGTCCGTCTCAAACGTCAGGAACCGGCCTGCCTGTAATATGTATTGATTTAACGACCAACCAAAATCAACCAGTGTCTTGTTTTTTTCCCTACTGAACAAAACAACCAGAAACTGAATCACTGCCACAAAATACAGTATCCATGCTGCAAGCCTGTGAACCAGAAAATATAAAACCATATATAAACAACGGATCCAGATGTTTTCCATCCGCTCTCTTTGTCCGGGTTCCGGAACGATTGTACTCATCACTAACCTCCCAATTGGAATTTCACATCTTCGGCCGGTTCGCCGACCATGAGTAAAGCTCCGATATCAGCGGCATCCCGTCCCTCATAGAGCACTTCATACAACCCGGACACGATGGGCATGGTAATACCGAGCTCATCAGCCTTCTCCTTTACCATTCGAAGAGTATTTACCCCTTCTGCCGTTTCTCCAGTCATTTTGATGGCTTGTTTGAGATTGTGACCCAACCCTACCTCATAACCCACCCTAAAGTTACGGCTTAATGGTGAAGTACAAGTGACGATGAGATCCCCTACTCCGGCCAAGCCAATAAAAGTCATCGGATTAGCCCCCATATGCTGACCAAACTGACTCATTTCAGCAAGACTCCGGGTAACTATCATTGCCCGGGTGTTCTCTCCCATCCCCAATGCAGCTGCCATTCCACTTGCAATGGCATATATGTTTTTCAGTGCTCCTGCCAGCTCGACACCAAACGTATCGGGGTTGCCATACACCCTAAATTTGGGTGTACTCAACAGCTTTTGGACGATTTTGCGTATGGTTGGGTTGTAAGTTGCAACAACAGTGGCAGTCAACTGCCCTTCCGCTATTTCCTTCGCCAGATTAGGACCACTCAGCACTGCGATTTCGTTCTTAGGGGCAATTTCCTTAAGCACCTGGCTCATTAATTTAAAACTGCCATGCTCTATACCCTTGGTCAACGATATTAAAGGAGCCTTCTGGGGAATAAAACGAATCGCCATTTCCATGACAACCCTGAAAGCTTTTGAGGGCACGGCAACAAAAACAATATCTGCATCCTGGCAGGCATATTCTAGATCATCAGTGGGGATCAGGTTCGGGAGCAACTCATAACGAGGTAAATAACGGGAATTTATACGGGTCTCAAGAATTTCCGACACCTGTTTTTCGCTACGCATCCATAGCTTAACTTCCCGATCATGTTGAGCAACAATATTCGCCACGGCAGTGCCAAAACTACCACCGCCCATTACACATATTTTTTTGATTGTCGACACAGAGAGTCCCGTTTAACTTTTCTTTAACTAAGGTTAATGATGACTGTGTTCCAGCGCATAAACCAGATCTTTAAACTGACTGCGATTGTGGTCATTGAGGTCCATAAGAATTTTGTGTGCTTCAATCACTCTTTGTTCAGCCGACTTTTCTGTGCATTCGACTGGGGAGACTTCTGCCAGATGATAATCTTCTTGTTGATAACTAGCAGCGATTACAAAAACCTGATCCTTAAATCCCATAGACAGGAGGATACGGGTGACATCATCATTAGTGGAAATCAAAGTGGGGATATGACCAATACGCTGTTTGGTCTTGATGGATATTTTGGCAAGAAGTCCAAGGGAAGTACTATCAATACATTCAGTCTCCGTTAGATCAACCACTACTGACCTGAATGAGGCATCGGTATACATACGCGAGAGACAGTCCTCGATAGTATTACATAAGGTCATCCTGACATCACCGACCAATTTCAATACCCAGGTGCCACAATGCTCGGCAACCAAAATTCTACCTACCATCAGATCAGCCCGATGTTGTTAACAGATAAAAGTGTAATATCATCAGGAATATCTTCAACATTCCCCATACCAAAATGCGCACATATTTCGCTCAGCGAATTGTTACTCTCTGTAATTATTTCAAGCAGACGAGTCTCTTTTTGTACCAGAGAAGCCTCATCCATAATTTCCAACAATCCATCCGAGCACAAAAACATGCCCGACACATCGACCAAGCTCTTTTCCCGATTTTGATAAACAGCTTCAGGCAGTAACCCTACCGGCAAACCGTCTGTTGGTAACGCCTCTGCGTCGTTTGCCCGTTTCAAAATAGGTGTCGGGAAATGTGCGGCGCAGGAGTAAATCAGCTTTGCCTTAGCGCTGTCAATAACTCCAACAAACATTGTTGCATGTCGATCCAATCCCATTTCAATCAAATACAGGTTCAACCCCGCAAGAATGCGGCTGGGATCGCTTAACTGATCATGAACATCGGACTCCCAGCTTCCCCTAAGGCTTTGTAAATAATTCTTAATCAACACAGTAATGATGGCAGAGGAAACACCGTGACCGGAGACATCGGCAATAAAGAATAAAAACTGATGATCATTCAGCTCAAAGTAGTCTACAAAATCACCACTCAAATAATGAGATGGAAAAATCTGATGCTCAAGCCGGTAATTGTGAATCACTGCTCTATTGTCTGGCAGCATCTTTTGCTGGATCTTGCGACCAGCTTTTAAATCAGCCTCCAACTGCTGATTTGTTTGCTCAAGACGAATACGATAGCTTTCGTTCTGCTTCATTAAATTGGCAGCACTGAGGTTTTTCTCAATAGAGTGCTCTAACACAGCCAAATCAGATAGCGGCTTAACCAGATAATCACTGGCACCCAGTCTCAATGCCTCGACGACATCGCTCATTACTCCGGCACCAGAAACAACAATAAATGGAGTATTCGGACTTTCTTCCAAAACAGTTTTGAGGACGACCAGCCCATCAATTTTTGGCATTTTCAGGTCACATAACACCAAGTCTGGCTTAGCTGACCTGAACAGCTTCAAACCATCTTCCCCATTACTGGCTTCTATCACTTCATACTGACTGTCTTCCAGGTAACCAACTACAGTGTCACGCACGGGTGACTCATCATCAATTATGAGTAGTTTTCCTTTTCTCATGCAAAATTAACCCATATTCGTCAGCATTTTAATGGCACCGGTTGTTCGCTCGGATGTAAAATATGCGGTGACAAAGCTACTCGCTTCATAAGTGGCAGGCAACTGTTAAATGTGGCTTTTGGGACCGGCATAAAAAATGCCAAGCTGAAGGAGGTCGACTATATTTAAGTGATACCAGAGAATCCGCTGTCTCTCTGCAAACTATAATGACAATAATAACACCAGATGAGGCACACATGTCCGCCTGGTAAGAACCGGAGGCTCATATGACCACTCAAGCTATTGATTATGTTGAAAAACGTGACTACATCCGCATGCCCATCAATGCGACAGCTAAAGTTCATCGCCGAAACATTCCTGATGTTGTTTGTCTGTGCAGAAACTTATCCGCCGCTGGCATGCTGTTAGAAATAGATCGCGAGCTCCCTATTCATTCCAGACTCACAGTAACGCTTCCCTCCCAAACAGAAGGTTTCAGCTCTCTGGTTGCCAGCGTTATTGTAACTCGGTGCGTAGACTATCATGGCGACCGCTATTTGATCGGTGCCAGAATTGACGAAATCATGAATTAATCATCTCAGGTTTTTCGGCCCTGGTGGTTTTTGCCTCCAGGGCTTTTTAGCGATTTTCTGTATCACCCCAACTAAAAAGACTCATCCAGAAACTCTTCCTCACTTCCGTCAGAGTTATCATTGACAAAGTCATCCTCCACAACCCCATCCCGGACGTTATATTCTCTGATCTGCAGGTAAAAGTCCCGAATGGCCGAATATTTGTCCCCCGTCAACATAGACTCGGAGTCCAACAAAGCCGCCCTTTTGTCAATTCCCTGCACAACCGTCAACGATACTTGGGCACTAGCATCATCCACTATCCAGGTAGTCGGCTTAGTTAAGGTGTCAACAACCAGTCCCCCTGCATCTCTGACCGTTGAAGGACCCAATATAGGTAACACCAGATAAGGCCCACTCGGTACATTCCACTTCCCTAAAGTCTGGCCAAAGTCTTCCTTGGTTTTCTCCAATCCCATTGGGCTTGCTACATCCCAAAGGCCCGCTACCCCAATAGTGCTGTTGATTAAAAACCTTCCGGTGCTTTTAAAGCCCTGACCAAACTTGCCTTGCAACAAATGGTTCGGAACGGTTGTTACTTCACCCAAATTGGAAAAAAAATTGGAAACACCCCTCTCAACAAATTTGGGCGCAACCCACCGATAGGTTTTGGCAACAGGCTTAACAACAAAATGATCCAGGGTATCGTTAAATTTGAAAACAACCCGGTTGAATCCTTCATACGGATCGGCGGGATTGCGATCTTGGCTGGCAAAACTGGCCATACTGCACATAAACGTCACTATTAATAACAGTGGCGGGGCATAGTAATTCTTGTTCATTGGTCAATCCGATTGGTAAACAGCGTCATCCTGCAGCAGATGATAACAAAGTAATGCAGGCAACAAATCAAACAGTCGATTCATTGACGGTGAATGCTACTCAAGCACTCACACCAGAGCAATTGTCTACCAAAAAATTGACACAATAAAGACTTTAATTTCAGCAACACCTTATATAGCCGTTGCCTTCTGACCAGACTGAATTCTCGATAGTAACTGAGCTTCAGCCCGACCAAGCCCTGTCTTTTTCATAATACTGACAACTACATTTTCTTCTTCTAATGGCTTGGATGAGGAGGGGGTGGAGACAGGCTTAACGCTGTTGGCATATGCTGAAATACGTGTGTTCTGCTGGGTTAGTTGCTTTTCAACTCTAATCAACCGTTTTCCAATGCCTATCGCTCCCTGATTTACGGCATTGACGTAGCTTTGTAGATCTTCAATCTGCGTCTGGTAGCTTTTTTTGAGCTTTCTGAAGCTCACCCAAAAAATACCCAGCATCAGAACCTGTAAAATCACAGCAGCCACAATCAGCAATTGCGAAGCCGTAATAGAAAAAAATAATAAGGAGAAGTCAGCCATAGGATCTACCAGTCGAATTATTGTCGCTTAAAGGACTCTTAGCAGAATATGTACCAATTTGATTAGGATGGCAGGCTGCAGCGGAAACATAAAGCAACTTCATAAACTAATCGCGCCCTTCCATCTGATCATGTTTCTTCAGACATAAAAAACGCTTCTTACGAAGCGTTCTTACTCAACTCGGTCTGGTTTCAGAAAACAAAAAGAACTTACAACTCCGAAATTTCCTGCCATTCTTCTTCAGACATCATTTTTTCAAGCTCAACCAAAATAAGTAACTCATCGTTCTTATGACATACTCCCTGGATAAACTTCGCACTTTCTTCATTACCAACATTCGGTGCAGTTTCAATTTCAGATTGACGCAAATAAACCACTTCAGCAACTGCATCTACCAAAATCCCCACAACCTGTTCGTCCGCCTCAATGATAACAATACGAGTATTATCGGTTACTTCAGTCGAGGGCAAGCCAAAACGCTCACGGGTATCAATCACTGTTACTACATTGCCGCGAAGGTTGATAATACCCAACACATAACTCGGGGCTCCTGGAACCGGTGCAATCTCGGTATAGCGCAAAACTTCCTGAACCTGCATGACATTAATGCCATAAGTTTCATTGTCCAACCGAAAGGTCACCCATTGCAAGATGGGATCCTCAGCACCCTTAGTGCCTTTAGTCGTTGTCTGTATAGTCATTTTTCTCCCGACTCCTACAACGGGTCATAAACATAATTTAAGCATAGATCGCATTATTCAGGTTGTCAGTAAATTAACCAGCTTTTTCCAATAATCCATTGATAAATGCATCTGGATCAATCAACGCACACATATGTTTTTTTATTGTTCCAGCGAGCCAGGCACGGGAAGTCCGGTTACTTCGCCAGTTTACCGTTGAGGGATCAATCATTTCACTACCAACCACCTCGTGAACCCCCATTGCCCAGTCTGAACCATAGAAGCTGATCGCATAGCGCAAATTCTCTTTACTCTCCTGACGATATCTTTCCGGCATCACCAGCAATGCGGTATCGGTGATTCTAATGTTACGTTGGTCATGACTGCGCATTAACCCAAGCAACCAATCAGGTCCCTCAAATAAAGAGGTCACGGTTTCATTCAATGGATAAATCGTTCCGAGCATCATCATAGGGACCGCCAAAGACAAACCATCTACCCGAAAAATCAAACAATCAAACCGTTCCTCAGCCCATGCCGGCCGACCATTGCTTTGCCATTGTCGAGCAGCTTTCAGTGTTTCATCACCAACGATATGAGCCTCAGGTTCCTGCTCTTCAACCTCCTTTATAGAACCTGTCTGCGCAGGCTGGGCCTGACGAAAAAGTGGTTCTGGTTCTGGTTCTGGTTCTGGTTCTGGTTCTGGTTCTGGTTCTGGTTCTGGTTCTGGTTCTGGTTCTGGTTCTGGTTCTGGTTCTGGTTGAGATTGTGTGTTGGCAACAATAACTGGCGCAACTGTTTCCATTTCCTCTTCAACCTGCTGCGAAGTTGCATCAAACAACATACTGTCGAGATACGCCGACAGTGCAATATTTGGACTGGCCTCAAGTACATCAACAGGCTTGGGTTCGGACTGCTTGACACGCATGGCAACTCTTCCCACTTTTAACAGGTCCCCAGCAATACACCGGCCCGCTGCAGACAAAATTGCTGCAACCGACTTTCTGGTAAAACGCGCACCATCGACAATAATTGCAGGGCTGCCACCAGACAATGAGCACCTGCAAGTTGTTGACTGACAACCACCAACTGCTGATCAATGGGAACGGCGCTTAAAAACAATGGTGGTGATTCGGATGTCGCTTCACTCTGCACAGAAGATGGCAACAACAAGGACAGATAATCACTCACCACTTGCTCTGTCATGGAAATCATCTTATCCCCCTCCGTTTTGCAGCGTTTCCAACAAGCTGCGATATTTCTGTGCTGCTCTCGAATTCGGGTCGATGGCATTGATCGCCAAGCCTTCTTTACTTGCATCCCGGAGCTTAGTGTCTACCGGGATCATCGAATTCCATACCTTATCATCATAGTCCTGTTTCAACATTCTGAGACATTTTAATGACGCCTGAGTACGTCGATCAAACATGGTAGGAATAATCAGATACTGAAAACTCTTCTGTCTGGACTTCATAACCATATCCAGAGTATGAACCATGCGCTCCAGACCTTTTAACGCCAAATATTCTGTCTGAACAGGGATCAAAAGTCGCGCACAAGCGGCCAAAGCATTAATCATAAGCACTCCCAACAATGGAGGACTATCGATCAACACATAATCGAAATCGTCCCACAATAATGCCAGAGTTTTGGACACTACCAAGCCCATTCCATCTTGCTGGCTGATATTGCGCTCAAGCGTGGCCAACGCCGTACTGGCTGGCAACAACTGTAATCCTGCGTGCGGGGTGTCTACGATTATCTGCTGTGGTAAATATTCCGGGATTTGTCCTTTATGACAGAATAAATCGTAACTACTATGCTGTAACTCGTCCGGATTGTATTTGAAATAAGCCGTCATGGACCCTTGGGGATCGAGGTCAAACAACAACACCCGTTTACCCTGTTCCGCGAGTAACGCACCCAGATTGACAGCCGTTGTCGTCTTGCCGACACCACCTTTTTGATTTGCCACTGCCCAAACGTGCACAATTACTCTCCTTCCCCAGGGTTTACAGACTCAGTTTTCGCAAACAGGCTGGATGCTTGTATAACCACCCGCCGATTCATCGTCCGCCCTTGGGGCTTATCATTATCTGCAATCGGTTGATACTCACCATAAGCCAGGACGGACAATCGTCTTGGGTCAATACCTGCCTGCTGAAGATATTCAACGACAGCAACAGCTCTTGCGGCAGATAATTCCCAGTTTGATCGAAATTTTCCATCGATCACTTTTTGATTGTCGGTATGTCCTTCCACTTGTATCGGCACATCCTGATTTTTCATGAGCTTTGCAAGCTCATAGAGTATTGCTTCGGAAGCCGGCGTCAGCACTGCAGTACCAGACTTAAAACTGAGATCAGAATCAAGTGTCCAGGACACCCAGTTTTCCGATCCGGAAACTGAAAACAAACGGTCCTGAATCTGTTGTTCAAACTGAGTCTCCATTGACTGTTTTATTTCCAGCAAACTACTCGGTGCCGGATATTGCTGATCGTCATTGCGTAACTCAACATCTGGCAATGGAGGTATATTTTCAGGTGTCGTCAACAACGAATCCCCTTTGGGAACAAGCTTCATATCGATAGGTTGACGACTGCTTGGTGACACGTCAAAAATCTTCACCAGCGTATTGGTATAGTTTTCAAACTTGGCTTTGTCCACCTCAGAAATGGCGAACAAAAATGCAAAATAAGCAAACAGTAAAGTCATAAAATCCGCATAAGACACCAGCCAGCGATTCACTCTCTGATTATTAGTGCGACTGAAATGACGATAGGCCATTATATGAAACCCCGCAAACGCGTTTCGAGATTTCGAGGGTTTTCACCATCAGCAAGACCTGAACAGCCTTCCTGAACCATCGAATAATAACGGTCCATATCACGACCGTGATTTTTAAGCCTCTGAGCAATAGGTAGAAAAATAAGATTGGCACTGCCAACACCATAAACGGTCGCAACGAATGCGGTGGCAATTCCGTTCCCCAACGACTCAGGAGACTCAATATTCGACATGACCTGAATGAGACCGAGAACAGCTCCTATGATTCCAAAAGTGGGAGCATAACCACCAATACTTTCAAAGAACTCAGATGCCTCGTAAATTTTCTCCTGCTGACGCTCTTGATATATGGAAAGATGGTTCCGGATTTCCGAAGCCGTGCGGCCATCTGTTGCCAGCTGAATTCCTTCCCGCACAATTGGGTCCGAAATTTCCACCAACTCCTTATCCAGCGCTAGAAAACCATGACTTCGGGACAGTTGAGACCAGCGCTGAAACTGTTCAATGGTCGCATTAAACGAAGGCTCGCTAGACAATGCCTGAGAAAGAGTTTTTACTGAGTGCCAGGCTCTTTCTGGATGAATCTGTGCCATTGCAGACAAAAGCGATCCACCTAAAACGATAGAAAATGCCTGTAAATTAAGTAGAGAGGTGACGTGCGTGGCATCTAGCATATAGATAAAAAAAACGGAGGCTATTGCCAGCACCATCGACAGAATAGAAGACATGTTGTATTCCTTTCCACAGCACAGTGGTTAATCTCTATCGGCAAAATGAAAGACAGACAGTGCCGACAGCACCTGATTTACAGCAGGTATCGCCTCAACTGCCTTTGGTCATCGCCACCATTTTACCGGCAATCTGGTCCAGCGGAACGATATCGTCCGCAAGATCTGCCTTAACCACTGCAGATGGCATGCCATCTATGACACAGGTCTTTCCTTCCTGTGCCCAAATATGTGCACCACGGGCTTTTAACAGGCGGGCGCCTTCCTTACCATCGCTGCCCATTCCTGTCATGACAATAGCCAACACGTTATTGGAATAATATTTCGCCGCACTGCCAAAGGTAACATCAATGCAAGGCTTATAATTTAAGCGATCATCTCCTGCGAAAATTTTCACCCTGTTTTTGGCTGACAGCATCATTTGCTTACCTCCAGGTGCCAACAACACAGTCCCTGCCGCAAAACTGTCACCGTCTTCAGCTTCTTTAACCGTTAACGGACAAATTCCGTTGAGTCGTTCCGCATAAGCACCGGTAAATGCTGCTGGCATGTGTTGTATTACCAGTATTGGAGCATTAAAGCTTGCTGGGATCTGAGTCAGTACTTTCTGGAGCGCAACCGGCCCTCCAGTACTGGTACCGATCATTACCAGTTCAGGAGCACGAACTCTGACTCCAGCCTTTGCCACCGGCAACGGCCTAGCAGGAGCAGGCACGGCTGGTGCGGTTGTTTTTCGCCTGTGGGATTTAACAATATGAAGCAGCTTTTCAATTAACTGCTGGCGCAACAAACTCTGCTCATGGGCGACGTTTTCATAACCTTTGGGCAGAAAGTCCACCGCTCCGGCATCCAAAGCATCCAATGTAATGCGGGCACCTGCATGCGTCATTGAGGAAAACATCAGAATGGGCGTTGGTTGCTTTGCCATAATCTCGCGGACAGCAGTAATACCGTCCATCAATGGCATTTCGTAATCCATGGTAACAATATCAGGCTTAAGCTTGAGAGTTTTTTCTACCGCTTCTCTACCATGGCTTGCCTCACCAATCACAGTGAGATCAGGATGAGCATCGATGATGCTTTTTATCTGATGCCTGAAGAAGCTTGAATCATCAACAATCAATACCTTATAGGTCATTATGTATCCAAAAAATGTTGTTAATATTATTGGCTGCAAGCTGCAGTCTGAACTCTCATCAAGCGTAGTGTTTTAGCATACTGGGAACATCCAAGATAAGTGCAATTCTGCCATCACCAGTAATAGTGGCACCTGCCATCCCTGGAGTCCCATGCAGCATTTTGCCCAAAGGCTTAATAACCACTTCCTCTTGACCAACCAACTGATCAACAACAAATCCAACTTTTTGAGTACCTACAGAGACAACTACCACATGTGCACTGCCAGATTGACCATGCTGCGCCCCATTGATCAACCATGATCCCAAATGATAAAGCGGCAAAGGTTTGCCACGCACCACAACCACTTCCTTGCCGTCGACCACATTCGTTTTGCTGATGTCCAAATGAAATATTTCATTCACATTCACTAACGGCAACGCAAAAGCCTGATCTTTTAACATCACCATTAACGTTGGCATAATCGCCAGAGTCAGAGGCACTTTGATCATGATCCGGGTACCGCGATCAATTTCACTATCAATATCAATAGTACCATTCAGTTGCGTAATTTTGGTTTTCACCACATCCATGCCTACACCCCGGCCGGACACATCTGATATCTGCTCTTTGGTGGAAAATCCAGGGGCAAAAATAAGGTTGTAACACTCCTTATCACTCAAACGGTCAGCGGTATCCTGATCCATCACGCCTCTTTTCACTGCCAGGCTCTTGAGTTTATTGGGATCCATTCCTGCACCATCATCTTCGATAGTCAACAGAATATGATCCCCTTCCTGTTGGGCTGCCAGCACAATACGACCGGTCCTGGATTTATTTTTCTGCTCACGGACATCAGGAGATTCAACACCATGGTCAACAGAATTCCTAACCAAATGCACCAATGGATCAGCCAGTGCTTCAACCAGATTCTTATCCAGGTCAGTCTCTTCACCCACCAGCTCAAGATTAACTTCTTTTTTCAAATTACGGGCAAGGTCACGAACCACTCTTGGGAATCGACCAAAGACTTTCTTGATGGGCTGCATACGAGTCTTCATGACCGACGTCTGCAAATCAGCCGTAACGACATCCAGATTGGCAACGGCTTTCTGCAACCCCTCATCGTTATGCTGATCACTCAGGCGCACCAGGCGATTACGCACCAATACCAGCTCACCGACCATGTTCATAATGTCATCCAGCCGCTTGGTATCCACCCGAACGGTCGTTTCCTGAGCTGCAGCATTTTTCTCTGGCATAGTAACGACTGTGGTTTTGACTGGCGCTTTGGCAGGGGCGGCAACAGCTTTAGGCTCTGCAGCTTTGACAACCTCAGGCTTAGCGGCCGTAGTTTTGACTACCGGCTTTTGTTCAACAGGTTTGTCTGCAGGTTTTGGATCAGGCCTGGCCGTAACTTTATTTTCCGGCGATGGGGGTTTAGTGTTTGTAGGGACATTTTTCTGGGCTGGCTCTGAGGCTTCATTTATTGCCCCGGTAAACTTACCTTTACCATGCAACTGATCCAGCAGTGCTTCAAACTCTTCGTCGCTGATCTCATCCGAATCTGATTCAGCTCCAATACTGGCTACCTCTTCAGATTTGGTTACCGGTTCCTGCTCTGAGGCTTCCGCAGCCATGAATTTACCCTGACCATGAATTTGATCGAGCAATGCCTCAAACTCATCATCACTGATTTCATCCCCATCTTCCGCACCAGCCTCAAAAATAGGTTCTTTGGGTGCTGAATCCGATGATATCGAGGGCTTCTGAGCAGCAGGCTCTTGTGGCTGTATGGCGTCCAACAGATCCTCAAACTCCTGATCTGTTATGTCCTCTCCCGGTTTCCCTTTGGCAGTATCATCACCACCTTCATCAACGGCAGTTACAGCCTCAGGAACCTCTGGTTCCGCTTCGATCTCTTCAACCACCATAGGCTCATCACTACCATTTGCCAGATGATGCAATTCATCCAACAATTCTGCATCTGCCGGTTCAGGCATCACACCGCTACTGACACACGAAAACATCTCATTGACAGAGTCTAATGCGCGCAACACGGTATCCATTAACTCAGAAGTGACCCGCCGTTCTCCACGACGAAGAACATCAAACACGTTCTCAGCCGCATGACAACAATCGACCAAAGGCCCCAACTGCAGAAATCCAGCTCCACCTTTGACTGTGTGAAAACCGCGGAAAATGGCGTTCAGCAGGTCCGAATCTTCCGGGCTACGCTCCAACTCAACCAGCTGCTCACCAAGAAGCTCTAGAATCTCCCCTGCTTCAACCAGGAAATCTTGTAAGATTTCTTCATCAGCTTCGAAACCCATCTTTAACTCCTAGAAACCCAAACTTGAAAGGAGATCATCAACATCGTCTTGACTCGTAACTACATCATCGGCCGCATCCTTACTTATTTGAGGTCCATGTCCTTTAAATTGATCGGCCTCCTGTTTTTCGCTTTCTTCTGGTAAGTGAACGATGCCCGTGATGGTCTCCACTTGACTGGCCATAAAAATCAAGTCCACAAGACTGGCCTCCACTTCCTTGACCAAATTTGTAACTCGATGAATAACCTGCCCAGTCAGGTCCTGAAAATCCTGCGCCAGTAAAATACTCGACAGATTGCCATATAGATTTTCTGACTCATTGGCAGAACGCTCCAAAAATGCGTCCATCTCCCAATACAGATCCCGAAATTGATCTCCCGACATTTCACGATCAATCAACTTTCTCCAGTACTCACGCAGTCTTTTCGCATCCTTGCCTAGCTTATCGGCTACAGGCATGGATTCTTCCACCAAATCCATCGTCTTATTCGCAGCCTTTTCAGTCATATCAACAACATATGACAATCGATCGCGAGCATCGCTCATATCAGACATAGACTGCTTTTCAGATACGGTTTCGGCTTCGATATTGAAATTATTAATCGCATTATGCAGCGCACGGGTGAGCCGCCCCACTTCCTGGTACAAGCTTTGATCTCTAGCCTCTTGCAGAGACTTGATCACCGCCAATGCTTCGGGCATCTGCCCGTCAGTCAAATGCCGTTGTAACTCCTGAGTTTTGGATTTCAGCAGCTCTTCGAACTCTTGTTTCAAGCCATCATTGTTTAGCTGTTCCATGGGGAGCCTCTCGGATCAGCTGTTATCAACGCGATCAAATATTTTTTCTATCTTTTCTTTTAGTGCTGCAGCTGTAAATGGTTTGACCACATACCCATTGACACCAGCCTGTGCAGCGGCCACGATCTGATCCCTTTTGGCCTCAGCGGTCACCATTAGTACCGGCAATTTTTTTAACCGATCATCTGCCCTGACTTTTTGCAATAACTCTATACCAGTCATTCCCGGCATATTCCAATCTGTTACAAGAAAATCGAAGTCACCGCTCTGCAGCATTGGCCAGGCAGTATTGCCATCATCAGCTTCATGCGTATTAGTGAACCCCAAATCCCGTAAAAGATTTTTAACAATCCTCCTCATGGTTGAAAAATCATCCACAACAAGGATTTTCATATTTTTGTCCAAGGCGACCTCCCACTTTTATCTGACGCCTGAAATACATTGGATTACATATATTCATAATAGACGGCCAATTTCGTTCAGCCAGTTTTGTATGAAGTTTTTTTGCTTCGGAATAGGTGTCACCAGAGGTGACTTCATTCCGAGGTCGGGATTTTAAGAAAAAGTATTGATATTTCGAGGTTTTTTTCTTGAATCTTAATCAGAAGATGATTTGTATCGACTCAATTGACGATGTCAAGACCATCAATAAACAGGCCCGAACCAACGACTATAAGCTACCGTTATCATATTTGCCAAGCTTGAAAAAGTTTACACCACCCGAATATGCCAGGGCTCAAAGCGCACGCCAAAATGGTTATCGATAGTGTAACGTATACGGATATACCCTAGAGATATGAGCTCTCTGAACACATCACTGTCAGCAAAATCTGAAGTAAAGTTCTTTAGTCCCCAATTTCGCTGCCCAACATCAAAATCACCAATGGCATGATAGGAATAGCCTGGAGGAGCCAGTGACCGCGAAGCCCTGGAAAGATTGTAATTGGCATTAACCACTTTGGATGTATAGAGGTGATATTGCTTCGCCACACTACGGATTCCGGACGTCAGAATCAGGTCGTCACCCACGATAGTACACAACTTATTGAAGAGTTTTTCAGAGTCACCCTTGTATAAATAGTGTCCTGACCCAGGCACTTTTACGACTTTATCTGACTTGACAGACGCAGTCTGATTGGCAGTAACCTTTTCGCCGAAAAAGCCCAGATCCTGAGCATTGCGAAAAAACAGCTCATCAAGCATGTTTTTCTCGACTTTGGTAAATGACTCCACAGACACATAGCGCTCGCCAATTTTCAGCATTTCATCAAAAGACAGGATATTGAAGTTACCATACCCAACTGTCTTTTGAACCCGACCAATCCGGGCATGAAGACTGTCAAATATCTTGCGCTGATTTTCATCAAGCCAGACATCACCATCCAGATCTTCGTTAAAATGCAACACCCGTTCACGCATTTTGGCTTCTTCTTCAGCCTCGGCGATGATATCTGATCCTCGGATTTCCGTTTCCGACACATGACTATCAGTCGGCACGTTAGGGATACTGACAGTCTCTTCCAAAGGCGGGGTTTCTGCCTCAACCATTGGTACAGGCTCTTCTACGACCGATCCGGTTGCTATAGCGGCTTTAGGATCAACGTTCACCCTTCCAGTAGCCAATGGATCTGGGAGTTTGACAACGGTCATATTAGGGTACCGATTGCGATGCAACAGGTGCCATCCTACTGCCGTGCCACCAGCACACATGCCTGCTGCTGTCAGCACGTGATATAGAAACTTACGTCTGGAAATGTCTTGAGTCACTCGGTTACTTCAACCTTGTCGAAATGCTTAATTTATAGCGACCGAACTACTTGTCAGTAAAGTCTAGTCGAGTTTTTATCTATTACTGACAAACATAGCATCAATTTTTTAACATGCCAAAAAAGCTACCTGCAAACAGCATCTTTATCCTTCTGATTCAACCACACCATGCTATATCCATCCAGCTCCACCTCATGCTTACCAACAGCAGAATGCCACGGAATATCGCCCTGCAACAAGTCTTCGTAAGTATCGGCAGGCATACCGCTCAATATAACCCGCCTGGATCTCAAATCAATGGAAGAAACATGCAGTAATTTTTCAGTAACGGAGGGTATCTGAAGCGCAACCAGATCTTTGCTAAAGTTAACAACCACACTATTTATATGGTTTTTATCAGGAGAACAATGACTAAAGGCGAGCAAAAATTTTTCAGCATCTACCGACGCAGATAAAACCCTGGTCCCCATCAACTGTTTCCATAGGACACCTACCCAATAATCCGGGTTAGGCTGGTATCCGCCTTTCACTGGAGACAACAATGCGTAATCGCCTCCAACCAGACTCTGTCGAACCATAACCTGTTGTCCAGCTTCGGCCATCAGCCCCATATGTGCAACCCACCAAAGAGATGATACCCACCTGTCTGATAATTGTTTTTCGCCTCCACACTGGGCAGGTCCGGTCTCCCCAAGCCAGACATGAAGAGGTTGCAGGCTATTTTCCGACCATCGCCTGATCATTTGTGCCTGAGCTTTGATCTCCTGATAAAAAGCAGGGCTGAGAAATTGCCGCTCAGTTGCAGTTACCGACCGCAATGGACAGCGAGTAGACTGACTGGGATAAAAGTGCCAGGTAAAAATATCCAACCCACTAGGTCTTTCAAATAGCATACGGGAAGATCCAATGACACTGCTGAATGGCTCTTTGAGCTTAGGCCAAAAGGCATTAGCCGGCCCCGCCAATTGAGTATCAGGAAAATAGCGGTGAATCAACTCTCGGGCCCGATAGGTATCCTGAACATATTGACCATAAGTGATCTGCTGTTTCAAACCAAAAATCAGCCAAAACGCTCCGACTTCATTACCCAATTCGAAAACAGCCGGGGTGACTTGATAATCACGCATCCATTTAAGTAGAGGCTCCACCACCTCTGGCTGCCATTGCCCATTTACCCTCACCCCTGGGCCGGCATTCAGTGTAAACATCAAATCCAGACCAGTCTGACGCAGAAAAGCCGCCAAATCAGCAACAGTTGCCGAATCAATTTCACTGGTGTTGTAGTGACTCTTGTCCTGATCGCCATAAGCTACACGATCAGATTCAGTACCGCCGATCCGAATATAAGCAGGTGCCAACACTCGAACCCATTTCTGCAACTCCGGATCTGTCAACGACACTCGTGGAGTTTGTTGACCCCACCATTCCCCTCCAGACAACAACGCCATGTCAATTGCAAAAGACAGAAACCTCTGGTCAACCTCTGCTACAGGCTGAACATGAATTTGCAACCTCGCTATCGAATGAGAATCTGATCGTAGAGACAGTATTCCTGCCCATGACAGGATAATGATCAGAGACAACCAGCGCCGATGCCTTCGAGGAATGCTTTTATAATGAATCAAAACTTCAGGAACACCTATTCATAGTCAACCAGCCCAATATTATGTACGACCCAAAACAGCATTGGCATGGCGTCACAAAAATTTAATCTGACAGGGATTACATCTAACCGTTGAGTTGGGAAAATCAAAAACAAGACAAAAAATTTTCGAGAACTACATCACCATACGAGTTAATATCAAGGTTTGCTCAAATAACTCCAAAACTCATACTTTAGAATGATATTATTTTCATGGAATTTATGAATATCATCCCCGCCTAAATCCCATTGAGAACACTCCTGAGAGACCATCAGACAGACGAAAAAAGAGCCAGTCTCCTTAACAGCCTCAGTGTAACAGCTCATGGTTGTTCCATTTATCATCAGACGACAAACGAGATGAAATGAAACATGACCGACTCTCAATACCGATAGGACATACTTGCAGCATGAACCGCTAAGGCTTTGTGATTAGCAGGAAAAGCCTTAAATTCGGCCAAATAGTTACTGTGATTAGCAGTTTTTAGGAATGACTCCCCGCTGTCTCAGTATCATAGAATAGTGAGCAAGAAAGATATCTACGAACGGGTTTTAATTTCATTTGAATCAACCTGAAACTCATACCCAGGCATTGAGAATATCGACTGCAAAAGACGACATAAAGCACATAAATTTGCGACACCACAAAAGATTTTTGATCTGAATTGTCGTTTTTGTCCTGGAAGTTTCATTTTTGTCGATCTGTTAAAATCATTCACCAGCAAGAGATAAATTACAAATTACCGGTTAATATAAAAGTTACTTGGTAACAACAAGACATTTTTGATACATTGAAAATAAAAAAGGAAAAGACCAAACAAGGAGAAAAAAGCGACACAATGGAAACTAATTTCCGTCTTTTACTTTTTTATCTGTTTTATATGATTTTTTTCTGTCATGTTTTACAAAAAAAATGACAATTAACCGGCTCTTTGTTCGAATTAGTTTATAGCAATTGCGGACGTTTATGACATCTATCACAATTTGGTTAGTCAACTCAGAAAAATACTAATGCGTCGATTAATAAACAGCAACATAGAAGCATACATTCAGGTAGTCTGCGCTCGCTACTCAAGCAGCTTCGACATTACATTGCGGAGCGAACATCTCTCGACTCAATTTAAGCAAAAGCTGGCCAGGATATTTAATTTAAAACATTGTTATCCGGATATCATCAGTGATGGCGTCAACTTACTGGACAACCAATATCAACTGTTCCTAAGCCGTTTGATTGACGTTATGAATAAAGACCGATATCACCAGTCCTGGCTAACCTCTTCTACAATTGAAACTTTGCATGGTGTGAAACTGAAGAAAATCTACTTCAGTAGCGAATACGTTAACTTTGCCATTAAAGATGCGTCAAAATTCCTTAATTCGGTATTACCTCCTACGGCTCAACGGGGCATGTGCGGACTGGAGAGAGTACTCAGAGAAAGGACAAAGCGGTAGCCGTTAACGCTCTGACAAGCTCGACACCTGATGTATATTTTTTGATCGGCTGATATGGATCAGGCGACCAAAGTGTTACTCTGCTATAGTCTTAGTATTACTAAAGCAAGGAGGAGTGCACTATGTTGCCAAAAATCAAAACCATTCTATATGCATCTGACCTCGGTAATCATACCCGACCGGCTATTCGTACAGCCGCAGCGATTGCTGTCAGTCATCAAGCCAAGATTATCTATCTGCATGTCCTGGAACCCATTACCAATACGGCCCGCTCTCTGGTCAGTTCTTATATTTCCGAAAAAGAAATCAACGAGCGACTCCAGCAGAACAAGGACGAGATGACAGAATACATGCAAAAGAGAATTGCCAAATTCCATGAGGAAGAACTGTCTGAAGAAGAAAACCAATTAGAAACCAGGGTTATGGTCAAGATTGGCAGAATTGAGGAAGAAATCCTGAAGGTAGCGGAAGAACAAGGCGCAGATATGATTGTCATGGGCAGTCGAACCCATTCAGGGGTCGGACAATTCATGATGGGATCAAGCGCCAACAAAATAGTACACACCAGCAGTATCCCTGTTCTGGTAGTGCCTATCAGAGATTGATTCAACCCTGCGTGGAGTGAGCACCCACCCTACCGATGGGTGCTCGATAATTCACTTACTTTCCTTACGGTTAACCCTGTCCAGCAATCCCATCATGAACGCTGAAATCACAAATGTAAGATGAATCAGAACGTACCACATGATTCTGTCATTATCCTGCAAGCTCTCCAGCTCCATAAATACTTTCAATAGATGAATGGAGGAAATGGCTACAATCGAAGTGGCTACTTTATTTTTGAGAGTGCCGACATCCAGTTTCCCCAACCAACCCAGTTTTTCCTTGTCCTCAGCAATATCGAGCTGAGACACAAAATTCTCGTAACCGCTGAACATCACCATTACCAGCAGCCCTCCTACCAGAGCGAGATCAATCAGCGATAAAGCCTTCAGAATAATATCCACCTCGCCAGCCGAAAATAATACCGGCAAGATATGAAATAACTCCTGGAAAAACTTAATGGTTACAGCTGCTATCATCACGCTCAAGCCAAGGTACACGGGGGCCAGCAGCCAGCGCGCCGAATAAAGCAAGTTCTCAAACAATTTTTCAAGCATGTTTTGGGGTCCTGGAGATTTTTATCAACATATTTTTAGGGTCCTTGAGACTTAGTTCAACTCTGATCGCAATGAACCAGTGATTAACCATGATAGACTTCATGATTCTTTTTCTTTAACCAATTCAGTAGCTTAGGCGTTTGTATTAATGAGTCATCAGTGGCACATTGAAGCATCAAGCTGCTCAGGCAGCAACCGTAACCAAATAGGTAGAAAATTAGAATAACCATAATGGTTACATGATTGACTAGCCTACCCAGTTGTGGTGACTGGACATATTGCCAGACCAAAGTTTTGATCAATGACAGCAATATTGACGCTTACAAACGCACATAAGTTGAAAATTGGATACATGGGACTCTAAATGCTGTACAGATTGCTGAAAATTCTGATTTTGTTGGTTGTTGCGTGCAGCGCCCAGAGCAAGATCGTTTTTCAGATTACTGGGAATAACAAAGCCGCCGAAGAAAATATCAAAGCACTCCTGCCTCCAAGCTTTGGGGATGACAGAACCAGTCTTGAAAGATATTTCCGCAGTATCCGGGTACAGTCCCAACAGGCGCTCAATGCCCTTGGTTACTACCGCTACACCATTGATCATGAAATCGTCGAAAGCCAGGGTGGATTAAACCTTGTGATCATAATTCAACTAGGCGATCCGATGCTGTTGCACACCATCTCCGTTTCGATCAAAGGTGACCTGAATAACGATAAAAGCTTCGAGTTCCCGAAAGACCTGATCCCTGAACCAAACAGTCAGCTAAATCATGCTGAGTATGACAACCTGAAAAATCTGATACTCAGTCTGGCCATTAATAAAGGTTATCTGGATGCCGAGCTCAGTCGACATGAGCTGCAGATCGATCTGGCCCGCAATGAAGCTAACATTTACCTCGTACTCGATAGCGGCAAACAATATTTCCTGGGTGAAACCCGTTTTGGCCCCACGAAACTGAGGGGATCCTTTCTGGAGCGATTCATACGCTACAAGGAAGGGTCACCCTACTCTCCAGCCAAACTGCAGAAACTGAATCTGGATCTTCAACAATCGGGCTACTTTCGTGCTGTCCGGGTAACGGCAGATCCGGCAGAAGCCGTAGACCACGTTATTCCTGTTGATGTCGAATTCGTGGATCGCAAACGTAACCGTATCGATCTGGGGGGAGGTTACTCAACAGACCTGGGCCTGAATGCCGAGATCAACTGGCAAAATATTCGTTTAGACGGAATGGGTAATCAGATTGGTGGCAGCTACGCGGTATCCGAGGTAAACCAGGCCGTTACCCTTAACCTCAAGCAACCGGGTAAACGCCCACAAACAGATTACTTCAGTATCAATCTGGGCTGGGAACAACAATATATTGAAGACACAACCAGTTCCAGAGCCAATGTAGGTGGTGAACTAGCCACTTATCTGGGACGAGGCTGGTTGCAGACATTTTCCCTCGAACGTACTTATGAGGAATACACCGTTGGCTCAGAAGATTTTCAGCTGGCTGAGCTGACCATACCTGGTATCAAGTGGCAGCGCCGTGTTACTGATGGAAAACTGGATCCGGCAGAAGGTTTTAACACCAGCCTTGAGGTGAAATATACGTCTAAATCCTTTCTCAGCACGACAGATCTGAGCCAGTTTCTGATTGAAAGCCGTGCCATATTGACGCCCATTCCTAAAAACCGCTTGACGGCCAGAGTTCAGCTGGGAACTTTGATTGCAGAATCATTTGAAAAGGTGCCTCCGTCTTTACGTTTTTATGCCGGTGGAGACCAGAGTATACGGGGCTATGACTATCGTTCTATCGCACCCCAGAATGAAGATGGCGATATCCTGGGTGGTAGCCAGCTGTTTACGGGTAGTTTTGAGTATGCGTATGAATTTATTGATAAATGGCGTGCAGCCGCATTTGTGGATTACGGTTCAGCGTTTATGAAATGGGACGACATGAACTCAAAAGTCGGTGTTGGAGCGGGTATCCGCTGGAGTTCTCCGATTGGCCAGGTCAGGTTGGACTACGCCATGGGTATTTCTAATGATCCGTACTCTTACCGGGTACATATTTCCATGGGGCCGGATCTATGAGTCGCTGGCTCAGAACCATCCTGACCATCGTTGGGTTGTTGGTCATACTTGTCTCCATTCCTATAGCCATCGTCGGTACTGAATCAGGGAGCCGATGGATAGTCTCTGTCACCAACAGGTTGTTGCCCTCACTCACCATTGACGGCTTTAAAGGCTCACTGTTTACCAGTATTGAAGCAGACAAGGTCACTTGGAAAGACAACGTAGTTGAAGTCACAGTGACTGATTTTTCCACGGAATTGTATCTCCGCTGTCTTTGGCGCAATGAAGTCTGTCTGGGTCCATCCCGCGTGAATGTCATAGACGTTGCCGTTATCAGGAAAGACAGCAGCAGCCACGACACCAGCATGCCCGATGTCAGCCTTCCCTTCAGGTTGCGGGTCGATGCCTTAAGTGCCGCACACTTGCGCTATCGCAGCATCGACGAGCAATACCACCCCCTTGAAGACTGGATCAACATCGGGGAGGCTATGGTCATCCTTAAAGGAATCTGGGACCACAATAAAATAGTTGCCGAACAGGTCGATTGGAAGCTAGGCGGGGTTTTCGTCCAAGCATCTGGAGAGCTTGGCACAACCAACTCGTGGCCCGCCAAACTGATGGTCTCTGGAGGAATTGCGCCTCTAAGTGAGGAATTCGCCGTTCAAGGTTCTGTTGATGGAAACTTTGACGAAGCCCATTACGACCTGACGTTCAGTGGCTATGGAAGTGGTCATGCTGAAGGCAGCATTCAGATACTGGGACATGACCTGCCAATCGATGCTTTCCTGAAATTCACCAAAACACCTGCACAGCTCAGCCCTTATACTGATGGTTTTGACCAGTTACAAGCCTCTCTGAGCGGGACCAGCAAAGGCTATCGGATATCTTTGAAGGGCCTGTATGGTGGTAATACACAAAAAACCGTGTCCGGCTCAGCGGTACTGGATTTTTCCCGTTTACAACAGATAGAACTCAACATTTCTCAGCTGGCCTCCCTCAACGATGGCAGCATCGACTGGAGTGATACTACAACCCTGTCTGGAAAACTTGAATTAACTGAGTTTGAAACCCCGGACAACTGGCCGCTCCAGCTCGCCGTTCAAGGCCAGGCCCAGGTCACCGCCAAACTGGCTGATGACTACGACATATCGATTGCTGGTGACTTTAAATCTCTCCACTATGATCAATATACTGTCTCTAACAGCCATGCAGAACTGAACTGGTCAGACATATCCAATCGCTACAGCCTGAATGCCCAGGGTGACATAGAAGTCCCCGATCAGCCCAAAACCTCTGTGAATATTCAGGTAAACAGTCAGGACAAGACTCTCTGGAACATCGAACAGCTGCAACTGCGCTCCAAGGTTGGCCAGCAGAATGCCAAAGGAACGATTACCTACTCCATGTCCGGTCCGGCACCTGTCAACTGGAATCTCGACGGAAATATTACCAATACAGATGTCAGCTTCTGGTTTCCTGACTGGCCCACACTCTTGAGTGGACATCTGGTCAGCTCCGGATCATGGGACGATGGCAGACTACTTGATTTCACTCTGGATACATCGATGAGTGGCGAGTTATTACACGACCCAGTTCAACTGGACATTCGTGCGCAAAAACAGAATGGCACGCCTCTTGATATTGCAAAAATAAACGCCAGCTGGCGCAACAGCACACTGAATGCCCAGGGAAAAATCGATCATCACGGAGCCAAAGTCCAGTTTCACTCAACCGACCTTTCGAGCATTTACAGCGAGCTGGGTAACAACGCAGTTAACATCAGTGGCATCCTTAGTTTTGCCAGCCTGGAAGCAGCCCAAAGCTTTGACATAAGCCAGCTACAATCGAGTCTGCAGATAAATGCCGACCGGCCACGTCATTTTAATTTGCGAAATAAAATCAACATGCAGCAGATGTCAGCCAGGGCAAAGGTGTCGTTAACGCCACCTTTTAACTATCAGGCATCTTTGCACGCGAGTAAGTGGGATATTAACGATATAGCTCTTGGTGCCCTGAACATAACCAGCAGTGGCAATCGACATACTCAAACTTTCCAGTCAACGGTCACTGATGACAAAGGTGTTGGCATGGAGCTGGCCAGCCAGCTATTCGACAACGGACATTGGCAAGGCACACTAAAAACCCTTGATATTGTTAACGGAAACAATCATTGGAAACTCAGTCAGACGACCCAAATCAACTATCAAAATGACCAGTTGAACGTCAGTCAGACCTGTGTAACCAATAAACCCAGCAAACTGTGTCTGAATATCTCGACGACCGATACCCAGTTAAGCAGCTCTGGAACGATGGAAACTCTGGACAGTAGTAAAGTACTGCAACTATTGAATATCCGGAATATTCATCATGGCCTCGTAAGTGGCCGCTGGAATATAGAATGGCCATTTGATGCAGCGAATCCAAAAGTGCAATTGGAAGCTGACCAAGCTTCCGGATACCTCGACATCGACGGTAAAAATTATCAATACCAGAACGCAAGATTGGGCCTGAATCTGACCGATCAGCAATTGGCTGGTTCAATCAGTTATGACGACCTTCAAGGCAATCATCTGACTGGTCGGCTCACTGGCAATGTGACATCACTGGATCATGCTGAGCTACAAACCAGCGTAAATGTCAACGATCAGGCCTGGCTGGATGCACCAAAACTAGTGGTTACCCGGAAAGATACAGGAATCGCCATCGCCGCCGATGTAAAACTGACGAATGTCCCACTAGAGTATTTTAATCTGATACCAGGTGATCTCAGCAATCAAATGCAATTTGATATTACCTACCTGAATAAAGTTGCTTGCCACAAAATTCCTGTAAATTGCCTATCCGGAACTGTCAACATTCGTCAACAACGTCTCAAACTAGCAGACGCAGACATTCCCACTACCGGAAAGATTTTATTTAATGGCCGCCAAGCCTCATTAAATCTGACCGTTGGGCGTTTTTCCTATCAAGACTATCAACTAGATGGTAATGCAGACATCACTGTTGAAAACGATCAATGGACTTTGAATCCGTCACACCTGGGGGTGAACGGAAGATCCAGTCATGTCCAGGGCACAGGTCTGCTCACGGACGATTTTCAAACTCAGTTGAAAATCACCAGCGAAGAGTTGCAGCCGGGTATTTATAATCAGCAGTTGAGCGGAACCCTACAGACACAGGCCCAAGTTGAGCTGAACTACAAGCAGGATCTGAACTGGCAAACAAGTGGTTCGGTAGAGGGAATGATTCGACAACGTGAATTCAAAAGCCGATGGGACATTGCTGGCCGAGGCAATCAACTGACCAGACTGACAGAAGCGTGGGTGAACTGGGGCAGAGCTCAGGCGGTTGCCAAACAAAACGACCCTGATGATGGCTACAGCATCAGTATACAGGCTCCAAAACTTGAAGAATTCGCCTTTGGTATCGCCGGTGACATCAAAGCCACGACAACACTGAATTACCAGGACGGGCTCTGGCAACTCACGGCTGACTGGAACAGTGGTTCACTTACTTATGCAGACCTGCGCCTCAAGCAACTCAACGGTTCTGCCGAACTGGACCAGAAAAGCCGCCAATTGCAACTCAATCTCGCCTATCAGAGTCTGTCTCTGGCCAATGAACCTCTTGGTGCACTCAGTGCCGCCCTGTCAGGCAGTTTTGATTCCCACCGCCTGGTCATTAATCAGGAATCCGGCGATGGGCATGGCTTGATTATGGATGGCTCCTGGAACAGCATAAAACATCATTGGAGTGGCAACGTTCGGTGGGCCAAATTCAAATTCTTTGAGCACAACTGGCAAACTACCAGTGCGGTCCTGATTGACTATTCACCCGAGAAATTATCGGTCTCTCCTCATTGTTGGACTTACGCACAAGCCAGTGCCTGTTTGAGTGAATTTCAACGCACCGTGATAGCAACCGATCTTCAGGCCACGCTGGAGAATTTTGAAGTTGGCAATATTACTGAAAAACTCGGCCAGGGATGGGCTATGAAAGGCCTGCTGGCCGGGGAAATCAGTGTCCACTCCAAACCAGATGATATCAGCGGCAAACTCGCCCTGAACCTTGAGCAGGGCACTCTGATTTTGCAGAGTCGCGGCGAGGATCTGGTGTGGCCGATCAACAATCTGAGTGTAACATCCGGATTCAATCATGATTCCATTTCCAACCGGATCAGTTTCGGTGTCCAAAATCAGGCACTCATCGTTTCTGAAAGCGTGATCGATCTGAGTCAGAAAACTAAAACAGTCGACGGTACTGTAAACATCATGAATCTGCCCATGGAGTTAGCAGTTCCCTTTTTACATCCGCAAGACCAGATATCCGGACAACTGAATCTTAATGCCCGGTTTAGCGGTCCAATGAAAGAACCTGAAGTCAAAGGACAATTCAAACTGACAGATGGTGCTTTGCTAATGGTGGAATATCCGATTCAGATCGAACATGTTGAGCTGGAAGGGGAACTGAACGGCAAAACCGCTACCTGGACCGGTCACTTTAATCATCCCAGACAGTCAAGTTCACAGCAAGCCACGACGGAGGGCACATTCACCTGGGATGGACCATTGAAACTGGAAACCAAAATTAAAGCACACCGGTGGCCGCTAAAAATCCAGCCTTATACAGACCTGTCTGTCAGCCCTGACATGGATGTGATCGTGACGGAGACCACTCTGGGCCTTTACGGTACGGTCAAAGTGGATAAAGGCGAGATTACCGTCAATAAACTACCGGACCAGGCCATTACTCCATCAGATGATGTCGTGTATGTCGGTGAGGACAACAAACCAGCCACCAGTCAGGATCTCAAGGCCAATCTGCACATCCTGACAACCGACACAGTGAAGTTTTCAGGCTATGGACTCAAGGGAGAACTGACTGGTGACCTGGTATTGCTGGATAACTACCAAGCCCGTGGTCAAATCGATATTGAAGAAGGCGAATTTGAATCCTTTGGCATTAAACTGGATCTGACAGAAGCATCTTTAACCTTCACCAATACGATCTTCGAGCCCAATCTTCATGCTGTAGGTTCCAATACCGTGACCGATAAAGAAACCGGTGACAAATACAATATTGGCATCGAAGTTTCTGGAACACTGGAAAATCCGTCAGCAGAAATTTTTTCTGATCCTTATCTGCCACAGGACACCGCACTCTCCTACCTGATCTTGGGTCGTCCTCTGAACTCTAGCAGCCAAGAGGAAAACCAGGTCAGTGAAGCCGCACTGGCGCTTGGGATTTTTGGCACCCGCAGTTATGCCAAAGCGCTGGCGCAAAATATTGGACTTGAGGGTTTTGAGCTGGAAAGTGAAGGTACGGGAGAAGAGACTCAGGTTGTCGCCACGGGACAGATCAATGACCGTCTCAGCATTACCTACGGCTACAATATATACGGTTCCGGCAGCCAAATCGGGTTTCGCTATGAGCTGGCCAAACGACTGTTTGTCGAGGCAGCACGAGGCTATGCCAGTGCTTTATCACTACTTTACAGCTTTGAATACGACTGATAGCCGGTTTTTCCGGCTCCTTCTGCAATCGACTCTGGATGAGCAATTCATCAGCTTTGTTGTAGCTTATTGCCATAACACCACATTATTTTAGAAACATCGTTTCATTATTATTGAACATTTATTTTATTATCATTAACATCACAATAATTCATTTACTACAGATCATATGCCAGGGCATCCCCACTCGCAGCGCAGACCCTCCGTAAAAGTGTGAGAAGCGGTTCATAGCCAATGGCAACAGATGACTGTCCATTAAGCCTGAGGAGGCTGACATTATGGTGAGGAACCCGTTTGATCTATCCGGTAAAGTGGCCATCGTCACCGGCAGTAACACTGGTCTTGGACAAAGCATGGCAGTGGGTCTCGCTCAGGCGGGAGCAGACATTGTCGGTGTTGCCCGGCGCGAACAGCTGGAGACTGAACAAAAGGTTTCAGCGACTGGCAGGCGTTTTCACAGTATTCTGGCAGATGTGAGCCAGATGACATCCATTGACTCCATCATCAATGGCTCAGTCGAGCGTTTCTCAAAAATAGATATTCTGGTCAACAATGCCGGAATCATTCGTCGTAATGACGCACTTGATTTCAGCGAGCAAGACTGGGATGAAGTCATGGATATCAACATCAAGTCCTTATTCTTTCTGAGTCAGGCTTTTGCCCGCCAGATTATCGTCCAGGGGACTCAGGGAAATATTATTAATATCGCATCGATGCTGTCATTTCAGGGTGGAATCAGAGTTCCCTCCTACACCGCCTCCAAAAGTGCACTGATGGGCCTGACCAGAGCCATGGCCAACGAATGGGCTGCCCATGGCATCAATGTTAATGGGATCGCCCCGGGATATATGTCCACCAATAACACCGCCGCACTGCGCGAAGATGGTGAGCGTTATCAGGAAATCCTCAACCGCATACCTGCTGGTAGATGGGGTACCTCTGAAGATATTTCCGGACCGGCCGTATTTCTGGCCTCTGAAGCCTCTCGCTACATCAATGGTTTTATCCTTGCGGTTGATGGCGGTTGGCTGGCGCGCTAAATCCTGTCTCGGTAGTACCGGCAGCATCCGTCAGGATCAGCCGGTCCTCTCCTCTTTTAAAATGATTCCGTTCAAATTCTGATTGATCAGAACTATCGTTCCGCTTTTTATTTTTTTATAATTTCAGAAATAATATTTTAAAAAAAATAAAACTATGACAAACGAAGAAACCTCCCCGCAGCTCGAACCCGTATCCTCAGTCATGAAAGTTTTCGCTATTTTGAGCGCCCTGTCAGAGTCAAAAAGCATAGGCGTGACGGAACTTTCGCAACAAATCATGACCTCCAAAAGCACGGTTTATCGTTTTTTACAAACGATGAAGATGCTGGGCTACGTCAGCCAGGAAGGAGAGAGCGACAAATACTCCCTCACTCTAAAATTGTTTGAACTCAGCTCTAAAACCCTGGAGCATGTTGATCTGATTGCCTGTGCCGAGCCTTATATGCGACATATCGGAGAACAAACCAAAGAAGCTTTGCATCTCGGTGTTCGCGATGGTGACAGTATCGTTTACGTGTTCAAAGTTGACTCTAAGTACAACCTGCGCATGCAATCCCGCATCGGCGGTCGCAACCCGCTCTACAGCACGGCAATCGGCAAGGTACTGCTGGCCAATCTGTCGGAACAGAGCATTCGGGAAATCCTTACCAACACTGAGTTCGTTCCTTCAACCTCTCATACCCATCGTACAATCGACTCACTGCTGGCTGAACTGGAACAAGTCAAACAACAGGGCTATGGTGAGGATAACGAAGAACAGGAAGAAGGCTTGCGCTGTATAGCGGCTCCCGTTCATGACCGATTCGGAAATGTCATCGCAGGCATGAGTATTTCCTACCCGGTACTGCGCCATAACGATGCTAACGAACAAAAATATGTTGAGATGCTGAAAAACAGTTGTCGGGAAATATCCGAATATATGGGCTTCTATTACTAAACGGATAAAACACATCGCTGTCGGATATCATTGCCGACAGTTTTTGGCGACTCTACAGTGACTGCCGGGGAAAATCAGATACTACAAAAATCTGGACTTCAGACCGGCAATCATCACCTCAATCACCTGATCCAGAATTTCATCCCGTTTGATTGGATCGTCAAGATTCACTTCAACCGGCCATGTATTCATATGGGCTGCGGCCCGCAGAGCCCCGGCTTGAAACAAGGTGCACACACCATGTGCAAGTGCCCAACTGGCAAATGATCCAATGGCGGACTCATATTCGGACAACTCTCTGCCATTCTGCCTTAGTAACTGTTTTACCACCTGCTGAATCAATCGCTCACTTTCGACACCCGCCTCAGCCAGGTGGGGAGGTATTTTTTCCGGATCCACATTCCAGGCGAACAGCAATTCAAACAGATAAGGATATTCAATCGAAAAGTTCAGATAGCTCCTCCCAAGCCTCCGTAATCGTTCTTCCGTGGCATCTGCCGGCATATCGCGACAACTGTCAGACAACACCTGATGGAAAAACTCAAACGCTTTTAACTTGGTTTCCATCAACAACGCAACCTTATCGCTGAAATGGTTGTAAACAGCGGTTGGTGTAACTCCCACTGTTTTTGCCAACTGTCGCAATGACAATTGCTCATGGGACTGCTGATGTAAAGATTCAAAAGCAACATCCAGCAATGTCTGCTTCAAATTGCCATGATGATACGAGTCTTTCTTTGGAGTATTCATCTTGTACAGCCTTCACCCTATCGCTTGATTTTGGTGGAATATTCTAGCAGTTTGTTAATTTTCTACTGGCATTGCGAACACTGCCAGAGCACATCGCAATATCCATCCCCCAAACTTTTATTGCCCCGGTATCTGACCAGCTTGCCGGAATGCACGAAACCACTGCCCGGTTAAGACAAACCTCGGGAAAGTAACCCACTGCTCCAGAAAGATTCTCGCAACAGCATTAGCAGCACTGGTGAATGGTTCTGGCGGATTTGACTCCACGCCATGCCCCTTTGCTTGCAAAATGATCGACAACAGCATCAGCAGCAGCCCGCTGATCATAAAGACCCAGGATAGCCCCAATATCCCTGCAATCGTGATCAAATTCCCTATCAGAAAAAAAGGTACGATCACAATATGAATCAATAAATTGGTTCTGGACTGGTGATACTTGAGATATCCCTCCCACTGCCACTTTAATAGCTCCGACACATTCATGAACCTCTCCTATGTTTTAGAATCTTAATATCATGGAAAATGAAAACGCATATCAAACATCACGACATCTGAATTTCGATAAGCATAAAAAGCCTGTCGCTTTGATTCCGCCAGATATGAAATAAGCGAAAGACCAAATGTCCAATTGTTGGAATAGTTCCAATGACCTTCCTGGCGCAAAATCCAACCATTGTCTCCATTAGTCCATAGCGCAGAACTCTGGAGTTCGAGCTGATCATGATAACCGTTCCAACGCAACCTCAACATGCCACCATATTCCCACTGCCTCGCCACCAGCTCTTCCTGATAGTCAAAGATATGAGTGGCGTTAACCTCAGCGGTCACCGTGAAGTCTTTAATGTTGCGCTCCAACCCTATCCCACCAAGCCAACGATCCTTTTCTAACCATTCTTGAGCTCCAGCAGAAAGATCCGCGGCCAGTTTCCGACCAGTCTGAACCCCGGTCTCACCTTTCCATAGCCACTTTCCGGATACGGCGCTGCCGTCCACCGACAGCATGGAAAAACGATCCTGTTTGAAATGAACAGATGATATGACCGGATAACCATTTACCAATGCATAGTCAATTCGATCAGGATAAGGAGTATTGTCATAAATCTGAGCTGCAGAAATTCGGGTGTCTGCATTCTCCAGCTGACGTTGATATTGAAACGCCCATTCAAAACCCTTGCTTTCATCAATGTCTATTGCTGATCCTGTCTGACGCAACTCGACCATTCGGTCAAAATCTGCATAGGCCGCCGACATGCGATCACTACCCGCTGCCACGATTCCCACCAGAATCAAACGATTATCAGCCTGACTGAACTCAGCTTTAAGCGCCGGTACCGGGAGCCGAACATCCTCCAGCTCAGACTGACCTGGCCAGCGTTGATCACGAGTACTCAAAACATCACTGATCTGAATGCTGTCCAATTGTCCCCAGGCCAGCGTCTGATAACCTCCTTTTATCCATACACTGCCAAGTTTCGATTGCAAAAATGAATCCCGTAGGCGCCAGTCCCACTCTCGATCCCGGACCTCACTGTCGGACATCTGATAAAACCAATCGTTATCAGCATTATGCAGTTCAGGGCTCCAGTCATGAGTCAAACGCCCACTGAGAACCACATTGGTTTCAGGACTGAAACGATAATCTCCCTGTAGTTGCAGCGAAGACTCCAAACGACTCCAACCCGCCTGTTGCCGGGAAAAATCACGTTGTTGGTCTTCCAGACTATAGGCTGCTTTCTGTTGCCACCAACCAGAGAGACCAAAAGGCTTTGAGACACTGTCACCTGCAGGTTCAACATCGGCGGTATCTATATCTGAAAAAAAATCATCCGCCCACAAATCACCGGAGAGGCACCAACAGAGAATTATCGAAAGCGATAATCGCATGTCACAAGCCCCGTTCCATCGACTGAGTGGTAAACAGCTCCTCACTAACATCAATATTGTATTTAATGGAGCCAACATTGATCACGCTGGCGTGCTGTTTTTGCCCATTCCGAGTAGAAACCATTTGTAAGCGCCTCGCGGTCCAGATGCCATCAATCAGCTCAAGCTCTTTGGCACTGAAATATTTGATTCTGCCGGGCTTCTCTTCCCAGAATTTTCCCTGCACCTGAACATAATTGTCTTTACGGATCCACAACTGCGATTTCTGATAACCAGTCTGCATGGATACCTGTTCAGAGTACTCTGGTTTTGGTGTCGATAATATAACCCAGCAGTCAGCACCATCTACGATTTCAGAATTGCTGACAATAGCATAATCATACCATTCGATATGAGTGCCGTTTATGTCCGAATAAGAAAAGTCACTGCCCATAAACGCACCAGACTGATCGCTGGCGGCAATACGGTTTACTTTCTTCAAGGCCGGCAGATACAACCAACTGTCATCCTCCCGTGATTCCGCTTCATAGTCATAATTCAAATAAGCAGTTCCTTTAACATCACCGGGCTGTAAAAAGAAAATAAGGGATTTTTCCACATCTGGTCGTTGCAATCTGTATTGCATCATATCGCGAACACGCTGATTGCCTTTGTTATCGATCAGAATCATCTGGCTGACACCTTCCGAGCTCTGACCCGTATCCCGTTCATCGAAGGCCTTCATAATATCGTAGGCATCCATTGCCCTGGCCGAACTCAATAGTCCAGACAATAACAGCACACAGATACATCTCCACCAGAAACCGGCTCTTGTTCTTATAAAGTTCTTCGCTTTCTTCATCACCATGTCCACCTGTTTCGGAGTTATCGTCGGCGATCGAAATCATTCAACGATATTCACGACATCAGTTTCATGCAGTCATATGAATATAGCCAGACGATTAAATATAAACAGCGTCAATTTTTAAGTCTGCAAACTATCACTTCCCCCCCGACAGTCAAGCCTGACCGGTACTTCCAATCCAAAGACATGTGTCAGCCGTATACTATTCTGTTGGGGGCAGACCAACGATACATCTCAACAGTAGTACCATAATACGGAACCTTTTCTTTCAAAAAACCCTGGCTTCCACTTATGTAGCTCGATAAGAGAAATTACGCACCCATAAAGATAACGGTATAAATACATGGCTATCCGGATAAATAATATTGTCTGTGGCAGCTACTTGGACCCAACGGACCCGTTCAAAAATTGGCACACTACTTGGCTTGTACCGCCTGCTCACTTAAAGTACCCCAAACGATTCCATTAGATGTGTTGAGGGACTAGATGCCTTTTGATTTTGATAAACCCACTGACCGTAGCCAAACCAACACAGAGAAGCACAATTGGTTCAAAGAACATAATGCCATCCCAATGTGGGTCGCCGACACAGAGTTTGAATCTCCTCCACAGATAAAGCAGGCACTGATCAAGCGAGCAGAGCACGGTATTTTTGGGTACACCGAAGCCAGTCCAAAGCTAATAAATGCCGTCCAAAAATGGCTGCAAGAGCAGTACCAATGGTCCATAGAACCTGAGTGGCTGGTTTGGCTACCGGGTATCGTACCGGGTCTGAATGTCGCAGTAAGAGCATTTGCCCGGAATGGAAAGGTTGCGGCACAGACACCCAACTACCCTCCAATACTGACCGCACCAGAACTCGGCGGCGCGGTCAGGTCAGATATCTTGAGTCGATGGGACAACAATCGCTGGGTGCTGGATACTGACAGCCTGATCAAAGCCGTTAGCGAAGACGACTGTCATATGTTGATTTTGTCCAATCCGATGAATCCATGTGGCTCGGTCATGACAGAAGCTGAAATAAAGCAGTTGATTGAGGTCTGCGATACCCACAATGTCTTGATCTGTTCTGACGAAATTCATTGCGATATCCTCATGGACGAGACCTTCCGCCATAAACCTGTCGGCAAATATGAGCCTAAATCCATTACCATGATGGCGGCCAGCAAGACCTTTAACATTGCCGGGTTAAGCTGCAGTTTTGCGATCATTCCGGATGCCGGTATTCGGAAGTCTTTCAATAATGCTCGCAAGGGTATTGTGCCCGTCCCCAATCTGATGGGTTACCTGGCCACAGAAGTGGCATTTGAAACCGGTAAGCCATGGTTAACGGAAATGAACAGATATCTGCGCGCTAACCGGGACTATGCCATAAACAGGATAAACCAATGGCCCGGAATTCATTGCAATACACCGGAAGCCACCTTTCTACTTTGGCTGGATTGCCGCCAAACCGACATTGCCGACCCTTTCGGCTTTTTCCTAAAACATGGTGTGGCATTAAGTGATGGCAAGGCCTTTGGAACCCCTGGATTTGTGCGTATGAATTATGGCTGCCAGCGCAGTATGCTGGTTGCCGCACTGGATAAAATGGAGCAAGCCTTGTGTTCGATCCGGAAAATTTAATAAAACTGGTCCGGGTGCAGATGCCATTTGGCAAGTACAGCGGCAGATTGATTGCAGATCTTCCGGAAGAATATCTTTTGTGGTTTGAAAAAAAAGACTTTCCAAAAGGCCAGTTGGGAGAACTCATGCAGCTATCGCTGTTGATACAGACAAGCGGACTTAAAAAAATACTTGAACCTCTCAGGGTATCAACAAGTCACCCTCAGAAACCAAACGTACATATTAAGTTTGATACATGACTGATCGAATCCTGGGATATCCACTGGTGGTATCAGCAAAACGCAAAACCATCGGCATTTATGTTCGTGAAGGTCGCGTCACCATCCGTTCGCCAAAAGGAGTCAGTGCGCAGGAAATCAGCACGTTCGTGGAAAGTAAATTACCGTGGATAGAAAAGACACTGCTTAAACACCAGTACAAGGCTTCCACGATACCCACGTTGGAAGCGGGCTGCCGTATTCGTATTCTTGGTCAATACAGAATGATCGTACGCCACAATTCCAGTGAGTATGGGTTGCAGTTGTTGCCGGATCAGGCTCTGTTTTCAATGCCGGAAAATGAATCTGAGTTTGAACTGACAGCCTATGCCATTCTGGAATACTGGCTCAAACAACTGGCCAAGGAAATGGTACCCGTCAAAACGCAGCAGTTCGCCGAACAACTGGGAGTCAGAGATCGGCTGGTGGCGGTTAAATTCCGGAAAACCAAGTCCAAATGGGGGCATTGCACCAACCAGGGGGTTATTCAGATCAACTGGCTCATCATGATGGCTCCTGAACCCGTGATTGACTATCTGGTCTGCCACGAAGTCAGTCATCTTCTGCATGCCAATCATTCTGCTGCATTCTGGCGGACAGTAGAATCACTCTGCCCGGATTATCAGACCCACAGGCAATGGCTTAACCAACATGCGGCCGAACTGTGGTTGGAGAAACCAACACGGCGGTGCTGACATATAACAACTTACACCCCCAGCAGCGCCGTAAGTCCTAATCCCTTGATGAAGTCTTCGACTCTCTGACGCATCAGTTTCTCATCACTGAGCTTTAATACATCGTCCAATACATTCTGACAATCATTGATATCGAGATGTCGAATCAGAGATTTGATTCGGGGAATCTTATAAGCGGACATACTTAGTTGGCGTAATCCCATCGCCAGCAGCAATACTACGCTGACAGGATCACCAGCCATCTCACCACACAACGAGACGGGTAACTTAAGCCGGTTCGCCTCCATGATGATAAACTTCAGCGCCATCAATACAGACGGATGCAAGCTGTCATATAAAGAAGCCACCCGGGAGTTGTTGCGATCTACCGCCAACAGATATTGAGTCAGATCGTTAGACCCAATGGAAATAAAATCCACCTGATCACGTACCCTGGAAATCAACCATAAGGCCGATGGCACCTCAATCATGACTCCGACCTGAGGGCGCTGAATATCCCGGCCTTCATCACGCAACTGGGTAATGGCCAGTTCAAATATCTGTAGAAAGCGCTGCAACTCATCTTCACGGCTGAACATCGGAATCATAACTTTAAGATTGTTATGCCCCCGACTGGCCAACATCATCGCCCGCAGCTGCTCTAGCATAATATTGGTATAGTCAAGGGTAAACCGAATACCCCGCCAGCCCAGAAAGGGATTTTCTTCGGTAATCGGGAAATAGGGCAAAGGCTTGTCCCCACCGATATCCAGAATACGCATGGTTACCGGCTTCGGTGCATAGGCTCCAAGCACCCCCCGATAAGTGATCTGCTGCTCTTCTTCAGTTGGAAAATTATGATGCACCATGAACGGGATTTCGGAGCGATACAGCCCAATCCCCTCAGCACCACGTTCCAGTCCTGGCGATATATCCGCAAGCAGTCCGGTATTGGTCAGCAGAGCGACCTGTTCACCATCCAGCGTCTCTGCCGGCAGATTCTTCAAAGGTGCCAGATCTGCATCCAGCGCTTTTACCTGACGCATTAGCCGCTGATATTCGAGCACCACGGGTTCTGGCGGATTGAGGATGACAATGCCACGATTACCGTCAACGATCACATCCTGATTATCGACATTATCAAGATTCAGATCCTCCAGCCCCATGACCGCTGGTATCCCCAATGCATTTGCCAACACGCCGGTGTGGGACAGCGCAGAACCTTCTTTGGAAATGACCCCAGCCAGCTTATTGGCATCTATACGGCCAAAATGGGAAACGCTGACAAGGCGTCCAGCCAGAATAACCGGCGTATCAGTCATAATTCTGCTGCTGGTATTATTGGTCAAACGACGATAAAGCTTGCCAGCCAGTACTCTCAGATCCTCAGCCTTGGAACGCAGGTAGGGATCCTCCATGGCCTCGAACACTTCAACTTGACGCAGGAAGGCGTCACGTAAAGCGGTTTCCGCAGCATATCCCTGCTCCAGCATCTCATCAAAAACAGTTTTCAACTCCGGACTGGCAAGCAACATGCGGTAAACTTCCAGCAGGGCATCAAGAGTTGCGCCAGCGGAAGCATCCATATTGCCCATTTGTGCTTCGAGATCATCGAGAGTTTCCGCGACAGCCTGATCAAGGCGCTTTTTTTCCTCCGAATAATACTCACCATATAAAGTGGGAATCTGGTTGATATCGACTTCATCCTTGACCACTTTGACCCTGCAGAAAGCAATTCCCGGAGCTCCTTTGATACCTATCAGCCGTTGTACCGCATGGTTACTCTCCTGAGCATTGATGTTACTCTTGATCACCCCACTGCCGAGAGTTCCGGCCAGGTGCGCAGCCATCGTCACCAAAAAAGCTTCTTCTTCATCGGTAAACTTGCGCGGATCATAAACCTGTACAACGAGCACCCCGATAGTGTCGCCATGGTAAATCAGCGGCACCCCCAGAAAACCTTTGAATCTTTCTTCGCCTGTTTGTTCAAAGAACAGGAATTTCGGATGCTGGTCCCCGCGCTCCAGATTCAGTGAGTGCTGTGTCAGGGCTACGGTTCCCACCAGCCCCTGTCCGAATGGCATACGAATCTTGCCCACGGAAGCATTATCCAGCCCCTCTGTCGCAGAGAGTTTCAAATCTTTTTCCGGTGACAACAAATACAGACTGCAAACATCGACACTCATGGCCTTTTTGATCTGAGCGGCCATCAATTTGACCATCTCATCCCGGTCAGCAGCCCGGGCCGAGTCCTGCAGTATGCGTTTAAGCGTAAGTAAAGGATTTAACATGTGATTTCCTTGGTCCAGGCAGCTATTGTGTCCGATTATCTCCGTTTTGGTAAAGGAATTAGCAGAGTATTTGCATTGGTGAAACTATTTCATAAGTTACGGTGAATACAATGAAGAAACAACACATAGAATACCAATTGCATGAAAATGCCTGGTCATCCATCCGAACCAGTTGGCGTCACCCAACAACACAGGGTCTCTTATGAAGAAGGTGGAGGGCGATGCTCAATCTGCTGTTGCAACTGACTCACCAGTTCATGAACCAGTTGCTGTAGAATCAGAGTGCCTTCATGCAGAGGTGTCGCCACATGGTCAATGTGTTCTGCGCCAAGCCCGGTTAATGCTCCCGGCAATCCGGCTTTAGCTGACTCTACCAGAAGGTTTGATGTGATCACTCTGACACTGGTGAGCTGGTAACTCAAAGATTTGTTCTCCGCCTCGATATGATCAAGTACCTGCAATAACTCCAGAGCTTTTTGCTTTGGTAAATGCGCATGGTGCAATGATTCCTTGATTGCCTGAAGCTTCTTGAGTTGCGCGATCATATTCTCGGTCATAACAAACCTGCTTCAACTGCTGGCCGGGACTTCGAAATTCACCGGATCTGACAGTTTCAAAGGACAGAACCAGTAGTCTATCAGGATGAAAGACCGAAGATAACCAGGGCAACACAACTATGGGTATGACAAAACTGCAATCATGTATCCGGAAAACAGATCCGTGATCATCACGATACGGTTGATGACAACCCAACATTTATTAAAAAAGATTCTCATGTAAAAACAGTCACAGCCCTGTGCTTTTCTTCCAGTCATCATATATGACGGAAATAAACATATGATGACATGGCAATGAAATCCCCCCTTATCTTGACTGTTACCTGCTTTCTCCCTAGCTTGGATGTTTCAATAACAAAAATGATTGCAACAAATGCCTGATTTAAAGATCGATCCCACTCTTCACGATTTTCAACAATATGTGACTTTGATGGAAAAAGAACGCGGTTTTTCTCAACAGACGGCTACAGATAAATGCCTGTTACTGGGTGAGGAAGTGGGTGAACTATTTAAAGCTGTGCGCCGGCTCAACGGACTGGCAGTAGATCCTGCTTCGGAAATCTTCGAGCTGGAACACGAACTGGCGGATGTATTTATTTATCTCTGCTCAATCGCAAATAGATATAACATCAGTCTGGAACAGGCTTTCCGCAACAAAGAGAAGAAAAATAAACAAAGAAACTGGACGGCTAAGTCATAAAGTTATCCAATAAACTACAATGCAGTTTGAGTAATCACAGTAACAATTATGGTTCAGGCGGCAAAAAAATTCTGAACACTTAAACTACTATTATAATAAAGGTGTATTCGGGCACGACGCGCTATTGAAGTATGGCACCCCATGTAGCTGGACTTAATCTGAAGCATTAGCCGGACAAGGGGTTTCAATGATGCTCCAGATTCTGAGTTGTACATTGGGTAATTATGACGTCATTTCGAGCCTGCCAATGGTCGCCCGTTTTTATAAACATCAGCCGTGGTTAAACAATACTGAGCCTATGACCAATTTTAACAAAAACAGCATGGAATTATTTGCCACAGGATTACAGCAATCGCCATTTGCCATTGTTATTTTTGATCAGAACGGTCAAATAATCGAATCCAACGCCAGCTTTCAGAACCTATTACCCACTGATTTACACCCTCTTACCGGCACAAGCATACAGGAGCTTTTTTGTAATCTGACAACCGAGCGTTTCAACCTACTGAAAAACAGGCTGACGACAGAAGACCTGATAGAGTCCAACGAGGTCCTGGGAAAAACACTCAAATCCGGACATTCCTTCTCTGTTCAGATAAAAATGATTCCCTGGAACGGGCAAAAAACCTATGCGTTTTACATAAAACAAGCCAGCGAACAACAGTATCAGTTCGAATGTATACAGAAGTTACAACAGGAAACTCTAGAAGCGGTTGCAGTTGGTTTGCCATTATCAGCCATATTTGAACTGATCTGTTATCAGGTCGAATCATGCGCACCCGATGTGATCTGTAGTATCGTGCTGGTGGATAAAGAAGGCCGAATCCATCCTGCTGCCGGTCCAAGCCTCCCTGATTTTTATTCCGAAGCCCTGGAGGGCCTTGCAATCGGCCCCGTCGCGGGGTCCTGTGGAACATCGGCATGGCACGGCGAACCGGTCGAGGCTTCCGATATCAATACAGACCCGCTGTGGGCTGATTATAAAACCCTGGCTCAGTCTGCCGGCCTGGCTGCTTGTTGGTCGAGTCCGATAAAAAGCTCTGATGGTTCTGTACTTGGCACTTTCGCTCTCTACTATCGTGAGCCTCGAAGGGCAAGTGAGTTTCACCGCCATATGGTAAAAGCCTGTCTGCATCTTTGTCATCTGGCTATCGAACATGAACAATCAGGCAAACGCATCCATAAGCTCGCGTTTTATGACCCGCTAACGGGTCTGGGAAATCGCTACCTGCTAAAAGACAAAGCAAGAATATTCATTGAGGAAGCAAAACGTTCAGCCACTCAAGTCGCTTTTTTCTTTATCAATCTTGACCGTTTCAAGAATATTAATGACTCTCTCGGTCATAGCCTTGGTGACGCACTGCTAAAAACAATTGCCCGGAGGCTTACGGCAAATCTGGCAACGAATGAGATCACCGCTCACCTGGGGGCAGATGAATTTGCCGTTCTGCAACCCCACTCCAACAAAACTACAGCAGAAAAGAAGGCCAAGGCACTGCTTGAACTGTTATCGATGCCACTCGAAATCAACGAACTGGAATTCAACATTACCGCATGTATCGGTATATCCCTGACATGCAATGAAACCGAGGATTTTGAAACCTTACAGCGAAATGCCAGTGCTGCCTTGTATCACGCCAAAAGTAACGGCCTAAATATGTTCCGCTTTTTTCAATCCGACATGCATCATTCAAAACTGCAACGGTTAAAACTGGAGACAGATTTACAAAGAGCAATTGGAAATCAAGAACTGGAAGTCTATTTTCAACCACAAATTCATATTGAAAGCGGCCACCTGTACGGTGTTGAAGCACTGCTGCGCTGGCACCACCCTAATCTCGGAATGGTCCCACCGTCAAAATTCATTCCACTGGCTGAAGAATGCGGCATGATTTGCAGATTGGATCTCTGGGTACTTGAATCGGCCTGCAGGATGTACTCCAAATGGCAATCTCAACATATTGATATGGGCAAAATATCCGTCAATATGTCCGCAGCAAATTTCTACAGCTTCAAATTCGCTGAGAGTATTGAATCCACCTTAAAGAAATTTGGAGTCAATCCCAAAATGCTGACACTGGAAATTACCGAAAGTGTACTGCTGACGGATATTCCGGGCATCAGCCAGGAACTGGGCAAGTTAAGAGAGCTGGGGGTCAATTTATCGGTGGATGATTTTGGTACCGGATATTCAAGCCTGAGTTATCTGAAGAAATTACCGATCAATGAAATCAAGCTGGATAAAAACTTTATTAACGATGTCGACTCCAACTCTGAAGATCAGGCCCTGGTCGGCTCGATCATCAATATCGGCCAGATACTGAAACATACGGTAGTCGCCGAGGGAGTGGAAACAAAAGAACAGCTACAGACCCTAAAAGCATTAGGCTGCAACGTCGCACAAGGTTATCTGCATGCCCGTCCTATGCCGGAACAAGCGCTGATCGACTGGTATCATCAGGACACCGCCCATCCACTTCGAGATCCCGACCAAATCAATCGCAAGGTTTGACTGTATGCTGCAACTTGCAGCGCAACCACCATGAAGACAAGCACCAACGTTTCATCAGTTATCGCGAATATACACTTGCCTTTCAACAAATATTCTCATTACACTGATTCTGACTTCTCCAATTTACAGGTACGCCAACATGTCTTTTGAAACCTGGCTGGCATTTATCATCGCAGCATCCATCATTCTGGTGATTCCGGGCCCTACTATTTTACTCGTCATCAGTCATTCCATTCGTTATGGTCAGAATGCCGCCCTGCCCCTGATTGCAGGTGTGGCTGCCGGCGACCTGATCGCCATGACCGTATCACTGGCAGGGCTTGGAGTTATCATGGCAACCTCAGCCACACTGTTTATGATCTTCAAAGTTGCCGGCGCTATGTATCTGATTTACCTCGGCATCAAAATGTGGCGCAGTCACAACTCGTATCAGCTGGATCTCCAGACACATGAGGCTCCCAAAAGCCGCACGCAATTATTCAGCAACGCATTCCTGGTGACGGTTCTTAACCCCAAAGCCAGTATTTTTTTCATCGCCTTCTTCCCTCAGTTTATGAACCCAGCGGCATCCCATTCCATACAATTGTTGGGCTATGGTACAACTTTTATCACTTTGGCCATCTTGAATGCAGCCCTGTATGCGATGTTTGCCAGCCGGATCCGTCGGTTTTTGCGTACGCCGGTCAGCGCAAAAATTTTTCATCGGGGAGGTGCTGCAGCACTTGTAGGAGCTGGACTTATCACATTGAGTGCCCGACAAAGCTGAAAATCTCCAGGCTTGATTCTTGCTACGGTGTCAATTGTTTCATAAATCATGAGGACAACCATGAGAATCACTAATGCCCGTCTGCGCCACCGGCCGGAACTGTTTATCGTTGAGATTGATCATGGAAAATTCAGTTCTATCACTGTACAGCCTGCCAGCATTTCAGCAGCGGACAGTTATGATGCCCAAGGCAATCTGCTCTGCACACCATTTGTCGAACCTCATATTCATCTCGATGCAGCCCTTACGGCAGGCCAGCCGGCATGGAATCAGAGTGGTACTTTATTTGAAGGCATTGAACGCTGGGCTGAACGAAAATCCAAGCTCGATGAACAGGATGTCCGGGAGCGGGTCGGAAAAACACTTAACCTGCTGGTCAGCCAGGGAATACAGCACATTCGCACTCATATTGACACTACAGACCCACAGTTGACCGCTCTCAAGACTCTCTGCCAGATTCGTGAACAGGTCAAAGACAAAATTGATCTGCAAATTGTTGCCTTCCCTCAGGAAGGCATCCTTTCGTTTCCCAATGGTCAGGCACTGATGGAGCAGGCTCTGGAAATCGGTGCGGATGTGATAGGCGGTATTCCCCATTTTGAATACACCCGGGCTTTGGGTGAGGAGTCCATGAAGTGGGTCATCCAACTGGCCAAAAAGCACCATAAACTCGTAGACGTTCACTGTGATGAAATCGATGATCCTGCATCGCGTTTTTTGGAGGTGCTGGCCAGCGAAGCCTTGTTTAATGATATGGGCGATTGTGTCACCGCCAGCCACACCACAGCGATGCACAGTTATGACAATGCATATTGTTCCAAGCTGTTTCGGTTATTGAAGAAATCCGGCATCCATTTCGTCTCCTGTCCAACTGAGAGCATCCATTTGCAGGGTCGGTTCGATACTTTTCCCAAACGTCGTGGAGTTACCCGGGTAAAAGAGCTTCACGCTGCCGGAATGAATGTCGCCCTCGCAGAAGACTCTATTTTTGACCCCTGGTATTCCCTCGGGAACGGTAAAATGCTGAGAGTTCTGGACGCGGGGATGCATATTTGTCAGATGATGGGATATCAGGATTTCACAACGGCGCTCGATTTTATCACCGAAAATGGTGCCAGACTGATGCACCTTAAAGACTACGGTATTACTGTTGGAAACCCGGCCAACTGCATCATAATTGAAGGAGAGGATGATTATTCTGCATTGCGCAGGCAGGGAGAAGTATTACTGTCCGTTCGTCATGGGGAAATATTGATGCAGAGGACTCCCGCCAATATTACACAGCAGGTGGACTTCACTTCTTTATAAATCGTTCTGCTGAGAATGGCCGAATCGGCAAGGCAATTGTGCCACCTAAACCATGTAGGTGGCACAATATTCAGAGAGATCAGGCAGATAATGCAGAATCAATGGCTTCTTTCAGAGGAGCAGCGTTGACACTGACATCAGGAGCGAAGCGGCCAATCACTTCACCGTCTTTACCAATCAGGAATTTCTCAAAATTCCACATGATGTCGCTTTCATCCTGAGGCAGCAGATTCATTTCACCCAGCTTGGCTTTCAATTGTTCACCTTCGGTTACCACCGCTTTTGGCTGAGCAGCAATCAACTGCTGATAAAGGGAATGACGGTTTTCGCCATTTACCTCAATTTTGGCAAACATTGGGAATGTCACACCATAATTAACTGAGCAGAACTCCTGGATTTCCGCTTCAGTACCTGGCTCCTGACCAAGAAACTGATTGCACGGAAAACCCAGAATCTCCAACCCTTTATCGGCCGTTGATTTATAGAGTGCTTCCAATTCCTCATACTGCGGTGTCAACCCACATTTTGAAGCCACGTTAACCAGTAACAGCACTTTGCCACTGTAGTCAGACAACGATACAGACTCACCCTTAATATTATTTACCTGAACGTCATAAACACTCATATATCACCTATTGTGTTGTTACAGCCTGTTAATTTGAACGATCCGCTGACTCCATAATATCAATCAGCTGACCAAGGTCCTGTTTAATGCGTTTTAACCATTCGATGTCCCCTCCCATCCGACACAACATCGTCGCGGGAACGGATACTGCCTGACTCTTTAGCGCTCTACCCTTATCGGTCAGATCAATCAAGACCCGCCGTTGGTCCTCTTCGCTGCGATTACGAGTAACCAGACCAGCGTCAGCCATTCGTTTCAGCAATGGCGTCAAAGTTCCGGAATCCAGATACAACCTTTGCCCCAGTTCGCCCACCGACAACTGTTGATGCTGCCACAGTAACAACATAATCAAATACTGCGGATACGTAAGACCTAATGGTTTTAACAACGGCCCATAGGCTCTTAAGACGAGATTGGAAGAGGCATAAAGTGGAAAACAGAGCTGATGCTCAAATGCCAGCCACTCTTCCCCTGCAACGACCGGCGGTTCACCGGTCTGCTTCGATGCTTTCATCAATAACTCCCAAGCTACTGGCAGATTGAGTTTGGATGCACCTGCCTAGTTTCGAACAGTGGCAGTATCATCCACCATTAAGTTGTGAGCAATATAATTTTACACAATAAATACAAAACAAATCGATTACAATCCACCAGTCAGGTCGATGAAGCTACCAGTCATATATGAAGTTTGATCGGATGCCAACCAGTAAATAGCCTGAGCAATTTCTTCCGGCCGGCCACCGCGTTGTAAAGGAATACGTTCCTTCAGGCGATCCACCCTCCCAGGTTCTCCACCGGAGGCATGCATTTCGGTATATATCATCCCAGGTCGCACAGCGTTCACCCGAATACCGGCAGCGGCCACTTCCAGCGCCAGACCACGAGTCATGGTATCAATAGCTCCCTTGGAAGCGGCATAATCGACATATTCATTGGGAGATCCGGATTTAGCCGCTCCAGAAGACACATTGACAATTACGCCACCCTGGCCACCGTGGTCAGTTGACATCCGTCTGACCGCTTCTCTGCAGCACAGAAAAGACCCGATAACATTGGTTTCCAATACAGCACGGAGACGATCCACAGTCATATCCACCAGACGACACTGCTGTTGCAGAATTGCCGCATTGTTGACCAGCACAGATAAAGCCCCTAACTGCTCATCGACGGTCTGAAACAATCGGACAATATCTGCCTCCTGTGCCACATTTGCCTGCACAGCGATACACTGCCCACCTTGAGAATTAATCTCCGCGACTACTGCATCCGCTGCCATCTGGTTACTCAGATAGCTGAAGCAGACCTTGTACCCCTGTGCAGCAAATACCCGTGCAGTCTCCGCACCAATACCACGACTGCCTCCCGTGATCAGTACGGTTTTATGATGTGCCATATTTCCTACTCCAATCAGTCATACATTGACGTTTTCGCCGAATACTAAACCAGGAACCAGATACTCTCAGCTCCGAATTCATGAGCAATCACAAAACTGGTAACAAAGATAATTGTTATGCTTCATGTTTGCCGCCTCAGGCAAAACAGAGAATCAGAAAAGACTTAACACTGCGAAACCAGCAATATCGCCGAAAAAACAACACTACAAAAACATTTCTGCATAAGAAAAAGATGAGATAACGACGACAAGGATTGAGTGTGCCAACAATTCAGTAGAATTGTCAGGCACTACTTTGCAGGCCAATAAGGTCCTTAAATGAGTCCAGGTTCCATAAAGGCTTCAACGCTTCATCGGCCAGAATATCTTCGCGATAATTACTGGTCCGCTCCGTTACCTCAGACAGATACCGAATGGCATCGTCATAATTGCCCCGAGCGGTATGAGCGCAAGCCAGCTGATAGAATGCATGGCAGTTATCAGGATCAATAATCAGAGCCTGACGGCATAAATTGATAGCCCATTGCGGTTCTCCTAATTCCAGAACAGCATCGGCCTTGTATGTCAGTGCTTCACAATCATCGGGACGCAAACTCAGAATCTGATCGTAAACCAGAATCTTATTGGCCGGGATACCATCCTGCTGGGCTCGCATCCACAAAGACTGGATTTCTTTGGTCAGTTCAATTTCCTCACGGTTCTGCTTGGTCAGCATCGCCTCTTCATTTAATTGACTTTCCACCATATGCAACCGGGCTTCATACTCACCGATCAACTCAGAAATTTTTTCATCTGCCAGAGCCTGAACTTTCTCCTTCATGTCCCGCACAGATGTCCAACCCACCAGAACCAGAATCGAACTCGCCGCGGCAATCAGATAGAAAAAATAAGTGACTGTGTCCGTTGCATATGTCAGAGCCCGATCTGCAGCGCGGTTTTCACGGTCGGTAACCTGTTGAATCAGATCAACCCGTTGTGCCGCCATATCAGTTCGCAACTGTTTCAACTCATCGAGGACATAGCGCTCGATAAACGGCGTATAGAGCGGTTCCTGCAATTGATCAACGGTTTTTTCAAGCTGTTCAGGACTGACAGGCGGCTGATCCTCCGCCCGGGCAATCTGAGAAAAAACCGTAATGATCAGCAGAATTAAGATGCGAGACATATTGCGCTACCGTGGTTATGCACTTCAACTAAGCAATTATGCAGACTTTTTATGGCCCTGGCATAATCATCTTCGTTGATTATAAACTGCATATCCACTTGGCGCATGGATTGATGTAAAGCAAGCACACTGATTTGATTCTCAGCCAATGCAGCAACAGCTTTCGATAAAATGCCGGAAACCTGCATATCGCTGCCAATGGCAGAAACAATTGCAACCTTCTGCTGATTGACTTCGGCTTCAGGATAATTCTGTTTCAACACCTGAATAATGCGTTTTATCGTCTTTAAGTTGGTAGACAGATAATGCGTAATGGTATTTGCATTCGAATCCTTGGTAACGACACGGGCCTTGAAACGACGAATAACCTCGAGAATCTCAGTATCGTATTTTGCCTGCAAATCAGTCATATCCTGATCAAATACCTCAATTGCATAAACATCTCTACATCCGGCGATGATCTCCACTCTGGCTTTATCACTGACATAGTCACCGGTAATCAGCGTTCCTGCGTGCTCCGGCTCAAAGGTATTTTTTACCCGCAGAGGAATATTATGCTGTCGCAAACCTTTGGCAGCCCGCGGATGAATCGCCTCCATCCCGAGGTTGGCAAGATGGTCCGCCACTTCATAATTGGTGCGCCCGATCGGCACGACATTGTCCTCGCCCACCAGCCTGGGGTCTGCGCTGCTTAAGTGAAACTCTTTGTGGATAATCGCTTCACGTGCCTGGGTAATGACCGCAATGCGACTGAAAGTCATTTCACTGTAACCGCGGTCGAAAGTAGACATCAACCCTTTTTCCGTATGTGCATAGCCAGTGACAATGGGCAACTCTCTCTCCATATCAACATCGGCAAACGCCTGCGAGATCTGCTCATCCAGACCACTTTGCTTGCTACCTTCCCATGCCGTCAAATCAACAAAACGGGCATTGATACCTTCCCGACACAATAATTGAGTCATGTTCCAGGCGCTGTGCGCCTCACCAATACTGGCCAACATCTCACGTACAGTGGCGAGGTGTGCTCCAAGGGAAAAATGACCATGCTGACACAGTCGGTGCAAATCGGCGAGACAGTGCTCCGCTTCATCCAGGCGCGAACCAATAAACTGGTTAGCCTGCTTCAGTAATGTCCCATCACCAAACAGCTTCGCATTAATGGAAAACATTTCCTGTTTAAGCACCTGCAATGATGTTTTCCAACTGTCATCTTTGACACCATTGGCAAATAAAGCGTAGACACCAGCCTGTCCGGTTTTTTTGTGCTCAAGCAGCAGATTGGTTATGCCTCCGTAAGCAGAAACCACAAATACTCTCTGATAAGGGTTTTCCTTATGATATGGAGATAAAACAATGTTATTTCGAACAGCGGCATAATCGCTCATAGAGGTGCCGCCTATTTTTTCAACAGTATGGGAATTCATGAGTGTAAAATGCCTTTTTTTGTTTAAAGGGTCCTGATGTTTTTACGGCTACAGATATACTCCGGCCTGGGTTTTTGTGAGCAAAACGGCTCGGCAACCTTATTACTCATGGCGTTATATACCATAAATACATTTGAGCGGGGAAACGGTGTAATGTTGCCGTTTGACCCATGCATGACATTACAGTCAAAAATGATCAGGCTACCGGGTTTACCAATCGCACTGACAATACCACCTTCATCGATCAACTGCTCAAGACTCCGATCATCAGGGACACCATATTCCTGCCGCTTTAATGACTGCCGATAATGCTCTGCCGGAGTTTCACCCACGCAACTGACAAATGTGTGATGAGATCCGGGAATCAGCATCAAAGGTCCATTATGATAAAAATTCTCTGTCAGCGTGATGGACATGCTCAAAGCTCTCATTCTGGGCATTCCGTCTTCTACATGCCAGGTTTCAAAGTCCGAATGCCAGTAGAATTCACGCCCACGGTAACCTGGTTTGTAATTCAATCTGGATTGATGAATATACACCTGATCGCCCAACAAAAACCTGGCCAGTTCCATTGTACGAAAGTCACTTGCCAGCTGACTGAACACCGGGCTCAATTCATGAATCCGAAACACAGAACGAACATCGCCGCTGTTTTTTTCAGTAATCACTTCATCACATTGCTTGAGTGCATCATCCTGACTCAAACGATTCAACTCCTGCTGGAACATCAGTACTTCATCATCACTGAACACATTATCCAGAACCAGAAAGCCCTGTTGCTGATATTGCTCAATCAGCTCCCTGTGGATTGGAGCATTGGAAAAATCGCTGCCATATACCACCGGATCCGCACGGGGAATCATATGGGGACTATTGGAATAACGGGATGGATAGATATCTTGTGTCTGCTCAGATAAAAAAATCTGCTCATCAATCATTAGGTTATCTACTCCTTAATCCTATTACTCATTGACCGGTTCGGCATCCAATTCATAAGCTCCTTGTGCATTGTGTACTTCGGTCCCATTCAACGGAGGATTAAACACACAGGCCAGCTTCAATTCTGATGTCGCCCGCAACACATGTTTGTCATGTTTATCAAGAATATAAATCATGCCGCTGGTGATGGGATATTTTTTACCATCGGACAGGGTTTCGACCTCACCTTCACCGGATATACAAAATACCGACTCCAAATGATTCTGATAATGCATCTGAAAATCAGCACCCTGATATATCGTGGTAATGTGAAAAGAAAATCCCATACCGTCTTCTTTCAATAGCAGCCGGGTACTTTCCCAATTTCCATCAGGAGAAATAATACGGCGCCCGGTCTTTTCCGCTTCTTGAAGTTGTCTGACTATCATCTGATATTCCTTAACTGAATACTGTAATTCGGACCCCCGGCAACGTAATGCCGAAGGCATGAGAAACGCATGTCTGCTGATCAGCTCATTGATAAATGCGCAACATGACTGGCGTTAGCCGATTGCATACATGGGATCAAAATAATCCAGCTCTTCTGGAATTTTTTCCTCGCTGGCGCACACTTCTCTGACTGCTTGCTCAACAATATCCAGACCTTTTTTCAGATTGACATCACTGATAATCAGAGGACACAGGAATTTAACGACCTGATCATCTGCACCACTGGTTTCAATAATCAGATTTTTTTGAAATGACTTACGTGTGATTTTGCTGGCTATATCGCCATTAACACAGTTTATACCCTGCATCATGCCTCGCCCACGAGTGGTGAAATTTCCTTCTCCATATTTAGTCACGATATCATTGAGGCGACGGGCAATGTATTCACCCTTACGCTTGATTTCCGAGGAAAACTTATCATCACTCCAATATTCATCAATCGCGGCTCTGGCTGTCACAAAGGCAAAATTATTGCCCCGAAAAGTACCGTTGTGCTCACCCGGTTTCCATTGATCCAGTTCTGGACGAAACAACACCACCGCAAATGGCAGTCCGTAACCCCCCAGAGATTTCGATAAAGTAACGATGTCAGGATAAATGTCTGCCTCTTCAAAACTGAAAAAAGTACCGGTGCGTCCACAACCTGCCTGAATATCATCGATGATCAACAAAACGTCGTGTTTCTTACACACTTTATCCAGATTACGCAGCCAATCGAAACTGGCGGCATTGATGCCACCTTCACCCTGGACCGTTTCAACAATGACAGCAGCGGGTTTATCAATACCACTACTGGAATCCGATAACACCTTGTCCAGATAAGATGTTGTATCCATATCGTCACCCAGATAACCATCATAGGGCATACGACTGGAACCATTCAGGCTGACGCCTGAGGCACAGCGATGATGGGAATTTCCGGTCGTTGCCAGAGCACCAAGACTGACACCATGAAAACCATTCGTAAAGGAGATGACGTTTTCCCGTCCGGTCACATTACGAGCCAGTTTTAATGCAGCTTCAACAGCATTGGTCCCGGTTGGCCCGGTAAACTGCACGACATAATCCAACCCCCTGGGTTTCAATATTTTTTCATTAAACGTTTCAAGAAACTCACCCTTGGCTTTGGTATGCAAATCCAGGCCATGAGTAATGCCATCAGCATCAATGTATTCCAACAGTTTCTGCTTAAACAAAGGGTTATTGTGACCATAATTCAGCGTGCCGGCTCCGGCCAGAAAGTCTAAATACCGGTTACCATCCTCATCAAAAAGAAACTCTCCCTGTGCCTTGTTAAAGACTCGTGGAAATGAACGTGCATAGCTTTGTACTTCCGATTCAATCTCTTCAAAAATCTTCATTTATCTCACCTGTTTTGGGTTATTCAGTCAGAACTATATTGGATTCAATTACGCCAAACGGTTAATTGAATGGTCCTATTCGAACCAGAAATTCCGAATCATGCTGACCATTAAAATGTTTTTTTTCGTCGAAAATGACAGAACGATGCATATCTGCATTTAACTTGTCTGCCAGCCTCTCAAACAATGACCAGGAAGCCTGATTGGCTGCCGTAATCGTTGTTTCGATAAAAGAAAAGTCGGGAGAGCCAGGGCGGTTGAGGATGTTTTTCATCATACCGGATGCCACGCCCATGCCACGGGCCTGTTCAGATACCGCAACCTGCCAGACAAACAAGGTATTTTCGCGGTTGGGCAACTGGTAGCCCGAGATAAAGCCAACCAAAGAACTGTCCAGCCAGGCCGTCACAGAGGTGTCTGAAAAGTGGCTGCATTGCAGCAGGTTGCAGTATAGGGAATTGGTATCCAACGGCGGGCATTGATCTATCAAGTCATAGACTTGAGCGCCGTCTTCTGATTTAGGGGGGCGAAATTCAATTTCAGTATCCATCACTTTATGCGCTTTTATTTGAATTCTAATGTTTATAACTCAAATTTATACACTACTTCTATGATCATTACTGATGAAGAAAAATCTCAAAAAGCACATCAAAAGCAACCAAAACAACAGTTAGCATATGATTTTTCGGCTTTTTTTTGCTACATCAGCTTCAGCAATTAACAATCCTTATGTAGGAATGCCCTGCTATTGTTCAATAGACCGAGTGAAATCTTTATTAAAAGCTGACTAAACCTCTCTATTTAATTAGAACTCTAAGTATATTAACGTAGATCCAAGCAATAGCCAACCGCAATTACGGTATCAATCACTCAAAACGAGAAGCCGTACTTAACGGACAAAGAAGAATCCAGAATGGTTGAAAATGGGGTGATGCAATAACAAACAGAAAGGAACGACCAACAGACTAGCGGCAAAATCTCGATTTAAGAAAAACCCCACTAAGACATCAGCAGTATTTTCAGACCCACCGATACTTTACTGCCTGTTTAGTCTGACAACACGCAGAACAAAGAACTCCTGTCACGGAGCACAGAATGATGAACATCCGCTACACAGCACCTTATACGACACCTCCTTTTCGGGATCGCTTATCCTGGTACATACGCTGATCGGCAATATTCAACCATTCATCAAGACTGGCAACCGAATCCGTCAGAGAATGAATACCTATGGAAAGACTCAGTTCATACTCCAGCTCATCCTGAATACAGAGTTTTATACCATTTGCCAGAAAACGTTGACTGAAATCCGTCGCCTGTTCCAGCGTGGTATCTCTCAACAACAGAATAAACTCATCACCGCCGTAACGCCCAAGCACATCGGTAGCACGAATATTGGCCTTAATTTGCCGACTCAGGGCAACGAGCATCTGATCACCTGTCAGGTGGCCATGTTCATCATTAATATTTTTGAAATCATCAACATCGATAAAAATAAGACAAACCGGTGTTTTATAACGACGATAACGGTTAAATTCCTTACTAATCTCGAGATAAATCGCATTGCGATTAAGCACTCCTGTCAAGCCATCCACTTTTGAAGACGCCGAAAGCTCCTTGTACGCTTCTTTCAGTTTTTGCAAAGAATCATCCAGTTGAGCCTGCCGCAAGACCTCATCTGTTTTATCTATCACCGTAGATACGATATACAGCAATTTGCCATCTTCACCATATACACTAAAGCCGGATTCATGAACATAACGACAATCATCTTTATTTCGCAAAACCCGATAATCAATCTCCCAACGACCATTACCCTTCAGCTGTTTATGTCGTTTTACCCGGTCATAATCACCAGGATGTATCTTCTCATCAAAAACATCAGCACATTCATACAACTCATCCCGAGTCTGTCCCCAGATTTTTTCGTAACCATAATTCACGTACAGGATCTGATGCTTGTCGGGACTCAACATCCATATCGCCACAGTATCGGACAAAGAATCTACAATGGTTCGAAATTTTTGTTCTGACTGCCGCAACAGATATTCAGATTCTTTTTGCTTGCTGATATCTTCAATCACTACAACAAAATAATCGGGTCGTCCCTCATCCTGATATATCACGGCAACCGTCAAACTGATCCAGGCATAACTGCCATCTTTCAGCAATACTCTTTTTTCGTGGGTATAACGGTATGAACTGCCTGACAGCATCTGCTGAAACTTTCGCCGACTCTCATTCACATCTTCAGGATGAGTAATCTCAAAAAAGTCCATTCCCAGCAACTGCTTGCGCTCATAACCAAGAAACCTCAGCAACCAGTAATTTGCCAGTAAAAAACGACCGTCAAGACTGAGATGTGCCAGACCAACCGCGGCTTCGCTAAAAGTATCTATAAACTGTTTACGCGACAATTTTAGTAAATGCCGCTGACGATGGCTCTCGGTTGAATCATGAATAACAATTAAGGCATAGTGGCTATCATCAATATGAACATAGTTCAGGTACACATCAGCATCAAAATGCTTGCCCGAAAAAGTGCGCGCACGCACTGGCTGTTGCTTGCGGACATGGCCTTTGGATGTGAAGAACTGTTGCAAATACAACCGGTGATTTTCAACAAAAGGTTCGGCAATCAGACTTGCAATATTATGATCCTCAAGCCTCTTATCCCCAGCATCAAACAAACAATTGGCCGCAGGAGTGCTGGCAACAATGTCACCACTATCAGAAATCAACAGGACTGGATCTGGCAGCGAGGCAAACAATACTTCACTGTTCAAGTCCGAGATTTTTTTTTGAGAGCGCACTAACGTATTCTGAAAAAAGAATGTCACAGCCATCCACAGGCTAATAGCTGAAAGCAGAAATGGCGACCAGGAAAGCCATACCCCCAGCAGCAACAGGAACCACGTCCCCCACATTGCAGGCTTTCTCAATAGCAAATGATCGACTTTTCCCCAGCCCATAAGCCTCCTGAACAGATATACATCTGCATCGTTTTTTTTATTGTTTTGATGTGTTTTCCAGGATCCATGTGGAAAGATCAACCAGCGCAATAACTCAACTGGTAACCGGTTCCAATTTTGCCTGAGGCCCACCTGAAAACAAGTAAAACTTCCAGACAACTCAACAGGACATCTATTACCCCAGATCGTTTACCTACCAAATCAGGAATCTCCTTGGCACCCAACCATTCCTGGAGGCTTTTGATTTATAGCAGGTCGAACATTAGCAATACTAAAAATACGCGAGCGAATATACCAACATTATTGATTCAAATAAGGAAATACTTATATCCACGTTGTTTTAGATCAACACGAAAGTTGCCATAAACGCAGTTTTGAAAGGAAATGTGTTTTTATGTAAAAACGAGGGGAAACGCTGAAAAAGAACTCAATCACTCCCCCAATCACGCAAGTTGACCGGGGAGTGATCGAAACCAGTAAGTAGAGTTATCCTGCTACCGTGACGGCACCTTCGGTTGTACGTTTCAACAACAAATAGCCGACCGCGGTAATCACCGAACCGATGGCAATTGCACCGATGTACATACCTACATGTGTAATGGCATTGGGGATGAACAAGACAAAAATACCACCATGCGGCGCCAGCAATTCAGCGTGTATCAACATAGACAACGCACCAGTAATCGCACCACCAACCATACAAGCTGGAATCACACGAAGAGGATCTTTGGCAGCGAATGGAATGGCTCCTTCAGAGATGAAGCACAATCCCAGAACAAAAGAAGCTTTACCGGCTTCCTGCTCCTGAGCTGAAAAACGGTTTTTGCTGATAAACGTAGCGATTCCCATACCTATGGCAGGCACCATACCAGCAGCCATGATGGCAGCCATTGGCTCATATGTTTTGCTGGCCAGCAGCCCGACACCAAACGTGTATGCCGCTTTATTCACCGGTCCACCCAGGTCAAAGCACATCATTGCCCCAAGAATCACACCCAACAACACTGCATTGGCAGAACTCATGCCTTTAAGGAATTCTGTCATCGCATTCATAATGCTGGATACCGGACCACCGACGATATAAATCATAATCAGACCGGTCAGCAGAGTGGCAATCAATGGTACGATCAGAATTGGTTTCAATGCTTCCAGTGTTTTGGGCAGATCGATTTTATCCACCAGGAACTTGGCACTATAACCTGCAATAAAGCCGGCCAGGATACCTCCGAGAAAGCCTGAGCCGATACTGCTGGCCAACATACCACCCACCAGACCAGGAGCAAGTCCCGGACGGTCAGCAATTGAATAGGCGATATAACCCGCCAGTACCGGAATCATCAAAGCAAATGCAGAACCGCCACCGATCTTCATCAGAGCCGCAGCCAGAGTACCTTCCTGTTCGAAAGCCTTGATACCAAAAACGAAAGACAGAGCGATGATCAAACCACCTGCCACCACCACGGGTAACATAAAGGAAACACCGGTCATCAAATGTTTATACGCGCCGGTTTTCTCTTTTTTAAAGACTTTGACATCTTTATCTGCGGCAGACTTAGGTTGCAAAGTCACCGCAGCGGATTCAGTAATCGCACGCTCAATCACTTCTTTCGGTTTCTTCAGTGCATTACTGGTACTGGTACGATATACCCGTTTGCCAACAAAAGGAGCCGTATCAACTTCGATATCCACCGCCAGAATCACCAGATCAGCAGCTTCGATATCCGCATCCGTCAGGGTGTTTTTCGCACCCACTGAACCGCGGGTCTCCACTTTCATGACATGACCCATAGCGGTGCCGGCTTCATGCAATGCTTCTGCTGACATAAACGTATGTGCCACACCAGTCGGACATGCAGTGACAGCAATAATATTTAACGACCCGCTGGAGGTTTGCTGAGCAGGTGCAGATGCAGCGGCGCTGCCAGCGGCTGATCCAGATAAAGACGCCTGACGCTGAGCCTGCTGCAGCCACTCTTTGGGATTCTCAAGACAGTCAGCGACAGCCCCGCGATAGACATATTTCCCGGCAAAACGGCCCATCTCAACTGCGCCATCCGCGGCAACGACAACCAGATCAGCGGCTTGAATCTGACTGGCAGTCAGCATTTCGGTAGGCTGGACAGAGGAATGGATTTCCACGGTCACATCCCAATTCAGTTCAGCAGCGGCTTTTTTCAAGGCGGTAGCTGCCATAAAACTGGTGGTGGTACCACCTGGACATTGAGTCACTATTACTACGTTCATGAGCACTCCTTAACAGGAAAAAGAAAGAGGTTTAATAGACACCTGTTGTTTTAATTGGTCGAGTCTAAGGGGGGAGGTAATACCAACCCCAACCTGATTCACTGCCATTGCAGCGACCGCCGTTGCCAGTGTTAAGGTGTCGGCAACAGAAAAATTATTCATCAGCCCGTAACTGATACCGGCGACCAGACTGTCTCCGGCACCAACGGTACTGACAACATCCACTTTTGGGGGCAGCGCCTGCCAGGCCCCCTCACGGCTGTACCAACGCAAACCATTCTCACCATCCGATAACACCACATGGCGAATTTGTCGGTTCAACAATGATCGTACTGCTTCTTCCTGAAGCGCCTGAGTCGGCAGCGGCTTGCCGGCCCATTGTTCAAGTTCCTGAACATTCGGTTTAATGACTTCGGGAGCAGCTTCCACCGCCGCATGCAAGGCTTTACCACTGGTGTCGATCACCACTTTCTTTCCTCGCTCCCGAAGCAAATTGCAAATATGTCCGTAAGCGTCTGTCGCCAGACCTTTTGGCAAACTGCCACTAAGCACAAACCAATCGGCTTTTTCACAAAGTTGCAGTAATGTCCGCTGCAGTTGTTGCCAACTCGTTTCAGACACCACCAGACCAGGCAGGTTTACATCAGTTACGCGCCCACTGGTTTCGGATAACTTCACATTGATACGGGTAGCACCCTGCTCGTATTGATAATAGTTAACCATTTGATGTTCGACGAATAACGCATCAAATTTTTCACGATTATCTTGTCCCAGAACCCCTGTCACACAAACCTGTTCTCCCAGATCCCGCAGCACCATAGCGACATTGATGCCCTTGCCGGCGGCGCGGAGGCTGCCACGGTCTGCGAGGTTCACTTCACCCGCAATCAGCTCAGGCAACTGAACGGTCAGATCCAGCGCGGGATTCAGCGTCAGCGTGACCACAGGACGACTAGACATGATCCGCCTCCCTATTCACCGATAGCGCTCTGACGGCGGCACTGTTTTCAGCTGCCAGAGCCCGCTGAGCCAACTCTTTGGTTTGTGTCAGCGAGAACCCGCGAATATGGGCTTTCACTCTCGCCATTGCGCGCGTCGACATACTCAATTCGCGTACACCAAGACCCGTCAGAATCGCGGCTCCCAATGGATCGGAAGCCAGCTCACCACAGACCCCCACCCAGATACCATGCTGTTGAGCGGCACGGACAGTCGTATCAATCAAGCGCAATACCGCCGGATGAATGGAATCTGCCTGTCGGGATAATTCAGGATGACCACGGTCAATCGCCAGTGCGTACTGAGTCAGGTCATTGGTACCAACCGAGAAGAAATCCACTTCGCGGGCAAAAATGTCCGCCATCATCGCCGCAGAAGGCACCTCGATCATGATTCCCAGCTCAACCTGAGCATCCGGATAATCGGCAACCACCTGATCAAACAATGCTTTAATATCTCGCCACTCCTGAATATCCGTTACCATCGGGAACATGATACGCAGAGGCCGGCCAGCCGCTGCTCTCAACAATGCATGCAGCTGATGAATCAAAGTACGGGGATAACGGAGTGACAATCGAATGCCACGCAAACCAAGAAACGGATTTTCCTCTTCGTCCATCGGCATATATGGCAACGGCTTATCACCACCGATATCAAGAGTACGGACAATTAACGGCTTACCTTCACCCAGTCCATCAAGTACCCGGGCATACTCAGCCTGTTGTTGCTCAATGGTCGGTTCTTGCGGGTGATCCATATAAATGAACTCAGAACGAAACAACCCTACGCCTTCGCAACCAAGCTCAACGGCTTTTTCAACACCTTTGGCAGCAGTCAGATTGGCCATCACTTCGACATGGTGTCCATCAGTAGTGACCGCCGGTTCGAAACGGGTTTTGTAGGCTTCTTCATTCAGCTTCTGTTCGCGTGCCATAGTGGCCTTGGCAGCGGCGACGGTATCCGCATTGGGTGCAACCGTAAGCACTTTAGCCTCACAATCAACGATCACATCGGTACCATCGGTAATGGTCAACACTTTCGCACCACATCCCACCAGCAAAGGTATTCCCAGAGAACGGGCGAGAATGGCCGCATGAGAAGTGACACCACCGGCTGCGGTGACAACCGCTTTAACGCTGGCATCTAACTCACTGATTTCGGAAGGAGCAATTTCCTGGCAAACCAATACATGATCAGCTTCAATAGAGCCGGCGCTTTCCTGTCCGGTCAGTTTGCCAAGCACCCGGTTACCGACATCACGAATATCAATCGCACGTTCAGCCAACAACACTTCCTGACTTTGTTCCTGCAGGCTGGCCAGCGCTTCAAAACTTTGTTTCCATCCCCACTCTGCACTATCACCCTGAGCAATAAACTTCTCAGTTTCCTGCTTCATTTCAGGATCCAGCAACAGCTCCAGGTGCATGGAAATAATCTGGGCAAGTTCGGTGTTGGCGGTTTTATCAAGCTTGTTCTTGAGATCGACAGATACGGCCGATAGGGCTTTGTGGAAACGAACCAGCTCAGCTTCCGGTGATACCGCATGATGCTCAAACTGATAATCCGGCTCACTGACAACATAGGCCGGAGCGATGGCAACCCCAGGTGCGCCGGTCAGGCCATATACCTGATCTCCGGGTTTAACAGTCTCAACCACAGTTTCAGTTTTGGCTGGCTGATGAGGTTCTGAACTGATTCGTACAACCGGATCACCCAGTCCGCCTGCAATCGCTTTAGCAATCACTTCCAGAATACTGTCAGCCTTTGCATCATCCACCGTGATTTGCAAACGATGTCCCAGCTGTGCACCCAAACTAATCAGTTTGGTCACACTACGGGCAGATACAGCCGGGCTGTCACTATCGAGGTTTTCGATCCAGATTTCCGCGTCATATTGCTTGGCGATACGCGCCAGCGCAGCCGCCGGACGGGCGTGCAAACCATGAGCAATAGGTAGCGGACAAACAACCTGTTGACCAGCCAGGGACTGGGATATCAACAACCGGATGACATCCACCGAACGTTTGCACGCGGCCAGTTTTTTAAGACCGCCATCGAGTTTTAATTCAGTGAGTTTTTCCAGTAACGGTAAATGCTGATTATCATGAGTACTGATTGCGATCAGAGTGTTCAGACTTTCGCCGTAGAGACTGATAGTCTGCTCTGGCTGAACCACAGCCGCAGCACCGTTCTCAGCTTGAGAGGACACAGACAACACCCAGACGCCTTCACCCAGATAAAAAGGGTTACGGGCATAAACAGAGGCAAGTTCCTGCTGTGTCAGCGCTTTGGCATTCCACAAAACAGCCCCAGCCAGAGCAGTCAATTCAGTATAACTGTCAGCACCGGATTTCAGTCGTACCTGATTGGCAGTGAATACAAATGATCCAGCCAGAGCTTCGCCGCTCAAAATACGACGGACTTCATCGGCACTTTCAGTTGTATGCAGACGACGTGACAGTGCTTCGTCGGCAATTACATGTGTGAGCTGACGCAAAATAGTCAGGTGTTCATCGGACTTCGCTGCGATACCAACCGCGGTATAAACCACCTGACCATCTTCGCCCCACTTCACACCATTGGGAAAGCGAACCACCCGCAGACCTGTCTGCCTGACCAGATCTCTGGTCTCGATGGTTCCATGAGGAATGGCAATACCATTGCCCAGATAAGTAGAGGTCTGCTGCTCTCTATCCAACATGCCTTGTTGATATGCAGGCTCAACGAGGCCATCACCCACCATCCGCTCAGCAATTAGTGCAATGGCTTCCTGTTTATTTTCGGCGATAGCGGTTAATGTGATGTCCTGCGGAGTGAGTTTTAACATTGTTATACCCCTGGGGTTCTAGAGTTACTGCTTAACAGCCATCTGATGCGTTCAGTGCTGTTTTGATCTATCTTTATATTTTATTGCTAAATCGATTTTGCTAAATACTGAAAGGATTCAGCACAATAATCAAGCACTAGCGCACAAAAAAGTGTCAGAAACATTTTCTTTTATTGCCCTGGAGCAATATTTTTGTGCTTTTCATAAACTTCAGGGCTGGGACAGCTACGTCAGGTGATTTAGCATTATAGGTTACAGTTAACGTTTTATCGTTTTTTTGGGAGAAGGCTTTGAAGCTAGAAGAAATCGCCAAACTGGCTGGCGTATCAAAAGCAACGGTCAGCAGCGTACTCAATGGCAAAGCTACGAAATATCGTATTAGCGCCGAGACACAAGCCAGGGTTCTCGCCATTGTTGAACAATACGGTTATCAACCAAACTATTCTGCTGCGGCACTAAGGCGGGGCAGCAGCAATTCCATCGGATTTATTGTTCCTGATTTCGAAAACCGAAGTTATTTGCGAATTGCCAAACGGCTCGAAGCGCTGGCACGCAGTGCTGGATATCAACTGATCATCAGCAGCTCTGATGATAATCCCCAAACCGAGTTGCAGGCGGCTAAGGTACTTGTGGCCCGAGGGGTTGATGCTTTACTGGTATCATCCAGTCTTGATAACGACGCATCCGTATACCTGGATATTCTGAAACGGGGCACACCAGTCATCGCCCTTGACCGTCCACTGCCAGAGAATTTTTGCAACATCATCAGTGATGATCGTCAGGGTGCTTTTGAGCTGACCCGTTCATTGGCGCTTGACGACATCAGACACATCGCGTTGTTCGGAGCCATGAAGGATCTTCAGGTCAGCCGTCTGCGGGAACAGGGCTTCCTGGATGCAGCCAGACAATCACCCCATGTACGAGCACACTGCTTTTATGGCCCGCACTTTGACGCCGAAACAGGCGCGACATTACTACAACAGGCCCAGCAGCAACTGGGGCATCTGCCTGATGCCATCATCACAACATCGTTCAGTCTGCTGGAAGGCGTCATTGAAGGTCTGCAAACCCACCCGGACGGCAACCAGGTCTACACGGACAGTCCGATTCAGCTGGCGACGTTCGGTAACAGCCGGCTGCTTGACTTCCTGCCTCTGACGGTCAATTCCCTGCCCCAGCAATACGAACTGATTGCCGAGTCAGCGTGGAAACTGGCCAAGCAATCCATTGACCATCAGTATCAGCCGCAGCAAGTTGTAGTAAACAGAGTGTTAAGAAAACGCAACATTTTATCCGGCATCGAATATTGATAAAGGCAACAAGGGCAATTAATATCGCCAACTCGATCACAGAGCGCCCTCGGTGGATGCTCTTTTTTTAAAACGGTGTTGTCCTCAAACAGTGCCGAATTGCCCTTCCAACAAGGAATTGTATATGCCCTTTCGCTATGCCATTTTTGCGCTTCTGTTAGCGTTACTTACAGGTTGTAACAGTGTCCCCATGCAACCGGATGCTGAAGCTGGTCGCCTCATGATTGCCGGCAAACTGATTCATACGGAATACAGTAGCGGACCATGGTGGAACTATCGGTTTCGGGTACGTAATCTTGAATCCGGTGAAACATACGCACTGCGTTACGTCGTCAAACGCAACATGACACACATGCTCTCTCAGCCACTGGCACCAGGAAACTATGAGCTTTATGACTGGGATGCATCAGCCAAGAAATACACAGTCATTCATGACTACGACATCAGTGGCAACTTTGAAATCATGCCGGGCGCCATTACGCTTTACCCTGGCAAAGTAACAACCACCGTAAACAGCGATACCCAGTTCTTTAATATGACGGCCATCGAAGAGAATGAACTCCAGCCAACCCTGGATGAAATCGCTGCCGGTTATCCAGAGTTAAACCTGTGGAAGGTCTATCTGCTGGATCACCGCTGGCCAATCATGAATGTAGAGTAAAAAAACATACCCGAACGTTCTGGCAGCCTGGTTTCAGGTTGCCATATTTTCCCCGACTGCCCGCTTCCCATCTCACATATTTTCCCCCTCAAACATCGCCCGAAACAAAAATGAGCAGTATCATTGCCCGGTCATATTTTTAGCCCAATAATACGGCCGGTTGTTTATCCAACTATGCAAGGAACGTTTTACCAAGGAGATTGTTCATGACCATACCCCATTTATATCCGTCCAGCCCCAAAGATATACCCAATGACCTGACCCGCCCCAGCGGCTCATACCGACGCCAGGCATGGCTTGCAGTGCTGGGCCTGATGGTCTTTATGACTGCTTACATCGCCCTCGCCTTATGCTTTGGCACTATCGCCTTTACCACCTTGACGTATATGAGCTACAGGGGGTTCGACTTCTTTCACCTGATCATCCTGGTATGTTCAGGCCTGCTGACACTGTTCATGGTGAAATCGCTGTTCAGCGTTCATAAAACTGCGGATCCACAGGGTATAGAGATCACTGAACAGCAACAGCCGGATTTATTTGCATTTATTCATTGCCTGGCTGACGAAATAGGCGCTCCCAGGCCTCATCGGGTCTTTCTGACCCCGGAAGTCAACGCAGCGGTATTTTACGACCTGTCCTTCAAGAACCTGCTGTTTCCATCCCGCAAGAACCTGATTATCGGCATGGGCCTGGTCAATGTTCTGTCCCTGGGCGAGTTCAAAGCAGTGCTGGCCCATGAATTTGGTCACTTTGCGCAACGTTCCATGCTGGTGGGACGCTGGGTCTATATCGCCCAGCAGATCATCGGACATATGATTAATACCCGTGACTGGCTTGATAATCTGGTGCGATTTGTCAGCCGGATAGACATTCGAATTGCCTGGGTTGGCTGGTTATTGTCGCTGTTGCTTTGGTCAATCCGCTCTCTGGCTGACAGCCTTTTTCGCCTCGTGGTCATCGCCGAACGGGCACTGAGTCGGGAAATGGAATTCAATGCAGATCTGGTCGCGGTTTCTGTCAGTGGCAGTGATGCACTCATTCATGCCCTGCACAAACTTCAGGCTGCTGATCATGCCTGGAGCAGCGCGCTCAACATCATGCACTCTGAAGCGGGTAATGGAAAACGTCTTGATGATATCTTCGTCACCCAACACAACATCATGACCGCCATGCGCAACGTACTGGATGACCCTGACTATGGAATTCCTTCTGCTCCAGACAAGCAGGATGAAGCAGCCAGACATCGGATTTTCAGTCAGGAAATGGCCAGACCGCCACAAATGTGGGCCACCCACCCTGCCAACCGGGATCGTGAAGACAACGCCAAAAACCGGTACGTCTCCAGCACCATCGACCCGCGCTCTGCCTGGGAGTTATTTCAAAATCCCGACGCATTGAGAGCAGATATCACAACGGGGTTTTATCAAGCCGATAAACTGAGTGAACTGGAGCCTGTGGCCGGGCAGGAAGCGGTCACCAAACGTTTTGAACGCCAGTCCTTACACCCTCAATATCGTGGTAACTATCTTAACCGGGAAGCCATGCGCAACTTCAGTTCCATCGAAGAACTGCTCCAGGCGGGTACCGTATCGGATAACGTGGCGGATGCATTGGGCCAACTGTTCCCCACCTCTCTCAAACAACAACTGGCCGCCGCCCGCAACCTCGATACCGAAATTGAGACCTTTCAGGCTCTTGAACGCGGCGACCTTAAACCTTCCGGCGGAGTCATTCGATACCGGAATAAAGAAATAAACAAAGCGGAAATTCCACAGGTTCTGGAACAACTCGCCCGGGAACGCGAACAGATTATCCAGGGACTGAAGCATCATGATGCCAGCTGCCACCGGACATATCTGAAACTGGCCGAACAACGCGGAAAAGCGTGGCATGACCACCTTCGGGGACTCTTGGAACTATTGCACTGCTGTGAACACCTGGCCGCAGTGGTACGCAATGAACAGAACCTGCTGACCAACACCTGGGCAGTCATTACCGCGGATGGCCAGATCGGTCATTTCGAAAAGAAACGGATGCTGAAAGTGGCCGGTGCGATTCAAACCCGTATGCGCGAAGTCTCTGATGTCATGCTGGCCCTGCAACTCACCGATCACGCCCTGGAAGACCTGGGAGTGGAAAACTGGCATGAACAATGTCCCCAACTTGGACTGGTGGACGTGGATGCCAAGAACTGGGGTGAATGGTGCCCGGCCGCCCATGAACGCATGAATATCATGGCGGGGATTCTGGAATATCTGCGTAATTTGTTTCTCGAGGATCTGGTCTGTGCCGAACAGATGCTGGCTGACTCACTGGAACATCCGGATGCACTGCCAACCGCCCCGAGAGCGGGTAAGGCACCGGCACAGTACCCCGTACTGCTACCCGGACAGGAACATCCCCTGCAATACAAACTGGACCTCTGGAATCGATTCCAGCTGGCCCATGGCCTGATACCTTCTCTGCTCCGTCTCACAGTTACCTGTGCCATCATTGGCGGAACACTTTATTTTGGCTGGATATTGATTTGATCCATGCAGACAGAAGACCATCGAAACCGATGGTCTTCTGGATTCTGTCTCAGAAACCGATGGACTTCTGAACAGCAGACCAATCGTCAAACTTCAACACATACAGCCGTGTTCATACCACCAAACCCCATACTCATGTTCAAGCCGTACCGAACATGGCCGCCCTCTCTCGTAAACAACCAATTGAAATCCTGATCAATCGGCTCTTCAAGATTGCGACAAGGATGAAAATTTCCGTCTTTCAGCTGCAATATCGTGGTGACCAGCTCAACCATTCCTGCGGATGACAATCCATGGCCCAATAGTGATTTAGTGGTGTTGATTTTTGCCGCCTCCAATCCGAAATGTTTCAATGCTGCCAACTCGGTTTCATCACCAACGACAGAACCCGTACCATGGGGATTCACATAGCCAATCTGCTGCCCACTCAAACCTGCCATCTCCAGCGCGCCGACAATGGCACGGCATTCCCCGGTTAATGACGGATCGGGATTGCGATTCCCATCCATACAAACACTATATCCCGCCACTCTGGCATGTATGGCCTTTTGCCGTTTCCGGGCACTGGCTTCACTTTCCACCACAACAGCACCACAGGACTCACCATAAATAAAACCATCATGGTGACGATCAAATGGACGACAGGCCTGATCAGGATGATGTTCATATCGAGTGGATCCCATCGCGCCGATGGCCCGGAATGCCTGGCATTCCCAGTACGAAACATCCATCAGTGCCCCTAGCGCAATACATACATCAACATCACCATGCTTTACGGCATCGACTGCTTTTATCGCCGCCAACTGACCACTGGCAGATGCTCCACCCACGGTATGCACCGGACCTCTTATATTAAAGTGCTCAGAACAAATACCGCTCAGGTCAGTGTCCATAAAAGACAATGCATAGGTCGGGGTCAAAAATGCTTCACGGTCGCGATAACGTTTATGCAGATTGACCAGATGCCGCTGCTGAATATTGGAACCACCAATGATTAAACCTATTCTGGCAGGATCTACATCGACAAGCCCGGCCTCCCGCCAGGCTTCATCCAATACCGTGAGCGCCGTCAGACCGGAAAACGATGCCGTTCTTCGAATACTGGCCGACACCTTCTCCGGAATCTCCAGTTCAGGCATTTCCGCGCCAATAAAACGGTCGCCTGCCGGGGATATACGTCCTTCTCTCTGCAAGTAAGAAAAATTGCTTTTACCAGCCAAAAGCGCTTCCAGCACATTTGACGTTCCCTGCCCCAGCGAAGTACACAATCCCAATCCGGTAATCACCGGACAACCATCATTCATCGTCAGACTCATAACATTTTTCCGGTCTTTGACATCACATGTTTTCCCTGATAACCGTCGCCAGCTCACCGAGATTCTGAGCACTGGACAATTTAAGCAGGGAAAGATTCAGAGACAACTCTTCAAGGGTTAACATAATAATTTCAGAGCGATCAACAGAGTTGGCACCCAGTTCACGCATTGAATCATCCAATGAAAAGATATGATCCTGAAGCGATGGAACGACTTCTTTTGTGTACTTCACCAGAATTTCAAAAATTTCATTAACAGACATATATTTCACTCCAGGTTTAGTTGATTTTTACAAAAATTTCCCGATATCCGCCAAAACCACCAATGGCTTTGCGTTTCGGTTTTTCATCGACCAGTTTTGCATTTGGAAACTCATCAAAGAATCGCTTAAATGCTATCTTGGACTCTATTCTCGCCAGCGGCGCACCCACGCAATAATGCGCACCACCACCGAAAGAAAGGTGTGCAGGTTCATCACGATGAATATTGAATTGATGAGGACAGCTGTATACCTCCGGGTCATGATTGGCTCCTGCCAGACTGATGGCCAGAGTTTGTCCTTGTTCGAGATGAACATCTTTCAATTGACAGGCATTTCTGTTGTATCGAGGAATTTCCGTTGCAGGTGAGTCATATCTGAGTATTTCTTCAATGGCTGCATCATATAACTCTGGATTTTCCTGCACCTCTTTCAATTGTTCAGGATGCTGCAAAAAAGCAACCAGACCATTACCCAGAAGATCCGTTGTGGTTACTTTTCCGGCAATGACCATCAGCACACAATTATCAACGATATCCTTGTCGGTAATCGGATTCTTCTCCTCTTCCGTCAGCAGACTGATCAGATCTTCCTTTGGGTTTTCCCGTTTTTCAGCAACCACTTTGTGGAAAAACGCTTCCAATCCCTCTTTAGCAGCGCCTGCTTTTTCGATGACATTTTCTGACTCCCGCTCAATAAAAACCTGAGTCAAATCTTCAGCATATTGTTTAAACTCCACCAAATCCCTGGCTTCTATACCCAGCAGTGCTGCCATAAAATTAGTGGACATGGGCACCGCGAATTCACTGATAAAATCAAATTCCTCTTTATTTCTTATGTGCTCAATCTCGCGATCAATGGCTTCTTCTATCTTGGGTATCAACAGCTTTAGCTTACCCGGTGTAAACATTCTGGAAACCGGTGCGCGCACCCGTTTGTGTTCCGGACCATCGATATCAAACATACCCCACTTACCAATCATGGGTGCGACATCTTTTCCCCAGGTTCCTTCCGCCGCATTCTCCTCCCAGTCACGACGGAAATTTTCCCGGTCTTTCAATACACCGTCTGCAACTGCGTGATCACTGATAAACCAACGTTTAAATTCGCCATCCTCTAACACCGGTACCGTTTTTCGAATGTAATCCAGTACTTCATCGGTATTCTCACGAAAAACCTCATCTTCAGAACTTAATGCCAGTCCCTGCAACGGTTTACCGTTATAGGTAATATCAGAATTTGATGTTTTTTTGGTCATAGTTATCTAGCCCTAGTGAATTCCTAAATTAAGTTATCGTCATATCGGTTACGGATGAGCAACCTCATCCAGGCACCGTACTGCCGTTATCAGCGTTCAGCTTTTCGGCTTCAGCCATGGCCGCCAATTGCATCCAGAATACGGATAATTCAAACTCATGAGGCGGCTCCTCATTTGCCAGATGCCTGACCAGGTAGTCCCAGCTACGGCGCACCGCATAAGGAGAAACCACATGGCTGTCACCCGGCAGGATCAGCATGTCGACATCCTTGTTGGCTTTTTTAAACGCTTCAATCATCCGGAAGGTCATGGTCACCGGAATCGGCGCGTCACACATACCCGCGACCAGCAACAGTTTTCCCTTCAATTGATGAGCAAAGTCTTCCAATTGAGGATAATTATCCTCACCCGTCATCCCGACTGAACCCATAATCCGCCAGTTGGCATATGAATTACGGGTAACGCCCACTCGATAAAAATCCGGATACAGCAACATACCCGCCAGCGCTGTCGGCACCGGGCTGGTTTCCACAACACCAATACGTTGCGGATCAATGTAGTTATACTGATCCATCAGTTGCCGGATACCTGCGACACAATCGGCCTTGTTATAACGGACAAACAGGTGACTATGAGGCAATACCGGATCCTGGTGGTCATTGAATCGACTGTCTCGCAAACCATCATTGCCTCGATTGTTAAACATGACGGTAATAAATCCGAGTTCTGCATAGGCAGCCGCTGACAGATACATCCAGCTGCCAAGGGTATTATTGGAAAATGAACCGATCGGGGCGGAAAAAAAGTAGCTACAGTCCAGGATGGGATAGCGTTTGTCCGGGGAAAAATCCGACGGCCTGAAGATCACACCATAAATATCCGTTTCACCATCATCGGCTTTCAACATCACAGGTTCGGGCCATTGCCAGTTTTCCGGCAAACCGGAAACATCGGCGGTTTCCAGCAGACATAACGTTTGACCTTCGCGATCCAGCAACAGGGTGACAGGCACCTGATCAACGCGAGAACGGGTTGTCACAATAAAATCACCGTTAGCTGACACACCATTGCAGAGTCCGGAGATTGTGTCACGCCCATCACACACTACGTATTCGTGATCCGTCGACAGCAGTTCTGTCAGTTCGCCGCTATCGATATTGACCCGACAGATATCACGATAATAGGGATTACGACCAGGAACACGGCCAGCCGTCTGAATGATCAATTCACGCCGTATCGCATCAAACCGGGTCGCATTGCGAACCATCCAATTCCCCTGAGTAATTGGATGTTTCAGCTGCCCGGTATTCAAATCATAAAGATATAAATGCGCCCAACCGCTGGAATAGGAATACCAGATCAGTTCGTCCGTCTGCGGTAAAGGGATATACAGGGTTTTAAAATGCGAGCCGGTGGGAATCATAACGACACGGGCCTGAGAGTGCTCTTCAATCAGAACTCTGGTTGCCCCGGTCCGGGTATTGAATTCAACCAGCCGGCCGGTTTTACCTCCCCGTGCCAGTTCGGTGAAATACGCGCGCTCACCGTCCTGATGCCACCATCCGCGATAACCGCTGAAGTAACCGATATAGTGTGGATAGTAAACCGGGCAACCATGATAATCCGCCCATGTTATCTCGCCTGTCACAACTTCAATCGATAGAAACTGCCAGCACTCCACCTGCTCATCATCGGCAAATGCGACACGGCGATCCGGGCTCAGGATTTTAGGCTTCAGGCTGCCATCTGCAGGCACATAATCGATCAACGGCAAGCCCGTATTGAGCGCCCGATTATCAATCACATGAGTAAAAATCCGTCGCGAGTCAGGAGACCACAATGCCTCTACCGACGGTGCTTCAGGCAATCCATATACACTGGTACTGGAACTGTAGACCCGATGCTTCTGCCCATCCTGGGTCAATATCCTTTCATTACCAGTCATCAGATCTTTTAACCAGAGATTGCCATCTCTCAGAAAGACCGCCTTGCGGCCATCCGGAGACACCACCCAACCGGCAGCAGGATGACTGTCCAGTGCTTCACAGGTCTGGTGTTCGTCGCAATACCGCCAGTAGCGATTGAAAGCATTGAAGGTTACCGTCACCGGATGCAGAGTGATCTCTATCAGGTTGATTGGCAGATTATCGGCATCCACCGTTTCCTCCGTCTGAGCGCTCAACGAATCAGCCAGAGCCTGATGATCAAATGCCATCTCGTTACTGACAGTCAGCGAGTTGACAAGGCGAAACTGATAACCGGTTTTACTGTCTCTCTTGTACCAGAAATATTCCGTATCATTGATCCAGTTCGGTAACACGGTCGTATTGAATGCGACATTTTTGGTCAAAAATCCATTTTCCAACACCTGAGCGCGCTCATAACGCTTTCTCATGTCCGCTTCAGTTTGAGTCATATCATGTCCTTGCTTACTAAAAAGGTGTTTAAAATAAATACACCTTGTTTCAAACCGTATGCAGCACAGATGCCGCATACGAGCTACTCATTTACCAGATATTTGAGTCGTATTGTCGGATTGTCGGACCATCCCCCCAGGCAGCATGAGTACCGCTGCAGATGCGATGAGGCAGAATAATGCGACATATCGGACCGCTCTCAACATCCATGGCATCTATCAGAATGCACTCAGAACGGTCTTCTTTCATATCGGTCACAAAGGTAACCAGATAACCATCATCTTCACTGGTGGCATTTTTTCTGGGAATAAATGGAGCTTCTCCACCGTAACGCTGATCGCCATACAGCATCTGCCAGGTTTGTCCGGTTTCGAGATCGTGTTTAACGATACCGGAAAACAAGAACCAGCCCGGTTTTAAAATGGAGGAATAACCATAACGCGTCTTTCTGCCAGCGTAGGTCTGATTGAAGGTGCCAAATTCAAGGTAACGATCATCCAGGTCATATTCTTTGACGGCACCGGTTTTCAGATTAAAGTGCCAGCGATGCAGTTTTGACTGAAAAGAGTGACTGTCGATATTCGCCAGAAATTTTCCGGCTTCCGGTGGATATCCCGCCAATGGCAGCGGATCCGGATTACCCTGATAGTAGCCTTCAAGAATGATTTCATCGCCTTCCTCGTAAGCATTCATCCAATGCCAGACGTGTGTCGCTTCTGCCTCAAACCAGCGCACCTCACTGGCATCGCCATAACGGGGAATGATGGCAAAACGACTCGGCATATCCTGGAAAAACTTCAGCTGACGTTGACCGTGTTTGAGCAGCTCCGGATCCCAGAACAATGGAAAGTCATTATGGATGGAATAATGCTCGGTAAAGGCCATGTCGTGTGGCATTCGTGGCCCAGGTAACGGAATGGCGGTGTAATGAATCAGTCTGTTGTATTTATCGGCAACACCATAGTGATAGTAGGGCGCATGCTGGGAATAGTTAAAAAACAGCAGCTCACCGGTACGCTCATCCACTTTACAATGGGCAGAAATGCCGTCAATCGGTGCCCAACTGAGAGCACCCTGCTGATCCATGGTATTGGCATCGAGGCGGTAGCCTTCACCACATTGCCAGAAAGTGGACAGCAAACCACCGGCATGTACCACCACATCTGTTGATGAAGCATCCTTGTTGTATCCCTGCTCTCCCCAGCCTGAACGCTTGGACATGTCCGGGGTATTGAGTATGCCGGCCCAGAGAGATTCTCCCGCTTCCTGTTCGGCATTGAACGCTTTAGTGCGCACAAAGCGATTACGATAACGGGCCGTTCCGTCTTTAAATGTCATGGTATGCAGCATGGAATCACCATCAAACGGGTGATAAAAACCAATCGGTTCGTGAACCGGATTCTCGGTATTGCGGACATAAATGCCATCGATGTCATGAGGAATTTCACCAATCACCTCCATGTCACACGCATCGAGTTCCACAAAGTTGGGGGTCCAGGGTCCTCGCAAATAAGGATGATTTGTGTTCTTCAGAGTATGTTTGATTTCGTTTTGCCAGAGGATTTTCGTCATACCGGGCTCTCTCTTTCCTGGTGTCATAAAGTTATATTCAACACCACTGTCCCAACGCTCATTCGCGCTGAGGCAGTGCTGATATTGGTTAAAAAGTATTTTCAGTTTCCTGCATTTGCGGTTCTATGCAGCTGTCCTGATGAACCCATTCCAGTCGCTCAAATAACGCCGGCGGAAGCTGAACCGCTGTTACCCGGGTATCGGGATTGGCAACCATCTGCTCAAGCACCGATACCACGCTGTTGGAAAGCAGCTGTACGGTCACTTCAGAAAACCGGCTTTGGTCATAGATCACAGGGATGGACAGTTCGCCCAGGGATTTCAGAATGCAAATCAACAGAGGTGCCACCGGTTCGCGCGCCAGTTTTTCTGTTGGCAGAATCCGTCTGGCAAATTCGGTAACGCCTCCGAACGTGTCGGTATCATTACTGTCAATCGAGATGCCACTCGATAACATCTGCCCATGAACGTGTTCGTTCAGAGCGTGAAAATCAACGTGTCGATGTTGTTGCAGTTGCTGCATGGCCTGTTGATACGAAGCGCACACATCACTCAGACAGTCATCCGCCGTCACCCTCACACCCAACGGCAGCGAAGAGGCAAAATCACCCATCACGGATTCATATTCATATCGGTCACGCAGGTTATAAACCATTTGCATTACCGGACATGAATGCCCCAGCCGATGCAGAATCACAACCAGTGCACAACTGATCAACTGGGTCAGAGTGGTATGATGACTGCGGTTATACTGTTCCAGCTGAGCCAGCAACGATGCCGAAACCGGAACCTCAATCATGCCGGTGCGGGCATCAGAGGAATCCTGCCATTCCGGCTTTTCTCTCAACCAGAGCGGCGTACTGTTCTGCCACTGCTTCATCCACCACTGAGTCCCCTGCCGCCACTTTTGATTCCATTGCGATAATGTAAAGTGCATATATTCGGCGTTTTTTTCAGGTGCCGGATATGTCCGTTTTTCAAGCAATGCCTGATAACGCTCATACCACTCCTGTTGCAGCAGATACAAAGTGAAACCATCGGCATGAAAATGATGCATGTGCAGGTATGCTGCACACAGAGACCCTCGATTGTGCAATACACAGGCGTTGAACAAGGGACGGTCCAGTTCGTCAAACGGTTCAGTGCTGCATTGATTCTGAAATGCCTGCAACTGCTGCAGGAACTCTTCAGGCTGGTTTATTTCCGGCCAGCACACTTCACGACAGCACACTGACCATTCATCGTGTACGACCTGAACCCAGAGATCACCGCAACGACCGGCACAGGTTCTCAGTATGGAATGCTGTTGCACCATGTCATTGAGCGCCTGATTTAACAGCGGAAGATCGACCGGACCATCAAACTGAAATATCTGACCGATATGAAAGCCGGTATTGTGATGGATATGGGATTGCTCCAGGAAAAAACGCTGCATGGCGCTGACCGGAAAATAACGCTGTCCTATTGCCAGACAGGCCGCCAACTGATTCAGACGGGCAGACGACTGCGACAAAATGTCCAACCGGACATCATTGTCACCATCGCATTCAAACACCAGTTCGTGTTCGGTTTTCCAGATACCGACGCCCTGAGCGATCCATGTTTGCAGAAGTGAGTCAGCTTCTGCAGATACCACAGCCGGCTCTGCTTCGGAAAATGGCAAGCGGATCTGAGTAATACCCGGGGGTGTGATCCAGCGTCCATCATTAGTTGCCACAGGTATGAATTCAGTGCCAATACGAACACCGATGGAATCGATCTCGCGGGCCACTTCCAGTAACGATTTACCATGCAACAGCGTCGCTGGAAAATCATGTTGATAGACAGCCTGGAGACGATTCAGAATGCGCAGGCTGAGCAATGAATCGATTCCATATTCACTCAAATCCGACTCGGCGTTAATTTCCTCTTCCGCCAGATCAGTTATCTCAGCAATAATATTGGTCAACACGGTAACCGTATCATTGGCTGTTTCAGCCCCGTTAATCTCGTCATCGGCCTGATCCAATATCGCTGCAGTCTGGGCGGACATGTTTTTATCCATCCAACACCGCCGGTTTTCAAAGGGATAACCAGGCAAACTCAATGGTCGTTGCTCTGCGGTGGAAAAACAGTCGGACAGATCCAACGGCACACCTTTCACATACAGATCCGCCAATACCAGAAAATCATCAAGCTGGGCATCGCCGGCAGTTTTCAGGGTTTCTATTTTGTCCCTGGCGATCTGCTGATAAGCCGAACCCAGAGTCTGCGTCACCGGCTGCTCCTGCTCGACACGTCCAGTACATCCACAATCGGGCTGTTCACCAGCGATGATCTGCGCTAACTGATGTTTGAGACTGTCAATATCCGTCACCACCAGCGCACAACGATATTCAAAATGACTGCGTCGAAGCAGCAGATTGGCCGCCAGTTGGCGGTAGGAATAATCACCGCCTTTCAACCCGGCCAATAACTGTTCACATCGGCGCGTCAATGCGGCTGCGGTTTTTGCAGACAACACCAGCAGTGCCGGTTGCTGCGGATCATCGGATATTGGTTCCGCTGACATCAGTGCCTGCGGCGGCTCGGCAATGACCATATGAACATTGACACCGGTCGCACCAAAGGAATTCAACGCCGCAATCCGCGGTTTTCCGGCAGGGGTCTGCCAGGGAATGCTCTTGTTATTGATATAAAACGGGGTGTGCTGCAGATCAGTCGCCGGCTGCTGTACATTGATGGTGGCGGGAATCTGACCATGACGCATGGCCAGCAGAACCTTGAATACGTGCCCCATACCGGCACTGTGAAAAGCATGGCCAATATTATTTTCCACCGTACCCAAGGCACAGTACTGATGCTTACCATTGCCACTGCCAAACACCTGTGACAGCGCTTTGAGTTCTACTTCGTCGGCACCGGGCATCCCGGCGGCATGGGCCTCCGCGAGACTGATGTCCTGAGTATGGATGCCATACCGCTGGTGTACCTGGGAAAGCAGCAACCGCTGCGCCTGTTCACTCGGTGACACCACCCCCTGGGTTTTGCCGTTATGGTTGTAACCCCAGCCTTTGATCACCCCATGGATACGGTCCCCGGCCTGCAATGCATCCTCCAACCGCTTCAGCACCACCACTCCAACCGCCTCGGCTGGCACCATGCCGCTGGCTGTAACATCCAGTGCACGGGCCTGCCCATCCTGATTCAGCAAACCGATTTGCGTGGCGCTGAGCAGCAGATTGGGGGTCGAATGAATAAAGGCACCACCGGCGATGGAAGATTCACATTTGCCTGCGAGCAGCTGATCACAGGCCTGAGCCATGGCCATCAAAGCTGACCCGCACCCCACATCCACCGAGGCACAGGGACCATTCAGATTCAGACAATAGGAAACTCGTGCCGGTACATGGGAAAGCGTCACATGGGGTGCGTAACCCAACACGTCTTTAAGATGCAGACTGTAGTCGCCGCCGTTGCCGCAAAAAACACCCCAGCAGCGGCCGGATAAGGTCAACGGATCAATCCCCGCATCCTCAATGGCCTTCCAGGACTCCTGTAGAAAAATCCGCTCCGTTGGATCCATCGACGCCGCTTCTTTAGGCGAAATCTGGAAAAACAGCGGATCAAAGCCATCGATAGGCGATAAAAAACCACCCTTCCGGGGCAAAAACGATTCCTCTGACACTGACCACTGGCGATCAATTGGCAACTCACCAAATGCGTCGCGCCCTTCACTCAACAACTGCCACAACTGCTCTGCGGTTTCCGCTCCGGGAAACCGTCCGGACATACCAACGATGGCAATGTCAGTCGTTTGAATCGTCGGACCGTCAGGGATCGGTTCTTCTGGTTCCTCCGCGGCTGTTACCGATGGTTCAATCATTGAATGACGGAATTTTTCCGATTCAGACTGCGAACCGCTTTCAATTTGCCTGGCCACAAAATCAGCGAAGCGACTGAGACTGTCGTATTGGTAGAGGTTTTCCGTCGTCAGGTTCAACCCAAAGCGATGATTCACAGCCTTGATCCATTCAACCCCGACTATGGAATCGAGCCCCAGATCCACAAACGGTTTTTCAAATGGAATCTCATCCGGACTCATCAACAGCGCTTCGGCCAACAGCTCCCGCAACGGAGACAACAATGTATCCATCTTGTCCGGCTCAACAACCTCTGCGACCTCAACCGCTGCCGGACAATCCCCCTGGATGCGACCCGCCACAAACGCAGTAAATTGACGTAAATTGACGGAGTCATAAATCTCTGTCGCATTCAGCTGAAGACCATAGTGCTCATTAATGGCCTTAACCCATTCCACCCCGACGATGGAATCGAGTCCGAGATCCACAAACGGTTTGAGCGGCGAAATTTCTTCCGGGGCCATCATCAACACCGTCGCCAGACTCTCCTGCAACTCGGCTTCGAGGCCAGAGGGAATAGTCACTGCGCGGGTCACCACTTCAGCTTTTGACCCGACCTCAACAGCCACCAGACTAGGCTTCGATACTGGTGTCATGTTTGCCGGACTGAGCGGTTCTTCCGGCGACCTGGATTTCAATACCAATGGTTTCAGCTGAATCTTCGCCGGCCTGGTGGCCGAAGGCGTTTCGAGCGCCGAATCATGATCCATCTCAAACCAATAGCGCTGACGCCGGAATGGATACGTTGGCAGGCTGAGACGACGTGGTGGTTGCCCGTCATACACCGACAGCCAATCGATTTTCCCACCCTGAACCCAGTGTTGTAACAACACAGACTGCTCTGCCGGAACCCATACCCGTGCCTGTGCAGAAGCAGTGACCTGAGGATCGGCAACCGTGCCACGATAGAAAACACCCTCATCAAACTCCCCGTTGAGACAGGCCTTCAGCAAGTGCTTCAACTGCTCAACAGAATCCACCGTCAACGCCAGACGTTCCTCCATCGCCTCACGACCGGCTTGCAGAGTCCAGGCGACACGACACAGCCATGCAAAGCTGTTCTCTGCTGAAGATTCGATAAAGCGATACAAATGCTCAATCTGTGCCTGCAACGAGGTGTCATATCTGGCCGACAGCACGATAGGCACGCCCTTCACCGGCATCGACACGGCCACAGGTTCACGGTACTCCGCGACCACCAGATGGGCGTTGGCACCACCGGCACCAAACGAAGAAATACCGGCGACTCGGGGCAACGGCTGCCCGTTTTCGGTCACCGGCTGCCAATCGCGTAACTGCTGATTCACCTCAAACGGCGTGGTGGCAAAATCAATATGCGGATTGAGCACATCGCTGTGCAATGACGGCACGATCTGACCATGTTTCATCTGCAACAACACCTTGGTCAGACTGGCAATACCGGCGGCGGATTCACAGTGACCAATGTTCGACTTGACCGATCCCAGCCAGCAGTGCGCCTGACCGGGTTGCAGAGCAAAGGCTTTGCTCAGACCGCTCACCTCAATAGGATCACCCAGTTTGGTGCCTGTTCCATGAGCCTCAATATAACTGACATGTTCCGGCTTCACCCGGGCCTGAGCCATTGCCTGACGAATCACCTGCTGCTGCGCATTCGGACTCGGCACACTGAAACCACTGGTTCGACCACCATGATTGATGGCGCTGCCCTGTATGACGCCATAAATATGGTCGCCATCGCGTTCGGCATCGGCCAGCGGCTTCAACAACGCCATGCCCGCCCCTTCACTGGGGATATAACCGTCTCCCCCTTCACCAAAGCTTTCACAACGGCCCTCAGTGGAAATAAAACGGCCGGTACTCAACACCTGATACTTGCTCGGATGCAGCGTCAGATTCACCCCTCCTGCCAAAGCCATGCGGGTGCGTCCCATGATCAGATCCTGACAGGCCAGGTGAATACAGGTCATCGCCCCGGAACACAGGGTATCCACCACCATGCTCGGACCGTTCAGATTGAGGGTGTAGGACACCCGGTTGGCAATACTGCCCAAACTGGTGGCAAAGGCGCTGCGCTGACCTTTCAACGTGGCTTCAACACCAAACAACTGATATTCGGCATAAATTACCCCGACATACACGCCCACTGCGGCCGTCGCAGCATCCTCCGAACGCAGATCCTCACGGCGATACCCGGCATCCTCCAGCGCATTCCACGACTGCTCCAGAATCAGGCGCTCCTGCGGATCGATATACGCCGCAGCCCTCGGGGCAATACCGAAAAACTGCGGATCGAACTGATCGACATCCTGAAGAAAACCGCCCCACTTACTGTGGTGACCCAGAAACGGCTGCTCCGGCCCGGCATAATAGTCACGCCAGTCCCAGCGCTCGGCAGGAACCTCAGAAATACAGTCCCGGCCCTGTTTCAGGTTGCGCCAGAAACTCTCCAGATCCTCAGCCATGGGATAACGACCCGACAACCCGACCACCGCAATATTCAACGGCTCAACATCGCCATCGCGCCCGGCTTTGCGGTAGTTCCGGTGGGTGTCCACTGAACGATTCAGGTGGGTGTCCATTGAAGTATTCAGGTGGGTGTCCACAGAAGCATTCGAGTGGGTGTCCACTGAAGCATTCGGGTCGGTGTCCATTGAAGCATTCAGGTGGGTGTCCACTGAAGCATTCAAGTGGGTGTCCATTGAAGCATTCGAGTGGGTGTCCACTGAAGCATTCGAGTGGGTGTCCACTAATGAATTCGGGTGGGTGTCCACTGAAGTATTGTCCATTGAACGATTCAGGTGGGTGTCCACTGAAGCATTCACTGAAGCATTCAGGTGGGTGTCCATTGAAGCATTCGAGTGGGTGTCCACTGATGAAACATGCCAATTACCGGTCCGTATGGCGGCCTGGTTCGTGGTGGTTTTGGTGCTGCGGGTCGCTGTCGGCGTCACAAATGCCTGTGGAAACTGCTCAAGCAGGTAGTCGGCCAAGTCAGCCGGCGATTCATATTCAAAGAACAGGGTTTTCGATAATGAGCCAAATCGCTGTTCCATCTGACTGGTCATATTCATCGCAATAATGGAGTCGATGCCAAATTCAGACATGGGCTGCGAGGGGTATACGGCCTCACGTGGCAGCTTGAGACTGACCACCAGCAGGTCGCAGAGGTAGTCATAAACCTGTTGACGCAATTCATCGACCGGAAAGAAGGAATGATCCTGAAATTCAGGCTCAACCGCTGTCGTTTCAGATACAGCCTCTCCAGTATGCGCCTGTTGCCACTGTTGCAATGGCTGTGCATAGTCCTGTTGCAGTGCCTGCGCCAGATCACCGACGGTGTCGTATTCAAAAAACAGGGTTTTCGACAAGGGGCCGACGATTTTTTCGAGTTCGGTCGTGAGGTTGATGGCGATGATGGAATCAATGCCCAACTCCGCCAGAGGTTGATCGGCATAGAGTGATGACAAGGGGACTTTCAATGCGTCAGCCAACATCTCTGTCAACAGTGCCAGACCCGCTTCCGATGTCATCTGAACTGCCGGGCCCTCAACGTCTGAAACCAATGCGTCAGGATCAACAGTCACCGGATTCAACAGCCGGGTGTGCATGCGTTCAACGTCGCCATACAGTACCCAGACCTGCGCCTGAGCGGATTGCAATGCCCGACTGAGCGCAGCAATGCCCGCAGCAGCTGGCATGGCCGCCATGCCGATGGCGTCCTGCATGCGCTGTTCGGTGGCGGCATCCACGGTCATGCCACCCTGTTGCCAGAGTGGCCAGTCGATGGCCAGTGTCCTGCCCCGCCCATGCCCCCGGGAAACCTGCTGATTGCGGTAGTGGGCATATTCATCCATAAAGCCATTGGCAGCGGCGTAATCCGCCTGCCCTGGATTACCCAACACTCCGGCACCGGCAGCGAAAAGCACAAAAAAGTCCAGCGGACAATGCTGAGTGGCACGATCCAGACAGACAGTACCCGCCACTTTTGGTGCCAGAACCTCGGCAACCATGGCGTCGGTTTTATGGACCAGCAGCTGATCGCGAATAACGCCGGCACTGTGCAGGACGCCGGTCAGCGGCCCAAACTGTGACTCAACATCGGCAATCAGCCCCTCAACCTGCTGTGTCACACCGATATCCACCTGACGATATTGCAGTCGCACACCCGTAATCTCTGTCAGCTGCGCCTGCTGTCTGCTGCTCAGCGCCGAGCGGCCGGCGAGGATGATGGTAGTCTGATGCCGTTCATTCTCTGGCACCGCCTGCGCAATCGCCCTGGCAAAAATCAGTCCCAGTCCGCCGGCCCCACCGGTAATCAGATAGACTCCCGCTGCTTTCAGGCAGCCGGATAAGGTCGTATCTGCACCCGGATACATCGCCAGCGGCTGCCAGCGCTGTACATGACGCTCGCCATCGATATAAGCAACACGCTGATCGGCAGGCATCTGCCGGTTCTGCTGTATCACAGCATGCCAGCGCGCTGCGGATTGAGAGGCATCGACACTGATCACCTGACCGTGCAAAGCCGGGTTTTCCAGCTGTGCGGTTTTGAACAAACCTGCCAGTCCCGCCAGTAATGCTCCGTGTGCCTGTGCAGGTACGAGTACCTGCACCAGGGTTTTCGCCAGCTTCGGTTGCGACAACACCGTCTGCAGCCAATGCATGGCCTGCCGGCAGATATCCGCATATTGCTGGTCGATAGTGGCGGCGGTACTGATCAATGCCTTGCAGCGATCAGTGCCTGTTCGGGTCGACAGCTCCGCAAAGGTATCCATATCAAACTGACAGGCCAGGACCCAATGCTGCGCCATCGTATTGCTCTGCCCGGCCTGGATCGGCTGTGCCTGCCACTCTGGCTGCAACAACAACGTTTCCAGCCCTGGCGCCTGTTTTAACGCACGAAAGCTGAAGCCACGGATACGCACCTGCACCACGCCACGGTCATCACACAGGTCCATATCGAGTTTACGGATCTGACCGTCTTCCCCGGCCGTGCGAATCCACACCCAGGCCAATGATGGACACCCACTCATGACCTCTATCCGGGTCACAGCAAAGGGTACCCAGGTGGTCGTGGTGGTCTGCGTCGATCCCAGCGACATGCCAAATGCTGCCTGCAATGCGGCATCCAACAGGCTCGGTTGCAGGATAAACCCCGCAGTGTCGGCGCCTGCCGGTACCGACAGTCGTGCCAGCACCTGACCATGACCGGATTGCAGCCGGGTAATGGCCTGCATCCGCGGGCCATAGTCGATGCCGGTGGTCGCAAGCAGGTCATAACACTGCCGGCCATCCAGGACATGGGTATTGATGTTTGCCTGCAACGAGGCCAGATCCAGGGTGTCCGTTGTGGCCGGTGTTGACGCTGATACCCGTCCCTGGCAGTGAGTCAGTTGCGCGGATGATTGAATCATGAAATCCAGCCGCTGATCGGCAAGATCCTGCAAGGAGATGCGCAGATCCACAGGATCGGTGATCACCAGAGGTTGTACCCAGGCGATATTTTCCAGGGTCACGCCGCCATCAGCCGCAGTCAGTCTGGCAGCAGCGGCACAGGCCATTTCCAGATAGGCGACACCGGGAAACACTTTCTCACCCTGAACCCGATGATCAGCCACAAAAAACTCCTCGCCACTGACACGGGTCCGAAAACAGAGCCCGGACAGCGAGGAGATATTTTCATGCAGCAACGGGCTCAATGGCTGCGTCTGCTGCCGGTCACTCGACTCCCCTCTATAACCGTGGGTGTCCACCCAGTAACGATCACGGGCGAACGGATAGGTCGGCAACACCACCTTGACCGGTGGTTGGTTGCCATACAACAACTGCCAGGGAATGGTGCCGCCTTTGACCCAGATCCCCAGTACACGGTCCAGTCGGCCCTTGGCAAGCCAGGAGACCAGCACCTGCTGCAACTCTTCGTCTTCAGCAAACAGGTTGATGTCATCATCTGAGCGCGTCCGGGTCCGATGCCACCCTTCGGCAGCGCCCGGATCATTGCTGAAAGCCGCTAACCGCTGCTGTAACTGAGCCACCGAATCGACCACGCAGCCGATGCGATATTCCATCGCTTCGCGGCCGGTTTGCAGGGTACAGGCCAGAGCAGTCAGATCCGGTGAAGCGGTCTGTAAAAACCGTTCAAACTGCTGCACATAGGCCAGCAGACGCTGTTCGTTACGGGCCGATAACACAAAGGCAACGGTCTGATGCCGGGGAGCATTAGCGGTCGCAACTGTTGCCGGAACATACTCCTCGACAATCACATGGGCATTGGAACCCCCAGCCCCGAACGACGACAGACCGGCAATACGCGGATATTCACGCGTCTCTCCGTCGCGGCTCAACACCGGCCGGGGCCAGTCAGTCAGCGCCTGTGACACCTTGAACGGCGTGACGGCAAAATCAATATTCTGGTTCAGGGATTGCGCATGCAGACTGGGAACTATCTGGCCATGCTGCATTTGCAGCACAATTTTGGTCAGCCCGGCTATCCCGGCTGCGGCCTCCAGATGACCCATGTTGGATTTGACCGATCCCAGAGCGCAGAAGCCGGTATCGGCATCCCGGTCCAGACCAAAACCCTGCACCAGACCTCTGACTTCCACCGGATCACCCAGCTCAGTCCCGGTGCCATGGGCTTCGATATAACTCACTGTGCGCGGATCAATGCCGGCAACGGACAGGGTTTCGCGGATCAGCTCGGCCTGGGCATTGGGATTTGGCACGGTAAAGCCGTTGGTCTTACCGCCATGGTTAATACCACTGGCACGAATGAGCGCATGAATCAGATCACCATCGCGCTGCGCCTGCGACAAGGGTTTCAATAATACCGTGCCCACTCCTTCACCCGGTACAAAACCATCGGCATCGGCACCAAAACTGCGGCATCGACCCGTTTTCGACAACATGTGCTGGGCCGACAGATTGACGTAGGACGAAGGATGCAGATACAGATTCACCCCTCCGGCAATCGCCATCCTGCAACTGCCACGGCGAAGATGCTCACAGGCCTCATGAATCGCCGTCAGCGACGATGAGCACATGGTATCCACCGGCATGCTCGGACCTTTGAGATTCAGCAGATAGGACACCCGGTTGGCCACGGAACCAAAGGAGGTATACGGCACCACCCCTTCCGTTTGCCAGTGCCGGCGATAGTGTTCAAAACCGGTTTTGGTGATACCGGCGAATACTCCGACCCGACTGTCAAACCGGCTGGACAGAGCCTCCCGGGTATAGCCGGCGGTTTCCAGCAGTTCCCAGCAGGATTGCACAAACAGTCTTTCCTGCGGGTCCATGGCCAGCACCGCCGGAGCTGACAGATTAAAAAACCGGGCGTCGAACTCGGCAAAGCCGTTCACAAAACCGCCCCATTTGCAGTAGCTCTGACCATTGGCAATGGCAACGGCCGGGGTCGGATGGAAAAACCCCTCCAGGGACCAGCGTTCCGCTGGAATCTCGCTGATGCAGTCACGGCCATCGCGCAGGTTTTGCCAGAATTGATCCAGGGTATCGGCCTGCGGATAACGTCCGGTGAGGCCAATGATGGCAATCGGTTCCAGGCTGGTATCAGCTGTTGCGGTGATAACCGGAGAGGACTTCACCGCGCCATTGATGGCCGGGCGGGAAGGCTGTGGGCTCTGATACGGCGCCACAACCGTTTCCGTCGCGGTCCATTCCAGGCACTCGGCCTGGCAATGCTGGAGCAGATAGGCGGCCAGTTCATTCAGGCTCTGAACCTCAAACCACAAAGTTTTCGGCAAACCGGAAAAAACCTTGGTCAATGCGCGATTCAAGCGAGTGATCAGCAGTGAATCGATGCCATAATTTTCCAGCGGGGCATCAGCATCGATACGCGCTGGTGACAGCTTCAGAGCATCGCCCAGCAGGGTTTTTAACTGCTGCACCGTGCGTGACTGCACTGTTTGCATATCGACCGGCCTATCAATCGCCGGAATCATGGCCGGTTCCGCAGCGGCAATTTCAACTGTGGAGACCGGTTCTGAACGTGAATGATCGGTAGTCTTCAAGGTCTGGCTTGCGGTCACCATCACCTGGGTGCTGTCCACCTCCAGAGCCTGGTAAAACGCCGCCAGTCCGTCCTTCATGCCGATTGCTTCCACCCCGCTATCCTGCAAGGTCGCCAGCGTCTCGGCATCAATCTGCATGCCGCCATCCTGCCACAGAGACCAGTTGATACTCAGACTTTTGCCCTGTCGCCGGCCATGTTGTCGCCAATCGTTACGGCGGCTGGCATAGGCATCCATAAAGCCATTGGCGGCGGCGTAATCCACCTGCCCGACGTTTCCGGTCACAGCGGCAATCGACGAAAACATGACAAAAAATGCCAGTGGCAGATCACGACTGGCCTCATCGAGGTTGATCGTGCCGGCAACCTTGGCAGCCAGCACCTGTCGCAACGACTGCGCCGATTTGTCACGAATAAAGCCGTCCTGATGCACACCGGCAGCATGCAGAATGCCATCCAGACCGCCATGATCGCGGGTGATCCCGGCTATCAGATCAAACACTGCCGGCCTGTCTGTCACATCCAGGATTTTGTAGATCACCACCGCACCGGAGCGGGTCAGCTCGTCGCACTGCCGCTGTTGCACCGGAGTCAGCGCTGAGCGCCCGGTCAGAATCAGAGTACAGCGGCTGGTACGGGCAACCGCCTCACGCGCAAATATCAGCCCCAGCGCGCCCATGCCACCGGTGATCAGATACACTCCCTGCTCCTTCCAACGGCAATCACCGGCACTGTCGACAGCGTTGATCAACTGCCAGTCCGGGACACAGCGTTGCCCCTGACGATAGCTGATATGCCCGCTCTGGCGGTGGTACCGGTTTTCCTCTGACAACGCTACGGCGGAGGCATGATCGGCAACCTCGATCACCTGCCCGCACACCGCTGGATACTCCAGTTGCAGGGTTTTCATCATGGCGGCGAATCCAGCCGCAGACTGGCCTTCCGGTAACAACATTTGAATCAGCATGCCGGAACGTTGAGGCGCTGCCAGAGCAGCCTGAAACACCTCCAGCAGTTGCTCCGCCCAGACAGCAAAAGGCTCGCTGCCATCAGCAGGCAGACTGAATGAACGGCACTGCGCAGCGGGAAACGCCGCGGCAATGTCTGCGGTTGTCGCGGCTGGCAGACCGGCGGTTACAATGACATGCCTGGTCGTCTCATCCGCAGCTGTCTGAAGCGCTGCCGCTTCGGGTCGCCAGACCGGTCGATACAACTGCACCTGGGGCCGATGATCATCAAGCTGATAACTTTGTTTCCAGTAACGCTCACGGGCAAACGGATAACCCGGCAAACTGATTTTTCCGGGCGGATGATCGCCATAGAGCTGAGCCCAGTCGACCTCATACCCCTGAGCCCAAAGGCTCAGCACCGAGTGGTCAGTGCTACTGTTTCGCCAGCGTGCCAGCGCCTCAGCGACGTCTGCGGTCATGTTGCGTTCCAGCTGACGGGCCGCACGACTACGGACGATATGCTCACCGGCTGTATCGACACCGGTATCCATAATGGACCGCAGTGTCGCCTGCAACCCGGTTGCTGATTCAGCACCAAATGCCAGTCGTTCAGCCATGGCCTGACGGCCGGTCTGCAAGGTATACGCGAGGGCGGTCAGATCGAGGCCACCGGCGTTCATCCGGGCGACTACCGCATCATGCAGCAGACTGACAACCTCCTGTAACTGCCGGCTGTTGCGTGCGGACAGCACGATCAGCACCGGCCCCGAATGATTGGCTGTCTGAACCAACGGATATTCTTCCAGCACCATGTGCGCATTGGTGCCGCTGAAGCCGAAACTGCTGACCGCCGCCCGCCTGGGCTTGCCGTCCTCAACCGGCCAGTCACGGGCTTCGGTATTGATGTAAAAGGGCGACTGAGTGAGATCGATGTGTTCATTCAGTGTCTTGAAATGAATGCTGGGTGCCAGCTGGCGATGCTGAAAGCTCAACAGCACTTTGATCACTGACGCCACCCCGGAGGCGGCGAGCAGATGGCCAATATTGCTTTTGACCGATCCCAGCGCACAGTAATGCTCGCGGTGGGTAAAACGGCGGAATGATGCTTTCAGGCCGCCGATTTCAATCGGATCTCCCAGCCGGGTACCGGTACCGTGGGTTTCCACATACTGGATGCTGTCCGGATTGACGCCGAAGCGCTGGTAAACCTGCTGCTCCAGTTGCTGCTGCGCCTCACCGCTGGGCGCGGTAATGCCGTTGGTTTTGCCATCCTGATTGACGCCCCAGCCACGAATGACACCATACACCGAGTCACCATCGGCTACGGCCTGGTCAAGCCGTTTAAGCATCAGCACACCCACCCCTTCACCCGGCACAAAACCGTTGGCACGCTGATCAAAGGTAAAACAGCGCCCTGCCGGCGACAGCATGCCGGCCTGACTGGTGAGAATGTGTAAAACCGGACCGGCCAGCACACTGACTCCGCCGGCCAGGGCAGTATCACAATTGCCCAGGGTCAGGTTGTCGCAGGCAGTGGCAATGGCGACCATGGAGGAGGAACAGGCGGTATCAAGAGAGATGCAAGGGCCTTTCAGGTTGATCAGATAGGCAATGCGGGCCGCCAGAATCGACATGGAGTTGCCGGTAAACGCTGACACATCCAGCTCACCGCGCTGTTCTCCCATGCCGTAGTCACCGCTGCCACAGCCCACAAAAACACCACAGCTCTGACCCGACATGGCCGCCGGGTTGTATCCGGCATCTTCCAGACAATGCCAGCAGGCCATCAGAAACAGTCGCTGCTGCGGGTCCATGGCTTCGGCTTCCAGCGGCGAAATATTGAAAAACAGCGGGTCGAAACAGGCGACATCTTCCAGTGCGCCCATCCACTTGCTGTAGCTTTTGCCCTCGGTCTCCGGTTGTTCGTCGTAATAAGCCGCCAGCGACCAGCGGTCTGCCGGAATCTCACTGATGCAGTCGCGTCCGTTGATCAGGTTGTCCCAGTACTGCTGGACATTGCGGGCTTTTGGAAACTGGCCCGACATACCGATCACCGCTATATCGGAGCTTTCGACCGTGCGCTGCGGAGCTTTCGGTCTGAGCGGCTCCAGCACTTTCGGCTGGACGATTTCCGGTAGCGTAACGGATACCGTCGCATGAGAATCAACGGATGTCTCCAAGGAAGGCGATTGCGTTTCGAGCGCATCCGAACCGGGCATTGCTGACCCGGGAGCTACTGAACCAAGCACAGGATTCTGCGCCAGAATGAAACGGGCAAAATCATCGATGGTCGGATGGTTATAAACCTCAGCGGCTTCAATATCGATATTGAAACGCTGATTTAACGCCCGTACCCAGGTCACACTGTTGATGGAGTCCATCCCCATCTCCACAAACGCCACGTCATTGCTGATCTGACTCAGTGGCATGTGCAGCTCGGCAGCCAGACTGTCACGCATAATATCCACGACCGTTGCCAGACTCTGATGGGCATCATCCGATGCCGATGCCGACGGTAATGGTGCTTCGGTCACCACCACTGGCGCGTGATGAAACTGCTGTTCGATACGGCGGGCCACTTCGGTGTTATCCACAAACGTCCGCGCATGCATGGCCAGCTCAGCGTCATAAATACCGGCCAAACGATCACGCAGCACGGATGTGGCGTCGGCTTTCTGTTCAATCAGGGTTCTACGGGACTGCCGGGCCAGCTGCGCGGCCAGCTGCAACGCCAGTGGCAATACTTCATTGCGCCACACCACCGGGTCACTGATGTTCCGCTGCTCAAGGGTACTGCCTTTATATTCCCGGGCGGTCCAGAGCACTTCCTGCCCCAACTGCCGGCCCAGTCGCGCCGGCAGCATCAGGGTGGAACCGGCACCCGGGGTAAAGCCATAGGACAGATACGGACTGTGGTAGACGCTTTCACGGCTGTAGACCGCCAGATCACAACACATTCCCATGGCCCAGCCGGCACCAATGGCATGGCCCTGCATCGCGGCAATGACCGGTATGTCACAACGCAGTGGCAGGTCTATCACCCCGGCATCGGTAAACTGCGCCTGTCCCTGTTGGATGGCCTGCAATGCCTCCAGCGTGCCGCCGGTGGCGAAATACTGATCGTACCCGGTCAGCACCACCACTTTGAGGTGCTGCTGTTGCTGAACCCAGGCAAAGGCTTCGATCAGCCCTTCATTCAGAGCCGGGGTAAAGCCGTTCTGGCGGCTGCGCTCGCACATCGTCAGCACGGCCACGCCATCATCATGGCTTGTCAGCTGCACCACCTGACTGCGCAAAGCTATCGCCTGCCCCTGAGGCATGGTGCGCTGATCCGCAGCCACGGTCGCCTGACAGTGGCGGTAGATCTCGGCACGCAGCGACGCCAGCCGCTGCTGTTCGGCAGCCGACAGCACCGGGTTGCGCCAATGTTGTTTCAGAACTTCCAGTGCCAGACGCGGAGCCCGGGCAATCGCCCTGGCGCTTGCCATCGCTGGCTCAGGCACATCGTTGGTGAAGGGCTGATCATCGCAGAGAATGGTCAGATCGCAGGCGGCGGTCACCGGCTTGAAACCTTCCGCCGCAGACCTTGGCAGTACTGCCATGACCGGCAGCGGGCAGTTCTGTAACCCAGCCTGAAGCTCATCCGCTGACAGCTTGATCTCTGCCGCCGGCGTCAGCCGCAACAGCAGAACGCGCACTTCCGGCATCGCATTCATCCGGGCCAGCACCGCACTCAGCTGCGGCCCGGTGATCACTCCATCAAGCCGAAGCGTTGCCACCCCGGCGGAAAGTTCCAGCGATGGTTCAGATTCGTGCTCCGATAGAGGCACCGCTACGGGTGCCTGCAAACGGGTCAGCGGTTTTGACAATGACCTGCCGGCAGCCGGCGCATGCCCGGCCGGGGTATTCAGCGATAGCCTGGGTTTTGCCAGGCTCACTGGTGCCGGCGCTGCTGTACTGCCGACGGGTTCTGCAGCAGCAGGAATGGCCACTGCGCTGGCGGTTTTGCCAGCGTCAGCGCTTTGCACCCAATAGGATTCACGGCTGAACGGATAACCGGGTAACTGCCGGCGAATCGGTCGCTGGCCGTGATACAGCTGCTGCCAGTCGAATGACAACCCATTGACCCACAACGACAACAACTGCTCACACGACTCGCGCTCCGGCATCTGTCCGGCCCGGGCGGTTTGAATCAGCCGCGCCAGCACATCGGCATCTCCGCTCCCGGCGCTGAAAAAATCCAGTTTGCCCTTGCGGCGTTTTACCCGGCCGCAATGCATTCCGGTCACGGTCCCGCCGTTCAGATAGCCTTGCAGCAGCCGGCACAGCTGCTCGCGGTCGCTCACGGTGGCGGCGAGACGTACTTCCAGGCCATCGCGCCCCACTTGCAGGGTATAGGCAATGGCCGCCAGATCGGCCTGGTTGCAGGATTCGAGCCCCACCACATAATCCAGCAGCTGGCTGACCACCTGCCTGAGTTGTTCGTCGGTTCGGGCGGATAACACCAGCATGACCGGCAACATCGGTTGAACCTCTGCCGGGATCTCAAGAAACTCTTCAAGCACCACATGAGCATTGGTGCCGCTGAAACCAAAAGAACTCACCGCCGCCCGGCGTGGCCGAGCGGGATCGGGTCGCCAGGGAATCAAGGTGGTATTGAGATAAAACGGCGAGTCCTCGAACTCACAATGTTCATTGGCTTTCTGCACATGCAGAGTTGGCGGCAACTGCTGATGGCCCATGGACAACAGCACTTTATGAATACCTGCCATGCCGGACGCGGCCGAAGTGTGGCCGATATTGCTCTTGACGGCCCCAAGCGCACAGAAGTGGCGACGATCAGTATGCTCTCGGAAGACCGTGTTCAGCGCTTCCAGTTCAATCGGATCGCCCAACCGGGTGCCGGTACCATGGGCTTCGACATAATCAATGCTGGCCGGATCAATGTTAAAACGACGGTAGACATCGCGCTCCAGCTCTGCCTGAGCCTGGGCACTGGGGGCAGTAATGCCATTGGTGCGGCCATCCTGATTGATGCCGGAGGCAATGATAACCCCCAGCACATGGTCACCATCGCGACGGGCATCGGGCAGTCTTTTCAACACCACGGCCCCGGCGCCTTCGCCGGGTACAAAGCCATTGGCGCGGTCATCAAAACTCTTGCACTGTCCCTCGGGTGACAACATGCCCGCCGAACACATGCCGATATAAGACGCAGGCGTCAGATACAAGGTAACGCCGCCCACCAGCGCCATATCGATTTCATTATTTCGAAGTGCCTGACAGGCCAGATGGGTCGAAACCAGTGATGACGAACAGGCCGTATCAACGGGAATGGCCGGCCCTTTCAGGTTCAGAAAATAAGAGATGCGGGCCGCCGCCATGGAAAAACTGTTGCCGGTATTCAGGGCGCTGGACTGACTGGCCGACAGCAAATGCACGTATTCGCTGTTCATCACCCCCATGTACACACCGCATTTCTGCTGACTCAGGGATTGAGGGCTATAGCCGGCGTCCTCAAAGGCCAGATAGGCCTGCTCCAGAAAGATCCGGTACTGCGGATCCATGGTCTCGGCTTCGGCCGGTGAGATCATGAAAAAAGCCGGATCGAACTGATCGATATCGGTCAGTGCACCAAGCCATTTGCAGTATATCCGGCCGGGCTTTTTGCGATCCTGATCGTAATAATCCGCCCAGTTCCAGCGCTGCGCCGGTATTTCAACAATGGAATCGCGTCCGTTGGCCAGGTTATCCCAGAACTCCGCCAGATTGGCGGCACCGGGGTAACGACCGGCATTACCGATAATGGCAATGCCGTGGTCATCATTGCGCCGCTGGGGCAATTGCGCGGCAGTGACCGACTCATGCGGTTCTGCCGGCACCGGAGTTATCGCGGCAACACGGTCCGCCGACAGCAGCGGTTGCAGATAGGCCGAAAACTCCGCCAGAGTCGGATAGTCATACACTTTGGTGGCGGTTATTCGCACGCCCAGTCGGCGGTTCAGTTCACTGACCCATTCGACGCCGATGATGGAGTCCAGCCCCAGCTCGGTAAACGGCACATCCGGATCAATATCCTGTGGTTCCATGTATAAAGCGGCCGCCAGACTGTCGATCAACAGCGCTTGCAGCGAACCCGCAAATGCCGGGGCAGCAGATGGGACCAGGGAAGCAGACGTGGCCACTTCAGTCTGTGGCGGCCTGGCGAGCATTCGACGGGCCTCCTCCAGGGTAATATCACCATCCTGCAGGGCCTGTAAAATACCACTCCGATTCATATTAATTCTCCAACAGCAGTCTGCTCTTCGAGCTGTCTGATCAATTGATCAGCGCGTTCAATGTCCAACTGCTTGTTACTGACTTGCTGCAGAATCTCTTCAATCGAGAACTTCTGAGCGGATTTGATAGGTTGTTGTTCAGGCAGCACCTGATGACGAATAAAGCTGACCATCGCGGTCACAGTGGGCTGGTCATAGACCTTGGTCGCCGGCATCTTCAGGCCGTATTGACGGTTCAGCTGATGGATCCACTCAACCCCGATCACCGAGTCCAGCCCCAGCTCAGTGAACGGAGTGTGGGGTTCGATCTCCTCGATATCGATCATCAGCATGGCGGCCAGACTCTCCATCACAAATGCCTCGATGGCAGCGTCTGTTTGCTCACCGTGGTGGGATATGGCGGCTACTGCGGCCTGGTCGGCTTCAGGTCTGGCGGGCTCAACAACGGGCACGGGAACAGCTTGTGTTTCCGCTTCAGTCACCGCCACAGCAGCCGGCTGAGCAAACCAGAAACGCTTCCGCTCAAACGGATAGCTCGGCAGACTCACCCGCCCTGGCACCGGCTGTCCGACCTGCCACCGGGACCAGTCAGCTGCTGCGCCCTGTACCCACTGTTGCAGTTGTTCCGGTAACGGAGCCGGTGCGGTTTGTGCGACAGCCGCATCGGTCTGACGACCACAGTGGCCATAGCACCAGGCAGACGAGTCCGCCGGGTTTTCCACGGCCATAAACTGCTCAAGCACGGCACTGGCTTCCGCCACGGAGGCCGCCATAAAGCCCAGCCGCCAGGCCATGGCATCGCGACCGTGCTGTAAGGTCCAGGCCAGCGCAGCCAGGGTCGGCAATGACGGGTCCGGATGCTGCAGGAAGTCCCGCAGCCGCGCCGCAGCGGCTTTCAGTGCCGGCGCGGTTCTGGCGGACAGGACGATAGCCTGAGGTTGTGGCGAATCCGGAGCAGTGGACTGCGCAGCGTGATACTCCTCCACCACGATATGGGCGTTGGAACCACCAATACCGAAACTGCTGACGCCGGCGCGCCGGGGCAGTTCACGCCCCTGGGCATCCACCGGTGCCGGCCAGCGATGAGTCTCCCGCACCAGATAAAATGGCGAACCCTGTAATTGCAGATAGGGATTTTCCTGCTTCAGATTGGGATTGCCGGGAATCTGCCGGTGTCTGAGCATCAAAATGACTTTGATCATGCCGGCGATGCCGGCCGCCGCTTCCAGATGACCGATATTGGCCTTGACCGATCCCAGACCACAGTGAGTGTTGGTAACCGTCAGCTGATGAGTCTGATACAGCTCGTCAAAGGCGGCCCGCAGCGCGTTGACTTCAATCGGATCACCCAGTTCGGTACCGGTGCCGTGCGCTTCGATGTAACCCACGGTGCGCGGATCGATGCCGGCCTGACCATAGGCGCTGACCAGCAATGCCTGCTGCGCCGTTGGATTGGGTGAGGTGGGTGAATTGGCCCGGCCACCGTGATTTTCGGCACTGGCCCGGATCACGCATTCAATGTGATCACCATCGGCCCTGGCCTGCGTCAGTGACTTCAGCATCAGCGCGCCAACGCCTTCACCCCGGCCATAGCCGTCGGCGCTGGCATCAAAGGTTTTGCAGCGACCATCATCACTCAGCATTCCGGCCCGGCTGGCACCGATGGTAATGCCGGGACCACCGATGACATTGACGCCACCGACCAGTGCCTGAGTGCAGCGGCCGTTACCAATGGCATCCACGGCTCTGTGGATGGCCACCAGTGAGGAGGAGCAGGCGGTATCAATCGGCTCGCTCGGACCTTGCAGATCGAGAATGTAGGAAATCCGGTTGGCGATGACAAAATGACTGACCAGCGGCGGTTCACCGACCCCCTCAGAGGCCCCGAAACCCTGACCGGCCAGCCGCAGCCATTCATCTTTATAGTCCGAGGTTGAAACACCGATATACACACCGGTCTGACTGCCGGCCAGTGACGAAGGCCCATATCCGGCATCTTCAATGGTGGCCCAGACCGTTTCCAGCATCAGCCGCAACTGCGGGTCAAGACTGATGGCCTCGCGTGGGGAGATACCGAAAAACGCGGCGTCAAACCGGTCGGCATCGGCCATGAAACCGGCGCTTTTGACCCGGGTTTTGCCCGGCTGCTCAATGGGGTCACCATCATAATCCTGCCAGCGCCAGCGGCTGGCCGGCACCTCAGTGATCAGGTCATCATTGGCCTGCAAATGCTGCCAGAAAGCGCGCAGATCTTCAGACCCCGGAAACCGCCCACTGACACCGATGACCGCCACGGCTTTGTCTGCCGTGGTCGCAGCGGGCACAGACACTGTTCTGATCTGCCGACGGCGATAAGCGGGAGCCTTGCGGGGTGCGGTCATGGCTGTGGTGGCTGTCACCGGCACCGATCCGGACAACGCCGCAGCACACGCGGTCGGGTACTGCGCCAGCAAATGGGTCGCCAGCTTCTGCAAGGTGGAATATTCAAAAAACAGCGTCGGCATCAACGTCAGCCCGAAGGCCTGATTGACCCGGGTGGCGAACTCGGTCAATGACAGCGAATTAAACCCGTACTGCGAGAGCTCTACCGCCGGATCAATCCGCTCCAGGGCAATATCCATCTGCGCGTGTACCAGTTCGGCCAGCGCCTTCGACAGTGACCGGACATCCGCTGCGGTGGTTTCAGTGGTCGCAGTCCGGGATGGCTCCTCTGCGGTGACTGCCGGACTCAGCAGGCGTGTCTGCATGCGCTCAACATCGCCATGCAGAATCACCAGATGATCCAACCCGTCTCCCGCCAGGGCGGCTTGCAATGCAGCGGCAAATGCCACCATACCGGCATCCGTTGGCAACGGGGTCATGCCGGAACGCTGTTCAACCAGACGCTCGTGATGCGCATCCACAGTCATGCCGCCATCGCGCCAGAGCGGCCAGCCCAACGATAAAGTCGCGCCGTGTGCTTCGCCGCGCCGGACCCGGCGGTTTCGATCCTGAGCAAAGCCGTCGAGAAACGCGTTGGCAGCGGCATAGCCAATCTGCCCGGCATTGCCAAAGCCGCCGCTCATGGACGAAAACAGCACCAGAAATTGCAGATCAACATCACGGGTCGCCGTATCCAATGTCAGGCAGCCGCGAATTTTGGCGGCGAAGACCCGGCGGACATCCGCTGCTGACTGCTGGCTGATGTAGCCATCGGCAATCACACCGGCCGCATGAATAATGCCGTGCAGCGCGCCGTGTCGTTGCTGAATCTGTGCCACCGTCTCGGTGACCGACTGAACATCAGTGATATCGCAACGCAGATAATCGATCTCCACGCCATCACTCAGTTCGGCCAGTGCTGCGGCTTCCGGTTGCGAGCGGCCACTGAGCACCACGCGCATGCCCTGCTCTGCCAGATAACGGGCAAACAGCCGGCCCAGACCACCCAGACCACCGGTGATCCAGATCACGCTGCCATGCGCCATCGGCCCCGGTTCGGTGGGTGTCACCACTGACACCCTTCGCCAGGACTTCAGCATTCGTACACGGGTCTGCGTGTGGTAGCGGACTTCAACGTTATTCTGTTGATCGGCAATTTCGCGCTGCAGCCAGTCGACCAGTGCAGTGGTATCGCCATCATCATCGTGAACATGCAGTGCTTTAACGGCGATGCTGCTGTGCTCCTGGTGCAGAGTCTTGAGCATGGCGACGCAGGCGCTCGACAGCGCCACGGGCCAGGACTCAGGCAACAGCAGCGAAACCCGCCGGCAGCGATCTTCAGCGATCAGCGTCTGTATGGCCTGAAACAGCGACAACAACAAGGCCTCGGCAGCGTCGTTCAAATCATCCGAAGCGGGCATCAGCAGAGGTTTGAGGGTCACCATCGGCAACCGGGCCTGTAACACAGGCATCGATTCGATCATTGGAGTCAGCAACCATTCGCGCTCCGGATCGGTGGCAGTCGTTGCCGGCGTATCGGCCAGCGGCTGCGGCTGCCAGTCCGCTGTGGCATAAAGACACTGATCTGCACCGGCGGCGATGGCGGTGTAGCCGGTCAACGTCAGCACTGGCTGGCCGCTTTCGGTTACGACTCTGATGTCATAACACTGCGACCTGCTGCCCTCTGCCAGATGGCGGCAGACATGCACCCATACCCGCTCTGGCAACGGCTGATGAATCAGCAGACTGTCAAGACTGAACGGTAATGGCGGTGGCAGCTGCGGACATTCCAGACAATGCAACAGATTGGCCGCCTGCAACACGCCGTTCATAAGACCGGGATGCCAGACATCACCAGCCATTGACGGATCACCATCATCCGGCCGTTGCAGGCAGGCCAGAGCTTCCGGCGCTCCCGGAGTCAACTGATAATCAAAGGATGTCAGGCTTTGCAGTCCAGGCCCCAGGTCCGCCTGCAACAGGGTCAGACCTTCAGCAGCCGACAGGGATAGATCGCAGCGTTGCTGAATCGCGGCAAGATCAATGGTTTCCGCATTGGCCGGTTCACCGAACCACAACTGGCCCTGGGCATGACAGATGTCACCGACATAGACGCAGTAATCGCTGAGTGCGGCGGATACGTCGGTCAGTTCCACAGCCACCGGCGTGCCGGGCTGAACCTGAGTCACCGGTTCACGCCAGACCACCCGGCCCAGGCCCCGCAGCGGACGACCACTGTCCTCCGCCATTTGCCGGGCCCACTCCAGCGACACCACGCCCGGAAGCAGTCCGCCGTGATCACGCAGGTAAAATTCGTCACCGTTCAGCACTGGTAACGGCGTATGGGTTTGCATGACGCGAATACTGAGGCCCGTCATACACAGCAGCCGCTGCCCGTCATCGTCACAGAGATCGATATCGACGGTATCCATCGACGCATCACTGTGCCTGCGACGCAGCCAGACCCACAGACTGTCCGGCAGCGGTGCCAGGATTTCCAGCCGGGTCAGAGCATAGGGAATACGCGGAGTCGGATCGGCGGCGGTGGCGGTCATCGCCAATGACAGCCCCAGTATCGCCTGAAATGCTCCGTCCATCAGGCTGGGATGCAACACCCAGGCGTCGCGTTGGTCGCGAACACAGGATGGCAGTGAAATCCGTGCCAGTACTTCATCGGTACTGGCATACATCTGCTGCAATGCCTGAAAGGCCGGGCCATAGTGAACCCCGGCAGCGCGGAATGCCGTATAGCACTGCTCCGCACTGAAGCTGCTGGCGGCCAGACTGTCACGCACCGCCGCCAGATCGATGGGAGGAACAGCGGCCGGTTCAGACTCATCGACCGGCAACCAGGACATTTCCCCCTGACTGTACAGTTGCGAATCATCCTCCTGATCACTGAACAGTTCGTAGTGGACCTGATCCGGCTGTTCCGTCAGAGCGATCTGCACATGCAGCGACTGCGAGGGCACCGTGACGGGGCTGAGCCAGACGACCTGACTGAACACCAGCGGCCGGAAGCCCTCTGCCACCGCGTCCGCATCACTCAGTGCAGCACGCGCCATTTCCAGCTGGCAGACCCCTGGCAATATGGCGTGACCGCCAAGCTGATGATCCGCCAGCATCCATTGGTGCACATTCAATTCTGTGCCGTAACGCTGCCCGGCAAAATCAGAGAGATTTTCATGCAGCAGCGGATGCAATGTGTTCACCGCCGACTGAGCACCGGTCTTCGGCAACGGAAAGCGTTCCCGTGCAAACGGATAGCCCGGCAGATGCATGCGCTGGATCTGCGTGCCGGCAAACAGCTGTGACCAGGGCAGCTGATAGCCCTGACAAAAGAGATCGGCCAGTGCCAGCAGGGTATCGCGATAGTCCTGTGGCGGCTGTTCCGGCAACTGATCCAGCCATTGCCCGGCCTGCCGGTAAATGACTTTCTGGCCACTGAATCCCGCTGCCACCATGCCCTGACACAGTTGGGGGTGAGTGCCCTGCTCGCGCCATGTCAACAACGCCGCCAATGCGTCCTCCGTTGCCATCGCGATCAACCCCAGCCGATGCTGGAACGCATGTCGTCCCAACAATAACGTGCAACTGATACGAGCCAGTTCCACTTCCGGCTGTTGCAGGACCGCAATCAGATCATCCACCCGCTGTTGCAGCGCCGCTTCGGTCTGCGCGCTTAACAGCAGCAGATAAGCCGGTCGGCGAATCACTCGCGAGGATAACTTCTGCGGATACGACTGCACCACCATGTGGGCATTGGTACCACTCATACCAAACGCACTGACGGCTCCGGTGCGTGGGTCTTCGGGCCGTTCCGGCCAGGCGCGGTTTTGGGTATTGACATAAAACGGACTGGTCGCCCAGTCGATGTAGTCGCTGCGGGTTTCACAATGCAGACTGGCGGGAATCTGTTCATGCCGGAAGGCCTGTACCAGACTGATCAGGCTGAGCAATCCGGATGCCGCAAAAGTATGGCCAAAATTGGATTTGGTTGAGGTCAGCGCACATTGGCCGAAGCGGGCGTCAGAATGCCGGAAGGCCTGATACAGGGCGTTGACTTCAACCGGGTCACCGAGCCGGGTGCCGGTGCCGTGGGTAACGATATATTCCACTGCCGCCGGCGCAATACCGGCTTGTTGCAGTGCCTGCTGTATCAGCTCTGCCTGGGCGGTACCACTGGGCGCGGTCATGCCATTGGTTTTGCCATCATAGTTCACCGCACTGCCGCGAATCACCGCATAAATGGCATCACCATCCGCCGCTGCCGTCGACAGGGGTTTGAGCACCAGCGCCGTCACCGCTTCTCCCGGCACCATGCCATTGGCGCGCTGATCAAATACATGACAGACGCCGTCGTCCGATAACATCTCCGACTGTCCCATGACCACCAGACCGGCCGGGGTCAGCATCAGATTGGCCGCCGCCGCAAGGGCCAGATCGCATTCACCGGCCCGTAAACTCAGACACGCCTGATGAGCAGCCACCAGACCCGAGGAACAGGCGGTATTGATCGCCATGACCGGGCCATTGAAATTCATGAAATACGCCAGCCGGGAGGCCAGAATGCCACCATGATTGGCGGTGATTTCAGCGCCTGCCAGCAGGCCGAAATCACCTTCCTCGACGCCGACAAACATACCGACCCGCTGCTGTTGCAGATGACCGGGGCCGATGGCGGCGTCTTCAAGGGCGTTCCAGGCTTCCTGCAACAGCAGGCGCTGACGCGGGTCCATGCCCTGTGCTTCACGCGGCGAGATTTCGAAAAACAGCGGATCAAATTCATCCACACCGGGAATAAAACCACCCCATTTACCGTTGCTGCGACGGCGGTCGGTTTTCGGATCACCGTAGTATTCACGCCAGTCAAAGCGGCTGTCGGGCACCTCGTCGACCACGCATTCCCCGGCCGCCAGAATCGCCCACAGCTCTTGAATATTACGGGCTCCGGGGAAGCGTCCGCTCATGCCGATAATGGCAATCGGTTCCGGTTCGCCGGTGTTGTGGTGGCGGACCACTGCCGGCGACAGATGCTGCTGCCGGGAGTCATCGGGTTTGGCACCATGGTTGGCAACTGAGGCGCTGGTAACTGCGGCATAACACTGTTGAACGGCATCTGCATGCTCACTGAGCAGATGATCCGTCAGCGCCCGCAGGGTAAAACAGCTGAAGAACAAGGCCGGCGAAACCGCCACCCCAAAATGCGCTTGCAGGTGCGTTGCCAGATCCGCCAGCCGCAGAGAGTCGTATCCAAAATCATCCAGACTGCTGTCGAGCCTGAGTCGTTGCGTCGGAATCTTGAGCTGCCGGCTGACCAGCTGTTGCAGATCCCAATGCACTTTCTGCTCCAGACTCAGCCCCAGCAGTTCCGGCCGCGCATCCAACGTGATATCAGGACCGGCCGGTGCTTTCGGGATCTGCACCGGAGCCAATCCCAGCATCCGCTCCATCGCGTCTGCGCGGCCGATCAAGGGCAGAAACTGAGTGGCCGGCTGGGCCAGAAACTCACTGAACAGTGCCACCCCTTGAGCCTGTAACAACGCTTGCTGACCGCTACTGTTGAGGTAGAAACGGGTCTGTTGATCGACCTGACCGTGCTCGTCTGCCCACACCGGCCAGTTGACGACCATCGCCTTGCCCTGCCGCCGGCCCTGACTCCGCAGCTGATTGCGATAGCGGATGTAAGCCATTTCAAAGCGGTTACCAAGGGCATAACTGCCACTGCCGGCGTCGCCGAGCACCGCTGCGTTGGAGGAAAAACAGGCAAAGAAGTCGAGCGGCTGATCCGCCAGCAGTTCGTCCAGCCATTGTGTGCCGGATACTTTGGCGGCAAGCATGGCCTGCCAGTCCTCTACGGTCTGCTGAAACAGGGTTTGTCGGGTTTTCTGCCCGGCCGCGTGAATCACGCCGTCGAGCTGCAATTCGGTTAATGCCGCAGCCATTGACTCGCGATCACTCATATCCATGTGCAGCACCTGCACCTGGGCGCCAAGCTGTCGTAGCTCAACAATTGCGCTGTTGGCAGCATCATCCAGTAATGTACGGGTCGTCAGCCATAACTCAGCCTGAACATGACGGGCCAGATAGCGGGCAAAACATAACCCCAGGCGACCCAGCCCACCGGTGATCAGATAACGCCCCCGATGTTTGAATACCACCGGATTGATGACCGCATCGGCTGCCACCAGAGACAACGGCTGGATGACCGGCCGCTGCCACTGTTCCTGAATCAACAGCGCGCTACAGGGTTGTGGCGCATGTAATAACGGCCACAGCCTCGACAGATTGGTCGTTGCCCTGCCTTGCAGGCCAATGATCGAAACCGGCGTCTGTGGCCAGACCGAAGCCAGTGAGGGTGTCAATGCCATCAAGGCATCGACATGGCAGCGCCCCGGCTCATCATCAAACGGCACCGGAATCATCAGCCGTGCCACCGCAAGCTTCGATGCCTTGAGCGCCTGTAGCAGCGCCAGCACACCAACCTGCTGATAGTCAGCCATATCGGCATGATCGGCCCAGAGGCGGAAATCCATGACAGCGTCGACGGTGTCGGTCTCCAGACCGGCAAATGCGTCGGTCAGCAGCCGGTGCTGATCCGCGAATGCACCGGGCGCGAGGGCAATACATTCAATGACCGGCGCTTCTTCGGTATCACTGGCCAGAAACTGCTGCAACGATGCCGTGATCTGATCCTGATCATTCATCCCGGTCGGGACACACAGCACCACGGTCCGAAGCGGAGAACGGGAGATCTGCGGCTCAAACGTCTGCCATTGCTCTTCAAACACTCTGGTGGCCATGGTCGGGGTTTCAGCACTGCCATTGTCCGCAGTGGCATCCGCCATCACCGGCTGACCGGCGCTTGCCAGCCAGTAGGGTTGCAGATCAAACCCATAGGTTGGCAGATGCAGACGTTGCGCCGGCTGCGCATACAGCCGGGACCAGTCCACCCGGACGCCACTGATCCAGCATTGCAGCAGCTGCCGACAGCGCTCGTGATCGAGCTGATGCGCCGCCACACGGTACAAATCGTCCCGGTCATCGGAAACGCCAATGGCATCGATTGAGAAAAAATACCGATCATCGGCGTTCCGGCGGTTTATGAAGGCCGTTAATTGCTGCCGCAGCGTGGTGACGGAATCGGCAATCAATCCCAGCCGCACCGGCATCGCCTGCCTGCCAACCTGAAGGGTATAGGCCAGATCGGTCAGATCGGTATCCTGCAGTGGTGTCGCCAGTAATCTGGCCGCCATACGGCGCAGACTGGTTTCCGTTTGCGCAGACAGGATGACCGGATAAGCCGGGGCCTGCTGAATTTGTGGCCGCTTCGCAGTCTGAGGCGCTGCCGCCAGTACCGCATGAGCATTGGTGCCGGTGTGCCCAAACGCACTGACCGCCGCCAGTGGCCATTGCGGATTCCAGTCCTGCAGGCGGGTATTGAGGTAAAACGGACTGTGGTCGAAATCGATGTCGGCATTGGCCTGCGAGTAGTTCAGTGCCGGTGGAATCTGCTGATGTTTCAGCGCCAGCGCGGCAGTGATCAGATTGATGATGCCGGAAGCCGCCTGGGTATGGCCGATGTTGCATTTGGGTGATGTCAGCGCGCATTGATGCGTCACCGCACCCGCCTGCTGAAACGCATCGATCAGGGCATTGGCCTCAACCGGATCGCCCAGTTCGGTACCGGTACCGTGGGCCACCACATAGCCAATCCCGCCAGCAGACACGCCAGCCTGCTGATAAACCTGTTGATACAGTTCCTGCTGTCGGCGGCCATTGGGCGCGGTCAGGCCGTTGGTCTTGCCGTCATAATTAATGCCGGACCCTTTGATGACTGCGTAAATCGAATCACCGTCGGCCTGAGCCTGAGACAGCCGTTTCAACAGCACGATCCCGGCGCCCTCCCCAAGCACCATGCCATTGGCGCGGTGATCAAAGGCATAACAGGTGTAATCGGACGATAGCATGCTGCCCATGGATGCCAGCGCCGCAAAGGTGCGTTGTGGCTGACAGATCAGATGACAGCCGCCGACCAGAGCCTGTTCACTCTCACCCTGGAGCATACTCTGGCAGGCATAGTGCAGTGCTACCAAAGCCGAAGAACAGGCGGTGCTGATGGCCATCAGCGGCCCCTTGGTATCCAGAAAATACCCCAGTCGCGCCGGTGCCGTGCCGCTGTGTACCGAGGTGATGGAACTGCTGGCATCCACCGGATAATCGGATTCATCGAGACCGAGAAAGATGCCATGCCGGGCATCTCGCCATTCGTCGGCGTTGTAGCCGGCATCCTCTATGGCTTCCCATGCCAGCATCAACAACAGCCGCTGACGCGGGTCCATGGCTTCGGCTTCCTGCGGTGAAATCTTGAAAAACAGCGGATCAAAACCACGGATATCAGCCAGGAATGCACCCTGGACCGATCCATCCATGGCCATCTCCATGCGGGTTGGCGGAATCGGCGCAATCGTGCTGCGTCCTTCACGCAACAGCTCCCAATAATCCTCGACACAGTCAGCACCCGCGAGCCGCAGACTCATGCCGATAATGGCAATGTCATCCTGTTGTGGCAGTGCCGGAGACAGCTTTATGACTGTCTCCGCCCGCGCCTGTTGCGCGGCCACGAATTCAGCCATCGCCTGCGGAGTGGCATGACTGAAAATATCGGACTGGCGTACCCGGACCTTAAAGGTCTCTGCCAGTCGGGTCACAAAAGCCGCGACCGAGACAGAATCCAGGCCCAATTCAGAAAACGGCTGCTGCACCAGGGCAGGTTGCGCCGGGTCCAGTCCCAGCCACTGCTGAATCTGCTGCAAGACTGCTTCAGGGGAAGCGTTCGCAGACGCGATCCCGGCCACTGCGGGCACTGAAAACCAGCACGGCACAGCGTTCTTCAAGGGGTCGCGACAGATATCCGCGGCTGTCGGCAATGCTTTGCGATGCTCCGGCGGGGCATCCTGTAACAGCACATGCACGTTGTTGCCGCTCGATCCAAAGGAATGCAGCGCCGCCAGTCGTGGAGTGCGGGATTCCGGCCAGTTTTCCGCCTCAGTCAGCAGCCGGCACGGCACATCATCCTGACGACAATATTCATTGGCTTCGGTAAAGCCGGCCAGGGGTTGAATGCGGTTGTGCCGGAACGCATGAATGATTTTCAGCAACGCCCCCAGAGCCGAGGCGGAATGCATATGACCGATCACCGGTTTGAGACTGCTGATACGGCAGAAACCTGGCTCGAATGACCGCCCCTGCTCGTCACACAGGCGGCTCAGAGCACGGTTGAACGCAGACCATTCAGCCATATCCGCCACCGGCAGTCCCATGCCCTGGGCTTCAATGTAACCCAATTGACGGGGATCGATACCGGCACTGCGATAACAGTGCTGAATCAGCTCAGCGTGGGCGTCCACATTGGGTGACGCCATCGATACCCCACCCTGGCCATTAAAGTTCTCAACACACTGGCGCACTCCGGCGTACCAGCCACGCCCCGATTGCTGCACTCCTTGCGCCCGTTCCAACAGTATGGTGCCGACGCCTTCGGAGCGAATAAAACCATCGCCACTTTGACCAAACGAATGAACCGTGGCCTGACGACTCAGTTGCCCGGCGGCGGCAAGGGCCTGAAACGGTTGCGGCAACAGCATGATATTGGCAGCCCCGACCAGTGCCCGGTCGATCTGTCCGGCCCGTAACATGTCCACCGCCCGACGCAGGGCCACGGCAAATCCGGCACAGGTGGCATTGATCAACTCACTGGGTCCGGAGAAATCGAACTGATAGGAGATCCGGTTGGCCAGCATGCTGTCGGCCTGTCCCAGCCCAAGGCCGGGGACATATCCCTGTTGATGCATCAGCTGGCCGTATTCATTGCCTTCCGCGCCGATGAAAACCCCGGTACGGCTTTGTTTCAGGCTGGCGGGCTCCAGCCCGGCATCACGCAGTGTCTGCCAGGCCGAGATCAGCAACAGCCGCTGGCGTGGGTCCATTTCTTCGGCTTCCAGCGGCAGGAGCTTAAAAAAGTCCGGATCAAACCGGCTGATCTGCGGAATAAAACCACCCCATTCGATGACCGGCTGTCCTGTTGTCTGCAATCCTGTGGTCTGCAACGCCTGATACAGCTCTGGCCGGCTGGTTTTCAGCTCAGCAATGAGCGGCTGATTCTGCTCCAGCGCCTGCCAGAATCCGGCGACATCCATGCACCCGGGGAAAAACCCCGAGACACCGGTGATAACCACATCTGCCGGGTGGGCAGTGGAATCGGAACCGGAAGTGGAGGGAGCCTCTGCGGCAATGGATTTGCTGGCCCACTGACGAATCAGCGCAAGACTGGAAGAATGATGTTCAGACAAGGGTCGTACTCCTGGGTGCAGCGGTATGACAGTGGTTTACCAATGGGATCAGGTGAGGAAAGGTTTCTCTGACAGCGGCGTAATCAACGCCAAAATCCTGCAACAGCACAACATCGTTCACACCGGCCCGGATGACACGATCAATCTGCGCCCGCGCCTGCGCCGGTGAGCCAAACACACCGGCCTGCTGGAAATAGCGGGTATAGGCGTACTCTGCGGTTTTATCGATGCCATCCCGGTCCAGCGCCAGATGTCCGGCCCGTACCTGGGAGCTGACATTGCTGCGGATATAGTCGAGCAGCGGTGCTCTGACCACCTGATGGACCCAGTCGAGATCCGGGTGAACGAAGGCATGCTGTAACAGCGAAACGATACCGTCCTGCGGCACCAGACCGGCATCACTGCGGGCCTGGCGATACAGGGTTATCTGGCGTTGCAGGCTGTCCAGATCACCATTCATCAGCATGGTGAACACGTTATAACCGTGAGCACCGGCGTATTTGAAACCTGCTTCAGAGGTGGTGGTGTACCAGATATTGAGTTCCGGCTGCAGCGGTCGCGGATATACCCGGGTCTCAAAGGTCTCGCCATGCGGGCCTTTAAATGCCACCTGACCACCACGCCACAGGGTCTGAATCACCGGAATGCGTTCATTGCGCAGGCGGCTGCGGTCTTCCCAGGTATCGGGCGAGAGAATGAAATCGGCCTTGTTCCAGCCACTGCCGAATCCCAGATCAACCCGGCCACCGGAGAGCACATCCACCATGGCCCAGTCTTCCACAATCGCGGCCGGATGATGCAAGGTGTTGGTGACCGCCGCCGAACGCAGCCGGATATTCCGGGTCAGAGGCGCAAAATAAGCCGCCATCAGGGCGTTGTTGGCGAAAATAGAGCCAAATTCAGCAAAATGCCGCTCCGGAAAATAGACCGCCTCAAAGCCGTTCTGATCGGCAAACTCCACCAGTTCACGCACAAAGGCATATTTCTGTTGATCGGAAATATCCTTGCGCACATCGGAAAAAAACACATAACTGAGCGTGGCTGTCTGTGCCGGTTCCGGTGCGGCTTCGTGTACGGATGGCACCGGCTGACCCTCTGCAAACAGCGCCGCTATGGCCTGATTGACTGAACTCATAATGCGGCTTCACTCATGCGGGTGGCTTCAGCCAGTCTGCCGGCAAACTGATTCAGCGTCGGATATTCAATCAACCAGCCAGGTTTCACACTGATGTTCAGCGCCCGCTCCAAAGTGGTTGCCAGCTGCATGGCCACAATGGAATCCATGCCATAGATCGATAAGGGCTGATCCCAGTCCAGTTCGGCAGCGGATAATTTCAGTACTTTCTGCGCCGCCTGCTGCAAAGTAGCCGTCAGATCAGCCGGTACCGGTGCAGACGACGTTTCCGCAATGTTTTGACGGGATTGAATCAAGCTCAGAATGCGCTGCTGCTGCGATTCACTGAGGGCATCATCGGCCAGTTCATTGAGATAAGCCGCAAACCGCGACTGATCCCATTCACCAGCGCTGAACGCCTGAATCGCGGCGTCGATATCCATGGCAGAAAAAGGGGTTGCAACCGGGGTGTCCCAACCAATGACGGTGCGCGCTTTGAGCGGATCGGACACCGGCAGCAAGGCCAGTACGCAATGCGGACTTTGCAGGCTGAAGACCATCGCCTGTAAGGCAGACTCAGCGTCAATACTGTCGATACCGCGCCGCTTCAGCTGATGCAGCCGGTCTGTCAGTTGCGCGTCAGACACAGCGCCATCCACGGCCCATTGCCCCCAGCAGAGGGAACGGCTGAGACCATGACGCTGGCCCTTGGCCACCCGTTCATGACGATGAAGCGCCAAGGCATTCTGAAACGCGCAGGCAAAGGCATAATCCGCCGATCCGGCCAGCCCGAAAGCTGCCAGCGAGGAATACATCAGAAAGAAGTCCAGCGGCTGATTGGCGGTGACCGCATCAATGTTCAGGCTGCCGGTCACTTTGGCGGCGATGACCTCATGGAACGTTTGCAGGGATTTTTCGGTGATCGGACCATTACAGACCTGCCGCGCCAGATGAATCACGCCCTGCAGGAAAATGCCTTCCTGGTGCAGTTTATCCATCACCCGCTGCAAGGCCTCACGGTCAAGAATATCCACACTGCGGTACAACACCCGCGCACCACTGGCACGGATACGTTGCAGCACTGGTTCCACCTCTGCTTCCGAACGCCGCGACAGAATCACCAGTCGGGCCTGATAATGCCGCCCCAACGCCAGACACAGCTGCTCCCCGGTATCACCGAGCGCGCCCACCATCAGATAGGTGGCTCCAGTGCGAAAATGACCGCTGGAGGCGGGATCCGGCAGTGGTGGCGCAGTCAGTTCCTGCAGCTGTAAGCGTTGCCGTTGTGAGCCCTGATACTTCACCACCGGAATCCGGGCCACGGGCCAGCTATCGGTATCATCGCCGAGCCATTCCTGAATCAACTGCAATGCCAGGGCGGGTTCAAGTACCTGGTGAGCAGGAGTGGCGATCAGTCGATATCGATGTCCGGTGCTTTCCAGTGTGGCGCTGCGGAACAGCCCGGACAGGGCATCCCGGTACAGCTCGTTTTCACCTGAAACACAGCCATAGAAGCGGACAGTACGCTTTCTCGCGACGGTCATGATCGTACTCACGGCACAGAACATCCAATCGCTCAGAGCCATATCCTGCGCCGCAGTCAGGCAAAACACGGTTAACGGCGCATCATCAGCACTGATTGCATCCGCCAGAGTGGAGATCCCGGCATGACCAACCTGCCAGGACAAATAACTGTCACCGGCGGCATCCGCCAGCTGTTTCAACGCCTGCTGCATCGGCTGAACATCGCCGGGCTGGTCGCTGACGATCAGAATCTGATGGTTCTGGCGAGCCCTGACCCGCGACAGCCAGCTGTCCGTGGCAATGTTGAGTGCTTCCGGCTGCCAATGCTCTTCAGCTACCAGCCATTCACTGGATGCTGACGGCTGCGCACCGGCAACGGGTACCGATACAGCTTCCGGTGCCAGCGCCTGACGGTCGATCCAGCGTGGCGAACTGACCCAGCAGCGCCGGCGTTCAAACGGATAACCCGGCAGCGACAGCCGCTTTGGTGGCCGCTCATCGTACAGACTGCGCCAGTTGATGGCAGCGCCCTGCACCCACAGGTTCAGCAGCCGGTCATAGCGGCGCTGCTGCATCCAGCGGGCAATCGTGGCGGCATCGCTGTTGTCGTCGAGCAGGCTGTTCTGCTGTGAAACCTGGCCACGATAGCAGCTCGCCTGACGGCCTCCTTGCTCAAGATAACTGTTCAGACTCTGTAACAGTTCCCCGACTGAATCGACGATCCAGCCCGCCCGCTCGGCCATGGCCTCACGACCGAGTTGTAAGGTGTACGCCAGCGCTTCAAGATTTGTTTGCGGATGTGCCTGTAAATACTGCTGCAGCTGTTGAACCACCTGTCGCAGGCGGTCTTCGGTGCGCGCTGACAACACAATCGCCCGAGGCTCATGGGGATCCGCCGCCGGCGCAATCGCTGGTTCGATGTATTCCTCCAGTACCAGATGGGCATTGGTACCACTGAACCCAAAGGCACTGACGGCTGCCCGGCGCGGCTGGCCGGCCGGCGACACCCAGTCCTTGACTTCGGTGTTGACATAAAAAGGTGACTGTCCAAGGTCGAAGTTTCGATTTGGAGTGTTGAAATTCAGACTTGGCACCAGGGTTTTGTGCTGCATGGCCAGCAGAACCTTGTGCACCGAAGCCACCCCGGCCGCAGCAGAACTGTGGCCGATGTTGGTTTTAACGGAGCCGATGGCGCAGCTTTGCGGCTGCACGCCGGCCTCACCGTAAACCCTGGACAGCGCCCGCAGCTCGATGGGATCTCCCAAACGAGTGCCGGTACCATGGGCTTCGATATAGCTGATACTGCGCGGATCAATACCGCAACGCTGATACACGTCCTGGTGCAACTCGACCTGACTGTTCATGCTTGGCGCGGTAATGCCATTGGTGCGTCCATCCTGATTGATACCGGAACCGACGATCAGACCGTAAATATGATCGTTATCGCGCTCGGCATCCTGCAAGCGCTTGAGCACCAGCACCCCGACACCTTCACCCGGTACAAAGCCATCGGCCTGATCATCAAAGGTTTTGCACTGCCCGGCCACGGACAACATCCCGGCCTGACACATGGCGACATAGGTCTGTGAGGCAAGATACAGGCTGACACCACCGCTGAGGGCAAGGTCTGTCTCACCGTTATTCAGCGCCTGACAGGCCAGATGGGTGGCCACCAGCGACGATGAGCAGGCGGTATCCAGGGCAATGGCCGGGCCTTTGAGATTAAGGAAATACGGTACCCGGGCAGCGCCGATGGAAAAGCTGTTGCCGGTATTCGAGCGTGACGCCACAAACGCATATTCGTAACTCATGATGCCCATGTAGACACCGCATTTCTGCTGGCTCAGGGCTTCCGGGCTATAGCCGGCGTCTTCAAACGCGCGGTAACTTTCCTGCAGAAACAGGCGGTGCTGGGGATCGATGTTTTCCGCTTCGCCCGGAGAAATCATAAAAAACAACGGATCGAAACAGTCGATATCGTCCAAAGCGCCGAGCCACTTGCAGTTGATCCGGCCTTCCTCGGTGGTATCAGGATCATACAGAGCATCTGCGTCCCAGCGTTCACGCGGAACTTCGCGCACCGAATTTCGACCATTGCGGAGGTTGTCCCAATAGTCACTCAGCTGCCCGGCATCGGGATAACGACCGGACATGCCGATAATGGCGATGGCTCCGAACCGACTCGGCTGGCGCTCAGACACCGCTGCACCTTGAGTCGCGATTGCAGGTTTGGCGGCAGGTGCCGGCCGGCTATCTCTCACAACCGGTGCGATGGCTTCGGCAGGTGGCTTGGCCTGCTCAGGTGTCCGGGTGATCGACGCCATATGGCCGGCCAGTTGGCCAACCAGCCACGCGGCGAAAGCACGCAGGTTGGGATAATCGTAGACCTGGGTCGATGGCATGTGCAGGCCGAAGGTTTTGTTCAGGGTATTCACCCATTCCACCCCGACGATGGAATCCAGCCCCAGTTCCACAAACGACTGGTCCCGGTTCACCTGTTGCGGCTGCATGTACAGCACTTCGGCCAGGGTATTCACCAGAGTCTGCTCGATGGCACTTTGATCCGCGCGGTTCTGTGCCGGCGGCGTAACGGCCTGAGTGGCTGTCGCAGTTGTGGCCGTGGCTGCAACCGCCGCTTGAGACACTGACGCAGTCTTGTTCACAGTACCAAGCTCGGTGGTCAACCAGGCGGCAAAGGCCCGCAGGTTCGGGTAGTCGTAGACCTGGGTCGATGGCATGTGCAGGCCGAAGGTTTTGTTCAGGGTATTCACCCACTCCACCCCGACGATGGAATCCAGCCCGAGTTCCACAAACGACTGTTCCCGGTTCACCTGTTGCGGCTGCATGTACAGCACCTCGGCCAGGGTATTTACCAGGGTCTGCTCGATGGCACTTTGATCCGCGCGGTTCTGTGCCGGCGGCGTGATGGTCCGGGTGACCGCTGCCGTCGTGGTGACTGATGCCGCCACAGCCGCAACTGAGGCCGTAGCAACAGGCGCTGGCTTCTCCCCCGTGGCCAGCTCGGCCGTGAGCCAATTGGCAAAGGCACGCAGGTTCGGGTAGTCGTAGACCTGAGTCGACGGCATGCTCAGGCCGAAAGCTTTGTTCAGCATGTTCACCCACTCCACCCCGACGATGGAATCCAGCCCGAGTTCCACAAACGACTGCTCCCGGTTCACCTGTTGCGGTTGCATGTACAGCACTTCGGACAGGGTAGTCACCAGGGTCTGCTCGATGGCATGTGAGTCAACATGGGTTTGTACCGGCGGGCTGACGGCCCGAGCAGCTGTCGCAGTTGTGGCCGCCGTGACGGTGGCTGTAACCGCCGCCTGAGGTGCTGGCGTGGTCGGCTTCACAGCGCCAAGCTCGGTGGTCAACCAGGCGGCAAAGGCTCGCAGGTTCGGGTAGTCGTAGACCTGAGTCGACGGCATGTGCAGGCCAAAGGTTTTGTTCAGGGTATTCACCCACTCCACCCCGACGATGGAATCCAGCCCCAGTTCCACAAAGGACTGTTCCAGGCTCACCTGCTCCGGTGGCATGTACAGTACCTCCGCCAGGGTATTCACCAGAGTCGGCAATATGCCCAGCCCAGGGACTGTTGTGGCACTGGCCTGATCCGGCAGTGATTGACGGGGGCGCGGGTTTTCGGCTTGCGGCAAAGGCGTGGAAATCGCGCTATTCACGCTCAATGGTTGCAGTTTCAGTTTGACGGGTTTGGCGGATTGATCGCCAAACCGGGAGATTCGGGCAGTGTCGTCAGGAGTGGTCATACTGGTTTTCCGTGAAGCTTGATGGCTGGGTGTTACCGTAGTTGTCGATGGTGCAGCGACAGGAATTGTTGAATGCAAGGGTGAAGTGTTCGGCTGCGAGTGCGTTTGAGCTGATAGCCAGAAGGTCTCGCCGACGAAGGGATAAACCGGCACCGCAGTTATCCGTGGCCGACCGTTCAGATACAGCGCATCCCAGTCAACCAGGGCTCCCTGTACCCAGCTTTGCAGCAATGACGAATAATCATCGGTGGTCAACTCTGCCACTGGCTGCTCGGTTTCCCGGTTGACCCGGCCGCGATACAGCGGTTGCGAGTGACCCGCCAGCCAGTCCGTGAGCATCCGCGCGCAGTCCGCTGGAGTATCTGCCATAAACGCCAGCCGCTCATCCATGGCATCACGGCCGACCTGCAGGGTGTAAGCAATATTGTGCAGATCGTCGTGACTGCATTCCTGCAAGGTGACTGACAAACGTCTGGCATAAGCCGTCAGGCGTTCTTCGGTTCTGGCAGACAATACAATCATCACCGGTACCGTGACCGTTTGCTGCGGCGGTGTTGGCAGTGCCGGTTGGTACTCTGAAACAATCAGATGGGCATTGGCGCCGCCGGCGCCAAACGATGACAGCGCCGCCGTGCGCGGATATTCCTGCGGCTGTCCGTCAACGTTCAGGGTCACCCGCGACCACGGCAGGCACTGCTGCGGCACAAAGAACGGTGTCCGGGTGAAATCGATATTCCGATTCAAGGTGCTTGAATGCAGACTCGGCGCAATCTGCTGATGACGCAGCTGCAACAGGATTTTGGTCAACCCGAGGATGCCGGCTGCTGCTTCCAGGTGGCCGAGATTGGACTTCACCGACGCCAGTGCGCAGTAGCCGCTGTCCTGGGTGTGCTGACGATAGGCCTGAGTCAGCCCGGTCACTTCGATGGGATCGCCGAGCGCCGTCCCGGTGCCATGGGCTTCCACGTAGTTGATCATCCGTGCCGACAGCCCCGCCTGCGCCAGCGTCCGCTGAATCAGAGCCCCCTGAGCCACCGGATTGGGAACGGTATAGCCATTGGTTTTACCGCCATGATTGACCGCGCTGGCGCGGATCACCCCGTAGATGCGGTCCTGATCCGCTTCGGCCTGCGTCAGTGGTTTCAATAACACCGCACCAACGCCCTCACCGGGCACATAACCATCGCCGCCATCCCCGAAACTGCGGCATTTGCCATCCTTCGACAGCATTTTAAGCACCGACAGCTCGATAAAGTTATTGGCGTGCAGATAGAGATTCACACCACCGGCCAACGCCATTTTGCAGTCGCCGCGACGCAGTCGTTCACAGGCTTCATGAATCGCCGTCAACGACGAAGAGCACATGGTGTCTATCGGCATGCTCGGTCCATGCAGGTTCAACTGATAGGACACCCGGTTGGCCACCGACGCAAACGAAGTATTGGGATACAGTTGTTTTTTATGCTGCCGCCAGGCTTCTCCATACAGGTCGTAACCGGTCTTGGTAATGCCGACAAACACACCGATCTGATTGTCGACGGTGGCGGCCCGGCGTTCACGGCCATAGCCGGCGTCTTCAAAGGTTTCCCAGGCACATTGCAGGAACAGCCGTTCCTGCGGGTCCATGCACATGGCTTCCCGTGGGGAAATCTGAAAGAACGCGGCATCAAACCCGGCAAAATCTGCCAGGAAGCTACCCCATTTGCCGTAACTCCGGCCTTCGGCGACGGCGGTTTGAGCATCAGGTTCAAAGAAGCCGGTCAGCGACCAGCGCTCTGGAGGAATCTCAGTGATACAGTCACGGCCTTCCTTCAGCAGCTGCCAGAGATCCTGTAGCTGATCGGCCTGCGGGTAATGCCCGGCCAGACCGATAATGGCGATGTCGCCAGTCTGTTGTACGGCCGTCATTGCGGGTGCCGGTATGGGGGCCGGTTTACGGGCTACCGGCGCGGTGGTGAGCCCGGTCCATTGATGACACTGCTGTGGATAGACCTCAATGAGATAATCCGCCAGCTCACTGAGGGTCTGGTATTCGTACAGCAGTGTTTTGGATATATCGCCAAACACGCTGGCAAACTCGTTGTTCAAATCCATGATCACAATGGAATCGACACCGTAACGTTCCAACGGCTCCTGCGAGGAGATGCGCTCAACAGACAGCTTAAGGCTGGCACCCAGCAGGCGCTTCAGCGCCATGACTGTTTGTTCCCGCAAATCGGCGGTCTGTTCCCGCAAGTCAGCACCGGCAGGGACCGGCACAGAGAAAGTTGTCTCCGTGGATTCACTCCGGCCGGCCAGCTGGCTGCGAATACGCGCAAGATCACCGGTTACCACGCAGACATGGGCACAGTCACTGGCCAGCACCTGGTAGAACGCCTGTATACCGACGGCTGTCGGCATGGCCTGCATGCCGGTTCGTGCGGCCATGGCTGTCTGAGTGACACCGTCTACCTGCATCCCTCCACGCTGCCACAACGGCCAGTCAATGGCGACGGTCAATCCCTGACGCTGACCCAGGGCGACCTGCTGCTGACGATCAGCGGCGAAGCTGTCCATAAAGCCGTTGGCGGCGGCGTAATCCGCCTGACCGGGGTTACCGGCCACGGCGCTGCCGGAGGAAAACAGCACAAAGAAATCCAGTGCTCTATTACCCTGTACGGCATCCAGATGCACGGTCCCGGCAACCTTGGCCGCCAGAACCTGATCGATTTCAGCGGTGGGCTTGGTGAGGATGTAGTTATCCCGATGTACACCGGCACTGTGCAGAATGCCATTGAGATCGCCATGACGCTGACGGATATCACTGAACAGACGTTCAACGGCCTCACGCCGGCTGATATCCAGCGGGTGATACTCCAACTCAGCGCCCAGCTGACGCAGTCTGTCGAGTTGCCGGCGAGCCTGATCATCGAGTTCGGAACGCCCGATCAGGATCAGTGCTGGTCGATTGACCCGGCGACAGATTTCTTCGGCAAAGATCATCCCCAGACCACCGACACCCCCGGTAATCAGGTAAACACCGCGATGTTTCCACGGCATTGGCGCTATGGCAGAGGGCTGCCATTCATCCCACGCAGCGACCTGCCGGCGGACAGATTGTTCATCAAGGCGACCATAACGGATCAGATCATCGGCCGGTGTCCGGGCGTTTTCCAACGCCAGCTGCGGTAGAGACAGAGTGCTTTCATGGCCGCACAGATCAATCAGCTGCGGGACAAGCAAGGGGTTTTCCAGCCGTGCGGTTTTGAGCAGACCGGACAGTCCACGCGCCCAGGTCTGATGATCCGCAGATGAGATGAACACCTGTAGCAGCCGCTGGCTTTTGGGGCGCGTCAGCAACCACTGGCGGATATCCTCGAACAGCTGCACCGTCAAGTCCCGGTAGCGCTGATCAATCGCCTGACCGGCACTGGTTTCGATTACCTCAATATCCGCGCCGGGCAACGACTGTTGCAGTGCGGCACGCTGATCCACGACCACATCGCACAGCAGAATCCGGTGATCGGTCAACGCGGCCGGGGTAACTGTTGCTGCCGCCTTGTTCTGCCAACAGCGACCGGCAATCAACAACTCCACCGGAGCCCCGGCCGGCGCAGATACGGCCTGGGTCGGTACCGAAGGCAACGTTGAACGGTTGTCACAAAAGGCCTGATCCTGCCAATAATGTTCTTTGGCAAACGGATAGGTTGGCAGTCCCAGTCGCAGCATGGTGCGGCCCTGATACGCCGGCGACCAATCGATATCGGCCCCCTGGCACCAGGCATCGGCAACCCGATCCAGACGGCCCTGTTGCAGACAGGCGGATAACTGCCCGGCATTGACATTGTCAGCGGTTGCCGCCGCTTGTCCGCTCGCCGGCTGATCCAGCCACTGTTGCAGTTGCGTGATCAGCTGCTCCCGGCTTTCGACCACAAACGCGGCTCTGGTACGCATGGCTTCACGGCCAAGCTGTAAGGTGTAAGCCAGATTGGGCAGGGAGATCGTCGCACCGTCAGTTCGCGCATCATCAGTTCGCAGCCAGTGCAGCAGTTGTTGGACCTGCTCACGCAGACGATCCGGATCCACCGCCGATAACGGCACCAGCACCGGAGTCGCAAGGTCGGTTACCTGCCGCTGGTCCTGATACTCCTGAATCACCATGTGCACATTGGTGCCACTGTGACCAAAGGAGCTGAGTGCAGCCATCAAGGGCTGATCGTCCTGGGACAGCCATGGCCGGGACTCGGTATGGAGATAAAACGCCGACGGCTCCAGTTCTATCTGCGGGTTCAGACGCTGGAAGTTCATCAGCCCCGGTAACTGCCGGTGATGCAAAGACAGCAACACTTTGATCAGCCCGATCACCCCGGCGCTGGCGGCCGTATGACCGATCATGGTCTTGCCGCTGCCGAGGGCGCAAAAATGCTGTTTGTCAGTAAACTGCCGGAATGCGCGGGTCAGCGCATTCACTTCAATCGGATCACCGAGCCGGGTGCCGGTACCATGGGTTTCCACAAAACTGATCCGTTCAGGATCAATACCGTAACGCCGGTAGACATCAACGATCAGCTGTTCCTGTGCCTCACCGCTGGGCGCGGTAATGCCGTTGCTGGCGCCATCCTGATTCATACCGGAGGCGGTAATGACACCATAAATATGGTCGCCAGCGCGCTCCGCATCCGCCAGACGCCGCAGCACCACCATGCCAACCCCTTCGGACATGACCATGCCATCGGCACGGTCGTCGAAGCTGCTGCACACGCCGGAATACGACAGCATTTCAGTCTGCGACAAGGTCACCAGAATCGATTTGCGAATGGCCGCAAACACCCCGCCGGCCAGCGCCATATCACTCTCACCATGGCGCAGGTTTTCACAGGCCAGATGCAATGCCACAGCCGACGATGAACAGCCGGTATTGACCACCAGGGTCGGACCGCGCAGGTTCAAAAAATAGGACAGTCGCGAGGCAATGATTGCCTCCGAAGAACCGGTGAAGGTTTCGTGGATATAGCCGTTCGGTTCTGAACCGACAAACACCGAAGTCAGGCTTTCTGCCAGTGAACGCGGGTTATAGCCGGCATGCTCCAGCGCTCTCCAGCTTTCCTGCAGGACCAGACGCTGATGCGGATTCATGGACTCGGCATCACGCGGCGATAAATTGAAAAACAACGGATCAAAACAGGCCCGGTTTTCCAGCACCCCACCCCAGCGACAATAACTCTTGCCCGGTTCGCGCCCTGGAGCATAATCCTGTGCCGGCAGATACGACTCCGGCAACTCACTCACGCAGCTGCGCCGGGCCATCAGGTTATCCCAGAACTGATCAATATTTTCAGCGCCCGGAAACTGACCGGACATCCCCACGACCGCAATCGCAGCCGGGTTGGCAGCCTGAATCGCTGCTTTTTGATCCTGGTCAGCTGGCGTTGCTGTGGCCTGAATGATCGATGCCGATGCCTGACTTGCGGGCTTCGCAACGGCGGCTGAAGGCAGCTGATGATGTTTCGACAGATAGCGGCTTAACCGTTCAGTCGTGGTGTGATCAAAAATCAGCGTGGTATTGAGTCGGGTGTTGAGGCGTTCACTCAATTGATTGATGAAGTTAGCCCCGAGAATGGAATCCAGGCCGTAATCCGAAAACGGGATGGTGACATTAATGGCATCGGCGCTGAGACGCAGGGTCGTGGCAAGGCAGTCCAGTACCAGTTGACGCATGACGGCACCGGCATCCTCAACCGCAATGGTGGGAGCTGGCGTTTCCGGTACTGTTGCCGGCAACAGCGGCGCAGATTCCACCGCACCTTGCAGACGAATCACCCCATCGCTCTGTGCGGCAATGATCTGCTGTGCCAGCGATTGCGCTTCCGGGACCGGCATCAATACCGGCTCAAAGCCTTCACTGTCGAGCAACATACGCCAGGATTGCGGCGTCAGTCCGGGACTGCCGGGAATACGCAGGGCCTGATCCTGAGCCAGTGACCAGCCATCAATGAGACCGAAAATCAGAGTGGCAAAGACCGTTTTATCGGTCATCTCGTTGAGCAGCAGCAGACCGTTTTCCCGCAAGGCGGATTTGGCCTGTCGCAAGGTATTGCGCATGCTGCGGGTGGCATGCAGGACATTGGTGGCAATCACCAGATCGTAACCACCGGTATCGATGTTCTGGCCGGTTAATGGCTGCTCAATATTCAGACGCTGATACCGCAGGAACGGATATCGGTCACCATAGCGGGCCTGAGCCTGTTGCAGGAAAGAGTCCGACAGATCGGTATAACAGTATTCGGAAATGTGCGCCTGAAACCCGGCCAGTGCGGGCAGTAATACCGAGGTGGTACCACCGGTTCCGGCACCAATTTCCAGAATCCGGAAAGTGTTCTGCGGTTTCTGGCGCAGCTTGTTTTCGATCCAGGCAACGGCGGTTTCGGTCAGTACATCATTGAAATAACGGGAGATGGTGTTGTCTTTGTACAACGGCTCCATCCGCGCGGTGGAACCGCCGGGAAACAGAATATCCGTGATCAGCCGCTCACCTCTGAGCAGTGGCAGCAACTGCTGCGCGCAATCATCGACAATACTGACCAGACCGGCCAGATCCGGATCCTGCTGTAAGTGGGCTTTTTGCTGCCCCCATTGCTGCGCAATACGGTCGGCTTCGGAGAGTGTCAGTTTATCGGTCAGGCACACGCAGGTGTCGTCAGCCTGCAACTCGATGTAACCGCGCCGGCGCAGCTCCAGCAGCAGTTCATGCCACCAGATCTCGTATTTATCCAGCACTCCGGCCTGCTGCCTCAGCCCGATCAGCGATTCGGAATCACCACGAAGAACACCGGCCTGCCACAACCGTGTCAGGAACAGTCTGACGATCCATTCATTCAGCTCAGGTTCGCCGTCCGGCGACTTCGGCAAAGCTGTCTGGATCGATATCGCCGGCAAACCGGCAGGCTCTGAACGGGCTGGCAGCAGGATCGACTCATCCAGCCGGGTGTTCGCCAACTGTCCGGGTTGCCGGGTCCTGACGGTCGCCAGCTGACGGGTCGGCCGGGTCATCAGCACATCGAGCGCCGCCATCCCCTCAGCTGCGGTAATCGGCACTATGCCCTGACTCTGTTCAATCCGGTTTCTGAGGGCAGTGGAAATCCGGGCGCCACCACCGATGCTCCAAAATCCCCAATTCATCACTTTGCTGTCACAGGACCATTGCTGTCCCAAACGGGCGGCAAACGCATCCTTGAAGGTACAACCGGCAGCATAACTGCCCATGCCACGGCCCTTGCCAAAGGACGCCAGGGAGGAGAAAAACAGCACAAAATCCAATACTTCACCGGCAAATACCTGAGCGATGCGAACACAGACATCCACTTTGGCCGCCAGTACCGATTGAAACTGCGCTTCGTCCATCGCCGACAGGCTCTGGTCATAACTGCCGAGGGCACTGTGGACGATGCCGTGGATCGCGCCAAAACGACTTTTTATCTCCGCGCCGGCATGTTGCAACTCAGTGAGGTCAGTGGCATCCGCACGGATGTAAACCGGCGCATGACCCAGGGTTGCCAGTGCATCGATCCGGGACTGAATATCGGCATCCAGCGGCCTGCGGCCTATCCAGACCACACGGCCATTGCAGCGCTGAATCAGCTCGCGACTGAACACCTCCCCCAGCCCGCCGGCACCGCCAATCACGACATACACGCCCTGATCCCGATAGACCTCGGGCCGGTCAGAATTCTGCTCCACCACCGGTAACAGCTGCTGTTGCAGCCATTCCTGCCGGCGCCAGGCCCAGGCATCACCATCGGCCCGGGCCGGTAAACACCACAGCCCCTCAACGGCGGCCAGATCAGTGCCTTCCGGCAAATCCAGCAACCGCACCCGCCAGTTGGGATACTCCTTCGCCAGACAACCGCACAGGCCATGGATACCGGCGTGTACTGGATTCACAATTTCACCCGGCAGTACCTGCTGGGCCTGAAACGTCATCACCGTCAGCCCCAGCTCACGGCCGCCGGCGTCCAGGGCCTGCAAAGCCTTGATCAATCGGAACAGTGCCAGGATGCCCTGTTGCTGTTCATCGATGATGCGCTCTTCACCCAGGCTCTGAGGCGCGCCATCCGGCGCCAGCCAGACGATATGCTGGATAGGCAGTAAAGGTGACAGAGCGGTACTGATCTCAGCGACAGACGCCTGTCCGGTCTGCACCACATGACAATCAGGATAAGTTTTCCAAATCGCCTCATGCTGTGCTGCCGTACCACCCATGACAATCACGGCAGCATCTGCACCGGGCCAGGGTTCCGCCTGAAGTGGTGGTGAGATCACCTCCCAGACCGGCTGCAACAACCAGGTCTGCGGCGGTTTGTCAGTCTCAACTGAAGATAGTTCTACCCCCACGTTTGAGTGGGTGTCCCTTGAAAGACCATTTACGTGGGTGTCCACTGAAGCGTTTCTTAAAAGACCATTTACGTGGGTGTCCACTGAAGCATTTGAGTGGGTGTCCCTTAAAAGACCATTTACGTGGGTGTCCACTGAAACATTGGAGTGGGTGTCCCTTGAAAGACCATTTACGTGGGTGTCCACTGAAGCATTTGAGTGGGTGTCCCTTAAAAGATTATTTACGTGGGTGCCCACTGAAGCATTTGAGTGGGTGTCCCTTAAAAGACCATTTACGTGGGTGTCCACTGAAGTGTTGGAGTGGGTGTCCCTTAAAAGACCATTTACGTGGGTGTCCACTGAAACATTAGGGTGGGTGTCCCTTAAAGGGCTCTGCACGGCAGTTTCGCGTGCGCTGGCTGGAATCCAGTATTGATCGCGGGTAAATGGATAGGTCGGCAGTTCCAGCATGGTGAATGTTTGCTGTGGAAACAGCATGTCCCAGTATTGCCGTTGCCAATGTATCTCCAGGCCTTTGCTCCACAGCGACAGCAGTTTGGAGAATTTGCCATGGTCGAGCCACTTGCTCAGGGTTTCCTGAAAGTCCTCATCGGCGTTAAACAGGGCGACGGCCTCTTTGTCACGTTGTACCTGGCCGTGAAAAACACCTTCAAAATCATTCTCTGTACGCAGGAATCCATGGAGCTTGTCTGTGAGTTCGGCCACCGAGGTCACCATCAGTGCCAGCCGTTCGTTCATGGCCTCACGGCCCACCTGAAGGGTGTAGGCCAGTTGATGCAGATTCAGTTCTGCACGATTGATGTCCGCCAGGTAGGTAAGCAGATTACTGACTATCTGCTGTAATGCCTCTGGATGTCTGGCCGACAGCAGGATCAACGCGGGCCGTTGCTCATCGACCTGAGGGAGATTCGGAGTTACCGCCATAGCCGGATATTCAGATACCACGATATGAGCATTGGCTCCGCCGGCACCAAACGAGGAAATTCCGGCAATTCGTGGATATTCAATTTGTTGCCCGTCTTGCTGCACTGCCGGGCGAGCCCAGGGTTGCAGGGTTGTCTGCACCACGAATGGGGAATCATCCAGGTCAATGTTGGGGTTTAATGTCTGCGCATGCAGACTCGGAACCAGCTGCTGATGGCGCAGTTGCAGGATCACTTTGATCAATCCGGCCACGCCGGCCGCCGCTTCCAGATGACCGATGTTGCTTTTGGCAGACCCCAACGCGCAAAAACCGATATCGTCGGTGTGCTGCCGAAAGGCTTGGGTCAAACCGGAAACTTCAATCGGGTCGCCCAGTTCGGTACCGGTACCATGGGCTTCAATATAGCTGACGGCCCTGGCCGGAATTCCGGCTTTTTCAAGGGCACGGTGTATCAACGCAGCCTGGGCTTTGGGATTGGGGACGGAGTAACCACTGGTGCGGCCACCATGGTTGACCTGGCTGGCACGGATCACCGCATGCACCGGATCATGATCAGCCAGTGCCTGCGGCAGTTGTTTGAGCAGCACCACTCCGACGCCCTCGCCGGGCACATAGCCGTTGCCACCAGCACCAAAACTTCGGCATTTGCCATCGGTGGAGAGCATGCGCAGCGCCGACATATCCACATAAGTCTGGGGATGCAGATACAGGTTTACCCCACCGGCGATGGCCATGACACATTCGCCACGAATGATGCTTTCACAGGCCTCGTGAATGGCGGTCAGGGATGAGGAACACATGGTATCGATGGGCATGCTGGGTCCGTTCAGGTCCAGCGCATAGGACACCCGATTGGCGATTGAGCCGAACGATGTCCGGGGGGCCAGGTTTTCGCCCAGGCGTTGCAGGGTTTCGGCATAAAGGGAATACCCGGTTTTGGTCACCCCGGCATACACACCGACATTATGCTGACAACAGTCGGCCAGCCGTTGGCGGCTGTATCCGGCCTGCTCCAGTACCGTCCAGGATGCCTGTAAAAATAGTCGCTCCTGCGGGTCCATGTTGATGGCTTCCTGCGGGGAGATGTTAAAAAATAAGGGGTCAAATTCAGCAAACCCTTCGAGGAATCCTCCCCACTTGCCATAGCTTTTCTGAGCGGCAACCGCGGCGTGTGGGTCCGCCTCATAAAAACCGGCTACCGGCCAGCGCACAGCGGGAATCTCAGCAATACAATCCTGACCGTTTTTCAGCACCTGCCAGTAGGCCTCCAGTGACGATGCCAGGGGAAACTGCCCATGCACGCCAATAATCGCAATATCGGTCGGTCTGGCAGATTGAAGCGGTGTTTGAACCGCCGACTGTGTGCCCGACGGCTGTGATGGAGAATCATCGTTTCCGGATGCTGTCGTCGCGAAACGGCTGTGTCCGGTCGAGGCATGCTCATGCATGGAAGTCAGTGTCAGCGGTGCTGCTTCGGGGTGATCGGTGGCCGCGCTTTGAATCGCCTGGTCGACAGCAATATGACCAACCCAGTTCAAACATTGCCGACGATATTCAGACAACAGATACTGACTCAGTTCGTTCACTGTCTGATATTCAAATAACAGGGTTTTGGGCAGTCGGTCGAAATGATGCCGTAATAACTGATTCATCCGTGTGATGGCCATCGAATCGATACCGTAATGTTCCAGCCGGACATCGGGCTCAATCCGTTCAACGGACAAACCCGTTACCTGACTCAATACCTGCCGCAACCGATGGATTGTTTTTTCCTGCAACCGCTGATTATCTGTGTCCGTCAACGCCACGTTGTTGTTGACCTGATGGTTATTTGAATAATTATTCATGATTCCTCGCTGACCAGAACACTTTCCAAGACTGAACGCTCTCCATCCAACACCAGCATGTGTGACTGATTCAGATTCAGAATGCGGTAAAACGCCTGTAACCCTTCGTCTGTTTTCATGGCTTTCATGCCGCTGTCCTGTAGCAGGTCGGCACTGATACGCATGCCCCCCTCCTGCCATAATGACCAGCTGATCGAACAGGTTTTTCCATGCCGCGCACCGCTGGCGTGCAGTTGATTGCGGTAATCCGCATAGGCATCCATGAAGGCATTGGCCGCGGCGTAATCTGACTGACCACTGTTACCCATCACACCGGACAAAGATGAAAAAAGGACAAAGAAATCGAGCGGCAGATGCTGGCTTGCCAGATCCAGATTCACCAGACCGGCAACTTTGGGGGCCAGAACCGCTGCAAACTCCGGCGATTGTTTTTTCAGAATATAGTTATCATGGATCAGACCGGCGCCATGAAGGATGCCGTTCAGTTGACCATAACGCTCAACGATATCGGCAATCAGGTGCTCCACGGCCTGTCGATCCACCACATCACAGGAGCGATACTCGGCTTTAATACCGGCGGCGGTAATCTCATCCAACAGTTGCTGACATTCTGCATCCAGACCGCGGCGACCGGTCAGAATCAGACGGGCATGACGGGTTCTGGCAGCAATTTCCCGGGCGAAGATTGCGCCCAATCCACCGGCACCGCCGGTAATCAGATAGACGCCATTGTCACGCCAGGGAATATGCGCAACCATGGATGGCTGTTCACGCAACACCGCACCCAGGCGCTGGTCATCGTGGTAACGGATATGGCCGCTTCCTCCGGCATTGCGGTGATCGATCACAATCTGTGTTAACGGCTCGCTGCTCTGATCCACCGGCCATTCAATCAGCTGGCCAATCAGATGAGGATTTTCCAGTTCAGCGGTTTTCAACAATCCGGCCAGGCCCCTGAGAACGACCTGTTCCGCCGTCGACGGTATCAGGATCTGAAGCAACTGCTGACCATGAGGCCGGGCCATCAGAATCGATTTGATGTGTTCAAACACCTGCACCGCACAGGCACTGAAACGGCTGCCCATATCACCCTGCTGCGGCAGACTCAGGCTATGACATTCGGCCTGTGGCAGTTGCTCACGGATCGGTTTAACAATGGTATCGTCCATGGCCGCCACCAGAATGACATGTCGTGACCAGACGACCGGTGACGCCGGTTCGGCCAACGGTGTCGGCTGCCAGCAGGGCTGACACATCATCAATGTGCTGGCACCGTTGGGTACTGACGAGGGGCGTTGTTCCAGACTCTGCAATCCCTGCAAACGCACACAGACATGGCCATGATCGTCGCAGAAATCCAGGTCAACGAGTGCAGGGTTGTCGGCCTGTAACCGGACCAGCACCCAGGAGATCTGGAGATCAGTGGTCATCAACGACAGCGATTGCAGTCGATGAATCTGATCAGCGCGTTTACCCAACAGTTGCAGTGCGGACTCAGCGACCGTTGGCGGAAATAAAAATGCTGAAGACTCACGGGTTGCAGCCAGTTTGAGCAACACCGTCGTAGCGGCATCATGCGCTCCGGAAACGGCATCGCCATAACATGCCTCGATGGACGCAGGCATCAATGCCGTGGGAACCGCCGCCAGGCGGGTGCGCAAGCCTTCGATATCCACCGGTGTCGCATTCAGCCCGGTATGGGTTTCGATTTCGCCCTGGCAATACACCGTGCGCGAGCCGGTCTCGCCGGTCACGCCATACGTTTCAAACGCTATCCCCTTGCCTTTCAGCACCATGCCAGTGTGCAGGGAAACGGGCTGTTGCAGCGATACCGGATCGGACCAGGCCAGTTGCCGTACCGTTAACGGATACGATCCAGCATCCGCCATGGCATGACGAGCCGCCAGAATGGCTATTTGCACATGCAGCAGGGCCGGTACCGCCTGAGTATCCACAGCGTCCAGACCCATGGCCTGCAAAGTCTCCATCGACAGCTCGGAACGGTATCGCTGCTCGCTGAAATCAGAGATGTTTTCCTGCAGTAAGGAATGCCGCAGACGGGTTGTTTCGGATCCGGCCGGTGTCAGCATGGGATGATCCAGCCAGTAGGATTCGGCGGCAAACGGATACGTCGGCAATGCCAGACGAGCGGGCAGTCGCTGTTGATATAACTGCGACCAGTCCGGTTCGGCCCCCTGAATCCAATAACCCAGCACTGTCTCCAGCGCCGGGCGGTCATGACGATCCTGCCACAGGGTTTGCAGAGCACTGTCGTTCTGCATGGCGCGCACGGTTTCTTTATTGGCACTGACCCGTCCCCGCAGCACATGGGTCTCATCACCTTTCAGCCAGGCGGTTAAACGGGCGATGACATCAGCCACGGAGTCGGCCACAAAGGCCAGTCGTTGTTCCATCGCCTCGCGTCCACTTTGCAGTGTCCAGGCCAGATCATGCAGCTCGACCGGTTGCGAAGTCAGGTGACTCAGCAGTGCCTCTGCTCTTGCCCTCAAAGCGGTTTCGGTTCTGGCCGACAACAACAATATGGCCGGTTGACGGATATCCCGTGACTCGCTCTCTGACGGAATATATTCCTCCACAATGACATGGGCATTAGCACCCCCGGCACCAAAGGACGAGACTCCGGCCATGCGGGTACCCGAGGCCCCGGGATGCCAGTCCGACAACGACTGTTGCAGATAAAAAGGTGTCTTGCTCAGGGAAATATTCGGGTTCAGCGTGCTGGCATGCAGGCTGGGCACTAATTTGCCGTGCTGAAGCTGCAGGATGACTTTACTCAGACCGGCAATGCCGGCCGCAGCTTCGAGGTGACCGATATTGGATTTCACCGATCCCAGGGCACAGAAACCGGTGTCACAAGTGTCCTGTGAAAACGCCAGAGTCAGGCCGGTGACCTCAATAGGATCACCCAGTTCGGTGCCGGTACCATGGGCTTCGATATAACTGATATCACTGGCCTTGAGGCCGGCTTTATCCAGCGCCGCGCGAATCAGACTGGTCTGGGCGTTGGGATTGGGTACGGTGTAACCATTGGTTTTGCCATCATGGTTCACATGCGTACTGCGAATCAGCGCCCGGATGTTATCGCCATCGGCCTGTGCCGCTGACAAGGGTTTTAACAGCACCGCGCCAACGCCTTCCCCTGGTACAAAACCATTGGCTCCGGCGGCAAAACTCTTACAGCTGCCGTCACGGGATAACATGCCACTGGCACTGAGTTCCACATAAGCCGATGGATGCAGAAACAGATTCACACCCCCGGCGATGGCGAGCCGGCAACTGCCATGGCGCAGGTGTTCACAGGCTTCGTGCACCGCGGTCAGGGAGGAGGAACACATGGTGTCTATGGGCAGACTGGGGCCATGAATGTTCAGAAAATAGGAAAGCCGGTTGGCCATGGAACTGAACGAGGTGCGCGGGTAAAACGGCACCCCCTGGCGACGCAGTTCGGGACCGTAGAGGTCAAAGCCGGTACGGGTAACACCGACAAACACCCCGACCTGACCGGCATAATGTTCAGCCAGCATTGCGCGGGTATGGGCAGCATCTTCCAGCACCGCCCAGGCGGTTTGCAGAAACAACCGTTCCTGCGGATCCATGGCCAACGCGTCATGAGGAGACAGGTTGAAAAACAGCGGATCAAACTCGTCGAAGCCACCCACAAAGCTGCCGGACCGGCAATAGCTTTTACCCTGCTCCACCGCCAGCTGCGGATCCGGCTGATAAACATCCTGCCATGACCAGCGTCTGGCAGGAATGTCCGTCACACAGTTTTTGCCTTGCTGCAGGTTATCCCAGAACTGCGACAGATCTTCAGCATCGGCATAGCGTCCGCTGATACCGATCACGGCAATGGGTTCTGCCAGGCCGGGCGCGGGTGCAGGCGCAGGTGTGGGTGCAGGCGCAGGCGCAGGCGCGGACAGAGATGCGTCATCGGTTGCCGTTATGCGCAATGCTGCCGGTTTGTCGGTGTGATGCCCCAATACCTTGCGCAGTTGTTGCGCTTCATGGGTCACAAAGTAATCCGCCAGCTCGGCGATGGTCTTCTTCTCAAATAACAAGGTACTGCGGATGTCTCCGAATTGTTCCCGCAGTCTGGCGTTAATCTGGTTGATCAGGATCGAGTCGATGCCATAACTCTGCATAGGCTCTTCTGCATCCAGCTCGGAAACCGGCATTTTCAACACCTTTGACAGCAGCTGCTTGAGGTAACCGACGGTTGCCGGTTGCAGATCTGCAACCGGGCTGACCGGCAGCGACTGAACGAGCGGCTGCCGGACCGCCACTACGATCTGTTGCCCCAGGGTATGCGCCTGATGCTGGGGAAACTGCACTCCGCCGAAGCCGGCTTTGTCCAGCGCTGTCGCCCAGCCTTCCGGAGTCAACGCCGGCGAACCGGGTATCCGCACGCTGGTATCCTCAGCGCACCACCAGCCCTCCAATAACCCAAAGGTGACGTGTCCCCACAAGGTCCGGTTGCTGAGTTCGTTCAACAGCAGTTGGCCGTCATTGCGCAACGTGGCTTTGACATTCAGCAGGGTCTGATGAATGTTCGCGGTGGCGTGCAGCACGTTGGCGGCAATGACAAAATCAAAATGCTGAGCGGGAATCTGCTGGTCTGCCAGCGCCTGCCCGGCATCGAATAATGCGGTCCGTAGAAATGGATGTTCGGGCTGATAATGGCTTTGCGCATGGAGCAGAAATGACCGCGACAGATCGGTGTAGAGATATTCTGCAATGGCCCCATGAAGCGGCTTCAAAACCTTCAGGACCATAGCCGTGGTACCACCGGTACCGGCACCCACTTCGAGAATGCGGAAGGTGGCATCTGGATCGGCGGCCAGACGGCTGCTGATCGCCTGATACAGGGTGTCGGCCAGAATGCGATTGAACAGATCCGCCACCCGATTCCCCTGATAGAGGGTTTTCACCCGCTCCATGGAACCATCGGGAAACATGACATCGGTGGCGCGTATCTGGCCGGACAAAATATCCGGCAGTGCCTTGAGGCAATCCGCAATCAGAGCACCATAGGGTTGCTTGTCCGCCGCAAATCCGGCCTGTGCCTGCTGCCACTGCGACCAGAGTGTCTCGATATCGGCAACGGCCGTCGCCGCTGCGGCAACCTGCAGGCCCGTGGCGGTTTGCTGCAACAAACCCTGAGCGGTCAAAAATGTCAGAGTTGCCTGCATCCAGGGCAGATATTGTCTGCTCACGCCTGGAAAATGTGCAGGATGCAACCGATCGGTTAGCAGATAGCCGTGATCCGTCAGCAGCCGAAACAGAATATTGGCGATCAGGGTATTTTGCTGTTGATGATAATGGTGTTCCTCAGGCTGTATGGCTGCCAGTTGATAATCATCGGCTCCCGGCTGCGCCTGCCCGGTGTTGCTGTCAGCCACCGTCACCACCGGTAATTCCAGATAATTCTGTGCCTGGGCACTGGCAACCTGCACCAGCGCCAGTTGCGACAATGAGCTGCCAAGCAGCTGCGGCAGTCTGGCCAGGGCGGTGTCAGGCTGAATCGGTGCGATGCCTTTACGCTGCTGCTGCGTCTGATACTCAGACGACACCCGCAACCCCGATCCGACCTTCCAGTAACCCCAGTTCACCGCTTTTACCGGTCGCTGATATCGGGCTTCCAGGGTTTGGGCACAGGCATCGGCAAACAGACATCCAGCCGCATAACCGGCAAATCCGCCACCTTTTTCAAAGCTGGCCATAGAGGAAAAGATCAGCACGAAATCCAGCGTATCCAGCCGCCCGGATTGTTCAAACTCAGCCAGCGCAGCGTCGATATTCAGCAGAATATCCACCTTGGTACGCAGTACCGTACGGAACTGTTCCGTACTCATTTCAGCCAGTGAGCGGTCAAACTGGTCGACCGCCGAGTGGATGATGCCGTGAACGGCTCCAAAGCGCTGGTACACTGTATTTAACAGGGTCATCAGTACTTCAGCGGAAGTTGCATCCCCTTGCAGGTAGACCGGTGTCGGCCCGAATTCGGCCAGCGCCTGTAATCGCGCCTGCAATGCCTGATCGAGGGGGCGGCGGCCGATCCAGACCACCTGCGCCTGCCAGTGCTGCTGCATCCAGCGGGTCCATTGTTCACCAATACCACCGCTGCCACCGATCACCACATAGATGCCACCCTGGCGATAACCGGACGATGATGCCACTTCCGGCACCGGCGTCAGTACCTGCTGATACCATTGCCGGTCCCGATATCCCCAGGCCCGGCCGGACTCGCCACGAACCGCCAGTAATTCTGCAACCGGCCAGTAACAATCATCGGCCAAATCAGCAACCTGAACCTGCCAGCGGGGATATTCTTTGGCGAGCACACCGGCCAGACCATGCAACGCGGCCTGATCCGGATAAACAATGTCACCGTGGCACACTGGTTGCGCCTGAGTGGTCACAATGCTCCACCGTAGCGGCTGGTCACCATATCCCAGAGCCAGCATGGCTTTAACGATATTGAACAACTGACAGACAGTGGCATGCGAAGGCTGTCCGTCGGATATCTGCGGAAGATGGATCAGCAGATGCTGAATCGGCTGACAATCCCATAGCACGGTCTGCAAGGTATCGGGCTCAAGGATGGCGGCCACATCCACCCAGTCACTGACCGTGACAGTGTCAGCAACCATATATGTTACCCAGTCGGGTGCAATCACCGTAACGTGCTGATCGGTATCAGCACCAGCCGTCGCTGACGGTACGGCTTGCCAGACCGGGGTCAGTGCCAGCAGGTCAGCGTCGTTGTCCTGGTCGGCCGAAACCGGATCAACACGATGTGCCGCACCTGGAATTTGCGCCTTGTTCAGGGCCCAGAAACGCTGCCGGGCAAACGGATAACCTGGCAGGTTGAGGCGACGGGGCCGGTTGTCCTCATACAGTTGCGACCAGTCGACGGTCTGTCCGGCCAGCCACCAATTCAGCAAGGGCTCATAGTTTCCATGGCGGGCCTGGGTGATTGCCCCGGACATGTCCTGATCGCTCGCCGTCTGGCCACTGAATCGGTAATGTCCGGCAACCGGCATGCGATCTTCCAACACACAATCCAGTGTTTTCAGCAACTCGTCGATGGAGTTCACGACGATGCCAAGACGATCCTTCATGCCATTGCGACCCGTTTGTAAGGTATACGCCAGATCACACAAGGCAATATCGGTTCGGTCAGTCAGCCAGTCTTTCAAACACCTGACGGATGCCAGCAGGCGTTCACGATTCATGGCAGATAACGGCACCAGCACCGGCACATTGCCAGCATTCCGAGTATCGGACTGCGCATGCGCAACATATTCTTCCAATACTAAGTGAGCATTCACCCCTCCGAATCCAAACGAACTGACCGCTGCGCGGCGCGGCAGCACATTTCCCTGCCCATCGGTGACATTCGGCCAGTGTTGGGTCTGCCGGACCACAAAAAACGGGCTGTCGCTCAGTTCGATGTAGGGGTTCTGTTCTTCACTGTGCAGACTCTTCAGCAAGCGCTGATGCTTGAATTGCAACAGGACTTTAATGACACCGGCCGCTCCGGAGGCCAGTTCCAGGTGGCCGATATTGGATTTAACCGAACCCAGCCCGCAGTAAGGTGTCTGCATAGCGGCGTTCATGCCATCGAGTTCTGCACAACGTTCCGCAAAGGCGGTCTTCAGGGCATTCACCTCGACCGGATCACCCAGTGCGGTTCCGGTGCCATGAGCTTCGACATAACTGATATGGCGGGGATCGATATTGCCCCGACGATAGACATCCAGCAGCAGATCAGCCTGTGCCCGGGTATTCGGCGCGGTCAGTGAATTGGCCCGGCCGCCGTGGTTTTCACCGCTGGCAAGAATGACACCATAGATGGGGTCACCGTCACGTTCGGCGTCTGCCAATGCTTTCATCACCACGATGGCAACGCCTTCAGACCGGACATAACCATTGGCGTGCCGGGAAAAGGTTTTACAACGACCATCGGGACTCAGCGCTCCTGCCTTACTCAGGCTGACCTGAATATCTGCACTGATCAGAGTGTTGACACCACCACTGACTGCCAGCGTACAACGACCTTCACGAATGGCATTGGCAGCCCGGTGAATGGCGACCAGAGATGAAGAACAGGCGGTATCAATGGGCTCACTGGGACCGTGCAGATCCAGCAGGTAGCTCAACCGGTTGGGCCCCATACTGGGTGAGCTGGCCACGGCGGTATACCCCTCGACCGCTCTGCCCTGTTGAGCGGCCAGGGCGTTGTAACCACTGTTACAGGTACCGACGAACACCCCTGTCTGACTGCCTGCCAGACTGGATGGCGCATAACCGGCATCCTCTATCGCCAGCCAGGCATGGGTCATGAGCAGCCGTTGCTGAGGATCCATGACTTCGGCTTCGGCCGGGGAAATATCAAAGAACAGCGGATCAAACGCATCGATGCCATCCAGGAATCCGCCCCATTTGATGCTGTCGTCATGTTCACCCGAACGCCAGTCCCATCGATGCAACGGCGCTTCACTGATGCAGTCTTTTTCCGCCTCAAGGTTGTGCCACCAGGCAGCAATGTTGTCGGCTTCGGGAAACTCGCCACTGATGCCAATGATGGCCACGGATGTGACCGGCTGGGTTGTATATGTCCGCTGATCAGCCGGGGTCTGTGCGGTCACGAGCGTGTGGTCGTGCGGTGTCTCATGAGTACCGTTTTCCGTTGCTATCTCAGCAAACACCGACGGGTGCTGCTTCAGCAGATACTGGGAGACACTGGCAATGGTGCTGTATTCAAAGAACACTGCAGGGGTCAGAGTCAGCCCGAACCGTTGATTCAACTGCACCGACAGTTCCGTCAACGTGATGGAATCAAAGCCCATCTGACTGAAGGTCGCGGTGTCGGTGATGTCCTCCGGCTGCAACGCCATCAGTTGCATGACCACTTGTGTCAGCGACTGCTGTAATGATGCTGTCCGATTGATGGATGGTTGTGGTGTATGGGCCTTCGACGGCCGGGGACCGGCATCAATTCGTTCACCGGAGTGAATAATCACTTCCGGCGCAGCACACGCCAGCGCCCGATAAAATCCTTCGATCCCCTGCTGGTCAGTCAATGGTGCCCGGGAGTGGACGGAATTCTGTGCCAGCCAGCGGGCCATGGCATCAGTGACCTGCATACCACCGTTACGCCAGAGCGGCCAGACTATCGCCAGGGTCTGGCCGTGGCGCTGACCCATCCGCTGCAGCTGACTACGATAGCGGGCATAGTCATTCATAAAGGCATTGGCACAGGCATAATCCGCCAGTCCAACATCGCCATAGACCGAGGCCACAGAGGAAAACAGCACCATAAAATCCAGATCCAGCGCCTGGGTGGCCTGATCCAGGTTGACCGTACCGGACACTTTAGTCGCCAGAACGGTTTTAAATTCACTGCCGGACTTGCGGCTGATGGCATTGACGCGCACGACACCTGCGGCATGAATGATACCGTTCAAATGACCATAACTGCGGGTAATGTGCTCAATCAAGGCGACCACTGCCGGGTACTGGCTGATATCCAGCTGCTGATATTCCACCTGTGCACCCAGTCCGCGAACATGCTCGATGGCAGCCTGTTGTTCGGGGGTCAAATCAGAACGGCCGACCAGAATGATCGTGGCCTGATTGCAGTAAGTGGCAATTTCACGGGCAAACGTCAAACCCAGTCCGCCAGCGCCACCGCTGATAAGATAGACACCGCCAGCCCGCCAGGGCATGACTTTATCCGCGATTGGTCGTTGGGTGAGTTCACGAACCTGACGTTCACCCTGGTCATAACGAATGAACTGATCATCCGGCCGGCTACGGTTCTGACGGATTTTTTGATTCAGAGTCACCGGCGTTTCCGCAGCGGATACCAGAATCAGCTGAGCCTGTAACCGGCTGTATTCCTGCGCCGCTGACGTTAATAGCGCCCCCAGTCCGGTAAACAGGGAATCACTGACGATCACCTGGATGAGTACTGTTCCGGGTAAACTCTCCCGCATGGTGTTATTGATATATTCAAATAACGCCACGGCGGCAGCTTCAAACGTCTGATCCGGTGCTGACATCCGGCCATCCAGAGTCTGGACGGAGTATTCCGGGCCAGACATTTGTGCGGCCAGCCCCATCAAGGCATCACCGAGTAAAAACACCTCATGTCTGACCAACGGTTCGTCGGTCGCAGAAATGTCCTGCACCGGCGACGCCCGCCAGACCGGTTCCAGCAAGGCAATGGGTTCAGAATTCGGTAACGGCGACGGTGCTACCGTCTTTGACGCCAGTTTCCCATCCAGCCAGTAACGTTGTCTTGCAAACGGGTAAACCGGCAGATGAATCCGTCGGCCAGCAATATGCTGATATAGCGATGCCCAGTGGATGGACAATCCGCTCACCCACAACCGCAGGACTTTGGCTATTCGCTGTTGCTGCACCCAACGGACCAACGTGTGTTGAAATTCCGGATCTTCATTGAGGATCGGCAGACAGACATCTTCCTGCCCGATATGACCACGGTACACACCTTCGGTCGTCTCCGGCTGTTGCAGATACGATTGCAGCCGGGTCTGTAAAGTCTCTTTTGAGTCCGCCACCAGCGCCAGCCGTTCGGCCATGGCATCGCGACCGGTTTGCAGGGTCACGGCGATGTCCACCAGTTTCACCTCTGCCAGTGAGCCATTCTGCAAGGCACTGCTGAGGTTTTGCACCATGGCCGTCAACTGCTCATCGGTGCGCGCCGACAGCACAATGACCTGACTCAGCAAACGGTCTGTCTCACCTGGCCGTCCGGTGGTGGGTGTCACCGCTGACCGGTACTCGTCGATGACCACATGGGCATTGGTGCCGCTGAAACCAAAAGCACTGACGGCGGCGCGGCGCGGAACATTGCCGTTCACCTGCCATTCTCTGGCTTCCCGGTTGATGTAAAACGGTGAGTGGTCGAGATTGATATGTTCGTTAAGCGTTTCAAAATGGGCCACTGGCGGAATGCAACGATGCTTCAGTGCCAGCAGCGTTTTAAGCACACTCGCAACCCCGGCGGCCATCAGCGTATGACCGATATTACTTTTGACGGAGCCGAGTGCGCAGTAACTCTGTTTCTGTGTGTGGGCCTGAAAGGTCCGTTGCAGTCCTTCCACCTCAATGGGATCACCCAGGCGGGTGGCCGTGCCATGGGTTTCAACCAGCTGAATGCTTTCCGGATGAATGGCAAAACGCTGGTACACCTGTTGTTGCAGGCGGATCTGGGCATCTCTGTTTGGCGCGGTTATGCCGTTGGTTTTGCCATCCTGATTGGTACCCCAACCACGAATCACACCGTGTATCGCATCACCATCGGCTTCGGCATCCGCCAGCCGTTTTAATAACAACGTGCCAACACCCTCTGCCGGAACAAACCCATCGGCCCGCTCATCAAATGTGAAGCAGCGCCCGTGTCTGGACAGCATATTGGCCTTACTGGTCATGATATGCATGAGCGGACCGGACAGTACCGAAACCCCTCCGGCCAGCGCCAGATCGCATTGACCGCTAACCAGACTGTCACAGGCCGATACGATGGCAACCAGTGATGAGGAACAGGCAGTGTTCAGCGCCAGACTCGGCCCCTGAAGATTGAGCAGATAAGAGATCCGGGCGGCCAGAATCGCCGGTTCATTACCGGCAAATGACTGTGCATTAACCGCGTCGATGGCCAGTCCATGAGCATAATCACCGGCACCTGCTCCGACATACACGCCACAGTTGCTGCCCGACAGCGCCGATGGCGCGTACCCGGCATCTTCGATGGCTGCCCAGCACGATTCCAGAAACAAGCGCTGCTGCGGGTCCATTAATTGCGCTTCGCGGCGCGAAATATTGAAAAACAGCGGATCAAATTTGTCCGCGTCATCCAGCGCGCCCATCCAGCGACTATAAGTTTTACCGGGGACAGAGGCATCCGGATGGTAGTACTCCGTCAGCGACCAGCGCCACGCCGGTACTTCGGAAATACAGTCGTGACCGGCCACCAGATGTTCCCAGAACAGCTCCAACGAAGGCGATTGAGGAAACTGCCCGGCCATACCGATCACCGCAATGGCAGTACTTTCGGGTTTGCCCGGGGTTCGTGCCGACGGTGGCGATACCGGCTCAGATCGGACCACTGCTGTGGCGGCAACATCCTGGGTAACGTTCATGGCCGCAGCGGGAGGAACGGGCGCGGCTTCTGTGTGGGCATTCTGTTGCTCAACAAACCGACTGAATAAACGCAGAGTTGGATGACTGTAAAGTTCCGCGGCACCGAAGTTCTGTGCAAAATGCTGATTGATGCGTCGGATAAAGGTTACGCCGGTAATAGAATCCAGTCCCAGATCAATAAACGGGGTGTCTTCATCAATCCGATCCGGATTCAGATGCAGTTCTTCGGCCAGGGTGTGTTTTAAAAATGTCAGCGTCTGATGATCATCGACCATGGCCGTTGGAGCGGGTGTGGTGGCTACTGTGGTAACCACTATGGCCGACTGATCATGACTCAGAAACGCAGCAAACGCCCGCAAAGTCGGATGGGTATACAGTTCGGCCGCACCGAGCGCAGTAGAGAAATGCGCATTGATGGTTCGAATCCAGGTGACCCCGGTGATGGAATCCAGCCCGAGATCAATAAACGGGGTATTGTCATCCATACGCTCAGGATTGAGATGCAGCTCATCAGCCAGTGTCCGGCGCAGGAATGCCAGTATGTCGTCGGCATCGGTGTCCATTTGAGGTAAAGGCGGATTCGTCGCCGGTTGCCGTGGTTGCTCCGCCAATACCAGCGAGGTGAAGTCAGTAAGATTGGCGGCACTGTACAAACTCGCAGCTGTCAGCGACAAGCCATAGCGGCTGTTCACCTGCCGTATAAAGGTTACTCCGGTAATCGAATCCAGCCCCAGATCAATAAAGGGGGTATGGTCTTCAATACGCGATACCTGCAAATGCAGCTCATCCGCCAGCATGGACTTCAACGCCTCGTGAACCTGCCGTCGCTGCTCGTGATGGTCGATGACCGGTGCAGCAACAGGCACATCCGATACCTTGGTGGGAATACCCTGATTGAAATGCTGCAATACCCGTTGTCGCACTTCGTCATTGCCGACAAAGGTTTTTTCATGCATGGCCAGCTCAAGGGCGTAATTTTCATCCAGCCGGCTGCGCAGAGCGGCAACCCGCCCGGCTTTGTCAGATACCAGCCCATCGCGGTCAGACGTTTGCGCCAATCGTGCTGCCGTGACCAGTGCAGCAGTCAGAACGTTATGGCGCGGCAGTACCGTGTGCAGGAGACCCGGACGCGCCAGATCCTGACCTTTGTAATATCTCGCGGTAAACAATATTTCCCGCGCCATGTCATAGCCAAAACGACTTGGAAAAATCAGTGTCGCACCGGCCCCAGGGGTAAACCCGTATTGCATGTACGGACTGAAATAGACACTTTCCTCGCTGTAGAACATGGCATCGCAAAACAGACCAAGTACCCAGCCAGGTCCGATACCATGCCCCTGCATGGCGGCGATGACAGGAACATCGCATTCCAGTGCCAGACTGAAAATCGTGTCATCGGTAAAACGGGCATCACCCTGCTGAATCGCCAACAGGGTCTCCTGAGTACCACCACTGGCAAAGTAATGATCGTATCCGGTGAGCACGACAACCTTGTACTGCTGATTGTGTTGAATATGCCGAAAGACTTCACAGATACCATCTATAAATGCAGCCGAAAATGTGTTGCGGCTATCACGGTCATGTAAAACAACCTGTAACACGCCGTTGTCATAGGCCTCGGCACTCACCACTTCGGTTGACAGCGGAATTTTCCGTCCGGAACCCATTGCCTGCCGTTCGGCTTCAACACGGTGCCAGGACTCAGTCGCCGACACAGTGTTTGTACTCAGCCTGTCAGTAGCCCTGACCGGAGATCTGCTGAAGGGGATGGGTGATTGCAACAGCGCATCAGCACAGGCTCGCAGGTGTCTGCTCATATGTTGTTTGAGTGCCACGAGTGCCGCACGGGTGGATTTGGCCAGATCACGGGCCAACGTAACCGCACTGTTCAGAACATCGGTCTGCTCCACCACAGGCATCTGCAATCCAAGTTCCTGAAGTGCCTGCCCTGTCAACCCGGCGTCGGTAAACAGCAACTGATCAGCCGGGTACTCGCCAAAACGTTCAGCAAAAAACTGCCATTCCTGTTGTGACAGAGGTTTTTCCTGCGGCTGCGGGGAATACTGATAACGTTGCTCACGGGCGGCGATCATAAAATCGCACAAACAGGCCAGCAGCCACCCTGCCCCTCTCGCGCCACCTTCCACTGCCGCAATGACCGGCAATTCACACGCCATAACCAGGTCGCTGAATCCCGCCGGGATAGCAGCCGGGGTTTGCACATCGGCGCTGAAAAAAGGTTGTTGCCCTGCGCTCAGAATAACGACTTTAACGTCAGGACTGGCCTGCGCCTTGTGCAGCTGCGCCCGCAACTCAGCCATCATTGGTGCGGTTAAGACACTTTCTTTTGCCGTCAGTTGCAGGATACCCGGTTCGATCAATTGCGCTTGCAACAACGACACGCTTTTGCCCTGCGCCCCAAATGTGGACAACGGCATCAATGTTCGCCGACCCGACATCGAGGCACTTTGTTCGGCAACGATCTCGTTTGTGACCGCTTCCGTAAGCGCTTTTGTGACAAGTGTGTCGACGTGTTTTTGCGCCGGCAGCCAATAGCGTTCGCGCTCAAACGGATAAGTCGGCAATCCGGCAAAACGATATGGCTGATCATCATAAAGTGATCGCCAGCTTACCGTCTGCCCCAGAACCCAGGCCTGTGCCACCACTTCGGAATTGTGTGTCGGTTTCAGAGCCGTGGCATTTGATCCGGCCTGTACCACACCGGTATAAATTGAGTTCCCCGTCTTTCCGGCCAGATACTGCTGCAGCCCCGAGATCAGTTCTGCGGCCGTGGCGGCCGATATAGCCAGACGATGACTCATCGCTTCCCGGCCGACCTGTAAGGTGTAAGCCAGACTGACGAGTTCGTATTCATCCACCGGGGCTCTGGCACTTAAAAACTGTTGCAACTGACGGGCGGAGGCTTGTAACTGAGATTCATTTTTGGCCGACAACACAAACACGTACTGGCCGTCATCCACCACGGTTCTGGCAACCACCCGGGGCGTTATATCGACATACTCCTGCACCACCATATGAACATTGGTTCCGCTGAACCCGAATGAACTCAGTGCGGCCAGCCGTAGTTCTCCTTCCGGTGCATTCCAATCCTGTAGACGGGTATTGATATAAAACGGGCTGTGTTCAAAATCGATGTGCTGGTTAGGGCTGACAAAGTTCCGATTCGGCGCAATTTTGCCATGCTGCAAAGACAACAGGACTTTCAGTAGCGCACTGACGCCAGACGCATGAACACAGTGACCAATATTGCTTTTCACCGCACCCAGAGCGCAATAACGGACGTTATCCGTGGATACGCGAAACGCATCGGTCAACGCTTTGACTTCTATCGGGTCACCCAGGCGGGTTCCGGTACCATGAGATTCGATATAGCTGATGGCCGCCGGATCGATGCCGTACTGATCCCATGTCTGACGGATCAAGTCAGTTTGCGAACGCCCACTGGGCGCGGTTATGCCGTTGGTTTTGCCATCCTGATTGATCGAAGAACCTTTTATAACCGCATAAATATGATCACGATCCTGCCGGGCATTCTGCAAGCGTTTGAGAATAACAACCCCAACAGCTTCGCCGGGCACAAAGCCATCGGCACGATCATCAAACACTTTGCAGGCACCGTCTTCCGAGAGCATGCCGGCCTTACTGCACAGAATATGAAATTGCGCGGTGGTATGAATGGACACGCCACCGGCAATCACCAGATCAGACTCACCACTACGAAGACTCGCACAGCCCATATGAACAGCACTCAGGGATGACGAAGAGGCGGTATCGATGGCAATCGCGGCGCCTTTAAGATTCATAAAATAGGCAATGCGTGCAGCGAGAATGGAGGCATCGTTACCCATAAAGGATGAGCCATCAATCGGCACACCGGACTGACGCAGATTCAATTGATAATCGCCGCTGTCAGCGCCGACAAAAACGCTCCATTTTTTTTGACCCGTACCACGATCGGCATAACCGGCATCTTCCAGCGCATGCCAGCTTTCTTCCAGAAACAGACGCTGCTGAGGATCCATCTGTTGCGCTTCTTTACCGGAAATACCAAAGAATGCGGCGTCAAAGCGATCAATTTCCTCAATAAAACCACCCCACTTCCCGTAGGTTTTATTTTCTTTAGTGCGATCCGGATCATAGTAGACCGAGACATCCCAACGATCCGCGGGTACTTCGGTAATACAGCTGCGCCCTTCTGCGAGCATGGTCCAGAATGCCTGAGGCGATCTGATGCCCGGAAAACGTCCGGACATACCGACTACGGCAATGTCATCAACCTTGCTGTCAATGACGGGGTTGACTGCCTGAGTTGTTACAGTGGTCCGGGCGGCGTTGGAAGAATTCGTGGTAACGTTCATGACCGATGGCTGCAAACGCGTCACCGCCTGCGGATACTCCTGGCAGATAAACTGACTCAAGTCCCTGACATTGGCATAATCAAACAGTGTCGTGGCCGGAAGTGTCACATCCAGGGATTTATTCAGCATAACAACCAAATTGATCCCGGCCATGGAATCAACCCCGTACTCAGAAAATGCCTTATTGACATCAATCTGCATATCCGGAGACGAGAGGCAACGCCGGACATGATCGAGTACCAGTGTTTCGGCAACGGATATGTCGCCAGCCGATTGGGTCGAATCTTCATCGGAAAGCAGCGTATCAGTATTCACCGATGCCGGATGCTGATGTTCTGAGTCCTGCCCTTCAATGCCGGCAATCAGCGCACCGGCCTGCTCCGCAACCTGCTGTATCCACAGTGAAGACAGCTGCCGTCCATCGGAGCTGGCACTGACCTTTGGAAGGATCTCTGGATCGGTAGCCGGCTCTGTCGCCATAAACTGCACGGCAGACAATTTTGATACCGGAAACTGATAATCCAGCTGATTGGCCGACTCAGTGGCCACCACCTCACACTGCTCTGCAATATCTGCCAGAAACTTCAAAGCAGGTGCATTTTTTTCCGTCTGCCGGGCGACAAACTGTATAGTGGAGCAATTCATCCGGCTGGCAACATCTGTCAATGCCGCCAACATCTGATATTCCACGCCACGGCCCAGTGCCCGACAACTCAGTAGAAAACCATCGGCCAGCAGACTGTTTTCCGTTACCTGTCGATATAGAATCAGGCCACATAAACCGTAATCACCAAAACGATCAGAGACCTGAAAACACAGACAACCATGACCCGCCTGATCGGCATAGCGCGATAAGTCAGCGGCTGATTTCGGTTGTTTATTGATATTGAATTGGTTGGTGCGATGGGTCAGCTGCGCAAATCTGGAGACATTGTCCGCGTCTATTGGAACCAGCGTCACCTGCAACTCCAGGCCATCAATGAACGATTTAAGGCTGTCAAAACCGGTGCGGAACTGCTCACGCTTGAATTGGTGCTGGTACAACGCGGTCCGCTGACGGTCCTCGGCGGTGACCTGATGATGATCAAATACCCAAACATGCTGTAAAAAAGTTTTAAGACCACCATCGGTATGATCTGCGGGTAACTGCAAGGTCATGACTTCCGGACAACTTTCACGGACTTCAGCACACTCCATCGGGCTATCATCGACAAAAATGAAACTGTTCAAAGCCAGGTTCAATGACTTTGACAGTTCTATCAGATTCTGCGACTTGGGCGACCAGTTGATCTGATGGACAACAAAATCATCCCACTGCAACACCATATCCTTGCGCTGCTCAAATACGTTGCGAACATCCGCTTCATTATTCTTACTGACCAGGCACAGCAACATCCCATTTTGTTTTTGCGCCAGCATAAAAGACTGAAGTGCCTGAAATTCAGCTGAAATCTCAATCCCCTCAACGCCCGCTTCACCCACCACACCGGACCATAAAGTATTGTCACAATCCAGCACGATGGTTTTGTACGGCGCCTGCTCACCGGCAACCAGATTTCGTACCAGGATAGCAGCGAGAGTTTTGAAGAACGGGTCCGTATAAGGAATATCGCCTAACTCCTGGCGAACCGGATCATGATAGTTCGTCAACGGATACAGTTCGGAATAATCCGAGACAGACACAACCCGGGCTACATGATTCAGCTGTGCTCGCAGACGCTGTTCCATCTGCTGACAGAATTCTGCCGGCAATTGCTCAAGGGCTGCCGGCGAGGGTGGGCAAAGCACCAGAAACAGCGGGACGTTAAAACGCGGGTGTTGATGCTGAATCAGCTCAGCCAGGGCATCCAGGTTACGTTCAATACCGTCAAGTACATTGTAAGGTTGAGGAGCATGCTGTATTTGAGGTCTGCGGGCATAGAGATTATAGAGACCGGATTCTTTCAACAGTTCTTCTTCAACGACTTCGATTTCATAACCCTTATCACACAGCAATTGTCTGATCTTCTGTGCGATATCACTATCGTCCTGATAATGGATCTCTACCACCAGTTGCCTTATTTTTTCCCAGTCCTGATCCTCAATGCCCTGCAGCACATCCCACTCGCATTTTTCTGCATCCAGCTTGATCAGACCGATTTTCTCTATTTCATATTCCCTGAAAAAACTGGACAAGGATCGCAACTGACACTGGTATGTTTCCTTGTGCAGCCGCTCCTTGACCAAGGCGTCCAGATGGGTTTGTAGCGCATCATTATCATCAAAGGTGTAACGACTGGTCAGTTCATTTTCCATCGCCTGGCGTAACGCCAGACCATCCTGCTCATCATCAGCATGAAAACCCGACCAGACAGAGGAAAGCGGATAAAACACAAACTCGGCTTCGCCATCCTGATTGGAAACACCAAACGGCAAAGCAACTGCATTGGGTATGTACAGCGCCAGATTTTTGTTCAGGACATCATAAGTCGCTGGGGAAGGTTCAAATGCGAATATCTGAACCTCCTTAAATTCGGAAGCTATAAATAAAGAAAACATACCGATATTCGCGCCAATATCGATAACCACTTCACCGCGCTCAACCGTTATCCCCTTTTTGAGATAAGTTTTTTCGACAAAAATTTCATTGTAAAGATAATGGCTTTCATAGCTGTTGAGATGGGCGATTTCCAGACCATTGGGAAGTGTCATCCGTAGACTGTCCACCAGTACGTTATCCCGTTCCTCGCGTGAGATGCCTGCATCCAGAGGCAGAGGGTTGTTATTTTCGGTGACAGACTGTTGGTGCTGATCATTCTCCTGAAAATCCTCCAACCGGGTGAGGATAAGGTTCGCACCTGAGGTATTCTGATAGATAAAACCGGAAGATTCGATCAACTGCTGGTATAACTGATTATACGGTGCAAAGGATATATTGACGGGCCATCCGAGTGAATCGGACCAATCAGATAAAGGCTCCTGAATCGGCTCTGCCGTAAAGGTTGACGTAATAAACCAATTTAACCCGGGTAAAGATGTCACATTGCCAGGACCCTTTTTCACAGTAATATCCTCATTCTGACTTGGACGGGAATAACGTCTCACGCATAAATCCTTCATCAGCACAGACACAACGCCTGACTCATCCATAATTCGTACATTAAACCGATAAATATCATCTGATGTGCCTGCCTCATGAGGTTCCACAACGACATAGCAGAGCGACGATGGTTTTTGAAAAAAAGATACTTCCGCGACGGAAAACGGAACAAACAGCGCAGGAGTCGTTCGGGATTCGTGTACAGTCAGTAAAACACACTGCACCGCGGCATCCAGAATGTCCGGCCGAACATGGATACCACTCTCATACTCACCGACATTTCGAAGAATTCTGCCGATGGATAAGTCTTCATGAAAACTGAATTGATCCAATGCACAGAATAAGTCTTTATAGTGAATGCCGATCTTTAAGAACATCTGATAGATATCATTTCGATGATAGAGTCTGGCTGCCGAACGATTAATGAGATGACCGGAAGTACCCAGAAATGCATCCAAAGGCATCTCGCGTGGTTCTGGCTCAGAATGTCTAAATTCAATAATGCCGCTTGCACACAACTGAGTCTCAGCACCCAGTAACTTTAAAAACTGGTATTCATACCCCAGTTCCTTTCTGTTGATCGACAAGTGCATACGGGCACAGCCATTATCCGCTCGCAAAGGCGCAAGCCAACTGGCGTTCGAAATGCCAAACGGATAAATCTCTTCCGTGCAAATGGCTAGATTACGTAGCTCAGAAACGAGCCTTTCAAAGTAGCCGACGGCAGGAAAAATAGCCTCTCCTTTCACCTGATGATTCATCAATAGAGGTGCGTTCTCGTCAAGCACAAACTCCATATTCATAAAAATGCACCCTAATTTAGAAAGACATCTCTTAAAATGACGAATTGTTTTTACAAACGTACACGGCGATTAAAGCCAGAAAACACTGGAATTACAGAGATTCAACATCTATGAAGACGGTCAATATCTCCCTGACAAAATCATAGTTTTACGACTGACATAGAAATTGGTATCGGCCTGGTTTTGACCTGTTTTTTTCTGTCTTCGACAGTGCGAACCAAAAATTTACAGAAAAATAATCATGATGACTGATTGCTATTTTTAAAAACCATACTTTCAAATATTAAATAATATTTCTCTTACATATAGTTTTTTTCCGTCTATAAAGGCTGGCCCATACTGATCAAAATTTTTTGAGTTTTCAACCAAACAGAGGTACCAACCAACCACCTATTTTCTATCCAAATATATCCATCCATAAATTATTTAGAAAAAAATTACATAAAAAACTTAACATCAGAACATTATGTTTTTGATCTTATGGTGACACAAATATGTCATACACAACTGTAAATTGATGATTACACATGACCAATTTCTGTAATAATTTCAACAAGGATAAAGGTGCTTCTTTTTATTGGAAAACCAATAAAAATCCACCAAAAGTATGGAAAAAAAGGATACTTTTTTTAATTGACTAACAATATTTTTTGTGAACAACAAGAGACCTTAACCTTAGGGTTGGCCAGAAATTTCAAACACAGTCGGCATGAGTCATCTTTAAAAAAATCTGACGCAATTGGATCTCGAAACAGAAAGTTAGTGACCAGTTACCCACCCGCCACCTACAGACATATATGAGACATTGGTTCAGAATGGTTTTTAAGGAACTCCTGAAAAAACAGCTGTTTTCGAGCAGGGTATTTTCAACACCACCCGGACGCCAACCCCTCTCAAGTCCTTATTTTATTGCAGTAATCTGCGGCTTCCAGGTGGTGCATGCCAGCCTGCATCAAAACCATTCCTGTTTTGTAGAATCTCCCTGACTCTTTTTACGAGAGACTTTCAAAATCTGAAGATCAGCTTAGATTCGGCACGAAGTCAATTACTTTATCACCATACTTATTGATGAGAAAAAAGACGGGTATTACAAAAATAATTTAAAAAAATAGCCTCTATATTCTTAGCTTCATTTTTTCCATCGTACTTTTCTATGATAACTTTTTATATAAAGAATATTTCCATATTGTTACATAGACACCAAATAAACACCTCTGCGAAAAAAAATTTAACCTCTCATATTTTTGACGGACTTTTACACAGATCCTACGAAGTAGTATTCAAAATTCCGTTTTATTTATTTAGACTGATTTTTCCAAAAAACAGCCAACAAAACATAAAACCTGATTCCGTATTAAAAAGGGTTTTGAATGCTCCCTTCAGAATACACAAACAGATAACTGGCACCTTTGCAAAAGAGATCACAACTATGAATACGGTAGGAATAGAGGCAATGAATGTATACGGCGGATCAGCATTTCTGGATGTCAGAAAGCTTGCCGAACATCGAGGGCTGGATATGTCCAGGTTCGAAAACCTTTTGATGAAACAAAAAACCGTCAGCCTGCCCTATGAGGATCCTGTCAGCTTTGGCGTAAATGCGGCCAAGCCTATTATTGATGCCTTGTCTGCCGATGAAAAAGACCGAATCGAAATGCTGATCACTTGTACCGAGTCCGGAATCGACTTTGGCAAGTCCATGAGCACCTACATTCACAGCCTCTTGGGATTGAACCGTAACTGTCGCTTGTTTGAACTCAAAAATGCCTGCTACTCCGGTGCTGCCGGCCTTCAGGTTGCGATCAATACGGTGTTGTCACAAGCATCTCCAGGATGCAAGGTTTTGGTGGTTGCGACAGATATCACCCGCTTCATGGTGGCAGAAGGCGGCGATGTTCTGACTGAAGACTGGTCATTTGCCGAACCCAGCAGTGGTGCAGGCGCCGTTGCCATGCTGATCAGTGACCGTCCTCATATCTTTCAGGCGGACATCGGCGCAAACGGTTACTATGGGTTTGAAGTGATGGACACCTGCCGCCCGGCACCGGACAGCGAAGCCGGTGATTCTGATTTGTCCTTATTATCCTATCTTGAGTGTTGCGAAAATGCGTATCTGGAATATCAAAAGCGTGTAGACAACGTCAACTACGTGGATTCATTCGGCTATCTGTCGTTCCATACACCCTTCGGCGGCATGGTAAAAGGCGCACACCGTAATATGATGCGCAAGATTGTCAAGGCAGCCCCCCAGATTATTGAGCAGGATTTCGAAAAGCGTGTGACGCCCGGACTGAAATACTGCCAGAGAGTGGGCAATATTATGGGAGCAACGATGGCCATGAACCTGGCCAGCACGATTGCTAACGGAAACTACGATAGCCCACAACGTATCGGCTGCTTTTCCTACGGCTCAGGGTGTTGTTCCGAATTTTTCAGCGGCGTGGTCACCCATGAAAGTCAGCAACGCCTGTTGAACATGAACATCAGCAGCCAACTGGATCATCGCTATGAGATCACCATGAGTGAGTACGACGATCTGCTGCGCAGTGGCCATGTCGTCAAATTTGGCACACGCAATGTCACCCTTGATCCCCAGTTTATTCCCAAAGCACGCACATCCGGACAAGGGGAACCCCGACTGTTTCTCAAAGCCATCAAAGAATATCACCGTGAATATGAGTGGGTGTCCTGATGCAGATACCGGCTTATGAGACCATCAAAGTAAGTTTTGACGGGACCGTTTGTACCTTACAAATTTACCGTCCCGAAGCAAACAATACGATCAATGACCTATTTACCGATGAGTGCGCCGACTTTCTCAACCGCCATTCTGAGCACATCAGCGTTCTGATCATTAAGGGCTTACCGGAAGTCTTTTGCTTTGGCGCGGATTTTTCCGCCATCAACGACAATGTTGCTGACGGAGACCCCAAAGGCCAGAACCCTGAAAATATTTATAACGTCTGGCAGCAGATAGCCAATGGTCCTTTTATCAGCATCGCCCATGTACGCGGAAAAGCGAACGCCGGCGGCATAGGATTTGTCGCCGCGTGCGACATTGTGCTGGCGGAAGAGAATGCCGTATTCAGTTTATCAGAGCTGTTATTTGGCTTACTGCCCGCTTGCGTACTGCCGTTTCTTATTCGAAGAATGGGGCCTCAAAAAGCACATTACATGACCATGATGACCCAACCGGTTTCTGCACAACGGGCTCTCGAATGGGGCCTGGTCGACGCCTGTGAAGAGAACAGCGAGAACCTTCTGCGCAAGCACCTGCTACGCTTGACCCGGTTATCCAAAACCGCCATTGTCCGGTACAAAAAATATCGGGCAGAACTGGATAACTCCCTGGAACAACAAAAAGCATGTGCCCTGAAAACCAATCTCGAAGTATTCACTGATCCGGACAATCTCAACAGCATTTCACGTTACGTTGAAACGGGTAAATTCCCGTGGGAGAAATGAGATGACCCATACAGCCTCCCCCATCATAGACATCAGCGAAGTACAGACAGGAGTCCTGCAAATACGTATGCAGGACTATCAACACAAAAACCTCTTTACTCATGATATGAGTCGCGCCCTGATTGAGGCATTCAATACGGTCAGCGCTGACAGCACCTGTAAAGCGGTGATTCTGACTGGGTTTGACACCTACTTCGCCACCGGTGGTACACAGGAAGATTTGTTGATGCTACAGGAGGGACATGCATCATTCTCTGATAACAATATCTACGCACTCGCCCTGGAATGCCCGGTACCGGTTATCTCTGCCATGCAGGGACATGGCATCGGCGGCGGCTTTGTCATGGGCCTTTTCGCCGATTTTGTCATACTGAGCCGAGAGAGCATTTACACCACCAACTTCATGAAATATGGTTTCACTCCTGGCATGGGTGCCACCATGATCGTACCGAACAAACTGGGTGCTTATCTGGGTAACGAAATGCTGACACTCGCCAAACGTTATCGTGGCGAAGAACTGAAACAAAGAGGCGTACCCTTCCCTGTTTATCAACGCGCAGAAGTACTGCCCAAAGCAATAGAAATTGCCTGCGAGTTGGCAGAAAAACCCCGAATCTCACTCATCAAACTCAAGGACCAGCTGACCCGAACACTCCGCAAGGAACTACCTGTCTATATCGAACAGGAAGTTGCCATGCATGCCGAAACCTTTCGACAACAGGAAGTCAAAGAAAATATCGAACGCCTGTTTGGAAGGTAAAAGATACATGTAAATAAGCGGCAGCATAGTTTGTTGATGGGTCATCATTACAGAACGCACAAAACTGTTTTCATCCTTACCGGATTAATAATAATGATGCACACTATCGACGCACTGACGGATATGGCCCGAATATTTCATCAAAACTGGACCACGGAACCGCTTAGCCTTATTTTATAGGTGCTAACACACACAACAAGAGCGGCTCCGTGATGACAGAATGCTACCGGGCTTCCCTCTTATTTCCACCCGTCAAACGCTGTAAAGTCGACGTGAATTTTGACGGTGGTGAAATTTCTTCCGATGGCGGAATGTTACTGCTCAGAGAGCTCGATAAACGGTTGGGGCTCACAACGGCCATCGATCATGTTTTGCATGATAACCGTGTTCAGGGATGATGTGACCATACTCAGCTGTATTGCCGATAGCTTATTTATATTTTGGACTTGATGAAATATTCGGGCTACGAACTTCTATGTGTTCCATTATTTGGAATCGGGGCCTCTGAAAAACAGGAATAGTTTTGATGCAGCCAGTAAACCACTCACAACACCACAGTTTACTGGCGTAAATGAGGATGTGAGACTGAGGCTGACAACGTCCTGCGCGAAAATAGGCCATTTTTCAGAGGTTCCTTATCATTATAATTACTGTATATACAAACAGTATCATAGGTAATTGAAAGCATAATTTAAATATTTTTGTAACTCTGTGAAATCGTGACGCAGTATTGTGGATATGACCACAAATATCGTCTTTCGGGAAAGCAGGTTTGGAAATGCTTTTTATTGCCAGCGCGGTCTTTAGAAAATTCTTTTAATTTAATGGGTTATGGTGTCGTAGTATTTCGAATATCACGACAGGTGTCGTTTTTTCCAGGTGTTAATTGATTGCAGAAAGGCTTGAAACTATGATGGTTATCGGGTTAAGCAGGTAAATAGATCTGTTTGATAGAAACTGTATATAAAGCCGTGGAATATGTGGCATTGGGAACGCAATCTGGACTGAGTTTGAATAAAATTCATAGGTTGTGGCACGGTGTTTCCAATGTAGCACTGCGCTTACCCATTCCAAACATCAGTTTTGGTGACCTCACGATATACCAGAATAAAGAAAAAATTAGGAAAAAGGTGAATTCGGTTTTAGATTTTTTGAAATCTATTACCGGCAATCTTTTAATGGCAGGACCACTAGGCGAAGTGTTTAGTTTCGACTGCTTCGCTTGCGGAATGACATTAAAGCGGCCTGTAAAAAACTTAATTTCTCCGTCTGTAGTCAACTGCATTAATCCGAACTGTAATGAAAGCTATCTTCTTGAGCCAGGTGAAACCAAAAAAAACATCGATATCACGAGGCGAGTTTTCAGATTTGAGTGCCATAGCTGTCAACAGAGCCTAGAAGTTCCTAGCAATATATTCAGGGAACTGAGATTTAATCAGCAACTTAACATCGTATGTGGCTCATGTCAGTCAACGCTAGAATTAGTCATGCGGCCCCTGATGAAATTGGTTGAAGACAAGAATTCACATAACAAACAAAATCAGGCGGATGCATAAATGCGCCACTGCTTAGAACATTATACGTAAGGTGCCCATGAACAAAGAATTGGCGGAAAGCATAAGCGTCCTGGCTCTTAGGATCGGCGCCGACATGGATAAACAATTGGCTCGCATTAAAGAAAGGTGCTCTGAAGAAGAGTTCAAAAAATACCAATTTGCAACAGGAAAGGTTATGGCTGAACTCCTAATAGGTTTCATGAACCCTATATACAAGGAGCATCCAGATTTAATGCCAAAAGAAATGGGCGGCGAGTATGAGATTGACCCAGCTATCTATAAATAAGCAACGTATAACAATCGGCTGTAGCATCGACCGCATAAAGCGCGGCTTTGTACGTAAACGAGATTCAAAGCATGATCATAAAGTTTAAGAATGAAGAATTTGAATTCGATTCGTCCGAAGTGGACGAGTATTCAATCAATGGTCATTTCAAGAGAAGTCCTGAAATTAAAGAGCAGATTGAACGTCTTGAAAATTCACTCAAAGAAGACTGGTATTTAGATAGGAACGGCGAACGTTTAGAGGATGATCTGTTGTTTGCGGCCTCACCGTGGTCAATTGAAGCTCCATTTGGTCAAGTAAAACTGATACGCCGTTTTCATGATTTAGAGTCTGGTGAGGCATTCTTTAACACACAGCTGGGTTATGGCGGGGAGCTTTTTAAGTGGTTACGTCAAAACTAGTACAAACGTATAACAAACAAATCATGGCGCTGCTGCGCAGCTGGGACCTTCGTTCCGACGCTTCGCGCCTTCACTACGGCCCCATATTTGGGCGTTGGGCGTAAACGATGCAGACCACGCGAGTTATAACTGAGCAAAACATCGGCGAGGTGCTGATGGCTGTTTACAAGGAAGATGAGCCAATTGGCTATCAGGCTGATTCGGCTTTTGGAGAGGAACTAAAGGTGTTCAATTCAAGGGAAGAATTAAGCCAAGAAATTGCTGAATTGCTTAAAAACAAGACACCATTTTTTCAGTTTGCTTTCTATTATCCGGCGTCGGAAGGCTTCATTGAAAAGCAAAGAGTCAGCTTAAATCCGGAAAAGTGTAATGGTCATACGTTTAAGTTTTCTATTAAGGGTTGGGGTTTAGTCTATTTGCAGTTCCATAGAAAGCCTCAAGGCATTGAGTGCAGAGCATCGGTGAATACGGAAAAAAGAGCTAACACTTGGAAAGACACCTACCCCGATCTGAAAGAGCCCAACTTGTGGCAATGGAAGGTGGTAGAAAAGAACGCTAGACGAATAATTAGAGTAATCAACAAAATCGCCCAACAAGGCACTCCAGCCGACCCAAAAACCGCTACGCGCTTTTCGGTCGGCTGAGTTTTGACATTATGTTTCAAATGAATAAATACGTGATCTTGGCAAGCAAAGCCTTACTAGCAACTGTTGCATTCACTGTGCTGCTATTCCTTGCAGTTTTAACCACAACGTTAATAGTACAAGGAGATCAACACCCAGATAATTGGGTAATAACAGCTTACGACATAGCCGCAATGGTAGTCGTAGCAGCTATTTACATAGCTACTCTGGCCCACATGCTAAAAAAATTTTTCAAGGAAGGTAAACATTCAAATGAGTAGAAACATAACAAGACCAAGCAGCATCGTGCACTTCGTTACGAAACGGTCAGAACTCAAATAAAAGGTACTGAACTGGAAAACAGTATCACAAGTGACTTAGTTGATTTAATTGAAATACACAATGAACGTAACAACATCACCTGACGAACGGCTGCTACGGGCAAACTTACACTGTCATCTTTTATTAAAAACACGCATCATCCGCTATCAAAGTTTTCTCGCTGAGCCGCTAATCTGCGCAGGAAAGCTTGTTCTTCTGTTGTATATTTGAGAGCGTCTTGTTTCATGGACGCGGTTATCGCACACTATGCCTCAGTATTCTTTATTTCCGATCCGGTAATAAGCTCCAAAAAAGCGTCTTTAGCGCTATGGCAGCCTGTTTCTTTATGCCAAATAAAGTAATTATCGATGGGCTTTAATTCATCAAAGGAAAACGCTTTTATACCTCCGATTAACTTGAATTGATCGAATATCCCTTTGGGAACCAGTGAAATTCCTGCGCCAGAACTTACACATCCTAAAATGGTGCCATAACTGGCAATACTTGTGATAGGGACTGAAACACCGTTCGCCAATAACCAATTCTCCAATGCTTTTCGATATGGACAACCCTCAGGCCACATATAGATATTTTTATCAATTAAACTTTCAGCCGATTCAATATCGTCATACGTGGAAGATGCAATGACGACTAGCTCTTCTTCATAGATTTTCTCATAGCACACTGATGGATGAGTACTTTTAACTGCAATAATAGCTCCATCTATTTCGTGTTTTACTACCTTGTCCTCCAGATTTTTCCATGTGTCAGTCGAAAATTCCAGTTGCACAGCGGGGTATGATTGATGATAAGTGGACAGTAGTTTAGGTAATCTACCTGTTCCTGAGGACTCTATAGCACCAATACTAAGTTTGCCCGAGGGAACTGAGTTTGAACTTAGCGCTCTTTTTGCTTCATCGCATAGTGAGAGAATTCTGTTGGTATACTTTAAGAAAATAACTCCAGAAGGACTAAGAACTAATCCTCTGCCTTGTCTAATAAATAGTAATTCATCTAATTCTTCCTCTAATTTTTTGATTCTCATGGTAATGTTTGATGGTACGCAATATAGTTGTTCCGCTGCTCTAGCAATGCTTCCGCTATCCGCAACTTTTTTGAACATGCGCAATTGTGACAGATCCATAAAAAGCTCATTTAAAGTGAGTTAAAATATCAATATAAATTACTTTAAATGAGCCTTTCAGTAAATTAGTTTCCTTGTGTGTTGAGCTTACAGATCTGTAAGCTTTTCTATATAAGATTTATGCCATAAGGAAACGGACATGACTGCAAATGTACTAGAAAAACCTGAGAATCATTTTTCTGCCAAGCATAACACTACTCGTGGGATGCAGGAATTTGGCGAGGCGTTCATTTTAAAGCTACCGAAACACATTGCATCTCTCAAAATACACGGTAGAAAAATGACCGATTCAGACAGAAAAGATGCGGTACTTGCTTTTGTAAACGACATAGATGCAATTCAAAGCATGATGACAGAAGTGCTTCTTCATCCGACAACTCTCCAAGCTCAGTTTTATACCGAACAAGCATTCTTAGCGTTTTTAGATAAAAAACATGTGGATGATGGTCTACTTAAGTTCTTTAATGGATGAAATGAAACTCATAAGACCACCAGCCTTGTTTCTGCAAAACTAATCCTGCGTCTTGCTGCTGATACAATTTTTTTGACTTCGGACAAATTTTCTGGTTATCACCTAACTATGGCGCACATGTATGAAGTAGCAAAAGATGATTTTGGCTTAGGCCATACAGGGTATGACGGAATGTATAAGTATATGACCGATGCTTTCGATTGTGATCAATGGGTTAACCCCAATTACAAAGTACAGGAGTGCAATGAGTTTTCTGATTTCCTATATGTAATTGGGGTAGATGGTAATAAAGAACCTTTGGAATCAAGTGAGTACTTTCTCTCTATCCTGAATGCCATGATGGTTTCTATATCTTTCGAACTTTGGAATGGAAGAGAATACAACTTTATTGCCCAATTTATTAAGCAAAAACTTCTTCAAATTAACCCATTCCTTGCCAATGACGAAGTAGCCTTTAAAAATGCCAGAGGCTACATTTTTGCTCATTCAAGTGAAGTAGAAAACAAACATGGATTGCATGCTCTTGCAGCAGCTCATGCCTATTCTCGGCTCAACAATGTCTCATTCGATATTGAGAAATTAAAACAAACCATGCTTAATTGTAATTTCAGGGAAGGCATGGCTTTCTGCGCTCTTCATAAAGCGTTAACAGAATAAACTTCAATCAAACATGTATCCGCATACGAATGTTAAAAATAACTTGAGAAGAATACTCATTTTCTAAATAAGAAGAAAATATGGCTATTGATCTTTATGCGCTAGGGTTCTTTTCTTTTTGTGGGGGGCTAATTGATGCCGCAGTTGGCGGTGGAGGATTAGTCTTGATGCCTGCCTTACTACATGCACTACCTGACTATGCTTTAACTACTGTATTTGGCACAAACAAAGTTGCTGTATGGGCAGGTACGTTGTCTTCTATATTTCGGTATATAAAACGGGTCAATATAGTCTGGAAAATTATGGTACCGACGGCTCTGTCAGCCTTCTTTTTTTCTTACTTGGGTGCTATGTCAGTATCTTTGATTCCTAAGGAAACCATGCAGATCGTCGTATTTATTCTTCTCATCACAATGGCTATCTATACGTTTATAAAAAAAGATCTAGGTAAAACGCATCAGCACTTGAAAGGCAATAGCAGAGAAATTGTAAAAGGAATAATTTTCGGAGGTTTTATTGGGTTTTATGATGGGTTATTTGGACCAGGTAGTGGTAGTTTTCTGATTTTTCTGTTTGTTCGGGGATTTGGCTTTGACTTTCTCAACGCATCAGCATCAGCAAAATTAATTAATATGGGAACATTTACGGCTGCTCTCTTGTTCTTTATCCCTTCTGGCAACGTTCTATGGAATGTGGGTCTTCTTGTAGCTGGTTGCAATATCCTTGGAGCCTTTGTGGGAGTATTTCTTGCGCTTAGGTATGGGAGTGACTTTATTCGGATTGGTTTCCTAATTCTTTTAGTTTTTTTGATCGGTCGAATGGGGTTGAATATTTTTCTTTAAATATATTTTAGTGGCCTAATAAAACGTGAATCGAACCAAAGCATGGAACATTTGAATACGCGCTGCATTATCTGATTGAAAACGAGCCGGAGCTTTCAATTTTCGACCCTCATTACCAAAACGATCACAGCGGCCACCTGGCTTGCGACACCGTTCCCCACTTCACCACCATTGCGGGTATTTATCTATGGTTACAGCATGGAGGTCCAGGTTTGTTAGGTAACGCGGTATATGCTATTAATGGTTAATAGCAGGTGTTGGTAGACAAGTCGATTTTTCTCTTAGGTAAACATAATAAATATATTTACAGCCACAGAATATCGGTTTTCGAACGGACATTCACTCATATGTGTTTGAATAAAAAAATTAAATCGCTATGGTTTGAGAAGTAAAACTATTAACCCGGCGATTAAACATACCTGTTATGCAGCGTAAGCAATTTTTTTATGGATAAAATATTTCCGCACTCGACCAGGTTTCTTTTGTAACATCTGCATATGACTTCGAACTTTTTTCTTTAATTTTTCTTTGTTTCTCGCTGGCTTGCCACTGTGAACACCTGCTTTCAAATCACAATTCAAATATTCATCCGGATTCAGTTCCGGTGAGTAGGATGGTAAATAAAATACCGCTATGTCTGCCCGATGTTTTTCCTGCCAAGCTTTAAATAGTTTTGCGTGGTGAACACGAAGATTATCCAATATCAGATAGACCTTTCTGCCCGCGCTTTTGATGATACGCTCACAAAAATCAATCAGAATGTCGGTATTCATTGACCCATCGAATATCTTAAATCGAACTTTTCCCTGATTGGTCACCGCCGAAATCATATTGGTGGAAGTACGGTTGGCATTAAGCCGAACAACCGGTGTCTTTCCTTTTGGGGCATAGCCTCGTTCGTGCTGGCTGTCATTACGCATACCCGTCTCATCGCCCCAGTATATCTCTGCGTTTTCACGTTTTGCTTGAGCTTTGATCTTCGGATAATCGTCATCCAACCACTGTTGAACGGCTTTCGGATTTTGCTCGTACGCTCGCTTTGCAGGTTTTTGGGGGGTCATGCCCCAACGTTTGAGATAATCACCGACCGTTCTCACTGGCAACTGGATCTTGAATTCCTGCTCAATCAACTCGCACACGGCTTTTCGTGTCCACAAGACATAATCCAGTTTTAACTGGTCGGGCGTTTTGTCGATGATCTGTGATCTAATGTGTTTTTCCTGGTCAGCAGATAACCGTCTTGCTTCTCCCTGCTTACGCCCCCCTCGATTGACAGTGAGGTTGGTTGTGTCGAGCTTTAACCATCGACCGATCGTATCTGGATGTACGCCGCCGAGCTCTTGACCAATCTCTGCGCGTGTGAATCCACGCATGCGTAACCGATGTGCCATGCGGCGTTTTTCTTCGATCACTTCTCGTGGTAGTTTTCTTGTGTCTGTTGTCGTTTCCATTGGACTATTGTATCAGATATTCTTTATCGCCGGGTTAATAACGTTCAAGCACAATGGCATTTTTATTGCACGGTTTATAATATTGAGAAGTGGATGAACTCCGAAGAGTTGAGTAGAGCATCGCAATTGCTCAATAAATCAACAATTGCTCGCCATAAATAAAACAGCACGGTTTGTTAACTTGTTAATATTAATAATTTAAATTTATAGGCCTGTGAAAATATATTTTGAGGGAAGTTATATTTCGCTTAAAATGAGAGTTTCTACAGGCAGTTCAAGAAACTATAAAAATTTTTGATCTTTTTTACCGCCAATACTTTCAGATTTCGTCTGTGCAGAAGAATTATATAAAGGTATAGAGCGACATCAGGAAAAAGAAATGCAAATTCCTGAAAGCGAATTTATATACGAAAACGTTCTTTTAGAGGTAAAGCACTGAAAGTAGGTTAAGTGAGGATGTCAAATTTGATGAAGCATGGGTTCCTTTAGTCTTAACAATTTGTTGTACCCTGATCCAACTACGCGCCACAAACTTGCAATGTTCCATTGGGCAGGTAAGAAAGATGTTTAATCTTTACTGCTAAAAACTTTAGCGTAGATTCTACAGCGTTATGCGAATAAAGAGTGCAGATATGAACGCTGATGTTCAAGAAAAGTTTGATAGCTACCCAACGCAAATTAAGCCTCTTATTCTTCAGTTGAGAGAAATCGTATTTAGTGTTGCAGAAGATCTGAGCTTGGGTGAAATCGATGAGACCTTGAAATGGGGAGAACCAAGCTACCAAGTTAAAACCGGGACTCCTGTGCGAATGGACTGGAAAGCCAAATACCCGAATCAATATTTTCTATTCTTTCAGTGTCAAACAAAGCTCGTCGATACATTTCGTGAGTTGTATGCAGAAGATTTGGAATTTCAGGACAATCGCGCTATCGTGCTAAATGTAAACAGCGCTTTACCCAAAAAAGCCATTCGCCATTGCATTGAGTTAGCCATGAAATACAAGAGTATTCGGCATTTGCCGTTACTGGGTTCATAGATGAAATAGTCGAGATATAGGTACGAATCAAAATGATGAAATTACATGATCTGATTGAAATAGTTGATGACGAAAATTCGTTTTTAGCTTTTGTTGAAGCACTCAAGAAAGATCGTGAGAATGCAATCGCTTTGGAGAAAAAAAACCCGAGCAGTCCCCACGATAGCGATGCAGGTGGCTGGGAAAATGTGACAATTGAGTCATTCCTGGAAGCGGCTCATGCATGGGCAATCGATTCAGATTTTGGTGCATCACAAGGGCTATCGAGTGACAATATCTGGAAAAAAATGGCAACATTTCTATATTGTGGAAAAATTTACGAGTAAAACTGGTAACAGCACATAACAAACATATCTTGTCGGACCAACTTTCCGTCTCACTCCAAACCTGTCGTATAAAGCAGGCATTAGATTTAAATTGAGGGCGTAATGAACATAAGGGAATTTGATTATCAGAATGATATCTCTTTATATGTCAGTGGAGATATAGAAGCGTTTAAAGAATCGTTTCCAGGTATAACTATTCCCAGTATTTTGAAATCTGAGATTGAGCACGGATTTAAGAGTTTTTGTATTAACGACTTCAATTGTGCATATACTGCGGTTGAGAATGAAAAACCTGTAGGTTTTGTAGTTGTTTCGATCCACTATTTCTACATGATTCCTCAGGGTTATATCGAGTCGATCTACGTGGATTCCGATCATAGAGGTAATGGAATTTCACATGAGTTAATTAATAAAGCTACAGAATGGGCTCGCAGTAAGGGCGCAAATACTATAAGACTGGATGTGTCTTTAACTAATGAGATAGCTATTTCAGCCTACCAAAAAAACGGATTTATTCAAACCAGAATTCAGATGGAGAAGTTCACCTGAATCTGACAAATTGTCACACTGGACTCGCGACCTCGCCCGAAAAAATAAAATGTTATGTTTGAAAAGGACTCATCAATGTCATCGATTGAATCGCTAAACCAATTGCTGTCCCAGGCTGTTGAAAATCTTGAATTGGCTCTCGAAGAAACAATGGAGCTAAAACGAAATGAAAAAAATTCGAGTATTCAAATTGGAAAGCTCGGCAGGTCGATTGGCCTTATCCGTGAATTTCAGAGCCTAATTTTTAAACAACACCCTGAATTAGCACCGAAGTCTGTGGTTCCAGATGAGGAAATACCGGAATTAAATCAGGAACAGAAACAAGCCATTGCCAGTTTAACTCCTGAAGACATTAAGCGAATTGATGAAGAATTAATGTCATTTGCAACTAATCGATTTCAAAAAGTTGCAAACATAGTTGGTCTATTTATGCTGCAGTCCGAGCGGCACGAGCCTTCCATTCCGGATGTATTCTACGGCGAAAGAATAAAAATATTGGCAAATGCAGGGTTGCTCGAATCACAGGGCAACTTGAAGTTCATGCGATATAGTGAAGTTCGTATCGCGAAAACATAACAAAGTAATCAAATTGTGCCTTCAGCGTTGGCATTAGGAAAATGGACTCAAATGCCTGGCAAAAGTGTTCAATACGCACGCACAGGTGGATACCCGGAGCTATCAGTCATTTTGTCTGAAAAAAAAAGGCAAAGTTGTTGTCAAAAATTTTGCTCGTTCGAATAATGACACAACCATAAACCAAAAGCACAAAACGACAGAACCTGTTGTCACAGAACCGCCCTTACTTTGTCTGCCGGTGCCGATAAAGTAAGGCTAAAAACGGTTCCGTGACTCGGTTTTATTGAGGCACTCGGATTAAGGCTGCAGGTTCACTGTATAAATAACACCACCGGTGTAGTCAGCAACATAAACCTCACCACTTGGAGACTTGCCAAATGTAGCCCAGTTTTTACCACTTTCAATACGTTCCGCAACGACGGTAGAGGGATGATCAAGATCCAATGCGCCAAGATAACCCGTCATAAAGTCGGCAAATACATAGTATTCTTTATCTTCCAACCACAACGTTTCACCACCAGTAACTGAATTTCCCTGATCACCACTGTGAGCATACTGATAAGCAGGTAGAACTTCATTTGGAACGGTACATTCACTATCCGGATTTGTTGTACCAGTTGAAGTATCAAAGCATTCTGTCCCTTCCTTGATATTCCATCCTAAATTAATAGCCTGCTGACCAAACATAGATGATGGGATTACGTCGATCTCCTCCATGCGGTGCTCACCTACATCCGCTACGATCAAATCTCCTTGACTGTCAAAGGTCAACTTCCATGGATTACGAAGACCATAGGCTATTATCTCAGGTGCAGCCTGGGGGATGAATTTCCGTAGGTTATCACTGGGACTCAGATAGACATCACCCGCATAAAATGAAGGATAGATGCGCAGAATTGAACCATATAAATTCTGTACGTTCTGACTGTTGCCCTGGGGATCACCTTCGCCCCCGCCATCACCAATCCCCAGATAAAGCGCACCATCGGGTCCGAGTCTTAGCGCGCCGCCATTACCGTTTTCATAGGGCTGTGGAATTTCCAGCAAAACCCTTTCTTTCGTGATGCCTCGCTGGTCGATATGAAATGTGGACAATCGAGTGACCAGTTCATCATTGACAGATGCAGCATAATAAGCATAAAGATTTCCAGTCTTGATAAATCCCCAGTTGACAGCTATACCATACAGTCCCGCCTGCCAGCTATCATTTGACACACCTGGAACTGTACCTATCTTGGTAACATCCTGACCACAACCTTTGAACCAATACAAATCACCTGGTTGAGTTGCAATAATACCGTGCCTGGGGGATATAAAAGTCATATCCGTAATCTGACCAGGTGCGACAACGCAACTTTCCATATTGAGACTTACTGCCATAGCAGTTTCAGATAATGACACTGAAATCAAAGCACTCAACAATATTTTTTTAACCATTGATGTTCTCCAGAGTAAAAAAAATTATGCAAAAGATAACCCTTCTGGTAGATCACACTTATTTCGCGATCAACCAGGAAACGTCACCAATCACCAGAAATTCAAGACCGGCTAAAACGATAGATGTGCAGGGGCTAAAATTCGAAATTCATGTCCAGAAAAAGCTAAATCAATTATCACAGATATGATTTATTCAGGACCATCCAATGCTACAAAAAAGACGATAAAACCCATTCATTTTATAAAATTTCTAAGAGCAAAATAGAGATTTATTACAAAAAAATGAACGCAAAAAAAATAAAATGTAGCATAGATAAAAATAACGATAGCAGGCAAATATCCACCCATCGTGGTCGATGGGTATTAGGCAAATATCATGCTTTTTATACAATAATACTTTAGAACTAGCTTCATAATAAAATATGTACATGCAATGAAGCTAATAAACAGAACCACTGGAAAATCCCAGGAAAATCAACAACTTTTGAAAAGATCAATTCTATAAATCGAGCCAAATTTTAATATTGGACTGGCTGTTCGGAGGATCATTCATGGACCTATTTCAGGCATGACTAAAAATCATGCCTCTCTTAGAAAGTGAGGCATATTAATTATTTTGAAATGGTTCACATAAAAATAGTGATCGAGAAAACGATTGAAACAAAAAGAACCAAAGACCACCGCGCATGTGGTCTTTAGTAGGAGAAGAAGATTTCAGAAAATTTGCTTGATTCCTGACAGCGCCTTTTTGACGGCCACTGTACAGGCAATCACCTGTTACATCATCCGATGTCGCGTTAAACGTCTTTCACATTGCCAACGCTGTTGCAACTGTTCGAGGGAATCACAAAGATCCAGATGCAGGGCTGCCGACATCCCACTTCCAACACCATGGTTTCTGTCACCTGGAGTCGCTCAACCGGAAGTTGCAGGATATCCGCCAGAAACAGCATGGCCCCATGCCGCCCACTATCCCCACTTAACGCGGCGAGTGTTTGTACGCCTGGCTGCAAGTAAACCCCACGTCTGATACACAACAAATTGCAGGCCCGTACCCATATAAACTTGGCATTCATATAGATTTTCCTGATCAGTTTGAATGTCGATTTTTTTTAAATCTGCGAAATCCCTTGATTTTAAAGGGCTCGCATGAGCATAGGCCCATGGTGTGATCCGACACTGAAAAACTGAGTGATGACATGACCATCCCGGCCTGGATCATTCTTGGCTGGATGATCGCAGATCTTGGGTAGTTTCAGAATTGCCTTAGAAATGCAGAGGCTAAAATGCATTGACAATGTGATTGCGGTGTACTGTCAAAGTGATAGCGTCGACTGCCGCTATTGCCTTCTCACGGGCTTGATATTAACCCGTATACATGTCGGGTTGATAGCCTGCCGAGATGTCGGAGCACACCATTGGCCATAGCCAATGCGAGCCCCGATAAATCAAGCGGTCCGACGATTCGGTGTTTCGTGCAACACCGCCAGATCTATCGGGGCGACAATTAAAGAGATCAGGGCGATCTATTTAATTGCCGGGTTAATTAATTAGAACATCCAAATGGAAATAACTGCCAACAGCCAATATCGAACCATCATAGCCGAGTGCCAGACTGCCACCAACATCATCAAACTCCCTCGTATCTTTCGCCTTCACATAGGCTTGCTGAGATCATTACCCGCTCAGGTCACGGTGAAATAAATAAGCAGCACCAGCATAGGTTGATTGATAGTCATCGAATGTGCTGTTGTCTGTTTGGTCACCATTAATACCTACTGCACTACTGCTTTCCCTTGGCGCACCAATGGCCATATAAGTACCATCATCACTGAAACTGATAACCTGACCAAAGTAATCATTGTGTCATGTGAGGTTAAATGCAGAATATCGTAGAACGAGCTAAAGTCATACTCTCAGAAAATTCAAAAATACGTTACGGTATTTTTAGCATCATAGAAAAAACTGACTATTTTCCTCCAATGGACTTCTTAAATGAATTTCTGCTGTGTGGTAACGATCCATGTGACCAGGATGGCAGAATGGAACAGTGGTTACCATTTGAGCTAAATGAAGAAGAATACCGAACCGTGATATTGTGGTGGCAGGAAAGCCATCCTAAGGTTATTGAAAGCAGCTTAAGTACGGAAAGCTGGCATGATTGGATGCAGGAAGTTCTGGAAAGCTCTTAACAATCTGTAGCGGTTCACACCCACCTAAAACCGCTCAGCAGCGGGCGTTACTGGCACTAGATTGCCTCTCTGTACTCGGGCATTATGAGTATCCATAACTTCACATACAAGGACTCTACTTTGTTCAAGCTTTATTATTATCCAAACAATGCAAGCCTGGCTCCTCATTTTTTGCTTCATCACTTGAATGCGGACTATGAGCTATTGTTAGTTGATAAACAATCGAATGCGCAGAAGTCACCGGATTATCTCAGACTCAACCCAGCGGGTCGTATACCCACGTTAGTTGTGGGTGAACAAGCAATTTTCGAAAGTCCGGCGATTTGCATGCATATCTGTGAGTTGCACCCGGAATCAAGCTTAATGCCTGCCATCGGCAGCCCTGATCGCCCTTTATTTTATCAATGGCTGGCATTTCTGAATAACACGCTGCAAGCAGAGCTGATGGTTCGCTATTACCCTCACCGCCATACTAATGATGAAGCGACCATTCCAAACGTTGTGGCGGCACAAGATGACAGAATTGCGGATGCACTATCCATTATCAACGATCAACTTGGGCACAATGAATATTTACTGGGTGATACGTTGACCGCATGTGATTATTTTCTGTTCATGCTTGCGGAGTGGTCGTTACCGATAGCAAAGTCGCCACTCACTTTTGAACATCTTGCGGCGTATCTGAAACGCCTTTGTGACAACCCAACGATTAAGGCTGTTTGTGACATCGAAGGTATCGATCTCAGCCCCTTTAAATCATACGCACCACAAAGCATTTAAGAGTGATTCCAAACACTTGCCGGCTTCACTTGCCCAACGTTAGTTACATCTTAGTGTAGCGTTAAATATGGTCTATTTGATGGTTCATAAGCCAGGAAAGCATGAAACCAATTATCCATAGGAAATCTTTCCATGATTCTGTCTGGGTTACACGATATCTGAGATAAAGAGGCTCAACTGCACTTACTCACGAGACCGAATGGTGCTTGAGCATTCATCCATATGAGTTATAAATGTGGGAAAAAAATTTTGATGAACTTGTGGAGTCCTGGTATATAGAAAATATGGGATAGCTTTCGAAACGAAAGTATTACCTGATGCCGGCGAAATCATACAAATGTATGTTAAAGCTGAATTTCAAAACAAGGAATCAACAAAGAGTTTATGCGAGCTATCAGAGAACTTGCAGTTTCAAAGGCTGTTTCCACGGTGTTACTCTGAGTCGCAAAAAGCAACTAAAGAACGATTAAAGTATATGAGCAGTCTGGCCTCATAGAGCCATATGCCTTATGGATGCAACTTTTGAGTATGATCTCAAGTTCAATAAGTTTGAAAATGACTGCGTTGATTTTTAAGGAAGTATCGTGCAAGCATCGCGTAACCTGAAAGACTATTTGATCGATAGGCCACAGCCTAAGGGGATAGACGTCCTCTGCCGCCTGAAAAACTTTGCAATCATTACATACGCAGTTCCCGCTGACAGGTTTAAAGGTTTATTTCCTGAGCGCTTTAAACTGGATGTGGTTGATATCGATGGTCAGGAAATGGGTCTGATTTCTGTGGTACCGTTTATTGATGTCGACTTTACTTCGGCTGTCTTTCCATTCCCAAAATTCACAATGGGGCAAACCAATTACCGGATCTACATCATCGATACGCAGACTGGTGAACGTTGTGTGTGGTTTCTTGGCACAACCCTCGACTCCTGGACCTTAGTCGTTCCAAGGTATCTATGGAACTTACCATGGCATGCCGGCAAAGTTCGCTTTGATTGCGCGTTTAACGAATCGACTGGTTTGTATGACAAATATCTTATGGAGACTTCATCCAATTGGGCTGAAGCTTCAGTTGAATTGGAGCAATCAGGATCAGACATATTTGAGTTCCCTGGCTTTCCCGATGTCGAGTCAGCTCTGGTCTATCTTACCCACCCCCTGGCCGGCTTTTATTATCGCAGAGATAATAAACTTGGCACATATCGGGTGTGGCATAAGGCACTCGCTGTTAAGCCAGCCAAGTTAAAATCAGCACACTTCAAGCTCTTGTCTGATCTCGATATCGTTAAGGAATCAGAGCAAATTGATCCTTACAGTGTATTAATAGAGCCAATCAATGAATTTACCATTTACCTGCCTCCAACCGTTATTTAACGAGAACCTTAACAAGACATCCGCAACACTGACCTGCTGCCTGGCAATGACTCAAAACACTAGTGGAATTGGGTTCATCAATGCCTGAACACCTATAAACAACATCAAGGCTGGATGAAGATCATCTATTAAAGAATGTCCTAAAGAACCTTGGCAACGGATGAGCGCACCACCAGATCAGGTTCAATCAGTAACGTTCGCCCTTGTTTGCGAGGGTGTTCCAAACGTTCGATCAGTGTATGTACCGCCATCTTCGCCAGGCGGTTTTTAGGCTGGTTAATGGTGGTCAACGGCGGATAGAAATGCGCCGAAAAAGAGATGTTGTCGTAGCCGATCACCGACAGATCTTCCGGCACTCGGATGCCCGATTGCTGTGCTTCGCTCAGCGCCCCCAGAGCCATCATGTCGTTGGCAATGAACACCGCACTCGGTTTTTGATCCAGCGCCAGTAATTGACGCATCGCCAGTTTACCGCCTTCGCATTCGAAGTCGGATTCAATCACCCAATCCGGATTGACGGTCAGCCCGGCCTCGGCCATGGCCTGTTTAAAGCCATCATAACGACCCAACGCGGGAATTTTGTTACTTGGGCCACCAATAAAACCAATGTCGGTATGGCCGTTTTCAATCAGGTGCTTCGTGGCGATCAGACCACCGAGTGAAGAGTTATCCTGAATGCGATCCAGATAGTCATCGGTCGGTCCCCAGTCCATCACCACCATGGGCAAATCCCTTTGGGCGGTGATTGCTTTGAACAGGCCGTTATCGTACTCAGTACACATGACCAGGATGCCGTCGGTGCGTTTTTGCAACAACATTTTCAGATAAGAGTCGGTTTTTTCCGGGTCACCATCGGTATTACAAAGCACCAGATTGTAGCCTTCGCGATAGCAGTTTTTTTCAACGGCTTTGATCACTTCGGCATAGAATGGGTTTAACGTGGTGGTTACCAGCATACCCAGAGTTTTGGTGTTTTTAACCTTGAGGCTGCGCGCAACGGCACTCGGTGCGTAGTTCAGCGCTTTGACCGCAGAGAGCACCGCTGCTTTTGATTCTTCCGAGACGAATCGGGTTTCATTCAATACGTGCGAGACAGTCGTCGTGGAAACCTTGGCCAGTTTCGCGACGTCCTTAATGGTAACCGACAATAATCTCTCTCCCTATCAGACCGGATCAATGCTGTTCGATAAAAGCGACCACCTCGGAAAGTTCCGGAATGGAATCCTGAGCGCCACTTCGGGTAACCGACAGGGCCGCAGCTGCCTGTGCGAATGTTATCGCATCCGACATGGCGCTGTCTTTTAATAACGCAGCAACCAATGCACCGTTAAAACAATCTCCGGCCGCAGTGGTATCCACTGCTTTTACAGAATAACCGCTATAACGTTCACCAACCCCGGCATTGCTGTACCAGACACCTCGTGCACCCAAGGTAATCAACACCTCGGCAATGCCTTTGCCATGCAGAACGTCACACGCCCGGGCCGCGCTGGCTTCATCGGTTACACGAATGCCGGTTAAGCGTTCGGCTTCTGTCTCGTTGGGGGTAATCAGGTCCACCATGGCCAATAAATGATCCGGTAATTCGGCGGCAGGTGCCGGATTCAAAATGACTTTGGTACCGGAATTCTTCGCCACCTGCGCAGCAAATGTGACCCCTTCAACGGGCGTTTCCAATTGCAATAACAGCGCATCAGCAGTTTCTATAAGCGCCTTTTTTCCCTGAATACAGTCTGGCGTCAAATGGGCATTGGCCTGCGCGGAAATGCCAATGCAGTTTTCCCCGTTGGCATCGACAAAAATCATTGCCGTACCGGTATTGCTACCGGCAACCTGTTCAATCCCGGCGGTATTGATACCGGCGGATGCAAAACTATCGACCAGTTGATGACCGATAGCATCGGAGCCCACACAAGCGATAAAGGTAATGTCAGCCCCCATTCGGGCAGCCGCCACTGCCTGATTAGCACCCTTACCACCACCCAATACCTGATAACTTTCGCTCGATACCGTTTCGCCCGGCTTGGGCAAATGGCTGAGTTGCAGAACATGATCAGCGTTTACGCTACCAAGGACGGTGAGTTTTTTCATGCGAGTTTCCATCAGAATTTTTAATAAATGGCCCGAAGAATATCATCAACGAGCCACCATCAAGAACGATAACCAAGTGACTTAGTTAATCACCTGCAATGGTACCGGAATGTAGGTATCAACTTTTTCACCCGACAATACTTTCACGGCAGTTTCAACACCCAGCGCACCAATCAATGCCGGTTGCTGACCAACCGTAGCCCCCATATCTCCGGCTTTTACCGCAGCGATACCTTCATCGGTACCATCAAAACCAACGATCAGCACATGCTTGCCCGCTGCTTTGATAGCACGTAATGCACCCAAAGCCATTTCATCATTCTGAGCAAACACGGCTTGAACATCCGGATTCGCCGTTAACAGGTTTTCCATCACATCCAGACCTTTGGCTCGGTCAAAATCCGCAGGCTGTGTAGCCAGCAGGTCAAAACCATTGGCCTGAACAGCCTGCATAAAACCCTTGCCACGATCTTTTGCCGCAGAGGTTCCAGCGATACCTTCCAGCTGGATTAATTTAGCACCCTTACCCAGTTTTTCAGCGATGTAGTCACCCGCCATTTTGCCACCGGAAACGTTATCGGAGGCAATGTGAGAAACCACGGTTCCACGGCTGGCACCACGATCCAGCGTAAAGACCGGAATTTTGCTGCGGTTGGCCATTTTAATGGCGTTACCCACTGCATCAGAATCTGCCGGGTTTATCAGGATGGCAGCCACTTTTTTGGTAATTAAATCTTCAACATTAGCCATTTCTTTGGCGGGGTCATTGTTGGAGCTGAGCACAACCAGTTCGTACCCGAGTTCTGCCGCTTTTTGTTCTGCCCCTTCTTTCATGGACACAAAGAACGGATTGTTTAATGTGGAAACCACCAGTGCCAGTTTCTTTTGCTCTGCTGCATGCGCACCAAAAGAAAACGTTATCGCGGCAATCGCCGCCACTGCAGAAATCAGACGGGTCATTTTCTTCATAGAGTATTCCTCATTTTTTTGTATTTATTTATTTCTATTGTCAACGATGACGGCCAACAAAATGACCGATGCCTTGGCAAGCATTTGGTAATAGGACGATACGTCCAGCAGGTTCAGCGCGTTGTTCAGAAAGCCGATAATCAGCGCTCCGATCAGCGTTCCCATAATTCGACCCTTGCCTCCCATCAGACTGGTGCCACCCAGTACCACGGCGGCAATGGCGTCTAACTCATAACCCAGCCCGGCAGTGGGCTGTGCGGAAGAAAGTCGTGCAGTAATGATGATGCTGGCAATGGCGGCTGTCAGACCGCACAGGGCATACACAATAATTTTCACCCGGTCGACATTGATACCCGACAAACGGGTTGCCTCTTCGTTACCGCCGAGTGCATAAATATAACGACCGACTCTGGTGTGGTTTAGCAGATACCAGCCAGCGGCAAATGTGATGGCCATAATCCAGATCGGCACCGGAACACCCAACAAATACCCGGTCCCGAGCCAGCTGAACATATCGGCATTGTCGGTATAACCGGTCGAGATGGGTCGGCCATCGGTGAAGACCATGGTAATACCCCGTAAGGCTGTCATGCTAACCAAGGTGGCAATAAAGGGCTGCACTTTGCCTTTGGCAACGATCACGCCACTCAAACCACCCAATAACAGGCCGGCCATCAGCGTGATTGGTACTGCCAGAAAAACACTCATTTCTTTGGCGATGAGGCTGGCAGCAAACGCGCCGGTCAGCGCCAGCACGGCACCGACACTGAGATCAATACCGGCGGTGATAATCACCAGCGTCATCCCCACCGCAATAATGCTGTTGACGGACGTTTGCCGTAATGTATTCAGCATATTGTCGACGCTGAAAAAATTGGGGCTGATCAACGACACCACAATAATTAACAGCATTAAAGCAATCAGGGATTTTTGTTCAAAAAACCAGGCTTTACTGAATATCTGTGGACTGCCCTCATGTGTTCGGGTCACTGTTTTGCTCATCTTGCGGTTACCTCGGATTCTTTGCCTACTGCGGCAGCCATCAATGTTTCCTGACTGGCGTGTTCACGTAAAAATTCGCCGGTTAATTTGCCCTGACACATCACCAGAATGCGATCACTCATACCGAGAATTTCCGGCATATCAGAAGACACCAGAATGATTGCCATGCCTTGCTGACGGAATTGATTGATCAACTGATATATTTCCTGGCGCGCGCCGACATCCACACCACGGGTGGGTTCGTCGAGAATCAGCACTTTTGGTTGTTTCATCACGCCTTTGGCAATCGCGACTTTCTGCTGATTACCACCGGATAAATTCTTGATGATTTGTTTCTGCCCGGGTGTTTTGATATGGAAAACATCGATGTAATTCTGCACCGCCTGTTGTTCCTGCTGATGGTGAATACGGCCACTGTTATTGCAAAATTCGGCCAGGCTGCTCAGGGTCATGTTCTCTTTTACAGACAGCTCCAAAACCAGACCATCTTTCTTGCGATCTTCTGAAACGTAGGCGATACCGGCAGAGAGTGCATCGTTCGGTGTGCTGATCTGCAACGCCTGCCCATTCAGTGAAATACTGCCGCCGGATTTTTTGGCAGCGCCGTACAGCAGCCGCATCAGCTCCGTACGCCCGGCGCCCATCAACCCGGAAAAGCCGAGAATTTCACCACTTTTTAACCGGAAGCTGACATGATCGACACCTGGCCCACAAAGACCGTCGACAGAGAGGCATTCATCACCGAGTGAAACATCCACACGGGGAAACTGATCTTCCAGGGAACGCCCCACCATCAGTTCGATAATTCGATCTTCGGTTAATGCCTGAACCGGACTTTCAGCAATAAACTTCCCGTCACGCAGAACGGTAACATCATCACAGATCTGGAAAATTTCTTTCAATCGATGAGAGATATAAACAATACCGTGGCCCTGCTCGCGTAACTGTTTGATGACCGCAAACAGATTTTCAGTCTCTGTGTCAGTCAGTGCATCCGTCGGCTCATCCATAATGATCACTTTGGATTCAAATGACAGCGCCTTGGCAATTTCCACCATCTGCTGTTCGCCAATGCTGAGGTTACCCAGCCGGGTGCGCGGATGGTGTTTTATTTTGAGTCGGTCAAGCAGTTTGGTAACATCGGCATACAGTTGTTGCCACTGAATTTTTCCGTACCGGGTGGGTTCCCGGCCCAGAAAAATATTTTCCGCAATGCTTAATTCCGGAATCAGGTTCAGTTCCTGATGAATAATACCGATGCCCTGATCCTGGGAATCCTTGGGGCCTTTAAACTGACAGGGGCGCCCTTGATACTCGATCACCCCCGCATCGCGTTGATAGATACCGGTTAGCACCTTCATCAAGGTTGACTTACCGGCACCGTTTTCACCGACCAGCGCCATCACCTTACCAGGATAAACGTTCAGACTGGCCTGATCTAAAGCTTTGACGCTGGGAAAAGACTTATCAATCTTCTGCAGCGTTAAAATCGGCTGTGTCATATCGCCACCTCAGAAAACCACGCCGGACTTAAGGATGATATTGGCATACGGAGTAAATTCCCCGGTACGCACAATGGCCTTACTTTCATGAGTTTGTTGTTTGAAGGCCTCATGACTGAGGTAGCTGACTTCAATCGGGTAACTCTGAGCAGCGAGAATATTCATAAGCTGCTGATGAAACTCCGGGCTGACGCTTTGGCATTCACTGGCAAGGATGACAGCTTCAACCTTAAGCTCACTGAGCACTGTATCGAGCACCTGCAGCATGGATGGCAGACCATGTTCAACCGCCAGATCGATACGGGAAACCGGGTCTGGAACAGGTAATCCTGCATCGCAGATCGTGATCTCATCCATATGCCCCATACGGGCGATAACGGCGGACAGTTCAGAATTCAGTAATCTCGATTTCTTCATCGGATCTCTTCTTATTGTTAGGGATTCCAAATAGCAAACGATTGCGCAATCGTTTGCGTAGTATGCATTTCACTTCTGAGGAGTCAACAGAATTTGTCAGCAGGCGTTGATGTTGTGTTGTTTTTATTGATCTGAGTCGGTGGATAACAGACCCATCGTCAACCACGGAGATCAATGATTAAGGCCAGAGTGAATACCATTGCGGATCAAATTTCGTGTTACTGAACACAAGCGCTCACGGGTTAATCACCCCTATTCAGCAGCGTTATATTGTTAACAGGAAATGGTTACGGGCATCACTTAAAACAATCAAGCCTATTAGCTATTTTGGAGTGATTCACAAACAGGAAAACGATTAAAACGGAAAATCCCAAAGACCACTGCCTGCGTGGTCTTTGGGATGATGAAGATATCAGGAAATTTGCTTGATGCCTGACAACGCTTTTTGCCAGCCACTGTACAGGCGTTCAACCGTTTCATCATCCAGGGTCGCGTTAAACGTCTTTTCACATTGCCAGTGCTGTTGCAACTGTTCGAGGGAATCATAAAGACCCAGCTGCAGGGCTGCCAACATGGCCGCTCCGAGCGCTGTGGTTTCTGTCACCTGAGGTCGCTCTACCGGAAGTTGCAGGATATCGGCCAGAAACTGCATGGCCCAATCATTGATGACCATGCCGCCATCCACACGTAAGGTGGTGAGCGTTTTGACGCCGTCAGATTTCATAGCTTCCAGTAAATCCCGCGTCTGATAGCCAACAGATTGCAGGCCAGCGGCGACAATGTCCGCGATACCGGTATCGCGGGTCATGCCGACGATAGCGCCACGGGCTTTAGGATCCCAGTGTGGTGCTCCCAGGCCGGTAAACGCAGGCACCAGATAAACCGATTGATCAACCCGACATTGAGCCGCCAGCCGTTCACTGTCGGCAGCGTGTTCGATCAGTTTTATTCCGTCACGCAGCCATTGCATGGTCGCACCCGCCATGAAAATACTGCCTTCGAGTGCATAAGTGACCTTGCCACCCAGACGATAGCCAACGGTGGTCAGTAATTGATTATGAGATAACAGCGGCGTATCGCCACTGTTCATAATCATAAAGCAACCGGTGCCATAGGTACTTTTACACATGCCAGGCTGGAAACACGCCTGGCCAAACAGTGCCGCCTGCTGATCTCCGGCCACCCCGGCTATCGGCAAAGGCGAGCCTAAAAATTCTGCCGAGGTCTGACCATAGTCGGCTGCACAATCTTTAACCTCCGGTAACATGGCAACCGGAATGCCCAGAATATCCAGCAGCTCTTCATCCCATTGCTGAGTATGAATATTAAACAACATCGTTCGCGCGGCATTCGTGGCGTCGGTCGCATGCACTTTGCCATCTGTCAGTTTCCAGATCAGATAACTGTCTACGGTGCCAAACAGTAATTCGCCGTTCTCAGCCCGTTGCCGGACACCTTCCACTTCATTCAGAATCCAGTGTACTTTGGTGCCGGAAAAATAGGGATCCACCAACAAACCGGTTTTTTGCCGTACTTTATCCGTCAGACCTTCTGCCCGTAATCGCACACACAAATCAGCAGTTCTGCGATCCTGCCAGACAATCGCGTTGTACACCGGTTTGCCGGTATTTTTATCCCAGACCAATGTGGTTTCACGTTGATTGGTAATGCCGACAGCGGTAATTTTTTCGGCAGAAATACCGGCCTGCGCAATGACATCATGACACACGGAAACGGTGGTCTGCCAAAGATCATCCGGATTGTGTTCAACCCAGCCATCATGCGGAAAATGCTGTGGAAATTCCTGCTGGGATATAAAAGCCGGCTGGCCGGCATGGGTAAACAATATCGCTCGGGTACTCGTGGTACCCTGATCAATCGCCAGGATATATTCGCTCATAACTCACTCTCTTATTATTATCGGGCGAACTTAAGGAACCTATGAAAAATGGCCTGTTTTCGCGCAGGACGTTGTCAGTCCCAGTCTCACATCCTCATTTACGCCAGTAAACTGCGGTGTTGCGAGTGGTGCTTCCTCGCCTGCATCAAAACTATTCCTATTTATCAGAGACCCCTTGAAATAAGTTTTATTCTGTCCCGCTGACTGGTAAACCCTGCTTTCCTCCAGGCAGGGCTCACTCGCTACATCAATGGTTATCGATGTTTTTTTCAGGCAATGTGTGCCTTAACATCCGATTCCAGTTCAGAACGGCATTTCGCCTGAACATATTCTGTCACTGCCTGCTGCTGCTCAGCGGTTAAAAACAAGCCCATTTTGGTACGGCGCCAGAGTACATCTTCAGCCGTCATTGCAAATTCGTACTGTAGCAGATAATCCACTTCTTTTTGACAGAAACCATGGCCAAAGTCGTTACCCAGATCTGCTACCGATTGAGCACCATTCAACCAGACTTCCACCTGCGAACCGTAAGTGGTCACCAGACGCTGAATGTTTGTTGGCGCCAAAAACGGGTATTTCTGTTTTAACCCGCGAATGTAGGCATTCAGATCCAGACCGGTCTCACCACCTGGCAAAACACTGTCAGCAGTCCAGGATGGTCCCATGGCCGGAAAGAATGGCGCCAGTTTTTTCATCACCGCTTCGCTCAACTTGCGGTAAGTCGTCAGCTTGCCACCAAACACAGACAGTAATGGTGCCTTGTCTTCACTCTCCAGCTCTATGGTGTAGTCACGGGTGACGGCCTGGGGAGAATCAGATTCATCATCACACAAGGGTCTGACCCCGGAATAGGACCAGACTACATCCTGGGTGGACAGTTGCTGAGTAAAGTGGGTATTGACCACGTTAAGGAGATAATCGACTTCTTCCGCAGAAATGCGAGCGGTTTCTGCACTGCCTTTGTGTTCGACATCAGTGGTACCGATAATCGCGAATTCATCCAGATATGGAATTACGAACACAATCCGGCCGTCTTCGTTTTGCAGAATGTAAGACTGCGGCTGGTTATGAAATTTCCGCACGACGATATGGCTGCCTTTAATAAGCCGGATTCCCCGTGGACTGGTGCGCTGCATTTGTTGGGTCAGTAACGTTTTAACCCACGGCCCGGCGGCATTGACCAGCGCTTTGGCCTGAATCTGACGGACCTGCCCGGTGGTTTCATCTCTGACATCAATATGCCAGACGCCGTTCTGCTGACTGGCACCGGTGAATGTATGACGGGTAAATACATCCCCGCCTTTATCGCGCAACTGCATGGCATTCAGAACCACCAGGCGGGCGTCGTCCACCCAGCAATCGGAATATTCAAACCCTTTGCTGATATCAGCCTTGAGTGGCGACTGATCAGGATCGAAACGCAGGAACCGGCTACCGGGCAGAACATTACGTTTGGCCAGGGTGTCGTATAAAAACATACCGATTCGAATCATCCAGGCAGGACGCAGATGCGGACGGTGAGGCAGAATAAAACGCATGGGTTTGACGATATGAGGGGCCTTGCGATAAACGACTTCGCGCTCGCTGAGCGCTTCCCGCACCAGCCGGAACTCATAATGCTCCAGATAACGCAGGCCACCGTGGATCAGTTTGCTGCTGGCCGATGATGTCGCGGAAGCCAGGTCGTTCATTTCCAGCAGCGCTGTTTTCAATCCCCGCCCCTGGGCATCCAGGGCAACCCCCACTCCATTTATGCCACCACCGACGACGACCAGATCGTAAATCTGTTCATTCATAACCCACCTCTGCAAACCGTAATAGAATCATGGGCAAATAATAAACAACCAAAAACGAAAATAAAAGAAAACAAACGAAAATCACAAAAAAAATAGACACAGCGCAGAAAAGCCTCCCCGGAAAGCCATTCGGATGTTAACTACCGACAAGCGTTCAACATCCGTCAAAGGCCGTTTTTCAGGCATTATTGGCTTACAGGAAGCCCATAAAGAACAGGCGCCAGTCAGCTGAGCAGAGATCGGTCAAAAGCCTTAAACCATTGATTTTATGAAAAAAAAGGAAAGCATCTGTTTTCGTCATTTCCACCAACAGGGGGAATATGAATGAATTTGTAGAGGCAGGCAGGTCGTCAGCAAGACAACAGAATATCGAAGCGCTTAGCATGGTTCCGGGCACATGGCCCGGAACAGATTGCTGTTTTCGCTATCAATGCTGGCTCAGGATCACCATAAAAGATTCGTAAGGGGTCAATTGCAGGGTTTCCGATAATTGTTGTCGTGCCTTGTCATTGGTAATCAGCGTTTCACAGGAGCGGTTCTGCCAGATGGCCGGCAGTTCCACCGTCACGTTTTCACGGGCAAAACTGTTGACCACCAGCAGGGTTTGATCCTGATAATGCCGCAGATACGCAAACACCGTTGGATGTTCGGACAGGATCAACTCGAAAGAACCGTATACCAGAATTTCCCAGGATTTCCGCAAACGGATCAGCTGTTGATAGTGTCTGAACAGCGAATCCTGCCGCTGCTGATCCTGTTGAACATTGATTTCCTGGTAATTCGGGTTGACCTTGATCCAGGGTGATGCCTCACTGAAACCGGCATATTCGGAGCCATCCCATTGCATCGGTGTGCGGGCATTGTCACGGCTATGGGTATGAATTGCGGTCATGAGTTCATCATGGCTGTAGCCTTCTGCCAGTTTCTCCACGTAATGATTGCGCGTTTCGATATCCTGGTAGTCTTCAATATGCTCAAAACGCACATTGGTCATGCCGATTTCTTCGCCCTGATAAATATAAGGTGTGCCCTGCATACCATGAATCACCGTGGCCAGCATTTTGGCGGATTTCAGCCGATACTCACCTTCGTCACCGTAAATCGATACCGAACGCGCCAGATCATGATTATTCCAGAACAGTGAGTTCCAACCTTCACCAGCCAGTTCCGTCTGCCAGTGAGCAAACACTTGCTTCAGCTCGACCAGATCGAATGGCTTGGGACGCCATTTGCCGGCCTGTGGATGATAAGACAGCCGAATATGATCAAAACCAAACACCATGGACAGTTCTTTGCGCTCAGGACTGGAGTACAGCTTGGCAATATCCGTGGTCGCTGCCCAGGTCTCCCCCACCGTCAATGTATCCCGACCAGCCAGAGTCTGCTGATGCATTTCCTGCAAAATGGGGTGCAGATCCGGACCGTTCACGATGATCTCCTGATCCGGGATCTTGCCCAGCATTTCAATCACATCCATACGAAAACCGGCAATACCACGATCCAGCCAGCGGTTCATCATGGCATAGACTTCGGTGCGAACCTTGGGATTCTGCCAGTTCAGATCGGGCTGCTTTTTACTGAACAAATGCAGGTAATATTCCCCGGTCGCCTCATCCAGCTCCCAAGCCGACCCAGCGAATGCCGCCCGCAGTTGATTAGGTGGCGAACCATCGGCACGGGGCTGCCGCCAGATGTAGAAATCCCGATAAGGATTGTCTTTGGATTGCCGCGCCTGCTGAAACCAGGGGTGCTCATCGGAACTGTGATTAACCACCAGATCCAGCAGAATACGAATACCACGCTGTCCGGCCTGCTCGATCAGACGATCCATGTCGGCCAAGGTTCCGAACTCTGGCGCGATGTCATCATAATCGGAAATATCATAACCATTATCATCCATGGGAGACTTGAAGACCGGCGACAACCAAAGCACATCCACTCCCAATTCAGCCAGATAGTCGAGCTTGCTGATAATGCCGGGAATATCACCTATGCCATCATTATTACTGTCCATAAAACTGCGCGGGTAAATCTGATACACAACCGCATCGTGCCACCACAATCGTTTCATATATATTTCCTGAATAAAGTTACTCTGATATCTCTTAACCCAACCATCTGACAAATCGTTCTGATGGCCAGCAAAACCCTTTCAACCTTTGACCGCACCATTGGTTAGTCCACTGACAATGCGACGCTGAAAAATCAACACCAGCAATATCAGGGGCACCGTGGCAATCACCGAAAATGCCATGATATTTCCCCAGGGCAACTCATATTTTGATGCTCCGGTCAGCATGCTAATGGCAACCGGAACAGTACGATTGTCTGAAGAAATCACAAATGTCAGGGCAAATAAAAACTCATTCCATGCAGCGATAAATGCCAACAGACCAGTGGTCACCATTGCCGGTGCCAATAAAGGGACATAAATATGAGTTATCGTGATACGGATCGAGGCACCATCCATAATCGCTGCCTCTTCCAGATCAGCAGGCAACGTGCGCATAAACGTCGTCAATACCCATATCGTAAATGGCAGAGAAAAAGTCAGATACGACAACACCAATGCACCAAGATGATCATACAATCCCAGGAAGCGGATAAACTCGAACATACCAGACAAAACCGAAACCTGTGGAAACATGGAAAAACAGAGGATGGTCAACAACAGCATTCCTTTGCCTTTAAAATGAATCCGGGCCAGAGCAAAGGATGCAGTGACCGATACCAGGAGACAACACAATACAGTGGTTGCCGCCACTATGAAGGAATTCACCAAGCTACGACCGATACCATTTTCCGACAGCAGATTTGCATAATTGGTAAAGTTCAGTGATTCCGGCCAGTAATGCGGAATGAACAGATCCACACCGGTGCTCATCGAAGTGGTAAAAGCATAATAAAAGGGAAACACACTCACGATAAATACAATTCCGCTGGCACCATATAAACCCACTTTGGCCAGGGCTTTTCCTGAACGCATATATCGTTTCATCCGTTCACCTCGCCACTGTCATTCAATCTGACCTTACCAAACAGCAAGTAACAAATCGCCACCCCGGCCACCAGCATAAATACCAATACCGAAGCGGCAGAACCGCCTCCCATATCCTGATAGTCCACCAGTACTTGACGTGCATAACCGGAGATAGACATCGTAGACTCACTGTTGGAGGTCAGCACATAAATCAGATCAAATACCCTCAAGGCATCGAGGCTGCGGAAAATCAACGCGACAACCATGGCAGGCCAGATCAATGGCATAGTGACATAGCGAAAACGCTGCCATGCTGACGCCCCTTCCAACCGGGCAACTTCATACAAGTCCTCAGAGACCACCTGCATGGCCGCCAACAGCATCAGTACCATAAAGGGCGTGGTTTTCCAGACCTCTGCAATAATGACCGCCCACATGGATAACTCGGGTACGGCAACCCACGCCAGCGGCTCTGAAATGATCCCTATCCTGCTGAGCAGATCATTGATAAGACCGTACTGATCATGAAACATCCACCCCCACATTTTGGCAGAGACAATAGTCGGGATTGCCCATGGCACCAGGATGGCGGTTCTGAGTATTCCCCGGCCTACAAATTTCTGGTTCAGCAACAACGCAATCGCCAGACCAAATATCAGTTCTAACGTGACCGTTACCAGCGTGAACCACAACGTATTGGTGACCGCCTGCCACCAGAGAGAATCCGCCAGCACACCGAAAGCCGTATCACCGGAGAGATCGAGATAGTTTGCCAGACCGACAAAATGCAATGCTCCGGTGGTTGTTAAAGTGGCATCGGTAAAACTGTAAACAATGGTTTTGAACAGTGGCCAGGCCGCAACGGTAAACAGCAACAACAGCGCCGGTGCCACCATCAGCCAGGCCATACGGGCACGTCGCTCAGCCAGAGATTGGGCCTGCGGTCGGTATAAGGCGGACAAAAACGACCGCCCCCGGGATATTTGACTGGTCATAGTGACAACCCCTACCAAGCCTTACGTTTGATACGAACCAACCGGTCATTCAGCTTCTTCACCGCCTCTGTTCCGGTAATGTCTCCATTCAAGACTGAAAACACGGAATTAAAGAAGGCATTGGACACCTGGTTATATCGGGTTCCGGTCACTGTCGCCGGCCGGGCAACCGACGTTTCGAAGACCGCCAGCATATCCTCCATGTAAGGTGCTTTGGCCAGGATACGGGGGTCCTGATAGGCATATTTATTGGCAGGGGATGCCCCTTCCACCAAAAATCGCTGTATCTGAGTCTCAACATCACCAAGGATACGGATCAGCGCAATGGCTGCTTCTTTATGGTCAGAATTACGATTCACCGCCCACTGCCAACCACCCAGAGTTGCCGCATGAGGATTTTGGGAATCTCCCGCTGGCAACGGCATCAGACCTATTTTTCCTTTGATCGGGCTGCTGTCATCCTGCCCCAGAACAAAGGCATACGGCCAATTGCGCATAAACATCGCATCACCATTCTGGAAAACAGCTCTCGCCTCCTCTTCCTGATAACCCAGCACCCCCTGCGGCGCAATATGACCAATCCAGCTTGCAGCCATATCCAATGCGGCCGCGGCCCGGGCATTATCAACGGTGATCCGTCCCTCATTATCAACAATCGTACCGCCTCCATAAGAGGCTATCCATTCCAGGGCATTACAACTCAACCCTTCATAGGCTTTCCCCTGAAACACCAGTCCCCAGAATTTACGGTTACCTTCGGCGCGTTCACCCGCCTGTACCTTCTCGGCGATACGGGTCATATCGGCCCAGGTCTGCGGTTTACTTTCGCCATATTTTTGCAGCAGATCCGTGCGATAGAACAACACTCCGGTATCGACCATACCGGGTATGGCTTTAAGGCGGCCATTGACAAGATTATTGTTCCAAGGGGTCGCAAAGAAGTTATTTTTCAGATCATCGATCGATTCAGTTAAATCGAGAAAATATTCACCGATGATGCCAGGCCAGACCACATCCACGGAAAACACATCGACAACATCCCCATCGCCACTGGCCAGAACCTGTTGCAGAACTCCCAGCTTATCGGTTGAAGTTGATGGAAATTCGACAAATTCAAGGGTATGGGGCGTTTCGGCCTCAAACCGGGTTTTCACATACTGGCAAAACTGACCGGAGTTCCCCACAACACCGCATTCAAATTTCAGAGTATCCGCCTGAGCAGTCGTTACCAGACTCAGGAAAACAGCGGTCGTTAACGCCAAGGTTTCTATTTTCATAACACCTTCCATCCTTATTTTTGTTTTTTCGGGTGACAACATCATTGAAATGACTATAGCTGTCATGGCTCGTCAGACAGCAGAATAATTTGGATATATACGAAAATCCAATGCATAATTTCACCATCTCTATAGATAAAATCTATACCCAAAGAATCACTACAAACGGCTTTCAGGAGGGCCTGATATGGATAAATCAATGAAGCAGTTTCTGGTGGTCGCCGAACAGAAAAGTCTCAGCATGGCGGCCAGAAAACTCTTTATCAGCCAGCCGACACTGACGCATAACATCAAGAAACTGGAGGAATCGTTACAGGTGGAGTTATTCATCCGCTCCCCAAAAGGCATGGAGCTGACCCATTACGGAGAAGTGCTGTTGGAACAGGCCAGGATCATGCAGCGGGTACACGACAATACTCTGAACAAAATCCAGAGCATGCGCCTGCAACATCAACATGGCTTGAGTATTGGTGTCGGTTTTGCCTGGTGGAAACTGTTCTTTCGCACCTTGTTTCATGAATATCGACAACGTTATCCGACGGTACCCGCTAATATTGATGTATCCAACCATTTACGCTCGATGGATCAGTTGCTGTGTGGTGACATCGATCTGTTCATCGGCCACAAGATTCTGGGTTTGAGCCGCCGGGCCGGCGTCGCATTTCTGCCACTGCTGGACGCATATGACGGCAGCTTTGTCCGCGTTGGTCACCCTCTGCTTGGCCGCCCCTGTCATCTGGAAGAGCAGTTCAATTATCCCTTCATGGCTGTCACACCCGATGAAAATCGTCTGACTGAATGGATTATTGAAACCCCTGAATTGAAAGACGTTGCGCCGAAACAACTTTATCACGCGACCAATCGGCAAATATATTCATCCAACTCGATGACGACTGCGATTGATATCGTTTTGGAAACCAATGCCATACTGAATTATCCAGCCTGTATGTATGAATTTTTTCAGGACAATGGCCTGGAAAAACTGGATACCCTGGAAACCATTGGTCCATTTTGCGTGGGTATTTATGTGCTGTCAGACCGACTGTCAGACACGAAAATCATGGAGATCACCGCCTTGATACAGGAGCATGTCAGCCGGATCAAAAATCCTGAAATCATTTTGTTGCATACCAGCGAATGGACAAACTGTGACCAGCTTGACTCAGAAACCACAGACCGCTGATGATATGATGGCCAGCATCAAACTTACACTGAGGTATCATCTATGTCCAAACGCATCATCAAAGTCATACCGTACCAGGCGGACTGGCCAGATGCATTTGAGCAGGAACAAACCGCTATCCTGTCGACGCTGAACACGAACAACATTGCCGCAATTCATCATATTGGCAGCACCGCCGTTGAAGGGCTGTGCGCCAAACCTGTCATCGATATCATGCTGGAAGTCCACAGCCTGACTCAATTGGACAGCGAATCGGCGGGCATGCAATCCCTTGGGTATTTGATCAAAGGCGAGAACGGTATCGAGGGTCGCCGCTTCTTTTTAAAAGGAGAAATTCATCGCACCCATCATGTACACGCCTTTATTGCCGGCAGCACTCAGGTGTACCGACACCTAGCCTTTCGCGACTACCTGCGCATGTTTCCTGCCATCAGGGATGAGTATGGCGCCATCAAAACAACCGGTGCAGCGCTCTACTCAGAAGATGCCGAACAGTACATGCAATACAAAGAAGACTTTATCCGCATGCACCTGGATATCGCCATACGCCAGCAAAATCCCGCCATGGCTCGGTAAATGAGCAGAGCTTGATCAGACATGCAGACAAACTCAACAACCCTCACTATCTCACAGCCTCTGATCCAGGGTATATTGGCTCGCTGCCAGGAAGTTGTTAGGATGCCGGGATGAAAACGACTATTGACCATCTCCCTCTCGATAAACAGGAACAGCTGCTTTATGCGGTTGATATTATTGTGCAGACCGTAAAACCGGAGCTGCTGATTTTGTTTGGCAGTTATGCCCGGGGAGATTGGGTGGATCATCTCGAAGACGATGGGGTCCATTACCGCTACCAAAGCGATATGGATCTGTTGGCGATTACCAAAAACAGCGTGCTGGCGAGAAGAACGGAGTCGAAGCGGTCTTTAAGCCGTCGGCTGATGCGGGAGATCAAAACGCCAGTGAGTCTGATTGCCGAAGATATCCATTTTGTGAATTCGCAGTTGAGCAAGTGTCAGTACTTCTATGCGGATATCTACCGGGAAGGGATTTTGCTGCATGATTCCGGCAAGCTGGAGTTGGTAGAGCCGAAAGAATTACCATTGGCAGCACGGAAAATAGAAGCGCAACGGCATTTTGATCATTGGCTGAAAGCCGCGAAAGAAGACTTCAGGATTTACGAATTAGCCTCTGGCGATGAACTATACAACAAGGCGGTATTTTCGCTGCATCAGGTGACTGAGCGCCTGTACTCGATGATCCTGCTGGTATTTACCCACTACAAACCCAAAATCCATGATCTTGAAAAGCTGCGTACCTTAACGGGCAGTATCGAACCTGAGTTTTTATCGGCGTTCCCGAAGAGCACTCCGTTTGAATGTGCTTGCTTTGAACTGTTGTGTCAGGCTTATGTGGATTCGCGTTACGATCCCGGTTATTCCATCACCGTTGAACAACTGGAGTGGCTGGCGGAACGCATCAAACATCTGCAAACACTGGCTGAAACGCATTGTCGGGCCAAAATTGACAGCCTTGGCTGATTGATTCTGTTCTCATCCCGCCACTCAATTCTCAAAGGGCAGCGGTTCATGACCGCCGCCCATAAGACTTACAACTTCGCCCAACGTCTGTTAGCAACATTACCACAGTACCAAAGAATCACTTCTGTACCATTGGCCGTTTCATTGTTATACACATCCAGGCACAGGCCGTTAGACTCATTTCTCACTGTGCCATCTGTATTGAAGATCCAGTTCTGATTACTACCACCGTTGCAATCCCAGAGCTGCACGTTTGAACCGGCAGAGGCATCCAGTGCTACATCGAGACATTTGCCCAATACCTGAATGGTTTTGCCACTGATCTCCCAACGCTGATTGGACGCGCCGGAACAACTCCAAATGATCGGGTTGGTACCATTAGCCGTCGCGCTGTTCGGATCATCCAGACAACGACTGGCGGACGCGCTCACCAGAGAGGTGCCGGCCAGAGCTGATCCACCACTGACGCGATACACTACGGTTCCATGGGCCGGAACATTGGCAGAAATCACCCCACTGGTACTGGAAGTCGTGCCACTCCAGGCATCCAGAAGATTGAAATCAGAACCGGATTTGCCAATGGCAGCGGCTGTAGTGGTAATCGTGGTAGCACTATTGCCCTGGTTAAACAAGGCAACGGCCACATCACCATTGGCCAGTTTTTTGACCATCACCCGACGAGTACCATCATTCTGAATTTCAACTCCCTGCAACCCAAGGGTATCCTGGTTAATGGCAATCAGATTTGAGTTCGTCAGGATGGTTCTGGTCGCCCAGGACATATTGCGAATGTCATTCCCGGCAATCAGCGGCGAGGCCATTATGGCCCACAAGGCGAAATGGCTGCGCATCTCCGTATCGGACATGCTGCCAATACCCACTTCCATCATATCCGGATCGTTAAAACTACCGGGTGCCGCATATGCGGCCAGCCTGGCAGTGACATCGACAATGTTTTTGACCCCCATTGGATAACCATTTGTCTGTCCGGTATCCCAACTACTGGTAATATCTTCGGTGGTTCTCCAGATGTTGGCAACATCCCCCCAGTTGCGCATCGGTCCGGTTTTCTCATGAATACTGTTGGGGTTAATGCTGTACACAATCGGCCGGCCTGTGGAGGCCAGAGCATCCCGCATCTTGGCAAATGCGGTCACCTGATCATCGATACTGCCGTTGGGAGAACACCAATCGTACTTCAGGTAATCGACTCCCCAGGCGGCGAACTGTTGGGCATCCTGATATTCATGCCCCTGACTCCCGGTGGCACCTGGGTATGAACTGAAATACTGGGCGCAGGTTTTATCCACCGGAACCTGATAAATACCGAACTTAAGGCCCTTACTGTGCAGATAATCACCCAACGCTTTCATACCACTTGGGAAGCGACTCGGATCACTCTGCAGATTTCCGGCAGAATCGCGGTTGGGGTTAAACCAGCAGTCATCCACAACGACATACTTATAACCGGCGTCCGCCATTCCGCTGCTCACGATGGAATCGGCCATCTGTCTGATCAGAGATTCATTGATGTTACAACCAAAGGTGTTCCAGGTATTCCAACCCATCGGCGGAGTCCGGCTGACCCCATTATCCAAAGCATAAGCAGGCCACTGACTACTCACAAACAAAATGGCAAAAAATGTCATGACGATTCGTGAAAATCTGCCAACCGCATCACAAGACTCACGATGTTTTTTACGAACAATACTGCGATTGAATTTACGTTGATTAAGCATAATAGCTACCTGTTTTGTTATTATATTAAAAACAAGTCAACACCTAAGAAACCTTACACAACAAAAGTTACCGACTACGTTGACAGGACATGCACTATACCCTCCTTCAAGAATCCATTAACAGCTTCCGATATGACAAAATTACAACAATATCAGTATTTTTTGGCTTACTTTCGAAAAGTATGATGCTTTCCACGGTTTTTATTTTTAAATTTCTCAGACTTGGCAAATAAACTCGCGTTCCGCTTTTTTGAAACCTCAACAGGACGATAAAAACGGATTTCGTTAGCACAGGTGGTTTTTATGACCACTGAAAAAAACAATCATGATTGAAACAGAACACGCTTGTGTCAGTCAGCCAGAAACTGGCATAAAAAAGAACCCCGGCATCCGGGGTTCATCAATGATGAATCAGGAATCTTCAATCTTTAGCATTTAAAACCGTCATGCCTTTGTTAATCGGCATATAGGTATTGTTGAAGTTTGGAATCACGTGTAGTTCCGGAGTGTTATCGATAAAGTCGATATTGGCTCCGCCATTCAACAGACTGTTGATGTGACTGATCGTCGCACTGCTGCTCGGTGCCGTCAGCGTCAGACTGAATACCCCGATATTATTGTCTTCATTACTTTCTGTGACGGTTTCAAAGATATCCGCCACCAGTGCAATCCCGTAATCACCTATAATCGGGGCACCAATATTTAACGACAGGGTATGTGAACTGCCATAAGGCCCAAGAGCCTGTACTGCTCCGTAATAGATTAATGGCTGCAGTGAGGTATCAGTCAGGAAAACCCCCACACTGGGCAATGTTGAAGAAGGGCACACACTGCGCAGACCATATTTAATGGTCAAAGTCTCATCATAACTGGCTACCGTAGGTTCGAGGGTACCGGACTCAAACAGGAAATCCGGTAGTTTTACCGTACCCACAGAAGCTGTATTCAGGCTCAGGGTACGCTCGAAAGCCGCCAATCCGCCGACCAGATACAAGGTAACCGGCGAACACTGGTTTTTCACGCTATTCAGATAACTGCGCGCGTCAGTAGTCATGCTTGAATAGGCGATAAATTTGGTTTGCTTACCTGAAGGCGGATAACAGTTTGGCACCGGTAATCCATTACAGGAGAAATTCACCCGGAATGACGTTAATTCGATACCGGTATAAGCGTCATCATCATCTGACAGATAAAAACTTAACTCTTGCTGTGCCAGTGGCGAGCTACCAAAAATCTGATACTCAACGGTAATGCCCTGCGTAGGATCTTCTATTTCTGTATCGGCAAAAAAAATATTACCGACACTGGATGCCTGGGCCAGCGCTGCAAGGAGCAATGCGCTTATACCAGACATAACTGAGCGAAATATATTCATGAGGTATTCCTTGTGAATGAGGGGTTATACACATGCTGATTTCCTTGTCACAACCACCAACAACCGAGCGGACCAGAAGACCTGACCGGAGAATTTCCAGGTGGTCTCTGAAAAACAGGAATAGTTCTGATACAGACGAGGAAGCTCCGCTCACAACACCACGGTTTACTGGCGTTAATGAAAATGGGAGAGCGGAGCTGACAACGTCCAGCGCGAAAATAGACCATTTTTCAGGGGTTCTCTGGTGCAGTATGAATATGAATAAGTACTACCTGTCTCATCGAAACACCTTCACCGTCAACTGATTATGTATTTTTCCATCAGGACTGATCGCACAATGGCAATTTTGACAATTACAGCAACAACTATATTCGGCGTTTCTGAAACCATATGACAGAGACGATACATCCTACTTTTGAAGTATTTTTACAATTTTCAACATAAGAATCCCAAATGTCTTAATTAGGATGGCTTTTATATTTTTGTTCTGGAAATGCGGCAATTGCCTTTAAATTTAACATAGTAATCACTAACCCATTAAAACCAGTCCGACAGCATTTTTATTCCGGTGGTCATTTGTGGCGATTAATCGCTCTGCGACGATGCTCCACCAGCGGTCAGGTGCCTGACCATCAGAAGTTTCATATAACGTGCAGATTTTTTTAGGAATGATATGCAAACAGATCATGACAATCTGCATAAATGCCGGGTTAACAATGAGTATGGGATTACCCAGTCAAACCAGAGTAATGGAACCGGTCAGGACACGACGATGATTAAAGGTTTTTTGTAACTGTGGAATACACGAAAGGACAGCATCAGACATATTTCCCAACGACGGCAGTGAACCGCTCAGGTGCTCCGGCAGGAAGGCCCTGGGTGCTTCTGCAGCGGTTCAGTAAATCAGATGATCCGACTGCCGTTATTCAATGATCGCCTGACAGGATTGTCTCGGAATAATCCGGCAACCCAATTCCACTCTTTTGGCCGGCGCACCTTCCTCTGAGGTTCGGCTCAGCAATTCCAGCTCGTCCAGCGCGGATGTGGCGATATGGTGTAATGGCGTATGAATAGTCGATAACGGCGGTTGAGTCATCTGTCCCGCCAGAATATCATCAAAGCCAAGAATTGAGACATCCTCAGGCACCCTGATACCTTTCTGTTGAAAAGCCTTCAGAGCGCCCAGCGCAACGTTATCTGCCATACAAAAGAAGGCGGTAATACCTTGCAGATCTGGATTCTGCTCTATCCACTCCAGCATACCCTGCTCTGCTGACTCAGGCCGAAAACTTTCCAGCATGATCGTTACGCCTGACATTCCTATACCGGCATTTTCGCGAATCGCCTCATCAAAACCATCCTGACGCTGGCGAATGGTATAACGTCCCGGCCAGGTAATGATACCAATGTGTTTATGCCCAAGATCTTTGAGATACTCAATACCGAGCCGGGCACCATTACGGTCACCAATCCCGACCGAACCGATATGCATGGTTGGATCCTGACCGGCGAGCAGAATACAGGACAATCCTGTCTTAAAAACCTCATCGAGCAGTTTCCGGTCTTCATCAAAGTACACCAGAATACCGTCACATTTCGACCCAAGTACCCGCTCAGCTATCTGCTGATAGTCCCCCGCGAAATCATCGATCAGGACCGGTTCGATTTCGATATTCCGGCTGGTACACTCTTTTCTCAGGCTTTCCAGAATAGTCCAGGATACGTAATTGACGTCGGTGTGGCGCAAACGTTCTGAACCAACCACCAGGGCAATTTTTTTCAGCGTCGGCGGCATGGCCCGGCGTAACCGACTGCTGAGATAACCGGTTTCCTTAGCAACAGTTAGTACCCGGTTACGGACTTCTTCGGAAATTTTGGCAGTTCCATTCAATACATGACTGACAGTACTGATGGCCACACCACTCTTTTCAGCTATTTTTTTCAGGCTCACGACTTATTTAACCCCACTGCTGGCAACGCCTTGCGTAATATATTTTTGCAGAAGCAGAAATACCACTGTTACTGGCAATAATGCGATCACCGTCATGGCAAGAATATAATGCCACTGCACAGAGAACTGACCCTGGAAAGTATTCAAGCCAATCTGCAGGGTATAGTTTTCCGGACTGGATAACACAATCAGCGGCCAGAGGAAATCATTCCAGCGCCAGATGACTGAAAAAATAGCCAGCACGGCAATCGCCGGAGCACACAGAGGTAACACCACCCGCCAGTAAATACGAAACTCCGAAGCAGCATCCACGCGTGCTGCTTCGATTAAATCGTCCGGAATCGTCAACATATACTGTCGCAACATGAAGACACCTGTTGGCGTAGCAACTGTTGCAAAAATAACACCCCAGAGATTATCAGCCAGATTCAGACCAACCACGACAATAAACGCCGGAACCATAATGACCGACAACGGCAACATCAAGGTGGACAGGATCAACATGAAAATGGCGTTTTTACCGCGGAAACGATACTTTGACAGCGCAAACGCCGCCATGGAATTCAGCACCAGCGTCAAAATGGTTGCAACAAATGTCACAAATACAGTGTTTTTGATATAGGTAACAAAATCAAACTGTTTTAACGGATCGGTGTAGTTCTTCCATTCAAAATGTACGCCTTTAACCTGGGTGATCTCGGAAATGGGTACCTGATAGGTTTGTTCCGGATTCTTTATATCCACCACAGTTGCTTTTATGCCGATACGACGTATCAACGCAACCCGCATGCTCTCTTCGCCCTCTTTATGCCATTCCCACACCGACAGCGGTTTGGATTGGCCTTCCAGCTCGATAGTCTCCGCCGCTTTCGGCACCAGGCTCGGAGGAAAACTGTTGACTTCCGCTTCAGTTTTAAATGAAGACAAAATTGCCCAGGCAATTGGAATGGCAACCATGGTCGTTCCAAAAAACAACCAGGCCCAGGAAAGAATATCGGCAATATCAACTTTTCCGGGATGTCTCGTTCTGAACAAAAATTTAAACATAAAGCACCTCCGGTACGCCCTTAAGATCTTTATCAGTTACCATTATGACTAATACTCCGATTTCTTCGCCAGCCATACCTGTGCCAATGTCAGTATCAACAGAACCAGCCCCATGAGCACTGAAGCCGCAGAAGCCAGACCATAAAGACGCACTTCTGAATTAAATGCCGTCTGATAAATAAACTGGACGATAAAGGTATTGGCCGTGCCCGGACCACCGCCATCGGTCAGTACCCAGGCTTCGTCGAAAACCTGAACCGAACGGATCAGTAACAATACCGCCACAACCAGCAGATTTGGCATCAACAATGGCAGGGTGAGCCGCCAGAACTGACGCCAGCGACTGGTGCCATCAACCTGAGCGGCCTCATAGATATCGCTCGGAATAGCCTGCAGACCTGCAAGAATAATTAACGTGAAAAAACCCATGTGGAACCAGATGGAGATATACACCACCCAGAAGCGGGACCAGAACACTTCCAACAGAAAAATTATGCGCTCGCCGCCCAGGTTCTCAATAAACCCATTCAACAGACCATTACGGGCAAGAAACCATTTCCAGATCAGCCCGACCACAACCGGCGACAATAATACCGGATAGAAAAATACTGCCCGGAAAAATGCTTTACCACGCACGAGACGGTTCAGCACCAATGCCGTGATCAACGCCATCAGCAGTGTACCGATGGAATTCAGTAAGGTATACCACCAGGTATTGTGAATGGCAGTCCAAAACAAATCGAATTCACAGGTCGCCGGCTCCATGTAATTTTTGCAGTTCAATAACCGACTGAAGTTCTCCAGTCCCACATAAGGGCGATCCCAGATCAGCATATTGGTACCACCGGTAAAGGCATAAGCAATCGCCAGCCCCACGGGTAAAAACACAAACAAGCTGAACAGCACCATATTAGGAGCCAGAAACACATACCCCATACGATGAATGCCGATTTTTTTCTGTAACACCAGGGTCGGTGCCTCAATCATCCGCATGAGGCGATCAAGGCCCTCCGCAACTTTATGAATCAATGCTTTCATGGCGTCACCCGTTTCAGTGCCTGATCGGTCTTGTCGGAAAACACATGCAAAAACGGCTCAGGCAAATGGAGATACACCGTTGAATCCGCCTCGGCTTCGAAATGATGCGGAATATGTACGACCGTTTCTTCATCCACATCCGCAACTTCACCATATACGAATGTTTCATGACCCATACATTCGAGCTGGGAAATCTTCAGGGCCACTCCCTGCTCCGCCAGTTCAATATGAGATGGCCGGATACCCACGGTTACGGTATCACCAACCACCACATCACCCGCCTGAACCGAAACGGTGAGATCACCCAGCGCCGCTGAAGTCAGCTCAAGAAAATCCTTACCGATGGTTTTGACGCTGGCCGAAAACATATTCATCTTTGGTGAACCGATGAATTCCGCGACAAACCGGTTCTGAGGACGCTCAAACAAATCCAGCGGCCGACCAATCTGCTCTACCCGACCACCGTTCACAACGACAATTTTCTCCGCCATGGTCATGGCTTCAACCTGATCGTGGGTCACATAGATCATGGTTGTCTGTAGTTTCTTATGCAGTTTTGTGATTTCTGAACGAGTCTGCACGCGTAGCTTGGCATCAAGATTCGACAACGGCTCGTCGAACAAAAACACTTTTGGGTTGCGGACAATTGCGCGACCAATGGCAACACGCTGCCGCTGACCACCGGAAAGTGCTTTTGGCTTGCGCTCAAGATAAGGTTCAAGATCCAGCATCTTAGCGGCAACATCTATCCGCCTTTTGATTTCCGCTTTATCCATACGCAGGTTTTCCAGCCCGAATGACAGGTTTTTTAACACCGACATGTGTGGATAAAGTGCATATGACTGAAACACCATGGCGATTTCCCGCTCTGCCGGAGACAGTGTGTTGACGACTTTGTCATCGAAAACCACTTCACCTGAACTGACATCCTCCAAACCGGATATCAGTCTCAATAAAGTGGATTTACCGCACCCGGATGGACCGACCAGTGCAACAAATTCGCCATCTGAAATATCAATATTGACATCATGCATAACTTCAGTACTGCCATACTGCTTATATACGTTTTTTAAAGTTATAGCTGCCACTCTGAAAACACTCCTATTCTTATACTTATTCGGCTGGGAAACGCCCCGCTGTTATAAACTCATCTATAAATTCATCGCCCGGTACTCAGACAAAAACAATGATGCCAGTGCCTGACCATAAGGGGTTGGAACATTACCTATTTGTTTATAGAACTCTAAACTATGCCCCATGGCAGTGCCATCTGATACTTCTTCAAGAATACCGTTTTCGTTAATACGGGAAATGATGGCGGACAAACAACGGTCAATCATCGGCCGGTATTCATCCATTTCGATCAAGCCCTCTCGGCACCCCGCCAACAGGCCATAACCAATACCTGCAGTCGCGGAAGCTTCAATGGGTGAAGTTTCATCAATCAGCAACGTATGGAACATACCGTCATCACGCTGTACCTGCTTCAGCGCCTGTACCTGCGTCTTAAAAACATTTTTCAGGTACCGTGCGGTCACGTCTTCCGGTTTTATAATACGGTACAGTTCCGGTATTGAGATGGTCAGCCAGCAGTTCCCGCGCCCCCATAAGGCATCAGCAAAGTTGTGACGGCCTAAGAACGTCCAGCCGTGATAAAACAGTCCGGAGGAGACATCGCCAAGGAAGCGGATATGACACAGGTACTGATATTGAGCATCCTGCTGCCATTCCGGCTTATTGCACACCCGGCCGGCAGCGGCCATGAATAATGCTGCCATAAACAGTGTATCGTCCCACAGCTCGCCATCGTTATTGCGTTCCTTAACCAGGTGCTGATAGCCACCCTCTTCCGTTTTGGGCATTTCCCGATAAATCCAGTCGGCCCAGTCCTGAATAATGGCGTTCCAGTCAGGGCGATCAAAATGCTCGGATAACAGCGTCAGTGCCAGCATCGGAGCAGTGGAGTTTACCTGTCGACGCGGTAGTCCACGCTCAATCTGACGGTCATACCAGCGGGCAATCCGTTCCAGTGCAGCGCGATCATTTCGTCGCTCGGCATCACGAAAGTCACCATACAAACCAACACCGACTTCCCAATCCCATTCATCAAACAGAATTTCGTCGGAACTGGATGCTTCGACATCGCCAATGCCCTTGAGGGACCGAAATCCCCCGGACAACAATGACAGTGCATCGCTTAGCTGATCATGATTCATTACTAACTCCAATTAACAGATTTTTCATATCGTTCTGCGTTTGGCAGCAACGATGATTATTCGTGCAGCAGCCGTCAGGAAGAAGCCCGGACGGCTGTCCGGAAACCCCGTGGTTCCCTTATTAACCTGGCAATTAAATAGATCGTCCTGATCTCTTTATAATTGTCGCCCCGAGAAATCTGGCGGCGTTGCGCGAAACACCGAATCGACGGACCGCTTGATTTCTCGGGGCTCGCATTGGCTGTGGCCAATGGTGTGGTCCGGCATCCCTGCATCACACTATTAACCCGACATGTATACGTGCCGGGTTAATAGTTCATGTGGGTCCAGGGTTTCAGCTCCCCATCATTCAACGCCACATTGGGCACTACCGTGAGTGGCGCAAATGCCTGCAATTCACCGTTCAGTGTCAACCCTTGCTGGTAGCTCAGCTGTATTGCGCCATCATCATGTTGAATCGATACCGTATTGGCTTGTGCATCAAAGGTGGCACCACGACTACGACAGGCCTGCTGAAAGTCTGCCAATGATTCATACTCATCCATCTCCGCAACCATCACGACCCAGGCCGATTGCGGGCCATGAACCCGCCATTCGTATCCGGCATATAAACCGTGTTCGAGAGGCTGCAGTTCAGAGGACGCGAAAATGCCGATCAGTGCGGACCCGGTACGGGCAAACAACCAGTTGTGTTCAACAACAAACTCATCGCACACCAGTTTTGGCGCAAAGATATGAGTAAAGTTGATGACCTCAGGAAAGGCCCGGTGATCAAAAATCATAAAGCCCATATTTTTATACTGTGCCACTCGCGGATGAACCGCATTACCGGCCCAATAAGACGGACGACTGCCTCCCCAGACTTTCATGTCACCGGGATGGTTGATCCAGAAACGGGCCATGGCATGGGCATTGGTTTGTACATCAAGAAAGTGTTGCTGATGGCCTTTAATGCCGGTTTTATAATCCGACACGGTGGACAGCTGTACAGAAGGTGACTTCCACAATGTTACTTTGGCATTGTGATCAAGCCCCTGGGTGTATTTGGCATAAATATGCTGACCCTGCTGTACCTGTAACAATTCGCATGCGGCCTTTGGAGGCTCATAATCACTCAGCGCCAATAGTGCACTGACCCGGTCATAGCCTGGATACCAGTCACCGCCAAACGCGACCGCAGCAATAGAGCCCAGCTCGGTGACAGGGCCTGCCAACAATTCTTTTTCATAGACTCGGCCCTGTGAACCGGCACATACACCGTTAATGGTATGCAAAGCAACCATGATAAAAATCTGGTCGATCAGACCACGGGCTCGTTGCGACATTTCCGCGTCGTCGGCGTTCACCATCAGCGTAAACAGCCCGAGAAAATCGATCGGGTAATAAGCTGCTGAATTCCATTCCGCCAGACCATGGGAATCCACTGAATCAAACCAGCGCTGAAGTCTCAAAAAAGCCTGCTCTTTATGTTCCCGACCGGTTTTTCCACTGTTTGAAAACTTTTCATCAGGGAACAGACTGCCGGCCAGATATTGCGCAACGTGAAAACACAACACATGGTTTTCGCTCCAGAACCACATCACGTCATCACCGGGTTCATCCAACCAGTAACGGAACCCCAATATGGCTTCGCGAATCTGTTCCCACACGTCATCGGCCAGTAATGTGCCGGCATAACTCCGATACATCCATATCAACGGTAAAATCCAGAAGTCGGCACAATCGTGACGCTCATGAACGGGTACCAGAGCTTTTTGGATGATCCGCTCCGCCAGCTCCAGGTTCTTGTTCTGAGCCAGTGCCGCCAGTGCTCGTGCGGGTTCATCCTTGCCGGTCACCAGCATATGCTGCAACGCTGCCAGCTTACGCTGGGCCAGCTCGGGCATATGCATGGATTGTGGTGGTGATAATAAAGTGGTGCCGAGGGTCCGGCTGAAACAGGTCTTGTCGACTTCAACAATAAACCTGAGCGATACACAACCGGCTTTCAGCCCGGTACTATCAAACAGATCGGCCACCGAAAACTGCTGATCGACGGTAAACGCAATGTCGCGGTCCATCTTCATACCATCTAACAGGACATTCATGGTCACCGTTTCAGATGGATGACTACCGGTATCCAGGCGAACCTTGACCGGTACCTGGGGTAAGTAATCGGCGACGATACGAACCATTTCTTCGTGATAGAAAACCTTGTCGGTTCTAAGACCATCCAGAGTACGCTCGATTTCCTTGGCGTATTGTTCGTCGAGATCCAGTTCAATCCCGGCTTTCAGGTTAGAACCTTTCACCAGCGTCATCAGCAAATAACAACTGGTATCACGTTCGTGCAGGTCCTCCAGGAATACCAGAATATCGTTGTCACCTGCACAGACATCGAAGCTGACCGGCTGAACCGTGGACTCGTTGCGCTGATAATGATCCAGTTGCAACACTTTGGTGCCATTCAGCCAGATGTGTACCCCGCCGCAGGTTTCCACTGTAAACGTGATAGTTTGAGCCTCATCACTGAACAGACTGCAACGCAGCCAACGGGTGACCAGCGTCGGGCGAAATCGGAATGTGGAGAAATCCACTCTGGGATCATCCCCTCCCAGGTATACTTCCGGGAATACCAAACCATCCGGAACCGCAATTTCCCGACGGCCAAGCAGTTCGCGCAGCGCCTCACGACAAGGCAGGTCTCCGGTATCGACCCAACCATTTATAAAACGATAATCGACAGCGTCCGGCATGGGTCTTGCGGCCCCCGGGAAATACTGTTCATGCGCGGCAGCCAGCCCCCAGCGATTTAACGATTCACCCTTGTCAATGGACCAATAGGTTCTACGGTTTGTCATAACGGATTCACACCTGTACTAGCAAATGAAAAAAATTTCATTATCCTGCGGAATGTATAATAAAGTGTCATAAAATTTTTATTTTTTATTTGACATTTTTCAGCAGTATAGCCATATAATTAAGACACGATCAAGAAAAAAGCTCATAGTGAAAAAACGAAAAAATTTTCATCACTCTTTCTAAATAAGAAAAATACGGAGTAAAAAAATGATGCGTTTTAGCTCAATCTTCAGCTCTATTGCACTGGCGTCGACGGTGTTCGCCAGCTCCGCTGTTTTAGCTCAGGAGAACATCACTTTCTGGTTCACAGACGACGATCCAAACTACATTAAGCGGATCAGCGAACTGGTGGACGAGTTTGAAAAGAAAAACCCGGATATTACGGTTGAGTTCGTCACCACCAGCTACACTCAGTCCAGAGAGCAGCTGGCTCTGCAGTTATCTGTTGGAGAAGGGCCTGACCTGGCAAAATTCGCCGACAGCTCACTGGTCAAATATGTTCTGGACCTTCGTCCTTATATGAAAGACCCCGATGGTTATGCAGCACTGCATGGCGGTTCTCTTGAGTTTCTGCGTGACGGTGATCATCCCAACATGATTGGCGGTTACGTGGCATCACAGACCCTCAACCTGCCGTTCGTAAACGTTACATTATTTGAGCAGGCCGGCATTCCGATTCCTAAACAAGGTTCCACCCTGGCGGAAATCATCGATGCATCCGTGAAAGTTGCCGAGGCCACCGGTGTTGATATTCCGTTCACTATGGATCGTTCCGGTCACCGCTTCTCTGGTCCTGCGTATTCTTACGGTGCCCGCTATCTGGCAGCCGATGGTTCGTTCGTATTTCCTGACGAAGCGGCCAAAACCTACATCAAAGATCTCTACCACTGGACTCAGACAGGTGCGTTTCCAAAAGAAATGTGGGGAGCCGCCGGTGGTAACCGCTACAAAAACATGGGTGATGAGTTCATTAATGCCAATGTCGTGACTTACTTTGCCGGAAACTGGATGGTGAATCCGTTCCAAAACAAGATTAAAGATGCGTTTAACTGGACGGTTCTGGATGCCCCCTGCGGCCCTGGTGGTTGTATTCCAATGCCTGGAACCACCTATATCGCCGGCTTCAACCGTACCAAGCATCCTGAGGCAGTGGCCAAGCTGATTGAGTTCCTGGGATCAGAACCGGTACAACGGGAAATTGCTGAAAAATATATCATCATCCCTGGTGCCAATGTTAAAAACATCAACTATCAGCTGGATGATGAAAACGCCAAGAAAGCGATGACCGTATTCGCCAACAATGCCGCAAATGTGACACCCGAGATCCGCGCTTTCTATAAAGCAAAAGGGGCCAACGTCGTTTATGACACCATCGTCCAGCGCATGAGTCAGCTGATCGTTGGTGAGATGACACTGGATGAAACATTTGCCCGCATGGCATCTGATGTTGCCAAGGGTAATGAAGAGTTAAAAAAGCAGTAAGCTATTGAGCGCCTATGCCCTCTTTCTCAGAGGGCTTTTTTTTAATTCCATCAGGCTGTTGCACGCGATAAATCAAACAGCTGTCTCTGAACCGGAACAATTCCGGTTCATCCTCACCGGGTAAATTACAACAGCTGCCAGATATTCAGACTATCGGCTTTCCGCTTTCTCTGCCTGATTTCCGCATCATCCGACACATCATGTAAGGTCTGCGCAATATCCTCAATCGCAGTTGCCCACAGAAAGTAATTGTGTTCGACAAAATCCTGTTTTTTAAATCTGCCAACCGCATCAGAACAATCAATTACATTGACTTTGTGGTGCAGATTCTGTGGATGCGCAGGACCATTGTGACCAAGGCGGTCCGGATTGGCTTTGGTGATATCAGAAATGGTCAGCGCCTTGTCGCGCCGGTTGCAGTAAACAAACACTTTATGGCAGATTTCCGGCAACCGGGACAACGGTTTACCCGACTCCAACACATCCTCATCCACATCCGGTGCACACATAAACACGTTCTCAAAAATACGTGGTAAATTGCCTTTGGTAATATATCCGGTCATTTTTCCCAGGGTATTCTGCAAGACATAATTCCCCATGGAATGACACAACAGATGCAGAGACTGGTAACACAGACGTTCTTCTTTCTTTTTGGCATCCAATCGCAACCGGATCAGAAAGTCACGCAGTTTCAACATAGCCCGACCGACTGCTTCTCCAGACAATTGTGCCTCCTGACGATCATTGCCGTATGAACGCCACGGGATAACTTTTCCATCTGATGGCCAGCTGAACAGGACCACTCTGACCTTCTGTTGCGGCATGAGTATCGGGTGTGCCGTTTTTGCCGGAACCCGATTCAGCATCATCTCAGTCGCCAGTGCCATACCCACCGCAGATGCCCAACTGACATTGAACCCATGAATAAAGATCAGCACATCGTGTGATTGCTCCATAACCTGTTTTACTTCACGAAACATTTCTGCAGATGCATTTTTATGCTCGGGAATATTTTTATCAGAGATGGTGGTCAGATCTTCAATGGCATATATTCTTGCGGATTCAGCCTGCTTGCAGAGGTAACGGTTCAAATTTTCACCATCACCAATACGGGTGGGATTGGTTGACATTTTCTTGTACAGGTGGCGTTGTAATTCCTGTTCATCAACGGGCACGATAACTTTACCGAATCGCAGATTGTCGTGACCGTCACGGCTGAAACCACAACCATAACCTTCCGGTCTCCAGCGATCCTGACCAATATGTCCACGATTGGTGGCATAGTAGAGAGTATATTCAATCATTGGGGTATCTCCTTTTCTCATTAATGTTCCTGTGACCCATGACCGGTCAGACAATTATAGCTCTACGCGCTCATTGCCCTGGAAATCTTGTCAATTCGCTTCCCCCGGCTTCCGCACAACTGGTCTGTTATCGGTTGCCATACTTCTCAGGTGACTCACATACAAGGTTAATAGATACCAAGTCAATAAATAAAGTGCGGTTATCAGCCAGAACTTATCCGGGATAGGTCGCGCAAGCTTATACCCAGCGACCATAAAATCAACACACTAACCTTTAAATATCGGACTACAATACGGCCCGACAGGTCGCGCACTGCGGGAACGAGTCTACAGACACAGGAAAATACCTGAAGATGAACAAGCGGACACGGATATCACGCAGCTTCAGAGCCGGTAATAACCACGCGTTCATTGGAGGGGGTAGCGATATCAATAATTTGACCTTTCAACGTCATACACAACTGACGCATGACCCTGAACTGTCTGTCAATAACCGGAACGGAAGACTATCCACTCATTTGTCCGGAAAAATCCTTGACCTGATCAAGGGCACCGGACAACTGTGCACTCAGGGCCGTCAGTTGCTGGAGCTGTTGTTGCCTGGCTGCCTGCTCAAGCTCGAAGTACAGTACTGACAATTGTTCGGCCCCCACCATCCTTGCAGTCGCCTTGAACTGATGACTGATCACTACCACCTGCTCCCAATGGCCATTCTCAACAGCACGGCAGATGTCCTGACCGGCACCCTCCGCCCGGGCAATAAATTTATCCAGATAACGTTTTATCCGATTTATGTCACTGCCCAAATACTGTATGGCTGATTGCAGATTCACGGCTGAAGATGCCACCATAGCTTATTCTCCTTCCAGAAATTGCCCGATAGACCCGCAGGTGATATTCAGTGCATCCGCCAGCTCTGGCAGAATCCCGTCTATCCGATGGATATCTGAAGACTCGCAGGCCAGCTGTAATTCTTTACTGAGCTGCTGAATCTGCTGTGCCCCAATCGCCCCGGAACTGCCTTTAAGGGTATGGGCCTGACGACCCGCTACATCCATATCCCCATCAGCCATCAGACGATTGAACTGATCGACGAAATCGGTGTACTTCAAATATTTTTGCAGCGAACGACGATATAAGCCCATGTTGTGATTACAGTATTCAAGACCCTCTGCAACGTTCAACCCTTCATACCTGGCAGATGTGTCCGCATCATGGCTGGTTATCTTGGTAACATTTTGGTCTTCTGACGGACTCTGGTCAGTCTGGTTTAACCGTGCCAGCCACTTGGCAACCGTGCGTAACAATTCCTGTATGCGCACCGGCTTACTCAGGTAGTCATTCATACCAACGCTCAGGAAACGCTCTCGATCACCCGCCAGAGCATTGGCTGTCAGTGCAATGATTGGCAGATCGCTGTATTTGGGATTGGCACGCAGAATTTTCGTGGCGGTCATACCATCCATCACCGGCATATGCACATCCATCAATACGATATCGAAATCTTCTGTCTCCAGTCGGTCAATGGCCTGCTGGCCATTTTCTGCCAGAGCAACAGACGTTCCGGCCTGCCGCAGAGCATCCATAGCCATATCCTGGTTGATTTCATTGTCTTCCACCAGCAGCACCCGATGCCCGGACAATAGCGTTTTCATCGCCTCATCACTGGCAGGTATCAATGAGTTGGCCGGTACAGTCAACGCCACGCCGTCACCCAGCGCCGCAACCAGGCTATCGAGCAGCGCAGACGGTGTGACAGGCTTGACCAACATGTTGTGCAGCTCAATTTCCCGTTCTCTGGCCTGTCGTGATAGTTCGCCCAGGTCGTAAGCGGTCACCATGACCACCACTGGAGGATTCTGCAATTGCTGATGTTCCCTGACCGCTTTTGCCAGTGTAACTCCATCCATATCCGGCATGATCCAGTCGAGCAGCACCAGACTGTAGGGATCACCCTCCTTCTCAGCCCGCTCCAGTTCGCTGATCGCTTCATTGGCGGCAGTGCAGCCAGTGACGCGAAATCCAAGCCCGGCAACCATTTCAGACAGAATATCCACCGATAACACGTTATCGTCGACAATCAATATCCGGTGTTTTTCCCGCTCAGCACTCGCCATGGTCCGACCAGACATAAAAGAGTCCTGACCATATCCCAACTGTATGGAGAAGTAGAATGTACTGCCGCTCCCCAGCCGGCTGTTGACCTTCAGCTCCCCTCCCATGGCTTCCACCAGACGTTTGGAGATAGACAACCCCAGCCCCGTACCACCGTACTGACGATTCACCGAATTATCCGCCTGGGTAAACATATCAAACAGGTTACGCTGTTTTTCTTCGGCAATTCCGATACCGGTATCCTTAACATCAAAACGCAGCGTGACCCGATCTGCCGTGCGCTCTTGCTGCTGAATTCGAATGACAATCTCGCCGCGTTCGGTAAATTTAACGGCATTGCCACCGAGGTTGATCAACACCTGCCCCAGCCGGGTGGGATCCCCCACCAGTCCCATTGGAACATCAGAACCGATATCAAATACAAACTCCAATCCTTTATCCTGAGCTCTCAACCCCACCACATTGGTAATACGTTCCAATACATCGTTGAGGTCGAAATCCATCAGTTCGAGTTCCAGATGTCCGGCCTCGATTTTGGAAAAGTCCAGTACGTCATTGATGATACCGAGCAGCGAATGAGCCGATGTAAAAGCCTTCTCAATATATCCCCGGGAATCGGCGTTCAGTTCGGTATTGAGCGCCAGTTCGGCCATTCCCATAATGCCATTGATTGGGGTACGGATTTCATGACTCATCATGGCCAGGAACTCTGATTTGGCGTGGTTGGCTTCGACCGCCTGAATCCGCGCCTCTTCCAGCTCCCGGGTTCTTTCCTCTACCCGGATTTCGAGCATATCACGGGATTTCATCAGCTCTGCTGTTACCCGCTTGCGCTCCTGCTGCGCTCGTATCGCCTGAATACCATAGCCAATATCCGCCACCAGATCCCTCAACATGGCAAGCTCATCATCGTCAAATACGTTAACAGCCTCTGCGTATATCACCAGTACTGCCGGCAATGCCTCACCAACATCAATGGGCAGCGCAGCCACCGAACGATATCCATATTCACGGGCATCTGCTCGCCAGACCTGATAACGATCATCGGTGTACACATTCTGGATAATTTGAAATTGATGACCGACGATAGCATCACCGGCCAGCCCCCGGTTTTGCATGCTCTCAGACCAGTGCCAGTGGAATCCGCTCAAACTGTTGCTGTTACAACCGGCGTAACTGACAGGTTTGATCGAACAATGCTCGTCATATTCGGCAAATCCGATCCATGCCCGCACGTAGCCACCGAAATGAACGACCAGATAACAGGCATCCTGCAACAACCGGTCTTCACTAATTGCCCTGACCATGGCCTCGTTGACTGACGAAATCACCCGCAACGCCCGGGTGGTTTTAATCAGTTCCTGGCTGGATAATTTCCGCTCGGTGATGTCTTGAACCGTACCGATACACTGCTTCAGACTGCCGTCCTCCGCCAGTTCCAGTTCGGCCTTTTCCTCAACCCACTTAACCTGTTGATTCACCACGATGCGATGTTCGATATCGTAGTTATCGCCTCTGAGCGCCTGCTTCCAGGCACGGTTCATCATCTCTCTGTCTGCGGGATGGACAAACTCCATGAAATTGGAATAGGTAATCGGTGTATCGACAGCAACACCAAAGATCCGGTAAGTCTCAGCAGACCATTGCAGCTGGCCAGTGGTAACATCGCTGATACTCCAACTGCCGATATGAGCCAGCTCCTGTGCCCGGTTCAGTTTGGCCTGACTGACTTCCAATTCATGAGTACGCCGGCTAACCTGCCGGCGCAAACTCAGACTCCAGAAAAAGAACAATAGAATGGCTAACCCGGCAATGACTATCGATCGGATCCATTGCGTGTAATCAATCCTTTTTTCCAGCGTGACAGAAAACCATTTGCGATAGATTTCGTTACGCTCATTCTCGCTGATGACATCCAGAGTTTTATCGAGAATGCTGGTCAGTATGGGTTGATTTCCAACCACTCCTACGGCCAGTTCATAATTATAAGGCGTCCCCCCGGCTACCTTGAGACCGGTCAACCCTTCGCGACTCATGATGTAACTGATCGCGGTCAGATTACCGATAAAGGCCTCGGCGCTGCCATTGAGGACCATGTTCAACCCGGATTGCACATCTTTGGTCGGGCGCAGGATATAACTGGGATGATTTTCACGAATCAGTTGCGTGGCAATGTCATCAGCGACGGTGCTGACCGGAAGATTATTCAACAGCGACATATTACTGATATAGGAACTGCCTTCCCGTGTGATAATCACCATCGGTAGCATGAGATAGGGCTTGGTATATAACAATCCCTGTCCATCCCAGGATTTTGGATCAACGGCGGTGGTCATATCAAACCGGCCACGACTCAGCTGCGTACTCACTGATTGCGGTACATTCAGTGGAACAGCCGTCAGGCGCACTCCCAACAGCTCCTCTACACGTTTCATGTAATCTGCCGAAATACCGGTATAACGGCCATGGTCATCGGTGAACTCAACCGGGTAATTTGCCGGCCGGAACGCCACTCGAAATTCATTGTGTTGATTCAGCCACGACCGTTCCTGCGCCGTCAGGCGAAACTCAATGGCTGCGGATCGACTGACCTGCGGTTTGTAGTCGACCTGTACCTGTCGTTCGTACCAACGATTTTTCAACTCTTCAGGCAATATCTGCAGGGCTTTGTCAATCAGTGCAACCAGCTGCGGCCAGTCATTGCGTATGGCAAACCCCTGAGGGGCAAGATCACCCGAAAACACCGCCGCGAATTTCAATCCGTTCAACTGATGCATGCGCATCAAATGGCTGCTGACCTCTATCGACTCCACACAGGCTTCCGCGCGACCGGATTCAACCGCCTGCAGACATTCCAACGGCGAACGCACGAAGACACCTTTAATATCAGGGTAATCCCGCACCAGCGCAGCACTGGCTGCGTAATTTGGTATGAGTGCCACAACCCTGCCGTGTAAATCTCCGGGAGTCTGCAGGGAGGTATTATCCCGGCGTGTCACAATGACAACGGTCACCGGCAAGAAGGTTTCCGTCAAACGGAAAAACGAGTCGTACTCCTGCGAGTCGGAAGATGTCACGATTACATCAACATCCTGCCGTACGCCAATCTCGACAATTTCCGTCCAATCCGCTGCTGGTACGTTAACCCATTTCACTCCCAGCATACGTCCAAAAACACGCAGATAATCTGGACCAAGACCAACATAGCTATCATCTGGTAAACGGCTTGAGAACGGCGGGTAATCCGGATTGACCGCAACTCGGATATTCCGGTGCTCACTCAACCAATAACGCTCGGCATCAGTGAGATCCTGCTGGAATTCATTAATGGCCTGAAGGATGAGTGTCTCATCTGCACTTAGCTGTTCTGCATAAACGACGCTACTGATCAGAATCAGCAAAATACCTGACAGGTACCGCAGCCAGCGTAACTGAATTATTGGAAAATCATCCATAGGCAGCCATACCCACCGTTAATCACATTTCTTACCCGGCGCATGTTCAGGTAATTCGCGCTTGGCGATGTTTTCCACCACGCTGGAGGAATTTTCCAGCACCTGCCTGGGTTCAGATGGAAAAAAATGCAATCGATCCAGTGTCGGCACCCCTCCAGGTAACGGGACATCGTCCCGCACAGACATAGTGCCAAGTTCCCTGCTCATAAAAGCCTGGCCGGAGTGGGACAGCAACCAATCGATAAAAACCTGCGCCGCTTCGCATTCATGACAGCTTCTCGTCAAGGCAAGAGGCGCTGCAATAATGATGGTCCCATCCATTGGATAAACATAATCTATCGGTAATCCATCCGAGTGTTCCAACAGACTACGCACTGTGGTATCGATGGAAATACCGGCAACGATATCACCATCGGCAATCATCTTAGACAACTGACTGTTACTCTGTACCATCAATAGTCCGTTAGCAGTCAATTCATCAAAATACTTAACACCATAACCAGGATCATTCATCAGACTGGTGAGGGTGTATTTGGCAGCTCCGGATACTTCCGGGTTGACAATCGCCACGCAGCCATAAAGAGCCGGATCTGTCAGTGACATATAATTAACTGGCTTGATGCGTATTTTTTCCTTGTTGTAGACCACCACCATATTGAGTACCTGACCACCGGTATAATAATACTCAGGCTCGACAAACAACGGATAAATATGATCGAGATATTGAGATTTATAAGGTTTCAGAAACTGTTCTGCTTTGAGTTCTTCGGCACTGCTGAAATCTGCCAGCCACAAGACATCAGCTTCGGAACCACCATGTTCCTTATCCTCCCTGATCCGTTGCAGAATCCCTTCAGTACCGGACTGATACAGATGAATTTTGATGTTTGGATAATAGTTTTCAAACTGTGCCACGATTGCCTGAATCTGTACTTCAGGTAACGCACTGTAAAGCTGCACAGTTGTATAAACACTCGCGTCAGCAGGTGGATTCCGGTCGTCACATGAGGGTAATAATGACACCACGGATATCACTACTATCCAGTATCGAACTAAAAACAGTGACAGGACCGAAGCCCTTAAGTATACGAACATACCCGCTCCCTCGTGGTGGCAGTACCACCGGATAACATTCATGATTTCAGTCCCGACCAGATTCCTGTAGCCGGCATCGCCAACCTGTAAAGGTCAATCCACCAAAGCTGCCAGATGACCCCCAACAGCCTATGTATTACAGCAGTATACGGCACAGCAATATCTTCAACTCCGGCGGCTTGAATGGCTTGGTAAGAAATTCATCCATACCGGCATCCAGCGCCTGTTGTCGTTCGTGCTGGCTATCCCCTGCGGTTAGGGCAATCACCGGCAGAGTTTCCAGACCGGCTATTTTTCGTAGTTTCCGGGTAGCATCATAACCGTCCATGACCGGCATGTTGCAATCCATCAATACACAATCGAATGATGCCTGCTGCAATGACGTCAACGCTTCGGCACCATTCCAGCAAACAGTAACCCGGGCACCGAGCTGTTCGAGTATTTCAAGTACCAGGTCCTGGTTTAAATCATCATCCTCTACCAACAACACTTTTTTATCTTGTAAAGGCCTGTCAGCATTTTGCTCCTGATCGTCTGCCCCCTGGACAGGGCCAGAACACTTGCCGTCTTTTTGCGACTGCCGCATACGATCCTGCCTCCTGTTATCATCGCTATTGGAGTATTCATCCAACCATTCCCTGTTACCTATTAACCCGCATTGGCTATGGCCAGTGGTGTGGTCCGACACCTCGGCGCATCCCCGCATCACGCTATCTTTTCTATTATTTTTTCACCCTTCTCTGTCGGGTGAATAACCGCACCGGCAGGCTGATAATTTTCTACTTATGACCGCCAGCGACCTGTCGTTGCCGTACCCATATATCAAACTGGTCAGCAGACATAGGCTTGGCAATAAAATATCCCTGAACCAGATCACAGCCGGCGTTGGCCGATTTATTCCAGTCACTCTGATCCTCCACACCTTCTGCCACTATCGTCATATTCAGCTTCCGGCCCAGTTCCGCGCTGGATTCCAGAATCGCGCTGGCAGTGGAATCATCTGAGGCACTGTGAACAAACGCCCGATCGATTTTCAGTTCGGTAAAAGGAATTTTGTGCAGCTGAACCATCGTGGAATAACCGGTGCCAAAGTCATCAATACTGAGACCAAAACCCTTCAGTCGTAATCGGGTCAGTACATCCAGAGAATAAGTAAGATTCTGCATTAATCGTGTTTCAGTAATTTCCAGGGTAATGTGATTGGGTGGCACATTATTTTTACGCACCAGATTGTCAATACGTTCCGGCAAATTGACAACGGTCAGGCTTTCACTGGAAAGGTTTAATCCCATGGCAATGTCGTACCCATTCTGCAGCCATTTCCCCAACTGGCTGATCGCTTTATCAAATACGACCCAGGATAACTCATCGATCAGTCCCTGCTCTTCTGCCAGTCCGATAAAACTGGCCGGCATCAACCACCCCCGTTTCGGGTGATGCCAGCGAGCCAATACCTCAACCGCAGAAACGCGACCATCAGTGATACGCACCTGAGGCTGATAATACGGAGTGATCTGCCGCGCACCGATGCCCAAAGTCAGCAGCTCATGCAGGGGAACCTGTTCTATCGGCTGTTTGGACGGTCCTCCACTGGCTGGTTGCAGTGTTAACAGTTTTTGATGCAATTGCTCTGCAGTCACCGGTTTGGCCAGAGATCCCAATACCCGAAGATTCTGAGCATGAGCGAGCCGCTGAGCAGTATTCAGGATGCGGGAATCCTCTCCACTCAACAAAACCAGCGCACCGCCGTATTGACGCTGGGACAGATTCCTTAACACTTCAATACCATCCATGCCAGGCATATTCAGATCCAGTAGCAATACTTCATATCTTTCACCGGAATCTATTCTGGCCAATGCCGTTGCGCCACCCTCACAGGTTGTTACTTTATTAACCTTTAAGTCATTCAGGATATCAATCATCATCTCCAACAATAGCGGATCATCGTCCACAACCAAAACGCGCAAAGATGTCATTAAACTATCCGAGGGCATTAACTATTCCTTTTTTCAATGGGCCGGGCTTTAAAAATCAGCAGTGTCCAGTGTTCAATTTCTGGAATCATCATTTAAACCAAAATGCGGCTTTGATCTCTAACGATCTTTCATATTCACTTACACCTTGTTTGAACCGGGATCCGTCTCCTGGAAGATTATCAACACCTGAAAATTGGTCATCACAGTATTTTTTTTCGGCCACTGCCCTGCATCAAAAATCCGGTCAACGCCTCTTCCTCTTGTAGAACAGTGCGAGCGTTTCTCATGGCTTAGCAAGTACATATGAAATGAAAAAACCAGCTTTTCAAGCATAAGAAATATCATGACAACAACTAACTTACTAAAGTGTAGACAACTTTATAAAGATATCTGCACAAATCATTTTGTTGTGCAAAAAATAAGAAATGGGTAACGAATCAGTGATTGCCTGCCAAAAACAAAATAGAAAGGCCTGGGTCAGGTCTATAATGACCGGAATCGGGATTAATCGATATTAAGAAAACCTGATAAAACGATATGGTAACGTTTACCAGAATCATTGTTAGCGGCAGGGTCATTATAAAGTATGATAAAAATTTCAGAAAACCCAAAACCATAAAACACAATGACACATGTGATTAAGAGTAATTGCATATTAACTCTCGGGTATATTCCTTATGTAACCAACACACTGAACATGGCATCACAGATTCTCGCTGTCATGCCATGTTCTGAGATCATTTATTGATCACACACATCGCCAGTCACAGCAGATGCATTACCACCCCCCTGACCAATCAGGCCAAATTCAACACTCTGAGAGGGAGCAATAACCGCATTCCAGCTAAGGTTTGAAGCACTGTAGTTTCCACTGCCACTGAGATTGGCATTCCAGCTTGTCAGGATCTGTGTTCCATCCGTATAAGACCAGTTAACGTGCCAACCATTTATGGTGGAAGTACCATTATTGGTAATTCGAATGGCACCCTGGAAGCCACCAGACCAGGAACTGGTGACCACATGCTCACACAGTACAGAACCATCATCGGGATTTCCGTCACCGCCACTATCGCCGCCGTTATCGCCGATCGTCGTGCCCCAATTGGAAATGATGTTTTTAACAAACTGACCTGATGCAGTGAGATCAGAAGCACTCCACTGGCCTTTGGGATTAACACCATTCTTAATAATAGATGACCCTTCTTCCTTATCACTGACGGCCCAGTTCAAATGCGAGATTTTGTTTTGCTTCAGAAAAGCCAACCATGCATTGGCATTTTCCGCGGCAACAGCGCCATCACCGTCAGCATTGACCGCACCCCATTCAGTCACCATTAGAGCCACACCGTTATTTAATGCAGTCTGTGCCTTATCACGCAGATACTGACCGTGAGTCCCGGCATAAAAGTGCAGTGTGTAGGCGATATTGGTTCCCATTATGGGATCACGCGATGCCACATCAACATCCTGAGACCAGGTGGGCGTACCCACGATGATCAGATTATCCGGATCGATTGCCCGGATCGCGGAAATCACGTCCTCTGCATAGGGTTTGATGACATTGCTCCAGCTGATTGACAGCGGTTCATTGTAAATCTCGTAGATCACGTTGTTGTGGTGGCCGTACTTGCTCGCCATTTGTTCAAAAAACGCAATTGCTGCAGCTTTTTTATCCTCTGCATGGTGCGAATGGAAATCTATGATTACATACATGTCATTGGCAATGGCAGCCTCGACAACTGTCTCGATGCGCGCCACATTGCCTTGTGGGTCTTCCAAATAGGAGCCTTCTTCATCTGCCCCCAATGCAGCTCTGACAATAGTGCTTTTCCAATCATCTTTCAGCCACTTAACCACTTCTGCGTTATACATCTTTTCCTGTTCCCAGCCGGTATTGCTCCAGAAAAACGAATTACCCGCAAAGCTTTTGGCTTCACCGCCGCTGAGAATTCTGTTGCCGCTGACGGTCAGTGATGGCACATCTGCATAGGCCTGACCAGCGATAGCTAATGCCACGCAACACGCCAGGGATTTCAAGTTTGAAATGACACACTTCTTCATGTTGTTTACCCATGTGGTGATTGAATGAATTTTTTCTGACCGGCTCAGAATGAATGAAAGTCGTTGACCTGCTGGTGTCAAAATCAAACTGATCCTGTTATCACTTATATTTGTAGGCAATCGCCGACCAGGAAAGAACAGATAACCCTACTCTCTCAGCAACCATCGAAACACTCATTTCATCACCTGAAATACGCATATTCCGATTGCGGGGGAAAATCCAAAAATCCGCTTAAACCGCCATTTCATGCGGCCAACGGGGTTTTTCGAAACAGCAGTCGCTCTCTGTAAAACCTGTAACACACTGCTGTTTCCAATATGGTTTTCACTCATTACTTAGGTATTGACCTAAGTAACAACTCAGTCAATACTGAGTGCATGCCAGCTCAATCCAGCAAACTCAATCGTGTTTTTCACGCTCTGTCCGATCCCACCAGACGGGCAGTACTGGCTCGCCTGAGCCAGGGGCCCGCGGCAGTCAGTGAACTGGCACTGCCATTTGATATGGCTTTGCCTTCTTTCACCCAACACATGGGCGTACTGGAAAAAAGCGGGCTGGTCAGTTCAAAGAAACAAGGCAGGATCCGTATGTACGAACTGACTCCGACGACACTGGAAGCGGCGGGCGGTTGGATCACTCAGCAACAAAAAATGTGGGAACAACGACTGGACCAACTGGACCAACTGGACCAACTGGACCACTACCTGATCAACATACGGGAGGAAAGACAACCATGAGCTATCAACCGAATCCGGAACTCGATCTGGTACTGACTCGAGAGGTGGACGCGTCCTGCGAACAGGTCTGGAAAGCCTGGACGGTTGCCGAACATTTGAAAGTCTGGTTCTGCCCAAAACCCTGGCAAACCATAGAGTGTGAAATTGACCTGCGGCCTGGAGGCCGGTTTTATACCAGGATGCAGGGACCGGAAGGGGATCAACACGAGAGCTGTGGTTGTTATCTGCATATAGAACCAGAGCGACAGTTAATATGGACAGATGCCCTTGGACCTGACTATCGTCCCAACAGGGAATCGTTTATGACCGCAATGCTGACCCTGGAACCATTGCCCGGTGGCACCCGATATACGGCGATTGCCATTCATAAAGATATTGAAAGCCGCCAGCAACATGAAACAATGGGGTTTCATCAAGGCTGGAGCACGGCACTGGATCAACTGGTTGAATATGTGAAAAGCTGGTAACCGCCAGAATAAAACCGGATCGGGTTTCCTCAGACTGGCTGGAACAACCCATTTAACAGAATCAACGGATACCTCTTTCTTAATGCATATACTGATATGAAAATTCTGATCATCGAAGACGATCACAACGTTGCCGGTTATGTGGCCAAAGGCATGAAAGAGGCCGGCCATGTTAGCGACACTGCAAATAATGGCAAGGATGGTTTATTTCTCGCCAGTACCGAGAAATATGATGCCATCATCGTTGACCGGATGCTGCCGGAACTCGATGGCCTGACCATCATCAAGACTCTGCGAGGTGCAGGCAACCCGGTTCCGGTCTTGATTCTGAGCGCCATGGGGGATGTAGACGACCGGGTAAAAGGGTTGCGTTCAGGTGGCGATGATTATCTGGTCAAACCGTTCGCTTTTGCCGAACTGCTGGCCCGGATCGAAATACTCGGACGCCGGTCAACAATGCTGACCAGCCAGCATACTGAAACCCGTCTGATCGCCGCAGATCTGGAACTCGATCTTCTCACCCGCAAGGTTCACCGTAATGGTAAATCCATTGAATTACAGACCCGTGAATTCAATCTGCTCGAATATCTGCTTAAATACAAAGGTCAGGTTGTTACCCGTACCATGCTGCTGGAGGCTGTGTGGGATTACCATTTCGACTCCCAGACCAATCTGATTGATGTCCATATCAGTCGATTACGTAAAAAAATTCACGACCAGGAAGGCAACATCATTAAAACCGTGCGAGGTGCCGGCTATATCATCGAAGACAGTTTTTAGAGCCTATACCCGCAGCTCCAGTTTTAAAATGGCGGTGATATTTACGATCCTGCTTGGCTTGTCTGCATTGTTACTGGGCTACTTTCTATACGATTTTGGTCAGCGTAATTTCCTTCGCGAAACAGAAGCTGCGATCGACAGTGAAATCGAGCACATCCTGATTGTATTGAATGAAGACTACTCCCCGAAGCACATCGCCCGATATATCGACCAGCGCACCCGTCAGAAAACCAACCCGGTTTACTACTATCAGGACTATCAAGGTAAGCGGTTAGCAGGAAAACTGCTCACCATGCCAGAACATGTCAAGCGCATTAAGGAAGGTATCGTCAGTTTTCAACTGCAACGCGACCAACAGTCCATTCTCTATGCCGCCAAAATTTATACGTTTGAAGATGGTTCTCAGCTATTGGTAGGGCGCGACATCAATGAGATCAATGCCGGGTATGAACGACTCAAACTGTTCAGTGCATTCATCATGCTGTTCATGCTGATGGTGATACTCGGTAGTTTTTTTATCAGTACATTCGTGGTCAGTCGCATCAACATGATTGCCAAAACCGCGCAGACCATCATGGAAACCGGCGATCTGTCCCAAAGAATTTCCATTAACAGCCGTTGGGACGACCTCAGCAATCTCGCCCAGATACTGAACGAATTACTGGCGCGAATTGAAACCCTGATGTATGGCATACGCGATGTCAGTGACAATATCGCTCATGACCTTCGAACTCCATTGACCCGGCTGCGAAATGATCTTGAGGACTTTAAACACCATCCGCAACAACACAATGCTGATCGCCTGATTCAGGAAGCCGATCAGATCCTGACCACATTTAATTCCCTATTGCGAATCTCTAACATAGAGAAATCTGCCCGACATCAGAAATTTGAACCACTAAACCTGAGCGAAATCCTCCTCGATGTCATTGATCTGTACGACCCTCTGGCTGAGGCAAAGGAACTGCAGTTAACAGTATCTATTTTGCCGAACGCACAGATTTCAGGTGATCGTGATCTATTATTTCAGGCGTTTGCCAACCTGCTCGACAATGCCATTAAGTTCTCCCCCCACGGCAAGACCATTACAATCTCACTGCAAAATCACCAACAACATCTGGAAATGATACTGGCAGATAAGGGGTGTGGTATTTCAGCACAGGACAGTTCTCGGGTATTCGAACGTTTTTTTCGAGCCGATCAAAGCCGCTCTCAGCCCGGCAGCGGGCTCGGGCTGAGTCTGGTAAAGGCGATACTCGACCTGCATCAAACGACTATCCTGATGGAAGACAATGATCCGGGCTTGCGGGTCCGGATCATATTCAAACATTAAATTTTTGTAATAATAAAGTAAGTCGCTGGTATGGAAGGCAGCGATACACTTATCCAAACATTCTGACGGACCGAATCCATGAAAATCGCAATTATTGGCACCGGTATTGCCGGCACCGGCATTGCCCATCTGTTGCACCACTACCACGACCTGACCATCTACGAAAAAAGTGATTCTCCCGGAGGACACAGCCGTACCGTGACAGTCGATATCGATGGCGGTCAAATCCCCGTGGACACCGGTTTCATTGTATTCAACAAGCGCAACTATCCTCTGCTCACAGCTCTGTTTAAGCAATTGCAAGTGCCTATCGCCAAAACCAATATGTCATTTGGCGCAGACATTGCCGGAGGCTGGCTGCAGTACGGTACCTATTACAAATTACGCGGATTATTTGCTCAGAAACGCAACCTGTTTCGCCCCACCTATCTCAGAATGCTTGCGGACATCATCCGCTTTAATCGCAACGCTCATCGTTATATCGAACAAGAGACTGAATTGACTCTGGGCGAGCTGCTGACCGAAATGAAACTCGGCAAATGGTTTCAGGACTATTATCTATTGGCAATGGGCGCCGCCATCTGGAGTACTCCCAGTCAAAAGATGCTCGATTTTCCGGCACTGACCTTCCTGCGTTTTTTTGATAATCACGGTCTGCTGACCGTTGCCGATCACCCTCAGTGGTACACCGTTATTGGTGGCAGTCGCGAATATGTCCACCGAATTACCGAACCCTTTAAAGATCAGATACGGCTTAACTGTGCGGTACAAGCGGTTGAGCGACAGGAAGGTTTTGTCACGGTTACAGATCAGTCCGGGCACCGCGAACATTACGACGAAGTGGTGTTTGCCTGTCACAGCGACCAGGTGCTGAAAATGCTTAAAAACCCGACATCAGCAGAACAGGACATCATTGGAGCCATTAAATATCAGGCTAACGAAATGATCTTACATACTGATACGCGATTCATGCCAGCCCGCCAGCAGGCTTGGTCAAGCTGGGTCTATCAGTCTTCCGACCGGGGTAATCAAAACAACCAGGTATCATTGAGTTACTGGATGAACAACCTGCAACCATTGCAGACCGAAACACCCGTGATCGTCACCCTGAATCCGGCCGGCCTTCCTGATCCGGTAAAAGTGCTCGACCGGCATACTTTTGAGCACCCGGTTTTTAACAGCCAGGCGGTTGCCGCTCAAGCGCGTATGGATGAAATACAGGGCCAGGACAGAATCTGGTACTGCGGAGCGTGGCAACGCTACGGCTTTCATGAAGACGGGCTTTGGAGTGCGGTCAATGTGGCCGGCAAAATGGGGATCAAACCAAGATGGATATGATGACACCGCAACTGCTGGAGGCGACCGTCGGTCACAGAAGGTTGTTTCCAACTGAAAACCAGTTTGAGTACCGAATTTACTACCTCGTGCTACCGGTTTCGAAACTGGCCGGTCAGACAAATATAAACGGGCTTGCCATTGATTGCTTTGCGCCCTTGAGCTTTTATCACCGCGACCATGGCAGACATCAAGACAGGGAAAACCTGGAAGATTGGGCCAACGACATATTGCGGGCCTATGAGCTGGATCGGTTCATCACCGACATCACCCTCATCACTCTGCCCAGAGTCATGGGCTATACTTTCAATCCGGTCAGTTTCTGGATTTGTCAGGATTCAAATGGGCAAATTCGCGCCGTTTTGAACGAAGTGAACAATACCTTTGGTGAAAGTCATACCTACCTGTGTGCTCATGAGGATAACCGGCCGATCAAAGGCAGCGACTGGATCAGTGCCGAAAAGCTATTCCACGTTTCGCCATTCCTGCAGCGATCCGGCGAATATTGTTTTCAATTCAATATCTCAGACCATCAACTGAGCATCCGTATCAACTATCGCGATGCTGATGGTAAAAATCAATTATTAACATCGCTGGCCGGCAACCTGATGCCGATGAATCGGAGCAATTTGCACCGCATGTTCTGGCGTTATCCATTGATTACCGCCAAAGCGATTACACTGATTCACTGGCAGGCCATCAAACTGGCCCTGAAAAAAATCGGATTCTTTTCCCGCCCGGAACAACTTCCGGAGACATTGTCGTCCAGTAAAAACCTGCACCGGAAACCCATCGATTCCTGACAAATTTGTCATGTTCTGGTAAGCCCGGTTTAACCAGCGGTGCCATAGACTGCTCAACTATAACTACAGGAACACATATCAGGATACATATATGTTTCATCGCGCAATTGCTGACAAACTGTTTGCTGTTCTCGACCTCACTGAATATGGACAACTCATACTGACACTGCCGGATGGTAGCAAGCGTACATTCGGCGGTCACCACCGGGGCCAGCTCGCCAGAGCGACAATACATGACTGGCGAACGGTCACCGCATTCGCATCAAAAGGTGATACCGGACTCGCTGAAGCTTATCGTGATGGCTGGTGGTACACCGATGATCTATGTGCTTTTTTATTGTTCGCGTTGGAAAATGAGACTGTCATCAAACCGATGCTTCATGGCAGCCAGCTGAAAAACCGTTTGGCGTCACTGTTTTATCTTTTGCGTCAGAATACTCTGCGCGGTAGTCGCAAAAATATTCAGGCACATTATGACCTTGGTAACGATTTTTATCGGTTGTGGCTGGACCGCACCATGACATATTCCTCTGCACTTTATCTCTCTGATGACGAGTCACTAGAGCAGGCGCAGCTAAACAAATATGACCGGCTGATCGATCGCCTGGATCATCGCTCCGGGAAGCTTCTGGAAGTTGGTTGCGGATGGGGCGGATTTGCTGAACGGGCGGTCAGTCGAAGTGACTGTGACTTTGAGGTAAAAGGCATTACGTTGTCACAGCAACAGCATGAGTATGCCAGTCAAAAACTACAGCAGCAGGCCAGTATCGTGCTGGAGGATTACCGTCACCAACAGGGCCGGTATCAGAATATCGTGTCCATAGAGATGTTTGAGGCGGTAGGGGAAAAGTTCTGGCCGCTGTATTTTAAAAAACTGAAAACGCTACTCGCTGCCGATGGCAAAGCCATGATTCAAACCATCACCATTGCGGATCACCTGTTTGATCGTTATCGCCGTGGCGGCGATATGATTCGTGATTATATTTTTCCGGGCGGAATGCTGCCCTGCCCTGCCCGTTTCAAACAGGAAGCGGAAAAGGCTAATTTGCAGGTCTGTGAACAATTTGCCTTCGGAAAAGACTACGCCACCACCGTCAAACAATGGCTCGACGCCTTTGAATGTAATCTCGAAGCCATTCGTGCACTCGGTTATGACGAAGGCTTTATTCGTCTGTGGCGCTTTTATCTGGCCGCCTGTTTCGCTGGTTTCAAAGTGGGCCGTATCGACGTCATGCATATGGATGTACGTCATGCATAAAGTGGTTGCCATCGTCGCACTGTTGCTGATCAGGCAGATCGGTTTTGCCAGTCCACTATTGCAACAGTACGTGCCGGATGCGCGATTGAGCGGTGAAACTACCCGTTATCGCTATCTGTTTTTCGACCTTTACGATGCGTCACTCTATGCCCCCAATGGTCAATGGAGCATGGGTCAACCATTTGCCCTGTCGCTTACCTACCTGCGTCATATCAAAGGTGAAAAAATTGCTGAACAGGCGGTTGCCCAGATACGGAATCTCGGTTTCGACGATGAGGTCAGGCTGGCAAGCTGGTATTCCCAGTTACGTAAAATTATTCCGGATGTCGGCCGCAACAAAACCCTGACCGGAGTATATCTGCCGGGTGATAAAACGGTGTTTCTACGGGATGAAAAGCCTATCGGAATTATCAGAGATGCCGACTTCGGCCGGTGGTTTTTCAGCATATGGCTTTCCGATAAGTCACCCGAACCGCAACCGTTTCGGGTACTGACCGGCACTCAGATATCGTATCAGTAGCAATACTTATTCCGGCTATTAGTCATGTCAGATTAATTGTGATGAAAAGGCGGTACCGGCTTTGGTCGAGAGACCAACGCCCACCTTACAAACAAGAAGTGTCAGTTAACTCTGCGGAGTTTTAAGGGAAACATTCAAATAAGTTAAGGAGGCCTTGTTTGGATACAGGATTACACCCCTGATCCCTACAATTGAACAGGAGATCAATTATGTTACGTCTACTAACCATTGCAGGAGTCTTGATCATGCTATCCAGCTGCAGCAATAAGCTGAGTTATTACGAAAACACAGAACCCAAACTTGCATTTGATGAATACTTCAGTGGGAACTTGAACGGCTGGGGGCTGGTACAGAACTGGAAAGGTCAGGTGGTAAGACGGTTCGATATTAAAATGACCGGTTCATGGCAGGGTGACAAAGGCGAACTGCATGAACAATTCCACTACTACGATGGTGAAGATCAACAGCGGGTATGGCGGATACAGAAACTGGATGACGGCAGCTTTGAAGGTCGTGCGGACGATATTCTCGGGCCGGCCGTTGGAGCCTCTAACGGCAATGCCATCAACTGGCACTATGTCATTGACCTGCCTGTCGGAGGCAAAGTATATCGGGTTAAATTTGACGACTGGATGTGGCTAATGAATGATGGAGTTCTGATTAATCGTTCGTATATTAAAAAATTTGGTATTACGGTAGCGGAACTCACCATATTCATTCAAAGAGCGAAACCCGAATAATGACATTCAACCAACAAACTATCTGGATTATCGGTGCCAGCAGCGGCATTGGCGCGGCTTTGGCCGACAAACTGGCGAGGTCCGGGGCCACCCTGATACTCTCGGCCCGCCGGGCTGAACGCCTGGAACAATTGAGACAATCGCTGCCTGGTGATCACCATGTAGTGCAGATGGACATCAGCCGGATTGAGGATGTCCACCAGGCCACCAAGACAGTACTGGAAATTACAGACAAGCTCGACCGTGTCGTCGTCATGGCCGGCACATACGCCCCTTCAACCATCGACAAAATGACCGATGACAATCTGAACATGATCATGGCGGTGAACTTTCTGGGCCCGGTGCGGGTCGCTCAATGCGTCATGCCGATATTTCGGCAACAAGGCCATGGACAACTGGTATTGTGTGCCAGCGTCGCCGGCTATATCGGGCTTCCCTATGCGCAACCTTACAGCGCCAGTAAAGCCGCACTCATCAACTTTACCGAAAGCCTGTATGCAGAAGCGCCGCCCACCACCGATATCAAACTGATCTGCCCGGGCTTCGTCAGAACACCCATGACGGATAAAAACCGTTTTAAAATGCCAATGATCATCGAACCGGAGCAAGCAGCTGAAGCCATTGTCAAAGGCTTGAACAGTCAGCACTTCGAAATTCACTTCCCCAAAAAATTCACGCTGTTACTCAAAGTACTGCAAAGCCTGCCATACCGGATAAAACTGTCCCTCAGTCGGAAGTACCGTCCCAAGGGGACATAACTCGATTCAAAAGGTCATAGGCCAGGCTTCACAAAGATCCCTCCAGCATGATAAAACCTACCATTGACGTTGGGTTTTCCCTGCTGGAGCGTGTAAGTGACCGACCGTATCAGAAACATCCAAAAACAATGTTTGTCCGATAACTGGTATACCCTGAACAAATTTACCTTTGAATACCGCAAGCCCGACGGAGACTGGGAAACCCAGCAGAGGGAAGCTTATGACCGGGGTAATGGCGCGGCCATTTTGCTCTACAACCGGCAAAAGCATACCGTGATTCTGACTCGTCAATTCCGGCTGCCAACATTTGTAAATGGTAATCACGATGGCATGTTGATAGAGGCCTGTGCCGGACTGCTGGATAACGATAATCCCAGTGACTGCATCAAAAAAGAAGCAGAAGAAGAAACCGGTTATCGCATTACCAATCCACGGAAAATCTTTGAAGCCTACATGTCTCCTGGGTCAGTGACTGAAATTCTGCATTTTTTCGTAGCCGAATACAGTGACACGGAAAAGGTCAGTGATGGCGGTGGTCTGGTACACGAGCAGGAGCATATTGAAGTACTGGAGTTACCCTTTAAGCAGGCCTGCGCCATGATGGCAAACGGGGACATCAAAGACGCCAAAACGATTATGTTGTTGCAATATGCCCAGCTGCAGCAATTGATGGATACTGAGTTGCCTTAACTAATCTGGAGCGCAGACATTGAACCACGTGTTTTGGTTAAGAGATGGAAAACTGGCCGGCCGATGCGGCCCCAATAAACATCCCTGGCAGGTCGAGACCTTCAAAGCCCAAAACTTTTCGGCCATCTTGAGCGTCAATGATGGCGAAGGGGTGCATGAAACTCTGATCAGGCACTGTCGTCTCAACTATGCACACATCCCGATGTCGGACAATGCACCGCCAAGGCCCGGCGATAAACAGTACTGCCTGTCGCAGCTTCCTCTCGCCATATCATTTATCACCGACAACCTGGGCGATGGCCCGGTATTGATTCATTGCCGTTCCGGTAAAGACCGCACGGCATTGGTCATGGCAGCAACATTGATGACAATGGAGCAAATCAGCGCCCGGACGGCCATGAACCACATCATCAAGGTAAGGCCCATTGCCTTTACCGCAGATGGCTGGGCTGATTTTGCCCAAGACGTTTTAACCGAATTTGAAAAACAGCAATTTACCAACTTATAAGCCTACGTAAACTGACAACAGGTAATCATGACTCAATTTCAACCCACAGCCCAAAATCGACGCGGAAATGCCCTTGAAGTATTGATGATATTTTTCAAACTGGGTTTAACTTCGTTTGGTGGTCCAATTGCCCATCTGGGGTATTTTCATAAAGAACTGGTAACACGCCGACGCTGGGTCAGCGACAGCCAGTTCAGCCAGCTACTGACAATCTGTCAGTTCCTGCCAGGACCGGCCAGCAGTCAGCTGGGGTTCACACTAGGACTGATGCACGCCGGCTGGCTGGGTGCTTTGGCGGCCTTTGTAGCATTTACCCTGCCCTCAGCGTTAATACTGACCGGCTTTGCGGCATTTTTGCCGTACTTATCTGACAGTGCGGGTGCCGCAGTGGTACACGCTCTTAAATTGGTTGCGGTGGTTATTATCACCGATGCAGTCTTGACGATGTTGAAAAATCTGTGTCCCGATACCAGTCGTAAGTCCATCGCTATCTTCTCAGCATGTCTGCTGTTACTGACGAGTGCAGCCTGGGTGCAGTGGCTGGTATTGGTGATCGGAGCGCTGGCCGGTGTTAATTTCTGCCGTGGAACGACAACGCTGGCAGACAATACCATTGCTGTTGGTTATAGCAAACTAACCGGATTTTTGCTGTTTTCGGCATTTTTGATACTACTGATCGGGCTCCCGATAATTGCCAGCCATGACTCTGGCATACTGACAATTATTAATCTGTTTTATCAGGCTGGTGCGTTGGTATTTGGAGGCGGTCATGTAGTACTGCCACTACTGCAGGATGCTGTTGTTTCCGGTGGCTGGATGGATAACGAGACCTTTCTGGCCGGTTATGGTGCTGCCCAGGCAGTTCCGGGACCGATGTTCACGTTCTCCGCCTATCTTGGAGCATTTATGCCGACCAGTTATCACAGTACGGTCACTGCCGGATTCGCCCTGCTGGCTATTTTCCTGCCCGGCTTGCTGCTGGTAGCTGCGGCGCTGCCCACCTGGCAACTGTTTTCCCGCAATGCTTTGGCAGCCAGTGCTATTGCCGGTATCAATGCGTCTGTAGTCGGACTACTGGGCGCCGCACTCTACGACCCGGTCTTTGTGACCAGCGTGACCAGTGCGCAGGATTTCGCCATCTGCATCATTGCCTTTGGGCTATTACGGATCTGGCATTTATCGCCCCTGGCCGCTATCGGCTGGTGTGTACTGGCCAGCCTGTTACCCACCGCCCTGTAAACCGAAAATGTGTTTCCGGCAGAGTATCGAATAAGCCGCTCTGCCTGTTCCTACACCTGACATTCATCTGCGTTCTATTCAAGCCGCTCATTTCATCCCACTTCGCGACCAGCTCTTAAGGCTCATGTTTTTAAGCCGAACTCCTGTATTTCATGGCTCTATCCATTAACATAGCCAGGATTATGTTTGAACATACTGGAGAGTACATGGTTCGCTTGCTGTTTTTATCAATCCTGTTTATCTGGCTGGCCGGCTGCAGTGGCACTACGATTCAACCCACCACAATTGACCCACAGACAATACTGGGAAAAGAACAGGGACTGGTCGTACTTGAGGTGGTAAATAACACCCACCGTTTATCAGAAAAACATAACGGCTGGACAGAAGTCCTCGCAATCAGAGTCGATACCCTCGAAACCGCCCAAAACAACGCCCGTCAGGCTGCTGAGGAGGCTGGCGAAACTTATGATCCGGAACAGGTGAAATGGAATCCGGATGTGTACTCTCTGACACCGGCCAAAGAAGGCACTCAGAACAGCCAGTTGTTTGTCGGCAGCCTGCCTCCCGGTGATTACATGATCTCCAGACTCTTCAGTTTCTTTGGCAACTCCGAGGTCTCCATGTGGATCTCCATGCCGGTCCTGCAAGCCAGTGGTCAGTTCCATGTCAGCAATGGTACCGTCAGCAATCTCGGAACGCTGGTCTTTCAGCCGCTGTCCAATATCGAAAAAACTGCATTCTGGGAATGGCGCTCATCAGACAAGGGCTTCGTCACCCGCTTACCTGAACAGACGGATCTCCAAAACTTCGTCTTTACCAAGTACCCGGAATACCAGTCCACTTTTCAGCCTGACAATAACGCCTGGAGTCCGGATGCACTGGATAACCTGCGTAACCAACTGGCTTCACTGGTCAGGCAAAATGCTTATGCGAATCAGGCCGTCAGGCTGAATCAGTCAGGCCAGCGCGCGTTACTAGGGAGACTGGGGCAACTCAGAATGATTGACCAGAATAACCATTGGAGCAGTTTCAGCCTGCCCACTAATGACCAGTTGACCGCGATACTGGAAACCGATCAGGGACTGATCGTTGGCAGTGAACGCGGCCAATTGTTCAGTCTGATGCCGGATCACAGTTGGCTCGGCACGCATCCCATCCCCGCTACAGAAGCGATCGTCTGGTTAGGTGCTTCTAAGGATACTTACTTTGCGCTGACCCGATCTGATCAAAATTACAATGTATATCAGTTTACCGATGCCCAGGAAGCGTGGGAGCAGATAAATCATTTCGTTGCACCTGCATCCACTGACATGGAAGAAAACGTTTCGGCATTTATTGGGAGCGACGATTCCCTCCACATCATCAGCCACAACAAACACTATCGCTATGATCAATCACAAAACAGCTGGGACTCACAATCCAGTCCGGCAATCCTGAATATTCATAAACTGAAAGACGGTACCTTAACCGGTCACAAACGGGGTCTCATGGCTTTACAAGCCAACCAGTTCATCAGTACGGATGATGGTGCCAGTTGGCAGAACATTAGTCGCAGCACTATGGGACAAGGCAATGGTGCAGCAAGAATCAGCCCGGTTGCCATGTTGGAAGACGGTCTACTCGCCACTCCCGGAAAACCCTATGGCGCCCGTATGGATAGCACGCAGCTGTTTATACTGACAGCTGCAAAGGCAGACGTACAAAAACGCAGCAACTGGCAATCCCACTACCCGATCAACTCCCAATGCCAGACGTTAATACCACAACTTACTAACGCCAATACGCTGTATTTTTTATGCAGCGATGGAAGCATCGTCAGTACTCCGGACCTGGGCAAAAGCTGGCAGACTGACGTTAATATTAATTTAGACAACATGCTTAACACATATAAAGGACTGCTCAACAGATAAAGGTTCTCACAGGTATTATGAGAATCTTAAACGCTGGTACAGATTGTACGCTCGGTTAAAGCCCGGCTATTAACCTGGTAAATAAATAGATCGCCCTGATCTTTTTAATTGCCAGGTGAACAGTAACATAAGGACATTTATGAAAATCTTATTACGAAGTATCTCTATCAGCGGTTTGGTACTATTTAGTACGTTGTTTTTGCTGACGTTTGGGATGCCAAAAGCCATTGAGAACTCAGCCAAAAATTTCGTGCAATTGCAGATTGAAAAAGAAGTCAACGAAAAATTTCTGGCACTTTCAACGTCCTCTGTGGGCAGCAAGACCCAGCTTCTTATCAACGCTCTGGGGCTGGAGCAACAACAGATCCAACAACAACTGAAAGAACGACTGCCGGAAAAAATCGCGGCGTTTATGGCCGCCACTTGCGGCTATGACTGCGAAAAGAAAAAACAGATCGCCAGAGAAATCACCCAACACTATCTTGATCGCATTACCAGCTTACAGACTGCCCAAACCCACCTGGGCGATATTATCCGTGGTACTTACCTGACAATAGTAAACAACCTGAAGACAGATTTAAGGATCTTCCTGGGTGCCAACATCGGCGTATTCATCACCCTGTTATTGGTCTCTCTGTTCAAACCACGCACGATGGGTCACCTGCTTTTACCCGCTGGGCTGCTCCTGCTCTCAACGGTCATTGCATCCATGATTTATATGTTTGGCCAGAACTGGTTCTACACCATTCTATACAATGACTATATGGGGTTTGGTTACCTTGGTTATATTGGTGTTATTTTCGCTTTCCTGATCGACATCACAGTCAACCGGGCCAGGGTAACAACGGAAATCTTAAATGGAATACTACAGGCCATCGGTTCATCGTTGGTAATGGTGCCTTGTTAAATGGCTGCGTTGAGAAAGTTGACAGCACATGTATTAACCTGACAAGCATTTATACCGGGGTTAATAGCCAACCAGCCCTATAAGAAGATACAACAATGTGGTAGCGAAGAGCTGGTCAATGGGTCTCTAAACCCAGTTAAATCGGCATAAACACCACCATATCATTCATTTCACTTCCAAATTCCATAGTAATACAGAACGCGAAACCCAGTCTAAAAAATGGGTACTACTTCTCATATTTTTTTTGCTATTCTCAACATCGGTTGAAGCGCTCTTTTGTCTCGAAGTCTTTAAAGCCACTTCTGTTGTAACCACTCGTTACGTTTCAAATATTCAGCCTTTTAAGGAAAAACCATGAGATATTTCTCCTGCATAACAGCACTGCTGACAGTGTCCTGCTACCTCATACTGCAATCAGCTTATTCTGACGCCGCTCCACCACTGATTCCTGACTTCTCTTCCGGCAAGCTGCTAAAGAACAATCCCATGAATATCGAATCTCACATGGCGATAGACAGAATAAGGAAAGACACTGATCAGGAACTTAAAAACAACCCTGCCCAGCTACTTAACCAGATCAGCCAATCCGCTGAGTCAACTGACCCCCTGATGTATACGATTAATTTAGGCTACCAGTATAGTGACGTTCTGACCGCAGATGCACCCGAACACTGGTATTTGTTTAGTTCAGCAGAAGCAGGGAAAGTAACTGTGTTTGCTTCCAATATTCCTGAAGCGGTCACATACAAGGTCTATCTCTTCAGCAAACCATTTGGCGCATCAGCTTCTGAGTACATATCAGAAGGCGCATCAACAACCATAAGAGCGGCTCACCAGCAGATCAGTGCAATCAGCTCCGACAAACGCGACTACATTATGGTTGTGACGGCTGACAACGCGGTGTCCAATGAAAGCTTCAGCATTGGCACTGTCTTTTCCACACAGTATGACGCCAATGAACCAAACGATAGCTTCTCTCAGGCTACCGGCGTTGAGGCCATGAGCGACATTACCGCCACACTGGATAATGACTACGACATTGATATCTTCAAATTTACCCAGCCAACACAAAAGAACGTGGTGATTTCAATCACAGGTGGAGACTACAATGCCGTCCTGTTTAATGAGAATGGCCAGAACCTGTATGACAAACCATTTGAAAGTGGCCAGTCTTATGCCCAGACTCTCCCAGCAGGCAACTACTATTGGGAAGTATATTCACCCAGTAACAATGTGATTGCTAGCGAACCTTATACATTAAGTACCACCGAATATCTGGCTCAACTCTCACTTCAAATGGAAACCGATCAATATGGCGGCCATTGGTTAGATTATGGCGACGGGCAATATTTTGCGATCTATCAGAGCGCCTATGTAAAAGGGCGGGCAATCAATAAAGATGGAAAACCACTGGCGGGTGCAAAGCTGCAGTTTACTTTATCAAATGGCATTACCAACCTGCCGGATCAGGTTTCCTATACCACCACCGACGAGAATGGATATTATCGGGTAAAAGCTATTTCACCCGCAGGATATGGTAGAAAGCATTTTTATGGTCCAGTGATGACTTACTACTATGATCTTTTTAGTTTACAGGTAGCTGTCCTATATGGTTCAGGTCAATATAAGGTACCCAGCCTGTTAGTGCAGGAAGTTCGAAACTCGAAGGTATCAGCAGAGTACACAACAACTCGTAGCGGTTTTACTTACTACGATATCTATATCATGAAATACCATGGCTGACACGGCACAACTACTCTTTTGCTTCAGTCATGGAGCCATTGGAGCTAGATCACACAGGTTTTAAATCCTAATCCAATGGCACCAGCTGAAATTATCATAGCCAGTGTATGTATTGTCATTCACTGGCTTAATATGTACCTGCCAGCCAATACAAAGCTACTGAGAAAAATAACGATACGCCAGTTTCAGACCCGCAATGAATACATCCCTGCAAGTTCAATATCCAGCATTTTAATTACATATGTCCTGAAACAGGATGCGCTCGTTTTAAACGCCGCGCCCGTAAGTTCCAGTGTTTGGGGAAAAAATGACGTGTATTATCATGAACACTTGGTAATCATGGCAATTTTTCATTTCTTCCGAGAAAAAAAAGACAAACCAGCGCCATATTAAACGTGATCATTCCAGATACGCGTAACCATTTTCTGGTACTCTGCTTTGTCCTCGACATCCAGATTGTCAGGATTACAAAAATATAATTCAGGTAACCCTTCACTTTTAAGAACACGTTCAAACGGTTCATATCTGTCAGGATGTTCACGAACTTTGGTTTCACGCCGGCATTTACCAAATGGGGCAGCACATCCACCTTGGGAAAATATAACGCGATCAGTGGAATTAACCGCTTCTTCAAAAGAGCCGTATTTCTTATCGGACAGGTTAGCTGCTGCACCTGGTGGACACCAGCAAAAACAATAATGCCTGGGGCACTCATCCAGAGGAGGCCTGGAATGTATTTTCCACTTTTTCATAGGATTGTTTTGGTTAACATCTAAATAACAGGTGAAACAGGATTCAATGAGTTTGAGTCCGGTGCATTTTGAACAGTGATTGAGCACTTACACGCAAGTTATGCGATTGAGTTTCATACACATGCTAATTATCTAATCCGAAACAGAAGTTCAGAGGCCATAAAAGCATCATTCAATATAGCGTTCTACCGTACTCTTCTTTCATTACAGTTTTAATTGACAGGCAGTTGACTGAGCAACCATCGCAGCTCTGTCACTTATATGCCCATTCACAGGCTGTGTTGTGCCTGCGATCATGCCAATTCTATGGCACCTCTGAACAATTCATTCAGTCGATGACATTATTCAGAGGTCCGCTCGCTCTCTCTCATAGCATGATTTGCCATGTTTTATGATTTTTATTCCTTAATGCCTGCCAACCCGGCTTATTTTATGTCTCATGGCAACATATTTCCGGATGCGTTTTTATAATAATGCACTTGTTTGAGCCAGGGCAACCCTGGTCACCACGATTACCTAAAAACTATAATTTTTTACGTGGATATATGAGTATCGCTGAAGGTGCAAAGATTATCCGGCGAAGATTTAAACTCTGAAGCCTTTTTTATAATGATTCGGATGCAATACCGCCGAAGTGCAATAGTCAAGATGAGCCGTTTTTTGACATTCACTACGATACACTGCCAGTGTGTTGAGAACACCAGTCAGTTAAGGTCTGCCATAATTCGTTATAACTGTCATCAATGGATTTATGTGCTGTATCTATTGTTATTACGCCACTCTTCCATGGATGATATTCTCGCGCTGTTACCTGAGTCCAACTTGGTAAAACCAAACCTTTCACATCAGAAATCCGCTGCTCAACCCGTGTTCTGTGCTCAACAGGGTCTGAACATACTACTTCGATATCGACACATTCGGTATCACTCTCTATCGCAACCTCATGCCATTCCTGCCTGGTGAGTTCAATCGGATTGCAGGAGTCAGCGATCACATTGAGCCGCAACTGCAGATTATCGGCCGCAATACGATACGCCAACCGGTATCCCTCACCTTCAACATTATAATGACAGAGGTCTCTGACCCCCTGTTCAATCGTATCAATTCTTAGATAGACAGCTCCCGTTTCGGCGGCCAGCCGTTGTGCAAGAGTTGATTTGCCCGATCCAGGCAAGCCGGAAAAGATGTAGAGAATAGGTCGTTTCATTAGAATCACTCAGGTTTAATCATGCTTTTGATATACGTCTGCCATCAGAAAATAATCTGACCGCTCATATTGTCAGGCGAACGATCACGCTACAGCAACATTCGAAACAGCACACATGAGCCCGACATCCAAGAATACTTTGAGTTCCATCTTTTCTATCTCAAAAAAACAGGAAATCATACGCACGAAAATATGTATTGAAACATTTTCAAAGCGGACAAATATGAATAAGTATTTTCATCATTTATATCGCTTCTCAATATGGTACCTTCAACACCCACCATATAGCACGAGACAACGATGACTGTTTATATGGGTTTATTTGGATGTCCTGCCAGCTCCCAGAAAGAACGTTTACGCCAATGTGTTTCCTGTAATCGACGGATATAAACTTGTGCATCATCCAGGTTTCTGTAATCGGATATCTGTTTATCCAGCACCAGCAGTTTTCGAAAATAGTCCGCTGCGTGATGATAAGCTTTACTGACACCACGCTGCAGAATATCGTTGAGCAGACAACGATAACAGACGATACAGGCCAGAGGATGAGAGTTTTCATCAAGTTTTTTCAACCAGCTTAAATGCAAACCATAATAACTATCTGTCAAATCCTGCTTGTTTTTTAATAACAGTTTTTCTGCCAGATCATGGTGTCCAACGATAAAAGCCATACTAACTGCATCACCTGGAGAGCGGCTGGATTCTGCCCATTTAGGCATTTGTTGATAAAGTGCTTTTTGTTCAGCTTTATTGGCTACCGCCCAATAATCCGCCAGTGTCTGTGCATTGGGTTTTTTTTGAAAATCTTCAGCCAGATATTTTTTGAGTGTTTTGGTGTCTCCCTGCAATTCCAGCAGAGAGTTTCGAAGTTCCTTGAATCGGGAGGAGTCCTCCTTCCAGATCGGTTTGCTTAACCAGTACCACGCCCGATCAAAATCACCGATTGCCAAAGCAAACTCGACCACCTGTTGCAGTTGAAGTGTATTAGGTTGCGGACTGAATAACAGACAGGATTTTTCGAACAACTCCATATTACTTAATGCTTCAGCGACAGAACGCATGCCGATACTGGCGTGAGCAGCTTCGAAGTTGTAGCCTTTTTGCCGATTTGTTTTCAATGCTTTTTTGAGGTCAGTTTCAAAACGCCAGGCAAGTTGGGTGAGTTCATCTGCCGTTAACAGATCACTGCTGTCACGGATAATATCATCCAATACGCCATAGTCATTATCGTTAAAAAAGGACAGCAGCTTTTCCGTCCAATTTTCTGCATCAGACAGGCTACTGCGGACCTCACAGGCAATCTTCAGCCACTGCGACACAGCCTCTCTGAAGACGTCCCCCACTTCACCATCTGAATCGTCAACTGACTCCAGTGCGGTTGAATGAAGCCGTAGAAACTGTTCGGTTGCCTGTAACGCCTGCTGCGGATCCTGAGGACGTAGTAAATTATCAATGTCTGCCAACAGACTCCGCAGGCGTGTTGCATAGCCTCTGCTGCTATGGTAATCAAAGAAAGCTGGATCTTCTCGAAACTGAGTCAATTGATATTGGATAGCTGAAATCAATGAATCCCTGTCATGACCGTCTGCCGCTGCGGCTAGGTGTCGCTCAATAATTTCGTCTATATCACCATATATTCCATAGAGCTGATCCACGAGAACCACCAGCTTTGTTTTATTCAGCTTTTTCAGCTCGGCTTCAATACTCAAAATTGTACCTGCCCGTTAATACTTTTAGATTCAAAAATGGTAAGCAGATTACACGTGCCGTCAATGATTTTTCTGAGTAAAGATTTCTCTGTCTTTGAGTTTTGCGGAGTTTGCAAAGCTCACAAGATTAATAATTTGAGGTTCATCGCGATGCATCCATTCATCGCGGTGAGTTAACAGCCAGCTTTGAATGATCAAACGAGTACTATTCGCTCGATCACTCATGATTAACCTCCACCAACCACAGAAGTCACTGCTGTACCTCAGTGAACAAGCCAAATTCGCCAAGGCCGACGAAGTCAGTGTCGCCATTGTTCGCAGAGATATTAAGCCGGTAGTACTGGTACGGGGCCGGACTGGCGATAGTGTATGTCTTAATTTCGAAACGCTCGGTAAACGATTGATTACTTTGTGTGTCGAGAGTAGTCCAGGTGGAACCATTATTGGATCCCTGAAGTTGCCAGTCCTTTGGATCACGTGTGACTTTGTCCGAAGCACTGATGAGACTGTAATACTTCACGACCTCCTGGTGTCCAAAGTCATACTCCAACCAGCCGGTTACGCCCGAGTAAAACCATTCGGTCGCTGAATTGTGGTCGAACACAGCGCCGGCATTACTCTGATCATTCGCACTGTCATTGGCGACACCCCCCGTTGCAATATTGACCAGCTGGCGCGCCGGTGTGGCACTGTCCTCGGGAGAACGATCACTCGTGCCAGCAGAGTTGGTCGCAGTAACGGTGTAGTAGTAGGTTGTGCCATTTGTCACAGAAGTGTCCGTATAGCTACTGCCCTTGATATTCGATGCAATCGTTGAATAGGGGCCGCCTTGGGAGGTCGCGCGATTGACGGTGTAACTGACAGCCCCAAATGATGACTGCCAACGTAAGGGCACCACACCGTCACCCGGAGAGGCTATCAGTGCAGCGGGGGCTGCGGGACTAACGGTGAGCGCGGCCCCATCACCACCGGTTATCTGAACATTGCTAAAAGCAGAATGATTCAACATGCCATTGGCCACCGAGGAAACCACTAAACCGACGTAAATTGTGTCGGGCACGGGGCCATCAATGCGACCAACATCTGTGGCGGCCCAGTTTGTACCATCAGGCGAAACATAACCGGTAATGATATTTCCCATGCGCTCAAGCTTCACCCGGTATGAGGCATTGAAATCGGGAATATCCAACGCTTTGTTGCCATAGTTAGCACCACCATACACAGCCAGGTTCGGCATATTTTGTTCAACCTGACCTCGGTTAGAGACGGCCATCCAGGCGCGTGGAGCGCCCTGCTCCAGACTGGTACGCATCATCACTCCTGCCTTGGCAGAAAGACTGGTGTTCTCGACTGACTCCACTTTCGCAATGATGGCACTGTTGCCACTGATCGCTTTATAGACAAAGTGACAACTGTCATTTGTTGACCAGATCTCATCGCCGCCTCCTTCTACCATCCATACACCTAACCCACTCTCATAGTTGGCTTTGCCGGCAGGGACAGCCCCTCCGATATCAATACTATTAAATCCCGTTGTGATCGAGGTGGTCGATGGGATAGGGAGTTCAGGTCCTGGGGTGGCCGTCGAGGAGTCGGTTTCTTTGAGAAACATAAAACTGGTACTGTCGACCGGCATCCAGCGACGCCTTTGAGCAATGAAGGGAGCCTGCAAACCTTTGCGAAGAACATAGGCGTCATAAATCTGGTTTAACGGGATATTACCGCCACCACCACCGCGCCAGCCTCTGTTGGTATTATCGGCAATGTAGTATGCATCAGTCGTTCCGAAAGGAAGAGCCGTCGTGGAGACAAGTTCATTTACTCTGGCGAAATATTCACCCGCCGACAGCAGGCGATTGTCAAAGTCGGCATAGATGTCGATACCCTGACTCCAAAGCGCTTCGGCCAGCATGACCAAAGCCCGCAGCTGGCCGTGGGCATGCCCCTGATCACGCAGGTAATCCCCGAGCATACCAATGTCGTTGGAATTACGCAGTCCGATATGAGCCAGTGTCCGGGTCTGATAGACAACGCTGTCCAACACTTCCACATCGTCATTGAAAATCGCCATCAGTCCAAGCGAAACGAGCGCCAGTGCGCCTTTATTGGCGGCCCCGAACTGATGTTCGCCATAGGGGTTTGATGCAGGCATCAGGACTTCTTTGAAATATCTCTTAATGGTTGCAGTGTCAGTCTCCGTCCAGTCGGACCATGTACCACGCAAGATTTCAGCACCGCCCACCAACATATATGCATAATCGCCCAAATCAAGCATGGACTCACGGCCCGAGAACTCGGTCTGAGTGGTGGCCCAGGCAAGTAAAATATCGCGTGCCTTAATTGCATAGTCATCATTCTGGGTGAAATACCACATCCGTGCGAGATTCCAGATTGCAACCACATCATTACGCCAGGGCCAGAGATTCTCATTGGGGCTGCGGCTGACTTTCTCAAACGGCCCTCCCATAACGTAGGTTAATTGAGCCTTACCATCCTTTGCTAATAGACCAAAAGCTGACTTCCATGGCTCCCTGCCTTCATCAACATATGCCTTGACTGTCTCAAGATCGTTGAGAGTAAGTGGAGCCCCAGGATGCGTAAGTACTCTGGTAGTAGAGATGGGAACTTCGGAAACGTTTTGTTCGTCTGCGGTTGACACCAATTTACCGTCACAACCGATAAGCAAGACTGAACCGAATAACAGAAATGCAACTACGATACTTGTCCGATCAAACATGTCCGTTTTCTCATCCGAAAAAAGAGACGATAGGAACCATAACCGCAACAGTCAAGATCATCTCAACCTGTAAACCAGGACAAAAAAACTTATCGTGATTACAAAAACAAAAATTCCAGAATGCAGAAACCACACCCACCAATTTTCCTTAATTCTGCCTGGCTGAGGAACGGACTTTTTTCCTAATAGCACCAAGATGAGTAAATATTTTCCCGGTATTCAGATAGATCATTCTGTTCATTCTGAATGCTATATGCCTAAAGGGATCCCTGGTTTCAAGAAAAAGAAAGAGTGCTGTTATCAGACGCGCCCTGATCTGTATGAATTTATAGAATCAGTGTTTCCGCAACATATCATATAGTAAGAAAAAAGCCGTTAATCCGGATCCGGTTAACGGCTTTTAATTTTTTTGGATAGTGTCGTTATCCCGAACATGGCTTAACGACACAATTGAGATGACTTATTTGGCTTTGATCAGACCAAGTTTATAAGGCAGTTTATTGTAATCTGACACACCGGATTGTGGATCCACACCCTGATACAAATACTCCATGTTACAGGCATTGATGGTCATTTTCTGGTTATAACCAGAGCGGATCATCTCGCCATGGCTGATGTCATCAGACCATTTTTGGCCACTGAATGTTACGTTAGCGGCACCAGCGAATGGATTTGATTGAGTATCAGCCAATGGAGTCCATGGTCCATCCAGACTGGTCGACGTCCAGGAACGGAAGTAACGAGGACCATAGGCTTCCACCAACAGGAGGTATTTATTAGTACCATCAACTTTATAAACATTGGATGCTTCAAACAGCTTACCGACAGAAGGATCGGACATCACAATCTCATAGCTTGAGAAATTCGGGAAGTTACCAATAGACACCTTTGAACGATAAAGATTGCCGTCATCTCCTGAGAAGAACAGATAGCAGTAGTTATCATCACAAATAACCCAGTAATCGATACCGTTGCTCGGTCCACCGCTCAGTAATGATTTTGGAGCACTCCAGCCAGATGGATTGCTGATATCGCTGTTCGTGGAATATTTCGCTCCCCACTGATAAATCAGATACCACTTATTATGAGGTTCGAAGTAAAACACCTGCGGTGCCACAGTGCTTCCAGCTTGAGTGGCTGACATATCAACCTGTTGCGCAGAGTCAGCTTTAGACCAATCATCAAAGCTTGTGTAAACCCCACCCCAAGCATTCTTCGCTGTGTCATAGACCGTTGCAAATACATGATACTGATTGCTGTACTTGACGATTGTCGGATCTTTGATAGACACCCAGTTTGAGTTATGAGGCGTAATCAAAGGGTCAGTAGAAGTCCAGCTGAACGATGATGGCAAATCACACGTCTGATCATTATTAGAATTGCCATTATCGTCACTACCACCATTGTTCTTCGGATTATCTTTCAGGTACTGCAACAACCAGGTCATCGCCGGACGCTGAGTACCGTCTTCACGGATCAATCCGCTACCTTCTACCCAGGTTTTGCCATATACATAACCCCACAAGGTCATACCTTTCACCGATGGGTGGTTGTACATCATCGGGAACTGTGACTGCATGATTTGCAACTGTTCCTGATCATTGGTTTTGGCCACGTCGTACTCGGATATGTAGATCGGCAAACCAAGTGCTACAATTTTGTTCAGGTTGGTTTCCAGTTTATCCGTAGCCCAGCTCTCAAAACCGTGAGCCTGCAGACCAATGGCATCGACAACGCCAGCCTCAACGGCAGGTTTGGCCATAGAAATAAAAGCGTCAGTATTCCAGGTCAATACATTGTAGTCATTCAGTATAAGCGTCGCATTGGGGCAATATTGCCGTGCCAGCTGGAAGGATTTAATGATCCAGTCATCACCAAATGCACTTTTGGCATAGCCTGCTGGGGCATGACCCGGCGTGGCTTCATTCACGACATCAATCATGTCGACATCTGGATAGCGAGTACAGAAATCACGAATCCACTCTTCAATTTCTGCGGCCTGTTCTGATGGGCTCAAAGAATCGATCCAACTAGGATACTGACTGCCCCAGACAAACGTATGCTGCTTGAACAGAATATTGTTCTGCTTGGCATAGTTATAAGCAGCATCCAAACCGCCCCAATTATAGCTGTCACGGGTTCCTTCAACAGACCCCCATTTGCCTTCATTTTCCGGCGTGATTTGATCCCAGTACTGTGCGAAGTCTGATCTTACACTACCGGATGTGGTGATATTACCGACAAAAAACCGATGGCTTGAGTCACTGCCACTGTTGCCACCATTGTTGTCATCAGCCACTTCACCACCAATAGAGAAATCATCAGCATAGAAACTGATAGTTGTATCTGGTGATTCAATAATGAAATGCTCAAAATCTGTACCAGTCTGGGTATAGTATCCTTTGAGCAGAGTCCACTCGGAGTCGTTTGCCGTCACCATTTCAATATTAGTGTATTCGTTATAAGTACTGCTATCACTGTCGTCAGCACGCTTAGCTGTCAGTGTGATAACCGTATCATAAGAACCTTCAGGCAGTTTTACCCAAACAGCCACTTCATACTCGTTACCCTGAGTCAGTTTACCCACATCAAAGGTCAGTCCATTCCAGGCGGAAGTTCTGTTGGTGATATAAGCACTGGCTGAACCACCGTGTTTGACCGAAGTGGAACGGGAAACTTCTCCCGCTGTGGTGCCCCAATTGGTCAGGTTGTTTTCAACATCACCATTGACGGCAAAATTATTTGCAGGTACCTGATAATCATCTGATGGAGAGCCATTGCCGTTTCCACCGGAGTCACCACCGTTATCGGAACCATTGTCTGAACCGGAATCACCACCGTTATCGGAACCATTGTCTGAACCGGAGTCACCGCCGTTATCGGAACCATTATCTGAACCGGAGTCACCACCGTTATCGGAACCATTGTCTGAACCGGAGTCACCGCCGTTATCGGAACCATTGTCCGAACCGGAGTCACCACCGTTATCGGAACCATTGTCTGAACCGGAGTCACCGCCGTTATTGGAACCATTGTCCGAACCGGAGTCACCGCCGTTATTGGAACCATTGTCCGAACCGGAGTCACCACCGTTATTGGAACCATTGTCCGAACCGGAGTCACCACCGTTATTGTTACCAGGGCTACCGGAACCATCACTGCCGTTATCCGACCCGGATGAATTACTGCCGCCATTATTTGAAGAATCTGTCACCGGATCGCTAGAATCGACAATGTCGACATTACAAGCGCTTAGTGCCATCGAAGCCAATAAAAGTCCTACCAGACGTTTTTTGACGAACTTATTTGAGTTCATAGTTATTCTCAGCTTTGTAGACCAATTTAAATCCAGCACTGGGCTAGAACAAATTTTTACGTAATAACATTATCTTGACAGGTAATTATTAGGAATCACGGAACTAGCACACACAATTGCTAAAACGGAAAAAAGCATTCGATAGCTGTTAATCAAGTTGTAGACTTGTTCTCAACTTTTACGGAATTAAATATAGTTTTACTCAGGATATTTGCCTTGCTAAATTTTTTTGCGGGCAGGACATTAAACAGGAGTATTTACTGTCTATTAAAAAATGACGCATTACGATCTGACATATATGACTCCCTGAACACCACAACCGGAACTGTGACAGAAATTCAGTTATTGATCGCTATTGAGCCTCATTGCCTTGATCGGCGAAAATGCATAGTCCGCCAAAAGAGCATGCATTCTTTAAGCAACGATTTGAATAATAGCGTGATGAAGGGATGCAACCGAGGTTTCGGACCACACCATTAGCCATAACCAAGGCGAACCCCGGTAAACCTGATGAGCGACTTTCTACATAAATGTTATGTTTATCTTTTTAACGCCTGTCACGATCACAATAAGAATATTATATGAGGCACAGAAACTTCGTTCTTGAAGTTTCGTTCTTTGGTATGAATAACCAAACGGTCCATTTACTTAGCTTTTTATTTTTCATAACTTGTCAAAAATCCAGCAACATAACATTTAAAAGTAAGAGGTTTGTCACAATGAAGATAGCATCGGCTTTTCTTGGCGCGTTTTTGACCACAACAATCCTGTTCCTCAGCACATCTGTATCTGCAGCACCCGCACCCTGGTACAAATACCAGAGCAAAGTAAATGGGTACTTATTTTGCAGCCAGACTAATCCCGGCAGCGGTTGGATTTTATTTTCTGGTCCGTACAGTACATATTATGCATGCCGGAACAGCTAAGGCGTTGTTTGCTGGGTACCGAATGCTGTTTGAAGCAGTTTCTATTATTACTGAACAGTGATCACGCTTTCGTAATTGACCTGACTATGGCTCTATCAGGTCAATCATCAGATGGGTGAAATACCGTTCCAGATATCTCTCTGATCCCAAAGCCAAATAACCGGGTCACCTGCAGGCCTTTAACATTGCGCAACTACAGAAAACAAAAAGTCTGAGAGTATGACGTATATGCGGTTTGATTCGTGTCAGCACCCCGAAGTTACTGCTCACATTGGGTTTTAGTGGAGTTAAGCGGGTGGTCCGACATCTCGGGCGAACCGCCTGCGGTTCGATCCCTTCCCCTGCGTCAATCCAGCCGTATAAAACAAAAAACCCGAAGTCATTGCTGACTTCGGGTTTTCTAGAATTTGCTGGAGTTAAGCGGGTGGTCCGACATCTCGGGCGAACCGCCTGCGGTTCGATCCCTTCCCCTGCGTCACTCCAATCGTATAAAACAAAAAACCCGAAGTCATTGCTGACTTCAGGTTTTTTAGAATTTGGTGGAGTTAAGCGGGTGGTCCGACATCTCGGGCGAACCGCGTGCGGTTCGATCCCTTCCTGGAAACTGAGTCAATCTCGTAAACAAAAAACCCGAAGTCACTACTGACTTCGGGTTTTTTAGAATTTGGTGGAGCTATGCGGGATCGAACCGCAGACCTCCTGCGTGCAAAGCAGGCGCTCTCCCAGCTGAGCTATAGCCCCTTTTCAGGTATCTCTTGAGTGCCCTCAAGAGGCTGCGTATATTAGTTACGAGCCTCAGGCATGTCAACTATTTTTCTTAGTAATTTCAATAAGTTGGGCAAAAAGCTCCGCCCGGGACATTAGTCCATGAAAGAATCAATCTGCTGATATTCCTTCTCCAATTTCTTCAACCCCTTTTTGGATGGCAGGCCTGTGACCACCAGCGCGTGACGCAACCGGGCGCGAGTTAGGTCAGGACCAATGATCTCCATCGCATCCAATACAGAGACTGATGCAGTTGATCCCGTAATGGATACGAAGATAGGAGCCATGACATCACGCATTTTCAGATCTAACGCGGCTGCAATATGTTTAACATCGGCCATGATGCTGTCTTTGTTCCAGTGCCGCTCGCTTTCGAGTTTCCACAGTAAAAACTGCAGGGTTTTCTGTAACATTTCCGGTTCCAGCTTGATACTGGCAAAGCTCTCCGGCGTGATGGCTGGCAATCCGGAAAAGAAAAAGGCGACCAGTGGTGCCACATCGGACAGTTTTTCTATCCGCTCCTGAACCAGCGGCATAAACTGCATGAAGTACTCCGGGTTGTAAGCCCATTCACCCAAAACCTTGGCCAGTTGTTCAGGAGTATGGTTTTCACGAATATAACGACCATTCAGCCAGCTCAGTTTTTCCTGATCAAACACCGGTCCACCCAGAGACATTCGGGAAATGTCGAAGTTTTCCACCATGGCGGCAAAGTCGAACTTTTCTTCGCCGTTAGGCATGGACCAACCCATCATGCCCAGGTAGTTCAACAGGGCTTCAGGCAGAATTCCCATCCGACGGTAATAATCAATGCTGGTCGGATTCTTACGCTTACTCAGTTTGCTCTTATCTGCATTACGCAATAAAGGAAAATGGCAAAAGACCGGTGCCTGCCAGCCAAAGTACTGATACAACAATACGTGTTTAGGGGTTGAGGATATCCATTCTTCACCCCGCATCACATGAGTGACTTTCATCAGATGATCGTCAACCACGTTGGCCAGGTGATAAGACGGCATGCCATCGCTCTTGAGCAGAATCTGCATATCGACCTGGGCCCAGTCTATGGCAATGTCGCCACGCAACAGATCGGTGAATTCTGATTGCCCCTCGGTCGGGATTTTCATCCGCACGACATGGCTCTCACCGGCGCTCAAACGCTGCTGCACTTCTTCTGGTGACAAATGCGAGCAAAGACCATCATAGCCAGTAACATTGCTGCCCTCTTCCATCTGTTTTTTGCGCAGTTCATCGAGGCGTTCAGAGGTACAAAAGCAATGGAAGGCGTGACCTTTTTCCACCAGTTCGTCGGCATATTTTTTATAAATATTGCCACGTTCACTTTGCCGGTAGGGACCATACTCCCCTCCTACATCCGGGCCTTCATCCCAACGCAGCCCAAGCCAGTTCAACGACCGCAAAATGGCCTGCTCCGATTCTGGAGTACTGCGTGCCTGATCGGTATCTTCGATACGAAGAATGAACTTGCCGTTATGTTTTTTGGCAAATGCGGCATTGAACAGGGCAATATATGCTGTCCCGACATGGGGATCACCTGTGGGTGACGGGGCGATTCGAACTCGAACGTCAGTCATGAAATGGCTCTCAAACTCTTGGATGATAGAAATGGCCGCCGATTATACGCGCTGTAACATGGAGGCGGAATAGCTCTCAGAACCGGGGCTGGGACAGATACGATTTTGAAGAATTAAGGCCGGGTCTGGGACCAACCCGGCCATCTGGATGTGTACTTGGAAAATCAGATCATTTTACTGTCCGGCGTCTGGACAGCACCAGCCCTCCCAATAACAGTACCATCCAATGTCCAAAACTACCGAATGATATCTGGGTGCTATCGGATTCAGAGTTGTTGTCACCATCACTGCCGGCCGAACCATTTGAATCGTTGCCGTTATCAGAGCCATTATCGGAACCGTTATCTGAACCAGAGTCACCGCCGTTATCAGAGCCATCGTCTGAACCGTTATCTGAACCAGAATCACCGCCGTTATCAGAGCCATTGTCTGAACCGTTATCTGAACCAGAGTCACCGCCGTTATCAGAGCCATTGTCTGAACCGTTATCTGAACCAGAGTCACCGCCGTTATCAGAGCCATTGTCTGAACCGTTATCGGAACCAGAATCACCGCCGTTATCAGAGCCATTGTCTGAACCGTTATCTGAACCAGAATCACCGCCGTTATCAGAACCATTGTCTGAACCGTTATCTGAACCAGAATCACCGCCGTTATCAGAACCATTGTCTGAACCGTTATCTGAACCAGAATCACCGCCGTTATCAGAGCCATTGTCTGAACCGTTATCTGAACCAGAATCACCGCCGTTATCAGAGCCATTGTCTGAACCGTTATCTGAACCAGAGTCACCGCCGTTATCAGAGCCATTGTCTGAACCGTTGTCTGAACCAGAATCACCGCCGTTATCGGAACCAGAACCGTTATCACTCCAGCTGCGAATATACTCCGCAACCTGAGTAGCGCAGTCGGCATCACATGAGCCAGGCGAGCTTGGTGGCATCTGATCGCGGATGTAGTCTGTCAGAGACTGCCCTTTATAGCTTGTCTTAGTCGCGTCAAAGCTGATAACACCATCGCCTTTGGTACCATGACAGCCGAGACAACCCTGCTCATATAGAGCCTGCCCAGGGAGTGCACCGGTGTTTGCAGCAGCCACGTTGATGATAGCGGTTTTAGTGGCTTCCCCACCCCGTCCATCACCTACGGTTAATGTCGCGGTATAACTTCCGGCAACGGTGTAGGTATGTTCGACCATCAATCCAAAAGCAACATTGCCATCACCGAAATCCCAGGTATAACTCAGGGTATCGCCGTCAATATCTGCAGAACCGGTGGCATCGAAAGCGACCAGCAGCGGAGCGTCACCCTCGACAGTACTGGTGGTCATCATGACCGTCGGCCCGGTGTTATCGCTGCTGCCTGCGGTAGCGTAGTCATCGTAAAACGCCATAATCCAGGCAAATGCACCATTCCAATTGATAGTGATCTCATTTACGGAATAGGCATAAATATGGTCGACGTAGCAGGTTTGCGGCTTGCTCTCACAACCACTTAAGGTTTTTTTGGCTTCATCATCATCCAAACCGGCATTGGCGCCACCAACCATGGCACCCGGCGGGGCCCAAGGATAGTTACTATCCAACGCTCCAGCCCAGAAACGGTGGTGAGGTTGTTTGGCGGCATTCTCACCATAACCGGTGATATAGGAGTGCGATAAGGCATTACGTCCAAACAGATAATCCACACCTTTGGCAAACGCGTCGATATATTTCTGGTCATCGGTATGGTCATAGGCGGTAGCCAACAGCATCAGTTTATTAGCCAGGCCGTTGTTGGATGCCCAATAGTAGCCATATTGATCAATAGGAATTTCATAGCCCTGACCATCGGCAATACTGATCATCTCATTTGCCAGGGTCACAATGGTATTTTGTGCCTGTCCAGCCAGACTGCTGGTATGCGAAGTCGGGACCGTTACCAGCGACATAAGTGCCGCTGCTTTAGTATCCGCCCAACCCCAATCACCACTGTACAAAGTGGTATCTATTTGCCCGGCATATTTGCTATCACCAGTGGTAATGTAGAGCTCAGCAGCGGCCCAGACGAATTCATCGGATACATCAGAATCACCATAACCACCACCACCATTGTTGTATCCATCCTGATAAATGACACTTGGATGTGCCATGGCGGCATCCCAGGCTTTTTTTGCTACCGTCAGACATCGGTTGGCAAAAGCACTGTCAATATCAGCCCATATCCTGGCACACTGCGCACCAACGGCGGCGACATTCAATGTGGCTGCGGTGGATGGCGGAACCAAATAACGCTGCTGAGGATCGTTATTGGGTGCCATGGGGAACCCTGTCCAGGCCTCGTCGTGCATTTTATGATGGACCATTCCAGCCAACTCCTGACCATCGGGTACCTGCATGGCCAGCAAAAATTCCACTTCCCAGCGAGCTTCGTCCAGTAGATCGGACACACCATTACCACTCTCAGGAATGTTCAACATGCCATCGCCGAAGGCGTTCAGATTGTTACCCTGATATTTGGCCCGCTCATAAGCGTTTAGTAATTTCCATGCGGAAATTCCACCATTGACAACATACTTGCCATGATCACCAGCATCATACCAACCTTTAGAAACATCCAGCGCGTAGTTACAGGTACCTGGCCAGCACTGAACATTGTTATCACCTTTATTCGGACTGACACCAATATGGCCGGCCGGGTGCGACCAAATACTGTTTGGCTGATAACTGCCCAGCCCACCGCCGGTAAAAGCTGTCTCTATCGCGATACCACTGCGATTGTGATAAAAGTAGCGCAACGCATCATACATCGGCGATGTGTATGCTGAAGCGTCAATCATGAATGGATAACTGACATCCGAGCCAATATGCAGCTCGTAGTTACCACCTTCAGTCGTAAATGATGAAAAGTCTATCTGATGTACGTATTCACCGGCGGTGGCGTCCTGACCAAAGGGAACGGTTTTACCGGATGTCACCAGGTTCCCGTCCTTCCACAATTCCCAGTCCAGGGCAGATGATGAGGTGTTGGCATAGGTGGCCACTTTAGCACCATTAGGCAGATAACCATTTTGATTAACATGGGGATTACCTGTACTGGCAGAAGCAGTTGTAGAAGTCAATGTCACTGCCATAAGGATAGACAAAGACAATGAATTATAAACAAAGCGTTTCATAAAAAAATTCTCACTCCCATTGATCAACCCGGCTATTTGGTGTTTTTTTACCGGTCATTTTCGAGATATTACTAAAGTGCGAAATGGAATATGCCGTAGCCTTCACATAAGTAAGCAAGACATCAAAATTTGTAGGTATTTATTCCAAGTCTGCAAGTGAGGTCACTTTGGAAGTGTGAAGTGGTTTTATCCGAAATAATCTTGAAGCATTTATGCCGGGCAACCGTTGGCGATCAGAGAACCGAAAAACAGTCTTTTGCCGGTTCCGGAATAAAATAAAGAAGAGAGAGCTGTGCAGAGTTCTACTCTACACAGCGTGAACAGAAATTATTTGAATAATGCCTCAGCAATAGCTTGCCAGCTAACCAGTTTAAAATTCTGATTTTCCAGCTCATAGCGTTTATTAATGTTATACCAATCCTGAGCCACCATAATGCCCTCTGGATATCCCGCTCCGAGATCAGCAGAAATAATATCGATACCATCCGTGTCGCTGGTACCGTCCACTCCTATCTCATCATTACCGGTTATGGCAAAGCTGCCGACATACCGGTTATTCTGAACCAGGTCATAAACTGCATAGGTGTTATTGCCCTGACTGGATGCCAGCAGATAGCGTTTCTCATCCTTGCTATAAATGGCCAGCCCCTCAATATCATCCACCAGAGTCCTGCCATCGACGCTGGCGACCAGAGTCGCCTGAGTACTACCGTCTTCATGAGCATTAAACGACCAGATTGCATGGTCTTCTTCACCAACATAGAGCGTTTGTGTCTGGTCATCGACCACACAGCCTTCCGGTTGAGAGTTCACTTTCATGGTTCGAACCAGGGTGCCACTGGCATCGCCTTCGTGTAGTTCAATACGCCATTGTTCAATCTGACCGTTCTTGCCATTCACGAAGACATAGGTACGACCATCTTTTGCCTGCCCCATACACAGTCCATAGACTTCATCCACCCGGGATACCAGTTCCGCCGCATCAGGATGAGTATTGTCACCCTTGACCGGGAGTTTTTGGATAGGAGCATCGGTGTCCTGTATGGTATACAGGGCAATGGTATTGAGTTCCCGGTTGGAAGCCGCTGCCAGGGAAACGCTGCCACCATCAGAGGTTTTGACCCGCAGACGAATATCAACGTTATTGGGCCGGCCTCCTTCCAGGTACTGTATTTCCTGACCGTTCAGGTCATAGGCCATTAATCCACCCTGCTTGTTGGTGGCGATAATCAGGCTGCGCTGTGGGTTTTGTTCATTCAACCAGATCGCTGGATCATCAGCAGCATCACCATCATCATCGACAGCTTGAGTTTCACCGCTAGCCGCAACCAACGATATTCCATCGATGCTCATATGCCGTAAATCCATTGCGGTATCGATCTGGACATCGCTGATCGGTGCCAGACGGGCATATGGTAATTTTTCATAGACCGGTTGGTCGGCTTCCGTGTTACCCAACCATAAACCATCCGTCGCGGCGGTTACCAGTTTGGCCTCTTCAAAGCCAGCTACATTGAAGCCCCCCAGAAACCGATGACTGCTCTGACGATCGTATAACAGAAACCCCTGCCCTTCATCAGCAACCACTAGAACACCTTTACCGTCAGGCTGGTACACCAGATCCATATTCTCAATTTCTTCGATATGCCCCAATGGCAGGGCAACATCAATCAGGCGCCGGTCTTTGACATTTTCCGCGTCAGCACCATATGACCAGATGCCAACATTCTGTTCAGCAACAAACAATGTGGCGGTTTCATCATCAACCACGCAGCTGCTGAGTTCCCCTCCAACCTGAGTCACACGAACCGGTACCGGCATCCCCTGATCGTCACGGACCCGACTGATGATATGCTGGCCGTCATAGTCCAGCTTGTACTGCACAATGCTGCCTTCTTCGGTGAAACCAGTCACCGTGAGGTCGCCAGTGGTCACATTTTTATAAAGACAAACCCCCTCCATGTTAATATTTGCGTTTATTTGTCCCAGAAACTGCAATGGCGCAGACGGGTCCGGTGTAACGTGATAAAACCCGAATGCCTGTTGCTCCGGTAGTCCGACCGCGACGATATCTATGGCTGGATATTGTGGTCTTGGTCTGAAGCCGTAACGGATATCCGCACCAACCACTTCAAACTGCTCATCACGCTGCACCAGGGAACCACTCTGATCAAAGACAGCAAGACCATCCCCTTCCAGAGATGCGATCAACAACCCATCAGCATGGCCATCTGCCGCCTGCCAATAAGCAGCATCGGCGATATCTTCAAAACTATGGGTGGATTTTAATACAGTGGACAAACTGTCGGCAGCCGATGTAAAGCTGACTGGAGCAGTTATCAGGCCTATGATTTGAATACACCGAACGAACAATGGAGCGTTCATACGTACCTCTTAGATATTGAGTAGCTAAACCTCTGAAATCTACAATCCAGGAATGTCATTTCCATGACAACTCAAGAGTCTTAGACAGCATTTCAATCGGCGAGATGACAGCACAGTATGGGTATCAGCGATGGGGAGTTTCTGAAAATAGTTGGTTTTCAGAAACTCCCCAGTTTTAACAGGAGAGTTTACGCGGGGAAGAAACGATATTCGATACCGGCCATTTTTTGCACCAGCCGCATCACCTGAGCGCTATATCCGGCTTCGTTGTCGTACCATACATAGAGGATGGCTTTATGTCCGGAAACGATGGTCGCTTTGGCGTCAACAATACCTGCACGACGATTACCCACAAAATCACTGGAGACCGCATCGGGTGAATTTACGAAATCGATTTGTTTATTCAGCTCTGAATACAGTGAACGCTCCCGCAACATTTCATTCAGAGAATCCCGGCTTACCGGCTTGAGCAGATCCAGATTCAAAATCGCAAGGGATACATTGGGAGTAGGTACCCGAATGGCATTTCCGGTCAGTTTGCCATTTAATTCGGGCAGTGCTTTCGCCACCGCTTTGGCAGCACCGGTTTCGGTGACAACCATATTCAGTGGCGCGCTGCGACCACGCCGGTCACCCTTATGAAAATTATCGATGAGGTTCTGATCGTTGGTATATGAATGAATGGTCTCCACATGGCCGTGCTGTATACCAAAAGTATCGTTAATGACTTTCAGAACCGGAGTAATTGCATTCGTGGTACACGATGCCGCCGAAACAATCCGATCACTCTCTTCAATCGTATTATGGTTGATACCATACACTATATTTTTCAGGTCGCCTTTTCCTGGTGCAGTCAGCAATACCTTGCCAACACCTTTACTTTGCAGATGTTGGCTGAGTCCTTTCTCATCGCGCCAGACACCGGTGTTATCGATAACCAGGGCGTTTTCGATACCATATTTGGTGTAGTCTACTTCAGCCGGACTGTTGGCATAGATGACCTGAATATAACTGCCGTTGGCAATGATGGCATTATTTTCTTCATCAATACTGATCGTACCTTCAAACGAACCATGTATGGAGTCTCTTCGCAACAGACTGGCGCGTTTCACCAGGTCGTTGGCAGCACCACTTTTGCGAACCACAATAGCCCGTAAGGCCAGTGGACTGCCGCCGCTTTTTTCAACCAGAATGCGTGCCAGAAACCGGCCAATACGGCCAAAACCATACAGCACAACATCTTTGCGCCGGGCAGTCTGATCGGAATTGTTTTGATGATACTGGTTTACCACCTCAGACAGTTGTGAGCGCAACCAGTCTGACAGAGGAGTCTCCTGATATTCACGGTAAGCAATTGCCAGTTTGCCGATATCGATATGGCAAGGACCAAGATTCAACGCATCCAACACTTTTAAAATGGCCAGCGTATCGGAAGGTTCCAGTTCATGACCTTCAGTCTGGCGCACGAAACGGTGGGATTTCACCAGATTGATAACCGACTGATTGATCACGCTGCGACCATAGATCGATGTGATCACATTATTATGACGATACAGCCGACCGATCAGGGGAATCATTTGTTCCAGCAGCGCTTCTTTTTCCTGCCATTCGGATAGTTGTTTCTGGGCGTTTATGATGCTCACCATTGACCTCTTTTTTCCATCTTGTTTGTCAAAGATGCGCATTATCCGGGCTATTTCAGAAAAACTGAAACGCATAAAAAAGAGCGCTTTCGTCCTGCTGCTTATGAAGTAACTCTGCTATGAAACTTTATTACTGAATTCAATGGAAGGTTAAAAATGGTTCTCAGAAAAACTCAATTTGGCGGCGCCTTATGTCTATCTGATGAAAGTTAATTACAAAGCACGGTCAAAATCACAACCTTTATTGAACCAATAGAAGTAGAGTTTTTATTAATTAACAACATTAGAACAGATGATCATTCCCGCCGAAAACGTTTCCACTTCGCCAGAGCCTGTCGGGCATGACGAAACTTTCGGCTCAATTCTGGGTCTGGCTCATGGGTGTACAGCTGCTGATTCAACGCCAGCAGGTAATCAAGAACAGGTTGTTTGCCTTTGAATGTTTGCTGATTCAATTCATCCTGAAGTTGTCCGGGCCCGGCCCCTCTGGATACAGAAATTCCACGATCCAGCAGCATCTCTGTCAGCTGGTGTAACTGCACATAATAAGGGTTGGTTTTTCTCCGGCCAGTGAACAGTCCGAGAGACCACCCCCAGACAGCACCAATAACCACCATCACCACCATACTGAATAACACGGTTTTATAAACGTTGATATCGCCCAGTATCAAGCTCAGCACCTTGGATTGATCTTCCATATCAAAATCCAGCACCCAGACCTGCCAGGCATATTGCATGGCATCCATCTGCTGGCGTAGCCGGTTGAGCCATTTAAACCGATTCTGAAAGTTGCCAGCCATTAGCTGACTATCATTGACGCTAATCGCCGAACGTAGATTCTGTTCTACCCGATTTGGAGCAACATAGGCAGTCGGATCCATTCGCACCCAGCCTTTGTCTTCGAGCCAGACTTCCACCCAGGCATGGGCATCGTACTGACGAACCGCTATGTATTTGGCGTCCGCATTCCATTCCCCGCCCTGATACCCGGCAACCATCCTGGCCGGAATACCAACAGCACGCATTAAAAAAGTATAGGCACTGGCAAAGTGAGCACAGAAACCCGCCTGACTTTCAAACAGAAAACGGTCAATGGTGTTTGTATCTCCCAACAATGGCGGCTGTAACGTGTAGTAAAACTGCTCTTGAAAAAACCAGCGGGCGATATTCAGCATGTAAGCTTCATCACTGCCAGCCAGGGCTCGTTGCCGACGGGCAAATTCGCGACTTTGTGGGTTCCCGTCTTCCGGCAACATCAAGGCCCGCGATCGTTCAACAGGGTTAAGATGTTTACCAATCACCGCATCCGGATACGCCTCAAATTCGAAACGGGTCGGCGCAACAATCGGAGTACGATTGACCCAGCGATAATCCTCAAACCCTACAGCTCCACCGCTGACATTGGTTGAGGGAGTCAAGGTAAATAGCCAGGGCTGATAGCTGGTCTGATAAATCACTGAATAGGACAGACTACGCGAACCATACTCTATATCCTGCGGCATGCTGTCGCGGGCACGAAAGCGGGTTCGGGTCCAGTCACCCTCTCGTCCCTGTCGCCAGGTTTTGCCATCAAAATAGTTCAGAACAATACCACGCCAGTAACGCTCAGAAGCTCTCGGTGGATCGCCCTGGAAAGTGGCCCGAAACGCCAGCTCATCACTGCGGGCCAGGTTGGCAATGTCTCCTGGGGTAATTTCGTCTGACACGCCGGTTTTGGCGGAATCGGGCATCGGTACACTCCACAATGCCGGCAGCCTCGGGAACAAAAGATAGACCACCAGCATTAACGGCAGACACAGTCCAAGCATATTCAACGACAACTTCAACTGCTCCCGCACCGGACGACTATGCGTCTGTTGCAGACTGATCAGAGTCGCCGTCAGCACCACCAGCAACATCAAACTGTAGAGCGTTATCAAAATACTTTGGGAGTACAGAAATTGTGTGCATACCAGAAAATAACCGGTATAGACCACCACCATTCCGTCACGTCGGCTACTGAGTTCGAGATTCTTCAGCAGATAAGCCAGCATCAACAATGAATTCACGGCTTCCAGAGAAATCGGCGGAACACCACTTAACGCAACCCCAATCACACCAATGGAAATAGCCAGGGTTTTTAACTGCCAGCCGGTTTTTTGCCAGTGTCCACGCACGATCCATAATCGCCAGCCGGCGGTTATTATCAACATGGGAAATAACCATGATGGCAAGTCATCGAGAAATGGCACCGCTACAGCAATCTGTGTCAATAACAGCAAGATTAAACTGGCGCGATGGATACTTTGCTGACCAGGTTTAACGTTCATGACTCAGTCCAAACGTTGCCAGTGCGGTCAGGCAACGAATCTTATGTTGCTCACTCAAAGAAGGGGCGATTTCAGTACCAGGAATGCGCAGTCCCCAGTGCTTCTGTTGTTCGAACATTTCCAACACTTTGGCACACAAGTGCGACAATTTTTGCTCAGTGCCGCTAAGAGTCAAATTGCTCCAGTCAAGCCATTGATCATGATGCTGATAATCAACGAACTCGCGACTGTGAAGTTTTCCAGTCCGGGCATAGGCAGGCCAATGAATACGCTTGATGGAATCTCCCTGTCGAAACTCCCTGATCAGGCTGAAATCCGACGAACCGTTTTTAATTTCCTGACCGTCTTCGGTCTCATCGCCTTCGTGATGGGCATTATCGAGTTGCAACGCCAGCCTTGGTTCGGGAAACACGACAGCGGTGACATCCGGATGCATATATCCCCAGCTTCTGGCCAGCCCGGTGGGAAAATGAGTCAAAATCTCCAGCCTGCCAGGACGCAGATAGCCTCTCGTGACGGTATCATGAGTTAACGTGATTCTGCGCTGTTCACCTTTTTCCAGAGTGATGGTCACTTGATCCTGGCCACGCCAACCAATTTGTATGGCCTGTCGGGCACGATTGCTGTGATTGAAAACATCAAATTCAAACCTTACCCGATCTCCGGCAAAACAGCTGCCGGCTCTGACCACCACCAACCTCAATCCGGACAGGTTGCGATAGGTAAACAACACATTGATGGCCAGTAACGCCAGCAACCAGAAGGTAATCATATACACCAGGTTGTTCTGGAAATTAATGGCCATTAACAACAGTGCCAAAATCAGAACAAACAACACCAAACCAGCCTTCGAAGGCAGTATGTAAATTCGCTTCTGATTCATTTGCAGCTGTTTTTCCGGACGGATGCGCTGAGACAGCCAGCGATTGAATCGTTGCCAGACTAATTGTTGGATGATGGTCAAAGGATTCAGCATTTGGCTTATTCCTTACTCAGGACTTCCACCTGTTCGAGCAGGTGCCTTGCCAATACCTCGTTTTGTTTTTCCGTCCTGCCCACAATGCGATGCGCGGCGACCGGAACAAATACCGCCTGAACATCCTCAGGCAGCACATGCGTTCTGCCATTCACCAGTGCCCAGGCCTGGGAAGCCCGCAAAAGTGCTATGGCACCACGAGGAGACAGACCCAGTTCACAGCTATCATCTTCACGGGTACGGGCCACCAATCGTTGCAGATAATTCAACAGAGTATCGGTGGCGGTAACCTTTGGCACCAGACTTTGAATATGCGTCAGGGTTTCAGTGTTCAGAACTTGTTTGACTGTTCGCAGCTTGTCGCGGGTGTTGCCTTTCAACAATTGCAGCTCATATGCCGGATCAGGATAGCCCAGGGAAAAACGTACCAGAAATCGATCCAATTGGGATTCCGGAAGGGAAAAAGTACCGGCCTGAGACAACGGGTTCTGGGTGGCGATGACAAAAAACGGCTCCGGCAACGGATAACTGGTGCCGTCAATACTGATTTGCCGCTCTTCCATCGCTTCAAGTAAAGCACTCTGGGATTTGGGGGTAGCACGATTAAGCTCATCAGCAAGCACTACCTGCGTAAACACCGGCCCCCGATGAAAACGGAACTGCCCCTTATCCGGTTCGAACACTGGTGCCCCGATGACATCCGCAGGGAGCAGATCGCTGGTAAACTGAATACGTTTATATTCAAGACCTAACACTCTGGCCAGAGTTTGTGCCAGAGTGGTTTTCCCCATGCCGGGTAAATCTTCCAATAGTATGTGCCCACGGGCGAAGATACTGGCCAACGCCAGCTTAACCTGCGGCTCCTTGCCCAATATAACGTCATTAATCGTGGCGAGTGACTGGCGAATAATCTGATTAAGCTTTTGACTCACTACACAGCATTCCTTAAGGATCAAAAGCTTTTAATATAGAACAGTCCAGACGATTAACCCACCCAAATATCAGGAATGCAGAACTGATTCATACTTGTAGCCCTGTGGCTGGAAAATTCCACAGGCAATATAAGCGTTGTTTTCCAGCGCTTTAATGTAGGTGAGCTTGGGCTCCACTCGGTCAGTATGAGGATTCATATAGCGGTATTGGTGCCACCCTTCACCTTTGGTACGGGCAATCTCAATCAATGGTGGAGCTAACAGTTTTCCATCAGCATCACAGGCATTTTTAAGGTTTTTGCCCACCAGCGGAGCCTCGCCTCCGTATGCCAGCATTAATCCGTCAAACTCCTGTGCCAGGATGAACAATTCTCCCTGGATAAACTCACCTTCGGGATTATTAAATTCGGCAAACGCTTTTTCACGACCATGGGTCTTTATATATTGATAAGCCTTTTGAACCATCGCTTTTGCATCGTCCGGTGTGACCAGGCGGAACCGCCCAATCATTTGTTTCATATCCCGGGCCATTCTTTCCATGCGTTCGATGGCAGCGCTGTTACTGTTGATATTTTTTGCTTCGTCGGTCATCAGATCCGTAACCCGGTGGATGTTGCCAGACAATGCATCTGTTGTACTGGTCTGCTCTTTCGAAGCATTTTCAATATGCTGGATTTCAGCCACCACAGACTCGACACTGGTCGCGATTTCTTCAAGCGCAATACCGGACTTTTTAATCTCCTCAGAACCAACATTTACCAAGGAAACGGTCTGTTCCATGCTCTTCACAGCCATCACAAGTTCATTGCGCATGGAAGTGACTGTTTCATTAATTTGTGCAACGGCCTCCGAAGTCTCAGCAGCTAGTTTCCGAACCTCATCTGACACAACGGCAAAACCGCGACCATGCTCTCCAGCTCTGGCAGCTTCTATCGCAGCATTCAGTGCCAACATGTTAGTTTGGTCAGCAATGCTTCTGATCATCTCGGTAATACTACCAATCTCATCTGAACGCTTATCAAGTTTTTGGGTAATGGTAGCGGATTCGGCAACCACGTCAGCCACCTGATCCATTGCTTTTTTGGCTGCTTCAGCAACCTGCTTACCATGTCCGGCCACTTCCCGGGCTTTCTGAGAACTATCCGAGGCCACAGAGCAGTTATGACTGATTTCCACAGCCGAGGAAGCCAGCTCTTCACTCGCTGTTGCAGAAGCATGAAGCTGTGATACTACCTCATCAATACTGGTTGACATTCGTTTTGACTGCTCGTCCAGTATTTTTGCTATACGGGCGGTAGCGACACTTTCTCGTCCAAACTTTGCCAGAACATCACGTATATTTGTTGATAGTTTGTTGTAGTGTTCGCCAAGCTCACCAGCCTGCTGAGCATCGTCATGATTCAGGATCCTGGTAAAATCCCCGGTAGACAACGATTCCAGATACTGTGCCACTTTATGATAAGAACCGTGAATAAATTTTCGGAACAACAGAAAAAAATAAACAAGCAGACACAACTGCACAGTAGATCCTAACAACTGAGCCATACGTAATGTTTGTATATTGGATTGAGTAGAGAAAATCAGAAATGAAAATATGACTTCGATGCCAATGACCAAAACCAGCATCAAGAGCATCAATACTTTTAGCGATAGAGGGCGTCCCATAGGTGTCCTGACTCAATGAAGATACGTTTATTTAGATATAGTCCAATAAACATTATCTTTCAACGAGCCGGGACAGCTATCCGCTAACAGACTGATCTAATACAGGTTATGCATTTGCTCAAGCGTTGTTATGGAGATCGATCATCGCACTTTTATCTTCCTTGTCTTTTGTCTCACGGGCGGAATCGTTACGACTGGCTTCCAATGCTGCCAAATATTGCTCATCAATATCACCAGTCACATATTTGCCGTTGAAAACTGAACAATCAAACTCTCTGGCACCGTCAACTTCATCACTGGGAGTTGCCGCTTTAATCAAATCTTCCAGGTCCTGATACACCAACCAGTCTGCACCGATTGCAGTTCCAACTTCCTGATCAGTCCGGTCATGAGCGATTAATTCATATTTGGCTGGCATGTCTATGCCATAAACGTTCGGGTAACGGATAGCAGGGGCCGCAGAGGCAAAATAGACTTTGTTGGCTCCTGATTCCCTGGCCATCTCGATAATCTGCTGACACGTGGTTCCACGCACAATGGAATCATCTACCAGTAATACATTCTTATCCTTGAATTCCAGACCAATAGGGTTCAGTTTCTGTTTAACTGATTTTTTCCGCATTGCCTGACCCGGCATAATAAAGGTACGGCCAATATAACGGTTTTTCACAAACCCTTCACGGAACTTGACTCCAAGATGATTGGCCAGTTCCAAAGCACTGGTACGACTGGATTCAGGAATTGGAATCACCACATCAATATCATGTTCGGGATGTTCCTGCATGATTTTGTTAGCAAGGTATTCCCCCATTCGTACCCGGGCACGATAAACTGAACTACCATCAATAAATGAATCTGGACGGGCAAAATACACATATTCAAAAATACAGGACGTCTGAGTTAATGACGGACCGCACTTTTTGGTAAACAACTCACCCTGAGCGTTGATATACACAACTTCACCAGGCTGGACATCGCGAATTATGGTAAATCCGAGCGCATCCAGGGCAACACTTTCAGAGGCAATCATATATTCAGTTCGTCCTCTGGAGTCTGTGCGCTGACCATATACCAGCGGGCGAATACCATATGGATCACGAATGCCAAGCATGCCATAACCGGAAATCATCGCAACAACGGCATATGCCCCTCGACACCGTTTAAACAGACTTTCCACTGCCGCAAAAATATCCACCTCGGTCGGTTGCAGCTTACCCTGTAGCTGTAACTCATGAGCAAATACATTGAGCAGTACCTCTGAATCGGAGGTAGTATTGACATGGCGTAAGTCGGCTTTGAACAGATCTCTGACCAATTGCTGCTGGTTAGTCAGATTACCATTGTGGGCCAGGACAATACCGTATGGAGAATTGACATAAAATGGCTGGGACTCCGCAGAACTTGCGCTACCGGCAGTAGGATAACGTACATGTCCAATACCGGTATTACCTTTCAACCGGGTCATATGGCGGGTATGAAATACATCCCTGACCAGACCGTTGCTCTTGCGCAGGAAGAATTTGCCATCCTGTTCAGTCACAATACCAGCGGCATCCTGACCACGGTGTTGTAAAACTGTTAACGCGTCATACAGAGACTGGTTAACAGGAGAATAAGCGTGTATACCCGCAATGCCACACATGAAAATTTCTCTCTAAGTTTGAATCGGATTATTGACCAATATTGATCAGCGCTTCGGAAGCTTTGTGAACATATTCGCCGGTCCAGCGAATCACTGGTTCAAAATAACCTACCAGTACAGAATCAGGCCACAATTGCTCAAGTGCAAACAGTTTCATGACAGCCAGAATGGCCACAACAATGATAACGCCTCTCAAAACACCAAATACCATACCCAGTAGCCGATCCGTGCCAGTCAACCCTGTCATGCGAATCACTTCTGATAACAAATGATTAATCATGGCACCAACCACCAGTGTTGCTGCAAACAATATGGCAAACGCTGCCGCAATGCGCCAGTTTGGAGAGCTAATAAGGTCGGACATGAGATACGCCAACTTGCCGGAAAATATCCTTGCGACGACCAGCGCCAGGATCCAGGTAGTTAGAGACAAGGCTTCTTTGACAAATCCACGCTTAAGGCTGATGAGCGCGGAAACGATAATTACAACAACAATGATCCAGTCTATAGCGGTCATGCAGGTTCCCATGGCCTGATAAAAAAGCGAGCGAATTCTATCAGACGGTTGATATTTTTAAACTCGTTTATGACATATCAGTCATATCCTGTTGAGCTGACCTGACAGAGACATACAGTAGAAAAGTTCAATTGGGTCTATAGCGGACGACCAGAGGAGGGCCACTCAGCCCTAGTTCAGAGGCAGATTTGGTCAACTGATCTTTAAGTATGGATATTTTTTGCTGGCTGGACTCAGGCCCGACGAAAACCTGCGTCAGAGTGCTGCCATCAGATAACACGCTTTCTTTGTTATAGGCACGATAGCCCTGTTGGCGGAGCTTATCCCTCAAAGCTGCAGCATTACGAGTACTTCTGAAACTGGCGATCTGTAACGACCAGGCTTTCAACTGGCCCTGGGCGTCATAATCCTGGGGTTCGGTAGCGGCAGGTGTTGCTGTAACAGCAGTGGCGGGCTTATCCTTGGGTGAAGAAGTTTCCGACGCTGCCGGCCTGGATTCAGGAGATTGGGCAGCGATGGGGACATCACTTTTTCTGGCTTCAACCGGTAGCTCTACCGTCAGTTCTGATGTATCCGGTTTCTTCACCATCGGTGGCACTTCTATATTATCCACCTCGGGAATCCGGCCTTCACCATCCAACAACGCAGGCACAATCAAAACTGCAAAAAATGCCAGCACAACGGCACCCACTACTCTTCGCTTTACCGTATCTTCCACTTCACTACCTTAACCGTGTTGGGCTGATGTTATCTGGATCAGACGTTCTGCATGGCTTGTGATACTGTGTAAAAAGAACCGCAAACGACTATATCCTCCGGGCCCGGCATCACCATACCATTTAGAGCAGATACGACGTCAGGAGCCATTTTCATCACAGCCCGTATATTGTCGGGAACAAATTCTGCCAGTTTGAGAGCGCTTTGACCACGGGGAACATTAAGATCAATACACACCAGACTGACAGGCTCAGCTGCCGCCAGAATCTCAAGCGTGCGACGACAATCCTTGTCGGCGAGCATACCGACAATAATTACCGGATGCAGGATCCCCTCGGCCCGCAAGCGCTGCACCAGCATCGTCGCTGCCTGGGGATTATGTGCCACATCAAGAATTAACCGATGTTGCTGATATTGCAGAGCCTGGAAACGCCCGGACAACCTGGCCCGGCGCATACCCTGCGCGATACTGTCTACCGAGATGTTCAAGCCACTCAGATATAGCGCCTGAATAACTGTCGCAGCATTTTCCAGCGGTAATTGAGGTAACGGCAGATGTTCCAGAACAAGGTCATCTCCGGCGGCGTTTTTTCCTCGCCAACACCACTCGTCCGATTCCGGGGAATATTCGAATTTAAAGTCTCTGGCTTTCAAATGAAAACGGCAATCTAGTGCGACAGCACGCTCTACGACACCTTCAACATCGTACTGCTGGCCACAGACAGCTAACCCATTTGTTCTGAAAATTCCTGCTTTCTCGCGACCAATCTGAACCAGATCGCTGCCCAACCAATCCTGATGATCCAAAGCAATAGAAGTCACCAGTGCTACATCAGGATCAATAATGTTAACGGCATCCAGTCGACCTCCAAGCCCAACCTCCAGAATCCAGACATCCAGGTCAGCCTGCTGAAATATCAGCATTGCAGCCAGAGTGGTGTATTCGAAATAACTCAAGGAAATACCATCACGACTCTGCTCTATCTGCTCAAATGCTCTGACCAGTCGCAAATCATCTACTTCCTGGCCATTTAACAGAACACGCTCATTAAAACGCAGAATGTGGGGAGAGCTGTACCGTCCGGTACGATAACCCTGAATGGTTAGAATAGTGTCGAGAAATGCACAACTCGACCCTTTACCATTAGTGCCGGCTACAGTAAATACAGTGGCTTTACCTTTATCAATATTCAGCAGCTCAGCTACGCGACCGACTCGTTCAAGACCGAGATCAATTTCCTGATGATGTAGGCTTTCCAGATAGGAAAGCCAGTTTGAGAGAGTTTTCAGCGACACTAGGCAACGTTCTGATGATCAAGCTTTTTGAGAATAGCGGAAATTCGTGGGCGCATATCCTTACGTGCCAGAATCATATCGATCGCACCATGTTCCAATAGAAATTCACTGCGCTGGAATCCCTCAGGTAACTTCTGACGAACGGTCTGCTCGATGACACGAGGTCCGGCAAAACCGATCAAAGCATTGGGTTCAGCAATATTGATATCACCCAACAACGCCAGACTTGCAGAAACGCCACCAAAGCAAGGGTCGAGCATGACTGAGATATAAGGAACACCGGCCTCTCTCATACGTTGCAGCACGGCGCTGGTTTTAGCCATTTGCATCAGTGACAGCAACGCTTCCTGCATCCGGGCACCACCTGAAGTCGCAAAACAGATCAGTGGGATCTTTTGTTCCAGGCAAATATGTGCAGCACGGGTGAATCGTTCTCCAACCACAGCTCCCATGGAACCACCCAAAAATGCAAATTCAAATGCCACAGCCACTACCGGTTTACCTTCAAGCTGTCCTTTCATGGCAATTAATGCGTCTTTTTCTCCGGTCGATTTCTGAGCCGAAGACAACCGATCCTTGTATTTTTTGGTATCTTTGAATTTAAGACGGTCTACGGGCTCTACTTCACCACCGATTTCTTCACGATTGTCTTCATCTAAAAACAAGTCCAGACGACGACGCGCCGAAATACGGTGATGGTGATCACATTTCGGACAGACATCCAGATTTTTTTCCAGCTCCGGACGATAGAGAGGTGACCCACACTTAGGACACTTTCGCCACAGTCCCTCAGGAATCTGACTGGTTTTACTTTCTGACCGCATGATTGAAGGCACAAGTTTGTCCAACCAGCTACTCATAATCCTTCCTTATAATCGTTGTTAATTCTGATGAAATGTCCGAGATCAACGTTGGTCCATTGCGGTACGCATCTGACCAATAATCCCGGCTACCTGCGTTACGATTTCGCGGGTTTCGCTGTTTTGCAGCTCACCCACCTTGTTCACAAGCACCGACCCGACAACCGCACCGTCCGCTACTCTCGCAACGGCTTGTGCAGACTCAGGATCTTTAATGCCAAAGCCTACGGCTACTGGCAAGTCTGTAAGGGCTTTAATCGCGGCTACTTTTTCTGCCACGTCAGCGACATCGAGCCTGTTGGACCCAGTGACTCCTTTTAAAGACACATAGTAAACGTAACCACTGCAATAACTGAGTATTCTGGCAGCACGCTCTTTTGAAGTTGTGGGTGTTAACAGGAACACAGGGTCAATCTGATGATCAGACAATATAGGCAACAGCACATCACACTCTTCAGGTGGCAAATCCACAGTAATCAGACCATCAACACCTGCCTGCTGTGCCTGAAAAGCAAAGTTTTCGTAGCCCATAAACTCTATGGGATTCATGTACCCCATTAACACAACCGGAGTATTGGTATTGGTATCTCTGAACTCACGAACAATGCTCAATACATCTTTGAGGCCGGTACCATGACTCAAAGAACGTTCATTGGCCAATTGGATTGCCGGACCATCGGCCATCGGATCTGAAAAGGGAATACCCAACTCCAGAATATCTGCACCCTGCTCTACCAGCCCGTGCATCAGAGGCAAGGTTACCTCAGGGCGGGGATCCCCACAGGTGATAAAAGGAATCAATGCCTGCCTGCCCTGCTCCTGCAAACGGCCAAAAGTACTTTCTATGCGCTTCATGTTGATTCCTCTCAAATTTCCAGGCCGTCTATCGCCGCGACGGTGTGCACATCTTTATCTCCACGGCCAGACAGATTTACGATAATACGCTTACCTTTACCCATTTTACGGGCCAGTTTCTTGGCATATGCCACAGCATGAGATGATTCCAGAGCTGGCATAATACCTTCAACCAGAGTCAGCTCCCGAAACGCCGCCAACGCTTCCTGATCCGTAGCATCGACATAGGTCACCCGACCAATATCTTTCAACCAGGAATGCTCAGGCCCGACTCCTGGATAATCAAGTCCGGCAGAAACAGAATGAGTACCCATGATCTGACCATTTTCATCGGCCATCAAATAGGTCTTGTTGCCATGCAAAACACCGGGACGTCCAACACTTAGAGGAGCAGCATGCTGCCCGCTTTCTATTCCCAACCCACCAGCTTCGACACCATAAATATCAACTTCTTCATCATTCAGAAATTCATGAAACAGCCCGATTGCATTAGAACCACCACCTACACATGCAACCAGGGCATCAGGCAATGCTCCTGTTTGTTCCAGAATCTGGCGTTTTGCCTCCCGACCAATGACGGCCTGAAAGTCACGAACCAACTGAGGATAAGGATGCGGCCCTGCGACCGTTCCGATGATGTAAAAGGTGTCGTCAACATTGGTAACCCAGTCACGCATTGCCTCATTCATGGCATCCTTAAGCGTACGCGTCCCAGACTTTACCGAAACCACTTCAGCACCCAGCAGCTTCATCCGATACACATTCAGCTTCTGCCGCTCAATATCCTCAGCGCCCATGTACACGACGCATTTCAACCCCAATCGCGCAGCTACAGTAGCACTGGCAACACCATGCTGACCGGCACCGGTCTCAGCAATCACTCTGGGCTTACCGGTATATTTGGCCAGCAACGCCTGACCAATGGTGTTATTTACTTTGTGGGCACCAGTATGATTTAAATCTTCGCGCTTAAGATAAATGTCTGCGCCGCCCCAGGTTTCGCTCAACCGACGGGCAAAATAAAGAGGTGATGGTCGTCCAACGTAATGAGCCAGATCCCGGTCAAACTCTTCACGGAATTCAGCTGTCTCTTTCAGAGTGTTATAAGTTTTTTCCAGTTGCTCCAGAGCGAACATCAATGTTTCAGAAGCATAACGACCACCATAAATACCGAAGTGACCATGGTCATCTGGCATGCTTTTAAGGTCATTAGGTTTTTTATCAGACATAATATTCTCCAAATTCAGCCACACCTGAAAAAATTTTTCAGGCTTTCGCCTGTGCGATAAATCGTTCGAGAAGTTGTTGATCCTTTTTACCTTTGGATTGCTCCACACCACCACTGACATCCACAGCATAAGGAGATGTGATATCCACCGCCTGCCGAATGTTATCCGGGGTTAAACCACCCGCGACAATCAAACGGTGGCGCTTTTTCAATTCAGGATCTATTAATTGCCAGTCAAAACACTGGCCGGTACCGCCTGGAATACCCTCTACAAAGGCATCCAACAGCAGAGCTGAGGCATTTGGAAAACACGCCATCTGATGGTCCAAAAATTCTTTGGACTCAACACGTAGTGCTTTAATGAAGGGTTTACAAAATTGTTGACAGAATTCATCTGATTCATTGCCATGAAACTGTATGCAGTCTATTGCAACCTGCGAGAGCACAAGATTAACCCATTCTGGTTCCGGGTCAACAAATAATGCAACTTTAGTAATAAAAGGCGGTAGGCGTTTAATGATTTCAGCTGCCTGCGCAGGTTCTACATACCTTGCACTTGGGGGATAAAACACAAATCCGAGCGCATCTGCACCAGCATTACAGGCGAGCAATGCGTCTTCCAAATTGGTTAACCCACAAATTTTCACTTTCATAGCATTAGCCTTTATCTTGCATCCAGGTTAAGAAGTTCGGACCGACAGGTGTTTCAGGTAACTCAAACACGGAGTCGTATATGGCATCCACAAAGTAAAGCCCAGCCGCTTTTGCTGTGACTCCACCACGGTTTCTGTCGCACAAACTCAACAAATAACCGCACCAGTCAACCGGCTGCCGGCCAGATCCGATATCAATCAACACACCGGCAATATTCCTTACCATATGATATAAAAACCCATCCGCACGCACATCCAGCACCAGCATGTTTCCATAGCGCTCAACAGAGATTCCTTTTATCGTGCGAACCGGCGAAGCAGCCTGACAGTTCGCAGCTCGGAAAGTCGAAAAGTCGTGCGTACCCACCAGGCATTGAGCAGCCTGATGCATCACCTGGTGGTCCAGAGGGTATTTTATCCAGGTCATCCCATTACGCAGAATACTATGAGGGATAGGATAGTTATAAATGACATACCTATAGCGGCGTTCACGGGTACTGAAACGGGCATGAAAATGATGATTCATTTCTTTGGCCCATTGGATAGAAATATCATCTGGCAACTTTGTATTTGTTCCGACGGTCCAACCGTAATCTTTGCGTCGTGCATTGGTATCAAAGTGAATGACTTGCCTGCACGCATGCACACCAGAGTCTGTTCTACCTGAACAAATAGTATCGACAGGGTGATTTGCAACTTGGGAAATAGCTTCCTCAAGTACTGACTGAATAGTGGTCACTCCAGTTTTCTGTACCTGCCAGCCAAAGTAACCGGAACCATCATACTCGACAATCATGGCAACCCTAATCGGATAATCAGGATTGGAGGGGGGGAAAATTTCTTCCATAAGCCTTATAAAACAAAAACACCGGCTTATCTGATAAGCCGGTGTGATGTATCAATCAAAAAACAAGAAGTGACTATATTAACTCAACTGAGCAATCAGTTCCTGAGCTTTCTGTTTCTGCTGATCATTCCCTTCTGCCAACACTTCTTCAAGAATTTCACGAGCTCCCTCACTGTCATCCATGTCTATGTATGCACGAGCCAGATCAAGTTTAGTGGAAGCTTCGTCTGCTCCGGCCAGGAACCCAAAATCATCATCAAGGTCACCATCCAGGTCTGCACCTAAATCTGATGACAAATCATCCCGCTCAAGGTCAGTTACTTCATCCAGCTCTGGAACCTCGTCGTGGGCTGGCATAGAGAAATCGTCGTCTGACCCAATGTCCATGCTTTCAAAGTCGCTGCTTTCCAAGTCATTCTCAGCAGTAGTCTCAAAATCATCGAGCCCACCCAGCGCTTCAATCTGAGCATCCAAAGCTTCAAACGGGTTTTCTTCTTCCCGAGCGCTCTCAGTTTCGGAAGCCGGACTGTCAAGATCCAATCCCAAATCGTCCAAACCTTCGTCTGTATCCAAAGAGAAGTCCATGGAAAAGTCGTCACTTTCTGCACTCTCGTCCTTACTGGACGCAGGAGATTCACTTTCAGTATCGCCACCGAAATCATCCAGATTGAAATCCAGACTGAACTCATCTTTTTCTTCGGCTTTTTCACCAACAGGAGCTTCTTCATCAACCGTCGGCAGGGAGAAATCGTTATCACCCAGATCAAAGTCAAGAGATGTATCTGACTCTTCTTTGCGGGTATTGAGATCAACATCCTCAGACGAAAGATCTGTATCGAAATCATCTGGCAAGTCAAGGTCAAAATCTTCCATTTCTGAAACCGGAGCTTCTGGTGCTTCGCTTGCCAGAGTTGGAACCTCAGGTTCATCAATGGCATCTTCCAGGCTAACATTTAAATCCAGACTGTCATCTTCAAGCCCTGATGACATAGTCATATCATCCTGCGGCATTCTGGCCTTCAATTCCGCCAGTTTCTGCTTGATATCTGGATCCGCATAATCAAGCGCTTTTGCCATCGCATTGAAACCACTGGCATTACCCGTCTCGGTATAAACCTCAGCAAGTTTCAATTTGATGTCATCGCGATAATCATCTTGAGAAATAGCTTTTTTCAGCAATTCCTCGGCCTGGTCATAGCGGCCATACGCTATATAAATATCCGCTTCGGCGACAACGTCAGCCTCTTCGCTATCATCTTTGCTGGTAGCCGAATTAAATTCGTCAGCCAGCTCATCGGCATCTTCCGGAGCCATTTCATGATCAGAATCACCCAAATCGAAAGGATCTTCATCATCTTCAAGATTGAAATCTGTGTCGTCCTCTTCCACCAGATTCTGACTGTTTTTACGTTTTGAAATGAAATAGAACGGCAGCAAGATAACCATCAGAACCACAAGTACCACAGCAATCATATTGGTAGTACTACCCAGAATCATATCAATAATACCAGGTTCCGGCTGAGGGGCTGGAGGTGGTATAACCGGTTTTGGTGCTGGTGGCGGAGTTTGTGTAACCGGCTCAGGTGTTGTGATCTCTTGCGCAGTATTATCAGTAGTTGCCGAATTATCAGTAGTTGCCGATTGACCTTGATCAATCGGTGCTACACCTGCTGAAGCGGGATCAGATGATTGACCATCAGTTCCCATTCCGGTATCAGGAATTACTGCCTGATCAACTGCTGCATTTTTATCAGCATTTTCCTGTATGGAATCCTGGTTCTCCAGAATAGTCCCGGTTTCACTCTGCAGATTGATCATTGATTCCATAAGCTTGATTTGTTCTTCAAGCTCACTGACCCTACTGTTGAGATCCTGTTTTTCACGCTCGTACTGATCATTCAGTTCAAGCGCCATCGCCAATTTATTTTCCAACTCATCAATTTTGGCGGTTGTTTCTCCAGCCGCAGAGGCTGAATCAGTTTTGTCTTTCGGCGTTACCAGCTCCAAATAGCCATCAGGATTTTTCTCATTTCCATCTTTTAATGCTGAAGTGGCCGAACCCGATGCACTAATGGGTACAGATGTTGACTCACCTTCTCGCTGAGGGTTCTTAAGCTGTTTATTTTGCCGTGAAACTTCTGCTAATGCGTCACTCTGGGAAATGGACTTGATTTGATCAGCAGTTGGGATATCAAGCAGACTACCGGCCTTCAGGCGATTAATATTATTGCCCATGAAAGCAGATGGATTAGAACGCTGGATAGCAACCATTACCTGTTGTGGAGACAGCGATCGATCTGGGCGAAACTTAACTGAGATATCCCATAGAGTATCATCGCGCTGAACCCGGTACTGATTTGGTTTCAGGTTTTCTTTGCGTGTAGGAACAGCCTGAGATGAGGTCACTGTGTTTTCATCAAACTTGACCGATGGCTGATTCTGAATAGTCGTAACACTGGACTGAGATGACTTAGGTGCTGTAGCCGGGCTAACCACTTCTGACTCGATTACAGGCGACTCATCATATACCGGCGGATCCAACAAAACTGTATATTCTCTAAGCAGCCGTCCCGCCGGCCAGTTAACCTCAACCAGGAAATTTAAAAATGGTTCCTGAACAGGTTGTTTGGTGGACAACTGAATCGCTTTCTGACCGTTGCCTTTATCAAGCACAGAGAACTGAATATTGGATAAGAAAAAGAAACGCTGCACACCTGCCCGTTGGAAATCCTGATTACTTGCCAAGGTTGGCAATATCTCACCCGAGCTCAAATCCTCTTCCTGTAACAAGTCTATTTCTGCCGAAAGAGGCTCGTTCAAAGATGACTTAAGGGTGAGCTCACCAAGACCTAAGGCCTTAGCGCCACTGGCTCCCAGTAAAACCACCAATGGCAATAGCGTAGCTAACTTGCGCACCATATCAGTTTTCCTTTTTTTTTGATCATTCAAATGAGCTAATGATGATTCAGCTGAAATCACAATTATTTTTTTGTGAGACACAGTTCTCATTTGCAAATTTGTTGTTAAACTTTTGAGAAAAATCTTTCAAAACGTCGCCTAAGTATTAATTAATAATAGACTTTTAGCAACTTTTGCCCTGCTTAAAAGCACTCAACTAACTAACCTTTTTAGATTTCTCATTCGTTATTTTGACCAATATCACAGCTTAGGCCATTAACTCTATTCGTCAAAAAAACACATGATTTCAAATATTCAATAATGACAAATAAGAATAATAGATCTATCAAACTGCAAATTGGAAAAAAAAAGCCGGATTACCGGCTTTTTTTAACAACTGCAAAAAACCATTTATCTTCCCAGTACAATATTCAAAACCCTGCGCAAGGGTTCTGCGGCTCCCCACAATAACTGGTCTCCTACAGTAAAGGCGCTAATGTACTGTGGACCCATGGATAATTTGCGAATACGCCCAACAGGAACTGACAAGGTGCCATTTACGGCAGTCGGTGTAAGTCCTTTTATAGTAGCCTCTTTTTCATTGGGAATAACCTTAACCCAATCATTAGCCCCCGCCAGAATAGCTTCAATGTCGGCAACAGGCAGATCTTTTTTGAGCTTGATGGTCAACGCCTGAGAGTGGCAACGCATGGCACCAATACGAACACACAGGCCGTCTACAGGAATCGGCTCAGCACTACGCCCGAGGATCTTGTTGGTCTCCGCCTGACCTTTCCATTCTTCTTTGCTCTGACCATTATCCAACTGGGCATCAATCCACGGAATCAGACTGCCTGCCAATGGCACCCCAAACTGGTCAGCCGGGAAATCAGCGGAACGGGCTTTAGCAGACACCTTGCGGTCGATTTCGAGAATAGCAGAAGCAGGATCTGCCAGCAGATCGGCCACTTCTGAATTAATCAGCCCCATCTGATTAATCAATTCACGCATATGACGAGCGCCACCACCAGAAGCAGCCTGATACGTCATCGGCGAAATCCACTCGATCAGATCCTGTTCAAATAGCCCGCCTAACGCCATCATCATCAGACTGACAGTACAATTACCACCGATATAATCTTTAACCCCTGACGCCAGAGCATCATCGATCACTTTGCGGTTAACCGGATCAAGCACGATAACCGCACTTTCAACCATCCTCAGTGCAGATGCAGCGTCAATCCAATATCCCTGCCAGCCTGACTGGCGTAAAGCAGGGTGCACTGCCTTGGTATAATCTCCACCCTGACAGGAAATGATGATATCCATCTGTGCCAGCGCTTCCACACTGTTTGCATCCTGCAATGTCGCGCCAGCACCCGCTTCCTCAGGAGCGGCCTCACCTGTCTGCGAAGTACTGAAAAACGTAACATCCAAACCTTCAAGATCACGTTCTTCGCGCATCCTGCCCATCAATACAGAGCCGACCATTCCGCGCCAGCCCACAAGACCGAGTTTTTTCATTGTCTACACATCCTAAAGTTTAAAAATTCATTTTGACAGTGCCGCTACAACCGCATCACCCATTTCCGAGGTGGCAACCTTGGTGGCGCCTTCAGACCAGATATCCGGAGTTCGCAACCCCTGATCCAGCACATCAGACACGGCTTTTTCGATAGCATCAGCGGCATCAACAAACCCAAGGCTATAGCGATACATCATGGCCACAGACAAAATAGTGGCCAATGGGTTGGCAATACCCTGTCCGGCGATATCAGGTGCACTACCATGTATAGGCTCATACATGCCCTTGCCTTGCTCATCCAGAGATGCCGACGGCAACATGCCGATTGAGCCCGTTAACATAGAAGCGCAGTCAGACAAGATGTCACCAAACATATTGCCGGTAACCATGACATCAAATTGCTTAGGATTACGTACCAACTGCATCGCGGCGTTATCCACATACATATGACTCAATTCGACATCCGGGTAGTCTTTGGCCACCTCTTCCATCACTTCACGCCACAGTACAGTTACTTCAAGTACATTGGCTTTATCAACCGAACAGACTCTCTTATTACGTTTACGGGCAGCTTCAAAAGCAACATGAGCAATACGGCGAATTTCCGACTCACTATAAACATACGTATTGAACCCCTGGCGTTCACCATCAACTTCTCTGATCCCCCGAGGCTGACCAAAATAGATGCCGCCCGTCAGCTCTCGGACAATTAATATATCCAACCCGGAAACCACCTCAGGCTTCAGAGTCGATGCTGATGCCAGCTGAGGATAGAGAATGGCAGGACGGAGATTACCAAATAGAGCCAGGTTGGAGCGCAACCCAAGCAACCCCTTCTCCGGGCGCAAAGCCATTTCATTTTTGTCCCATTTGGGACCGCCGACCGCTCCAAGCAAAATAGCATCGCTGGCTTTGGCAAGCTCAAGCGTCTGTTCCGGCAATGGAGAACCATGAGCGTCCAGCGCAGCCCCACCTACCAAAGCGGTTTCCATTTCCAGCTGAAGTGCGAAACGTTTTTGAGTGACTGAAATGACTTTGGTAGCCTCTGCAATAATTTCAGGACCAATACCATCTCCAGGTAAAATCAGAATTTTTTTTGTCATGTCTCTCTCACTGCTCTGCATCTGCAAATAACCACGGGGTTATCGATTTCATCTTACTTTCATAGTGTTTTATGGAGTCAGCATCCTGAAGCGTCAGGCCAATATCATCCAATCCATTCAACAGACAATATTTCCGGAACTCATCAACATCAAAGGCCAATTCAGAACCATCAGACTTGATAATCCGCTGCTGCTGCAAATCAACTTTCAGCTGGTAACCTTCGTTGTTCTTAATATCGCTGATCAGCTGCCGGACAACCTCCACAGGCTGGACTACTGGCAACAATCCATTTTTAAAACAGTTATTGAAGAAAATATCAGCAAAGCTTGGAGCAATGATGACTTTGAACCCATAGTCATCCAGCGCCCATGGCGCATGCTCACGGGATGACCCACAGCCAAAGTTTTCTCCAGCCACCAACACCTGCGCGCCCTGATAACGCTGCTGATTTAGTACAAAATCAGGATTCAGTGGTCGCTGACTGCAGTCCATACCCGGCTGCCCTTCATCGAGATAACGCTGTTCATCGAACAGGTTGGGGCCAAAACCGGAACGCTTAATCGATTTTAAAAATTGCTTTGGAATGATCATGTCGGTATCGATATTGGCCCGCTCCATCGGCACCGCAATCCCACTGAATGTTTCAAATTTACGCATCAGTCATGACCTCTCTTACATCAATAAAATGTCCCGCAACGGCAGCGGCAGCGGCCATAGCCGGGCTAACCAGGTGAGTTCTGCCTCCCCATCCCTGACGCCCCTCAAAATTGCGATTGGAAGTTGAGGCACAATGTTCTCCAGCGCCCAATTTATCGGCATTCATGGCCAGACACATGGAACACCCTGGTTCACGCCATTCCATTCCGGCCTCTATAAAGACTTTATCCAGCCCTTCAGCTTCTGCCTGGGCCTTCACCAATCCCGAACCGGGCACAACCAAAGCCTGCTTGACAGAATCTGCCACTTTTTTTCCCTTGACCACCTTGGCAGCTTCGCGCAAGTCCTCAATTCTGGAGTTGGTACAACTACCAATAAACACACGATCAGGCCTGATGGATGTAATCGCCTGGTTCGGCTGCAATCCCATATATTCCAAAGCACGGGCAATAGCCTGTTTACGCGCCTCATCGACTTCATCAGCGGGATCAGGCACATTGGCACCAACAGGGAGCACCATCTCAGGAGAAGTTCCCCAGGTCACCTGCGGCAGAATATCTTCAGCACTAATCTCCACCACCCGATCAAACACTGCATCCTCATCTGATACCAGTTCACGCCAGGATGTTTCTGCCAACTTCCATTGCTCATCCTTTGGTGCATAAGGACGATGTTTTACATATTCAAGGGTAATATCATCAACGGAGACCATACCGGCCCGCGCACCTGCCTCGATTGCCATGTTACAAATGGTCATACGGCCTTCCATAGAAAGGCTGTGAATAGCGCTACCACCAAATTCAATGGCATAACCGGTACCACCGGCAGTACCAATCACCCCAATAATATGCAGAACCACGTCTTTGGCCGTTACCCATGGCGACAACTGACCATCGACACGTACCAGCATATTCTTCATTTTCTTTTGAATCAGACACTGAGTCGCCAGCACATGCTCCACTTCAGAAGTACCAATTCCATGTGCCAATGCTGCAAATGCGCCGTGAGTGGATGTATGGGAATCACCACAAACAACGGTCATACCTGGAAGTGTTGCACCTTGCTCTGGCCCGACCACATGAACGATGCCTTGGCGCTCATCACCCATTTTGAATTCAGTGATATTAAAGAGACTGCAGTTTTCATCCAGAGTCTGTACCTGAATTTTGGAAATCGGATCAGCAATACCATCAATACCCGCTTTACGCTCTTCCACTGTTGTAGGAACGTTGTGATCCGGCGTTGCCAAATTCGCCTGCAGACGCCAGGGAGTGCGCCCTGCCAATCTAAGACCTTCAAATGCTTGCGGTGAAGTCACCTCATGCAACAGATGCCGGTCAATATAGATTAACGCAGTACCATCTTCTCTCTCTTTGACAACATGAGAGTCCCATAATTTGTCATATAGGGTTTTGCCAGTCACAAGTCATTTCCTATCAAAAAATTGTTGTCTGAATCGCCGACACATTTTAGGATTAATCAACAGATAAAACAAATTCATAAAATTTATAAATTTAATTACTTTTGGTAATTCAAAAAATCAAACATGGATACTCAAGCGCTCATGGCATTTCTGGCAGTCGTGGAAACCGGATCATTTTCGGAAGCGGCACATCGACTGCATTTAACACAACCTGCAATCTCCAAACGCATTCGGTCACTGGAGAATCAGGTCAATGCACGACTATTTGACCGAGTGGGGCGAGAAGTTCTGCTAACGGAAGCAGGCCGGGCACTCATCCCACCTGCAGAGCGCATTGCCCAGGAAATCCGTGAAGCCCGTCAGATTGTCGGCAATCTGGCGCATAACGTTGGCGGCCGCCTGTCAATGGCCATCAGCCACCACATTGGTTTATACCGCCTACCATCCACTCTCAAGGGTTTCATCAGCAATCACACTGATGTAGAGCTGGACCTGCACTTCCTCGAGTCAGAGCGTGCCTATCAATCAGTTATCAATCGTGACATCGAGCTGGCCTTCGTGACGCTTCCAAATCATTTGGACAAAGTGCTGGTCGGTGAACTGATCTGGCATGACTCGCTGGTTTTTGTGGTTGGGAAGGATCACATGCTGGCACGCAAAAAATCGGTGCGTCTGAATGAGTTATGTTATGCCAATGCCTTGCTTCCAGAGCTGGAAACCTTTACGTATCAGATTGTCAAAGCACTGTTTGACCAACACAAACTACCACTGCGGACTTCTTTGCCTATCAATTTCCTTGAAACCATTAAAGTAATGGTCTCCGTGGGTTTCGGCTGGAGTGTTCTACCACGTACGATGGTAGATGACAGTCTGGTGATCTTAGAGGTTGAAAACGTGGCGTTATCCCGAAAACTCGGGTATATCCGTCACAGAAACCGGACACTCAGCAATGCTGCTCAGGCATTTTTGACTGAACTGGATAGAAGTCTGGCAAAGACATAGGACCCATATATAGCAACGAATCCCAGAAGCCCATACAGGTGAGCATCCTGCGCCACTCGTGCATGAATAAAACCGGCAATCATGGAATCGGAATAAAACGGTGTCTGCTCCCAGATAATCTTGCCGGTAACCGCCAGAACCGCAATATAGCGGATTGTTAACGAATAGAATGGACTGAAGATCAACGCCAGACATAACAGCCCATAAAGCACTCCAGACAGCCCGGTATAACCCCACAACTGCGCGTCAAACCAATAAATCCCCAATCCAACAACCAGCGCCAGGAAACAGAAAACCAATACTCCCTGCCACTGCCCCAACCAAGGCGGACAGACATAAAAAACAATACTGAAACCAAACAAATTCAGCATCCAGTGCTGCCAGTTGAGGTGAACAAGGTGACAGGTCAACAAGCGCCAGAGCTGACCGTTATCAATGGCGTCACGCTGAAAGCTCAGCATCATCTGCACGGATTCAGGTGCCGCTGCTACAGCAGTAATGAGAACAAACAAAATAACCAGAAACCAACGTTGCCACAAAAATTCAAAAATAGTGTTACCCAAGCCAACGGTCCTCAACCGAATATGAAATAGTGATCCCCTGGAACAGGTATCCCTCAGATCACAGGTTGCGTGGAAATGACCATTGCACAATCAAACGTGACGGGACCTGCCTCCAGCTCTGCAACCCACCACCAACACTACCACGAGCGCACCAGGGAATACACCCAGCGAGCCACTGGCACTTTCATTACTGGCTGAGCGGCGAACACTCTGATCGAAACTAAAATCACCATCCGGACCAAAATACACCCGCACCCCCAAGTCTTCTCCATCATATGTCAGACTGGACGGCGTAGAGTCAGGTCCGAACTCATAAACACGTCCTTCACCAGGGAATGGATCGCCGGCATCACCAGAGTTACGATTATTGTCCAGATCAAACATGCCATCCGCAGACTCTATATCAATCAGCTTGTGATCTTCATCATCATTATTGCTCTTACGATTATCGACGTGAGAAATCAACATACCACTACCACGCAGACCCGCATCAAAGGAGCTGCCATCACGCTGCTCAAGATACAAGGTCTCATAATTGGAAAGCCGGACTTTGACATACTGACCCGGTTGCAAAAGGATATTCTTATCAGTCTCATCAATACTGACTTCATTGCCAAATCCGGTTTGCTCTCGACTCCAGGCCAACATTCTTGCGGGGCTGTCTCCAAGCTTACCGTAAGCCGTGTTCCAAACCCCAAAGCCCATTAATCCCCAGGAGCCAATACCCTGCGAAGAACCATCACGATCATATAAATCAGGTAGATTGAAAACCAGGTGCCCGAGCTCATGGGCAATAATGCCTATCGTCGCGGGGTGATTCCCATGAAGTTCACCAACAACGACATAAGAACCCAATGTCACACCATCACTGGTCACTCCGGCATAACTCTGGTGTGCCCAAATATTCGGGCGAGGCGCGGACGCACCACCATAGGCATTTTCGTAACCAGCCACTACAAATACCAACGCCAGTTCCTGGGGGCTCACCCGACCATCACCATTGCCGTCATAGAGACTGAAGTCCACCGATGAAGACAAGGTGACCAGAACCGTTTTAATCAATGCTTTGGCTGCCGAAAAGTCTGAACCACTGTCTGGGTGATTCATGCCCAGACTGACACGCCTGGAACCGGCATCAATAAAGGAGAAGCGATTGTTTGAAGTCCATTGATAATAAGAGTTTACACTGCCCTCCTCCGCAAACATGGTTTGTTGCCAGTCAGCCTGGGCAGTTGTGAAGGTTTGATTACTGAAATCAACCATCACCATCATCAGAGGAACCTGTGCGGGGATGTTTCTGCTTGTTGACCGGGTCAGGGCAGAGCGACCGAGCAATTCCACCTGACTACTGGTCCAGACGGGCATACTGCGATCATTGATAGGGTCATTAATGGCAGGAACAACAGCAACCACAGGCAATGAGACTGCCACTACCATCACAAAAATAACAAACCGAATCACCCTGTTCATATATCCGCACTTAACTCTACTACTGCAATATTCATTAGCTAAGTGCATTCACAGACATGTCGTTGTCGGAAATAACCATTCAAAACGACAATGTTATTTTCGTCGAAAAACTGTCATAAAACAGAATTTTAAAATGACATTTATTTGTCACTCTTTGCAGAAATGAGAACCAGTCAAAGTTTCGACAGAAAACTCACATATATTTAAGAAAAATCGACAACTTACGTTTCAATTATTGTGATACTAGACGGATTCAATAGTTAAAAGTCGCTAATGACTGGGCTCGATACAATGAAGCTGATCAAACGAATGAAACGGGGATTAATAGGGTTGCTGATATCGACGACCCCGGTTTGTGCACCTAATGTCTTTGCCGATGCTGAGATTGTTATCTCCAGCACCATTTACCAGGAACAAACCGTGACCGATGAGCAGGGCAGCGTTTCTGAACAAAGAGCTGAGGCGACATCTGTTCGCCAGGGAGATGAACTGGTACTTGTCATTACCGTGGAAAATCAGGGTAGCGATGATGCAGTCAATATTAAAGTCGACAATCCGGTTCCTGACGGAACCACGTATATCGGCTTCAGCCAATCAAAGAATGCATCTGTTTATCTGGTTTCGGATAATGGCGAAGATTACTTTCCGGAATACACCCTGTTCAATACCGAACTGCAACCCCGGGATATTCGCTTTGTGCGCTGGGTTATCGATCATCTGGAAGCAAATGATCTGCAACAGATGGAATTCAAAGTAACGGTAAACTAAACCGGCAACCCGGTGCTATCCATTACCTTACGGAGTACAAAACTGGAATGGACACCACTAACCCCTTCTATCCGGGTAATTTTTTCCAGCAACAGCTCCTGATAAGCATCCATATCTCTGACTACAACCTTCAACTGATAATCCGCATCCTGCCCAGTAATCAATAAGCATTCGAGCACTTCGGGAAGCGCGGTAATTTTTGCCTCGAAATTCACAAACCGTTCGGGAGTATGGCGATCCATAGAGATATGAACCAATGCCATCAACGTCAATCCCAGTTTTTTGGCATTCAACATCGCCCGATAACCGATGATCAGCCCATCCTCCTCCAACGCCCTGACCCGGCGTAGACAGGGCGATGGAGACAAGCCTATTGACTCCGCCAATTCCTGATTGGTAAGTCGTCCATTGCGCTGAAGCAGATCCAGAATGTGACGATCATAACGATCCAAAGGCATAGCATTTCACCCTAAAATAATATATCGACATATTATTTCAAATAATTTTTCATTCAAGACATAAAATATCAATATAGCTAAAAAACAAACAAAATTTCGCAATCACCTGCCAAGGCAACCACCTTATAATGTCTCTCATCCGGTGGCAGTCCCACACTGACTGGCTTATCCAGCCCATCAGTGTTTTCCGTCAGCCTCACGAAGACTGACCGGGACTCTCCGGCCACTTCCACCACAATTATCCCGTCACCATTGCATTTTCATTTTCCACCTGTATTATTCCGCGCCCTTTTTTATTCAGGCTGGAGACCGACATGTCACTGTGCGGACTGGATTTTGGCACCTCAAATTCAACCATTGGGGTAATTCAAAGTGATCAGGCGGTAATGGTGCCTCTGGAGCAGCACCCGATTACAGGAAGCCCTGAAACCACCTTACCGAGTGCCTTGTTTTTCGATTTTCACAGCGATGAAATATCTTTTGGCCGCAAAGCAATAGACTCCTACACCAACGGTCACTTCGGTCGCTTGTTGCGCTCTATGAAAAGTATTCTGGGATCCAGCCAGATGGAAGAAGGCACTCAGATCAAGACTCGCAAATATCTGTTTAGCGAAATCATCGCTTTTTTTCTGACCAGTCTGAAAGAACGCGCAGAAAGCTTCTGCCAGCAGGATATCGATTCCGTTGTGCTTGGGCGTCCAGTCCATTTCAACGACCACAATGCCGAACTGGATCGTGTGGCAGAAGAAAAACTTCGCACTATTGCCGAATCCATTGGCTTTAAAAACATTTCCTTCCAGCATGAACCTATTGCCGCGGCCCACGATTACGAGCAACAAATTAAGCAGGAGGAAATCGCCCTGATCATCGACATGGGCGGTGGTACGTCTGACTTCACCATTTTCAGGCTATCCCCATCCCTGAAAAACAAAGCGGATCGTCATGATGATATTCTGGCCAATCATGGTATCCACATTGGTGGGACCGACTTTGATCGCCACCTGAGTCTGGCTACCGTCATGAACCAATTTGGCATGCATGTTCAGTATAAGGATAAACCTGGTGTGGAAATGCCAAAGCATTTCTACGTGGACCTGGCCACATGGCACCGTATTCACTTGTTGTATAGCCGGAAAACCCTGTGGAGTCTGCAGGATCTGAGATTGCGAATGGCAGACACCCGACCGATTGATCGACTACTAAAACTGATTCAACAAAAAGACGGCCACCGCCTGGCTGCTTTGGTGGAACAGGCCAAAATTGACCTGTCTGCGTTACCACAGACAGACATTTCTCTGGCCTTTCTGGAAGAGTCGCCTTCGTTATCATGCTTAGTCACCGGGCGTCAGTTGTCAGATGCAATCGATCATGACCTGCAGCGGGTGTTTCATGCAATTGACGAGACCTTGAATCAGGCCGAGCTCAAACCGGGAGATATCAGCACTATTTTTACTACCGGTGGATCAACCGCTTTACATGCGGTAGATCAATACATTCGCTCACGCTTTCCGAATGCAACATGTGTTCAGGGGGATCTTTTCAACAGCGTAGGCAAGGGACTGGTACTGGAGGCACAGCGGCGTTATTGCTGACAAATAGCGCTTCTGCAATTTCGGGTAATTTCCTTGCCCTTTGAGCTGAACGATATACTATAGATCCGGTTTTTAACTCTGTTAACGGGGAAACTCTTTACCGCAGGCAATAGTAGCATTATTGTCATTTCCCGAGAAAATCAGTCATGTTTATGTGGCTGCGGGGCTATTTCAGGTAAGGTCCCGAAAATGTTTCCAGGCTCGCATGCAGATTAGGGCTAATTGTTTTAAAGCATGAAACTTAAACAAAAACTAAAGAAAGCAAAAAAAGTTGTCAGCGATAATCAGGAAACCGACCGCTTTCCCATTACACCGGAATACAACAGCCGTACGATAGCCTATCTGACAATTTCAGCCAGTGCTGTTACCGGAGTGTATGCCGGTTATCTGTCAAACCTCTATATATTGATGGTTGTACTGGCATTGGTTTATCCCCACCTGGCCAAATTTCTGACTGCCCCGATCCGGGAAAAATATACCGCTCAAGTGGTTTACACACTGATTCTCTTTGATGCTGTTATGTATGGTGCCGTATCTGTGCTACTGGGCGCATCCCCCATACCAACAATGCTCCTGGCTATCATGGCCAATGCCTCGTTTATAACCACAGGCAAAGCTTTTTCCTATATTTTCTGTTTATTGTTTATGGCTGCAGGAGCACTGGCCACATTCTATTTAATGCCCAACCAGCTTCAGATCATGGGTGACGCCCCCGACAGCATGGCCTATGTGTTCGCAATCGGGGTAGGGATTTATGTTGGCGTCACCGCTTACTATAACCATAAGCAATCGCGCATGCTGCTTGCTGCCAAAAACCAGATGCAGCAACGAAATGAACAGTATCGCCGGTTGTCACAGAAGCTTTCCAAATACCTTAGCCCCCAGGTCTGGCAAACCATTTTTTCCGGCAAGAAAGACGTCAAATTGGAGACTCATCGTAAGAAACTGGTGATTTTCTTTTCCGATATACAGGGCTTCACTGCGTTATCAGAGGAAATCGAGCCGGAAACTTTGACGGATATTCTGAACCGCTATCTCACGGATATGTCCAAGATCGCCCTGAAACATGGCGGCACCATCGATAAATTCATAGGTGATGCCATCATGGTCTTTTTTGGTGACCCGGAATCGAAGGGGTTGAAGAAAGATACCGAGGCGTGCGTATCCATGGCCATCGAAATGCGTCGCCATATGAAGGTCCTCCGCCAGAGATGGCGGGCTCAGGGTCTGAAAACACCATTGGAAATCCGTATGGGCATTAACACCGGCTATGCCACTGTAGGTAATTTCGGTGCTGAGTCCCGTATGGACTACACCATCATCGGCAAGGAAGTGAATCTCGCCGCCCGACTCGAAAGTGCTGCCGATGCAGGAGAAATTCTGATCTCCTACGAAACCTACAGTGTGGTCAAAGACACCATACTGTGCCGCGAAAAAGGCCAGATTCATGCCAAAGGTTTCAGCCGTCCAGTGCCGATTTACCAGGTCGTCGATTTCCGCCGTGACCTTGGTTCCCAACAGTCTTTCACTGAGTATGAGTTTGATGGCTTTTCAATGCATCTGGATCTGGAGAAGGTCAAAAACTACGAGAAAGACAGAATCGTATCGGCACTGGAAAAAGCTGAAAAACTGCTAAAAGAAAAGCTGCTGTAGAAACCGGCATCGCGCCGGCTTCCTCAATCGCGACAACTATTGTCGCAACAATCTGAGATTGTCCGATGTTACCGGGTGCATCGATCGGGTTGGATTGATGTCAAGCCCTCCTCTGCGAACATAGCGGGCACTCACTTTTAACTCAGTCGGCTGACTAAGTTTCAATATGTCCATAAACATCCGCTCCACACAGTGTTCGTGAAACTCCGTATGCTGCCGAAACGAGACCACATATCTCAGAAAACTCTCAGGACAGATCCGTGGGCCTGTATAGCTCACAATGACACTCCCCCAATCCGGCTGACCGGTAACCGGGCAATTGGACTTCATCAGATGACTGACCAGGGTTTCACTGACCACATCATCCGGTGAAATTTTCAGCAACTGAGGATCAGTCGTGGAGTAGACATCGATATCTACATCCAGCTCGTCCACACAACAACCCTCAACCGAATGTATTGTTCCAAACGGCTGCAACGCATTTTCCAGTGTTAAAATGTTAACTTTGACCTCAGAACCCGCGGCTTTGCTCAAATCCTTTTCAATGGCTGCCGTAACCGCACCAATATCATCAAAGCGTGTCTGATTGAATGAGTTCAGGTACAGCTTCAACGATTTGGATTCGATCAAACAGGGCGACTGCGCAGGAATAATGATCTCCCCAACCGCAACCACCGGCTTGCCTTTGTTGTTGAGCCAGGACAACTCCCAGGCATTCCAGACATCAAAACCATGGAATGCTAACTCCAACTTCTCAGCGCTCAGGGTTGAACGATTATTGGCCCGGGCAATTGGAAATAACAAAGATGGGTCATACTGGTCAACGTATAACGATGTTTTACCTAACGGGGCATCTCTCAAATCAGCCATACTCGATATCCTAGTTCCGTAACCCATAACCACGGTTCAACAACACCCAGGCCCATGCATACAGCACACCCGTGAATAATATGATCATCAGATAAGCAACATAAATATTGATGTCACTGACGCCCAGAATACCGAAACGAAACGCATTCACCATGTACAGTATCGGATTCAATTTGGACGCCATCTGCCAGAAATCCGGCAATAGGGAAATCGAATAAAATACTCCACCCAAATACGTTAAGGGAGTCAGAATAAATGTCGGGATAATGGAAATATCATCAAACGTCCTGGCAAATATGGCGTTAATAAAACCACCAATGGAAAACAACACCGACGTCAAAGTTACCGTAGAAACAATGACAAACATGTTATGAACATGCAAGCTGGTAAAATACAGCGACAACACAGTAACTATCAGCCCGACCAACAGTCCACGACACATACCTCCGATGATGAAACCCAACAGAATCGTATTATTGGAAACAGGTGATACCAGCAACTCCTCGATACTTTTCTGGAATTTATTGCTGAAAAATGATGACGACACATTGCCATAGGAGTTGGTGATAACAGACATCATGATCAGTCCGGGAACGATATACTTCATGTAATCGAATCCCCCCATGTCCCCAATCCGGGAACCCACGAGGTTACCGAAAATAATAAAGTACAACACCATCGTGATCGCAGGAGGCAACAGGGTCTGCTGCCATATTCTCATGAAACGACGAATTTCTTTGGTGACAATGGTTTGAAATGCAACCCAATTTTCCTTCATGCCCGACTGCCTCCGTCTTTTTTGATTAAATCCACGAATACTTCTTCCAATCGATTGTTTTTAGGCCGAACGCTGGCAATTTCGACACCGGCTGCGGTCACTCCGGCTAGTACGGCGTTCAATGACTGCTCTTTCTCCAGATCAAATTCAATCAAGGATGGCTCGGACTGGCGTATTGAAAACTGGTCAATGATGGCTTGAGGCAATTGCTTGGGCTGCTTGAAGTCCATCACAAAGGTGGTTTTATTTAATAGCAACAGTAACTCTTTGGCGGACGTGTTGACGGCTATTTCCCCTTTGTTGATGATGGCAATATTCCGGCAAAGACTTTCGGCTTCTTCAAGATAATGAGTCGTCAGAATAATCGTTGTACCTTGTTGATTAAGCTCCCTCAGAAAATCCCACATGGTCCGTCGAATCTCAATATCCACACCGGCGGTCGGTTCGTCCAGAATCAACAGCTTGGGATCATGAACCAATGCCCGGGCAATCATTAAGCGGCGTTTCATTCCACCGGACAATGCTCTAGCCGGTTCGGAACGCTTATCCCACAAATCCAGCTGTCGAAGCCATTTTTCCACTTTTGACTTGGCTTCTTTACGGGTCAGGCCATAGTAGCCGGCCTGCTGCATAACAATATCGTAGACTTTTTCGAAATGGTTAAAGTTGAATTCCTGAGGTACAACCCCAAGGTTCCTCTTCACCTGATTACGCTGGTTGTCCAGATCATAACCATAAACAGAAACCTCACCGGAGGTTTTGTTAACCAGAGATGAGACAATACCAAGAGTGGTCGATTTACCGGCCCCGTTCGGGCCCAGCAAAGCAAAAAAATCTCCTGATTGGACCGTAAGATTGATACCTTTCAGAGCCTGAAATCCGTTATCGTAGACTTTACGGAGATCCTGAATACTAAGAGCTGCTGTCATTGATAAACTCGCGCGCTAAAACAAGCGCCTATAGATTGGGTAGGAAGCATACAATTTCAACCGAGGTTTGCATGAAAGTACTCATTACCGGTGGAACCGGATTTATCGGCTCAACCCTGACTAAAAAATGGGCCAAGGACGGGCACCATGTGACAATCCTGACGCGTCAGCAACTAACCAATCGTGAAACAATCAGATATGTTTCCACCTTGGATGATATCAACAGCGAAGAAATATTCGATGTCGTCGTAAATCTGGCGGGCTATTCATTGTTTCAACGTCCCTGGACTAAATCGGTAAAACAAGAAATCACCGACTCCCGTATTGTCACCACCAAAGCATTGGTCGCCTTAAATCAACGATTACAACACCCTTTTGGCATACTGATCAGCGGTTCCGCCGTTGGCATTTATGGTAATCAGCATAACCACTGGCTCCCGGAAGATTCCCACCACGGACAGCATTTTGGCGCACAGCTATGCGAACAGTGGGAGCAGGAAGCATTGCAGGCCGAACACCAGGGTACCCGGGTCTGTCTGATTAGAACCGGCATCGTCTTGGGCCCAGGCGGCGCACTGCAGCGAATGCAGGCAGCTGCCCGGTGGGGAGTCATCAGTCCTATAGGATCAGGTCTGCAATACTGGCCCTGGATCGATATTGACGACGAGGTCAATGCGATTGATTTTCTCGCCCAACACCCACAACTGTCAGGAGCGTTTAACCTCTGCTCCCCCAACCCGGTCACCAATAGCGAATTTACCAACGCCCTGGCGAGTACCATGAACCGTAAAGTCCGCCTGCCGGCCGTTCCCGCCTGGATTCTGAAAACCTTGACGCTCGGTGCCGGCCAATTGCTGATCGACAGTCAGCGAGCAGTCCCCAGCCAGCTGTTGGGAGCCGGATTCAAGTTTCAATATGAAAACCTGACTGACAGCCTATTGCGCTTCAGTCGTTAGGGCTCGCAGCTTCAGGACGTTTTCAATGTAGGACCGTATGGCCTCTTTCAGGCCGATGTCGTGATGAAAACGCTCGGACATATACCAGCGATGTTCCAATAATTCGTGGTAAAGCTCTGCCGGATCCAATCCGCCACGAAGATCTTCAGGTATAGCATCAATGGCCGGTTGATAGATTTCCGTCAACCATTTGAATGCTGCCACTTCCCTGGGAATGTGGTAATCATACTCACGATTGATCCGGGCCCGGTACTGATGCAAGTCGTTCAACAACCGTTTAGCCTGATTCTCCTGAACATCCAACCCCGTCAAACTCTGCAGTTTACGGCGATGGTGCCAGGGCTCTACAACGTTGACGGTCATCTTCACCTTTTTTCCTGACTCCAAGGTGTTGATTTCCATTTCCTCGACGTTGTAACCCAGATCATTCAATCGTCGAATTCGTTTTTCCACTTCATGCTGCGCGGCAGTATCAAATACTTCATCACGCGTCAGTTCATCCCATAAAGTGTTATACCGCTCCACCAGAAAATCAGTCAGATCTATAGGATCCATATTCAGCGGTAACAACCCAGCGGCCTGAAGATCCATCAGATCGCCAGCAATATTGGTATGAGCGAGTTCCAGATCGTACTCGCGTCGGTGTTGTGTCATGTCCGGAACAAATGACGCGGTTTCAGCATCCACCAGATAAGCTGCCATCAACCCGGCATCACGTTTAAACAACGCATTCGACAAAGAACAATCGCCCCAGTAGAAACCAATCAAATGCAGTTTTACCAGCAAGTCTGCCAGCGCATCCAGCATCAGGTTCAGCTGATAACGATCAATGCCGTTTTCAATGATGACCCGATATGGAAGAGTCCCACGCAAGTATTCGGTGATCAGCAACGCCCGATCACTCATATCGTAATATTCTTCAAGCCATGAAACCTTGGGAACCTCTTTATCCCGGTCAGTAATCAGACCAACAGCTTCCACTACCGGTAAACCACGCTCTTCCAGCTCTTTCAACATACTGTACTCATGCTCTGCCACCTTGCGGGACAATTCCTTCAAAGCATAAACACGGTTCTTGTGGCTGATAAACTTAACGACATTCCGGTGGATGCCGTGTGCCACTTTCACAAAATGCTGTTCCGGCCACTGAGTCAAGTGCAAGGACCACGGCAGGCTGAGATCTGTAAGATAATGGCCGGGGGAGGATAATTGAAACTTCATATACAGTCCTGATCAAAACACGGCTGACACACCGAAAACCGTTAATTAAAGCAAAAAAATAAATTAATCCCTATTTTAGTTCACACTTCATGATTAAACCCACGTCAACTTCTTAAATTATCTATGAAAATTTTTGAGTGCGAAAAATATCACCAGCACGAATACTGAACTGAAGCTTATAAAAACCACTGGGGATAGAAACAAATAAACTGAGACAAAAAAACCGGGGTCTCCCCCGGTTTCTCAGGTGAAATACTTGACGTTAGAGTCTGTTTTCAGTTTCAGCATCAAAGATATGGATTTTAGAAGTGTTCACATCCATTTCGACAGCATCACCTGCTGTAGGAATTTTATGTGCATCCATTTTTGAGATGATCTGATGTTCTACACCATCAACCCGCAAATGCGCTACCACTTCATGACCCAAGGTCTCAATAATTTCCACAGTACCTTTCAACTTGGCAGTGGTAGCCCAGTCATGCTCGTCCTCAGGGCGGACATGCTCAGGGCGGAATCCAACAACCACTTTTTTGCCCTTGTAGTTACTGACTGATGCTTTCCAATCATCGGGGACAGTCATCGTCAGGGATGGGTGCGTAATCGTCTGACCATCATCAGAAACCGTCATGGTCAGAATATTCATGTTTGGAGTACCGATGAACTGCGCCACAAAAACATTGGCCGGGGTATCGTATAACTCCAGCGGGCTGCCAACTTGTCTCAACACCCCATCATGTAATACTGCAATACGGTCACCCATGGTCATGGCTTCGACCTGATCGTGCGTTACGTAAACAGAAGTAATGCCGAGTCGTTTCTGCAGCTTACCGATCTCTGCACGCATTTGTACACGAAGCTCTGCATCAAGGTTGGATAATGGTTCATCAAACAGGAAGACGGATGGTTTACGAACAATGGCTCGTCCCAGTGCAACCCGTTGACGCTGACCACCGGACAGTGCCTTAGGCTTACGGTCAAGCAAGTGAGACAATCCAAGAGTTTCAGCCGCTTCGTTAACCAGGCGATCAATTTCGTCCGAAGGCATTTTACGCAGGCGTAAACCAAAGGCGATATTTTCCCGAACAGACATATGCGGATACAACGCATAGCTTTGAAATACCATGGCAACATCTCGATCCTTCGGGTGAACATTGTTGACCACACGGTCACCAATATACAGCTCACCATCAGACACTTCTTCAAGACCGGCAATCATCCTCAGAGTGGTCGACTTACCACATCCCGAGGGACCTACCAGCACCATGAATTCTTTGTCCTGAATTTCGAGGTTTAGATTCTTAATAATATTAACATCGCCATAACTTTTAACGACATTATCAAATTTAATACTCGCCATGATATTTCACTCTTTGTTGTTATTTCAAAATGGAATAAAACGCGGAAAAAGCTCCTGCGCATATGATGTCAGACTCCAAAAAACCCTCTATTTAAAGGGGTTAGGAACCTCAGAACTTCAAGTCTACGGCTTTTGGCTACAGCTCGGCAAGCTTGAAACCAGGACACCGGTAGATCTATTGATCCGACACCTGTTTTCGAGTGTCAGATATCTGCCAACAGAATTTTTTTATTTGTTCATCTGCAAACAATTGTTGAACACTGACGGCCAGTTTGCGTCGCCAATTTGGGTATTCTGTACTGGTCCCTGGCACATTAACCGGTTCCGTCATCAGCATCAGATCTTCCAATTGCAGTGCAACCAGTTGTGAATATCCGGAACTAAGATAACGATGAATTGCAAGGTTCAAATCCATATTCATGGAGACAATGTCGTCCGCTTGTCTGGGATATTCAGGCGGCAAAAAACCACGCTCGTGCAATGCATTTAAAATCTGCTGTCGGGCCCATGCCCGGGTAGCATATTCGTGTCGGATAACATCGTCATTTTCGAATAACTGCAGGCGCTCCCTGAGCTTCAGGTCTTCATAATTCCAATATGCGGCCAATGTCGGCATATCGTGATTCACCACAATAGCAAGGGCATTCCGAGCGTATTCCTCCGGCCGCGTACAACCATGCCCGGATATTTCAAAAATAAACACTTTATTTGAATAAAGTCCGGCACCGGGAAATGCCTGCTGCACTTCGACAGGAACGGTGCCAAGATCCTCAGCAATAATCATGCATTGGTTACGCTGGCTTTCCAGCAACAGAATGCCAAGCATGTCTTCAAACGGGTAATGAATATAAGCCCCTTCTGCTGCGGTCTCTCCAGGAGGACACCACCACAGGCGAAACAGCGCCATCGCATGATCAATTCTTAATGCGCTACAGGCACGCATATTATTACGTACCAAGGTAATAAACGGCCGATATCCTTCATTCCTGAGCGCAACAGGATCCATTGGCGGCAGTCCCCAATTCTGGCCCAGAGGCCCAAGTGCATCCGGTGGCGCACCAATGCTGATCTGCTGACAGAACGCTTCCGGGTTGGACCATACTTCCGCACCACCACGGTCAGCACCAACAGCGAGGTCCCGATACAGCCCCAACCCCATTGATGCCGTTTTGGCAGCATCATCGGCCCATTGCAATTGCTCATCACTGATAAACTGCAGGTACTGATAAAACAAAATCTCTTCTGCATGAGACTCTGAAAATTTTTGCACTTCGGTTGAATGAATATCGAGGAACATTTCAGGCCAGGATGCCCATCCACACGCTGCTGGATTCTGCTGATGAAAATATTCAGACAATGCTTCAAACAGACAATGTTGAAACAGCGGCAATCCCCCCTCATCCAGGAACTTTCTGAAAGACAGAAACCGCTCCGTGTGACGGTTGACATGATGCTGCCGGAACGTTTGAAACAACAACCTGAAAGCGTGCTGCTTTAGTTCAGACACCCGGGAATAGGGAATCATTTTCTCAGCTCTCAATCGGGCCAGTTCCGACTGGACCTCGGAACTGTTATACCAGTCCTGTAACTCCATATTCTCAGAAAACTCAAACACTTTCAGAACATCAACATACAGTGGGTTGAGAAAGTTACGGTTGGAAGGGCTGTAAGGACTGACATGCTCAGCGTTGACTGGATATAAAGCATGGATAGGGTTCAGGCCGACAAAACCGGCTCCCAGGGATGCGAGTTCTTGAATCAGCTCTATCAGATCAGAAAAATCACCAATGCCCCAGTTGTGCTCACTGCGCAACGAGTAAAGCTGAATGGCTGTTCCCCATATTTTTTCATTTCGCTGCAAGCAATCATTTACATAACCAACCGCTGGAGTCACCGCCAGCATCACTGAAACAGAGCCTGTTGGATAAGTGAGTTCGAGAGAATGATAGCCAGGCGCAATATTCTGAGGTAACGGAATTGTCCGCTCTTCAATCACAATCCCATCCATTTCATGTGACTGCTGCAACGGTGACTGCTGAAACAGATACTCCGGCAATTGAACCTTTTCACCAGACTCTAACGTCAGGCACAGGCTGACAACCACACCATTGCCAGCAGGCAGCCGAACCTTTATCTCAGCATTCAAATGTGGTCTCAGTACCACTATCGGGTCACAAGGATGCAACCAATATTGACGTTGTAACTTTGTAATCGCACGCTGAACAGCTTCATCTGAAGAACAATCGATACCCGTTGCTGCAATCAAATGAAGCATCCGTTGTGGACTGATCTCCGCAGTCTGACCTTTATAGTCAACGTACGTCCTCTTAAACCCAAGCAGTGATGCCAGTTGCCAGGTCAATTCTTCCGAGTTGTTCACATGAAAACTCTTTTTAGCAGATGAAATATGTAACGTTTGTCATCGTCGGTAATAACACCTGACAAACCGCTCAATAGCACTCCAGAATCAACACATTTGAGATATTCACTTCAATGATGATCATAAACCGTCTCGCCCTCCCCTCCATCAAGCAATTGGGCATGATCATTCTGACGAATCAGATATTCAAAAGATGTCTGTACCGCCAGCGCAACCCGATAAGGAGGAAGCTGATAAAACTCCTGCCAGGCTTTACCCCGCTCGGCATTGTACTGGTCAGCATCATGATCTTCCTGATTTATCCAGTTCAGTCGGACCGCATGACCCAGAATCACCTCTACCACCAGCAAATGCGGCACTCTGAGATCAGGATTCATTTTGAATAAACTGCACAATGCCTGAATCACTTCGATGGTCATTTGCCGGTAGGAATTGGTACTGATGCGAATCAGCATTTTTTCGATCAGGTTGGCAAACTGCGCCTCCCCACCCGTCATGGAGTTCAGCGCAATATCTGAGTCCATCCGGGTACGGGAGTCGAATCGATCCCCCAGAACAATTCCATGGCAATGATTCAGCAGATTCCAGAGGTCCGAAAAAAAGTTATCATGAAAACGTGGAATCAACCCCTGGACTTCGCGCCATTTTTTCCAGTCATTTTCCTCTCCCAGCAGAGGGTCGTCTTTACTGTCAAAATGGACTTCACAAATAGGACCATGATGAGTGGCCGGTAAGGATTCCTGAGCAATCAGGCGCTGAACCGACACTTCATAGTTTTCCAGCACCTTGCGTACTCTGTCGAATAAATCATAGGGGCTTAACGAGCACAGTAACTCAAAGGCATCAGACGGAGCCAATGCCTGTTCAGATTGCAATTGCGACATGATGAGATGCATGAACTGGCCCGGAATAAAAGTCTTCATTCCTTGAAACAGCGCCGGCTGGTCTTTCAGCAGTGCCGCCATAAATACGATGATCTCCTGGTTCAGTATGACTTCACGATCATCGTAACCGGTATTCTCCTGAATCAACCTCAAGATTTCCCGGTTGTCGGGGACGCTGCGCAACATACCTTTGTCAGAATAGGAGCGCCCTACCACCAAAGACTTCTGCCTTGCCACAATTTCCGCCACTGCATCTTCCAATCCATGCCAGTAGCGTCCAAGCGCACCAGCGGATTTTCGAACCACGTTCCATACCTGCTGATGACATGCTGTGTCGTACACTTCATTCAGCAACACCTTTAACGTGACTCTGGGGGCAATGCCGATTTCTGCCTGCATCCCCTTTCTGGCCACCAACTCCAGCAGAATATCCTGCTGCTCATATAAATTGACCGATTTAATCAGGCTGCTGATCAGTTGCTCATCAGAGCGATCCGGTTGTAACAACGACAACATGTCATGGGCAATTGGCGTGCATTTGTCCAGCGTAAACGTTAACCACTTTTTGGCTCTTCTCGGCGATAGTGAGTAATTATCCGGCAATTGGTAATCATGCAACTCATCGATACGCTCCACCGAACCACTGTCAATGAGTTCCAGCAGCGGTCCGGTAATAATCTCCACGGCTTCGATTTCGTTACGAAAGCACTGCCGGGCAAACTCATAAACAGCCTCTACGTCCGGTGCCTCCAACATATCCCTCGTCACCAGAATCACCTGGATCGGCTTCTGTGGCTGACACCAATGCCGGGATATGTAGCTGAGCTCGCTTTTAATCTTGGCAAAGGTAAAACGGTTGTCGGCACTCAAATGGAAACGGGACTGGTTCTGGATATGGGACAAAAACAAACAGGTCTCACCCTGCAGCTGGTAAAACTGTGCCGAAGCAAGAGAACGCGCACGTCTGGGTGGTCTGCCGGTCAACCCCATTTCCCGGTCCTGACCGAGAATGGCAAACAGACGCGGAAACTCCATCGCACTCAGAATCCTGACAGGCTCCACATCGGACTGTGTTTCGGAATAAATTCCCTCACCAGCCAGAGCTTCTTTCACAAACTCGTCTTCTGCTATAAACGCAACCTGTATCGGATTCTGCATACGCCGTCCGATACGCTTGTGGGTCCTGAGGGGATCAATATCGTGCTTATCCAGTAACTGTTCGTGAATCAGGCAACCCAGCACATACAAACTCTGAGTCCAGACCAATGGGACATTCTGATTGGCAACTCTGGCCTGAGAACCTGGATCATCTTTTTCTGCCTCAATTCGATCATGAGGCACGATATACAGTTCGGGTAACAGCAACTGACCATCTTTTTCCACCCGCAGGCGATCAAGCCGGTCACGGTAAAAACGGATCTGCTCGGCATCCTCACGAAACAGAGCATCCAGATACAGATAGGTAAAAAACAATGGCCACTCGGATTCGATATGTTCAAAGTTTTTTAGCTCATGAAGTTCATAATGCAGTCGATTGTGGTCCTCAATAGCAGTTTGATGACCATCGCGCAGGAAGCGCTTACATCCGTAAAAGCCAGCCAGCTTGGCAAGAATTTCAGACCGTGTTTTTTGTACCAGGGATTTTTTCTCTACAGCAAAGGCAGGGTAACCGATGATGGAAAGGCAGGCAGCGTCCACTTCCTTGGACCAGGATTCGCGTGGCAACAAATGCTCCAGAACTGTCCGACATCGGGCAATTTCATCGGCCAGGACATGAATGACCCCCCTCTGACCGCACGCTTCTCCCAGCAGATTAACACCGCGAATCGCCTGCAATGCAGCCTTGGCCATACCCACTGAACTGGCGTTGATTTCCACCCGGCCATTATTGATTTTATTGCCGCGCTCCCAGATTCCAAAATCGGGAGTACGATAGGCCCGGCCGATATACCAGACCAGGTTCTGAATAAAGTGTACTTCCTGTTCTGTTCGGACAATTCTGACACCAGACAATGTCATCTGCGCGAGCATCAGAACATATATGGAAGTGGCATCCAGTTGCAGATGTCCCCATTTATCGTCATCCACCACAACATCACCCGAATGCGTGGAATACTTGGCATGCAAGGCATCCATGGGGTTTTGGGTGTACTTGAATCGCTCAACTTTAGCAGCCTGCCGCATCATTGAGGACAGCAGTCCCCGCATCAACCGTACAGTGGAATTTTTCAGTTGATCGATCCGTTCCTGATAGCCGGTGGTTTTTCGGTAGGCCAGCAACAATCCCCACACAGCCTGAATGGAATATACGTTATCGCGGACCCATGCATCGGTGTAGTCACCGTGATCATTGATATCCGTACTCGCAGGAAACAAACCGGTATTCGGATTCTGACGACACAGAATAGTGCGGTCGACCATGTCAAAGTAATAATCCAGCCTTTGCAGAATATGATCGTACATGTTGTTACCACTTAACCGTTTCACTGTCACCCGGACACCTTATTACCGGAAATTTTTAACATCCCAGTCCCTGCAGGGACTGCAAACATCTGGCTGCTGAAACATATAAAAAAATATAACCCAACTACGCCGAACATCAATTGCATCAGACTAATGCCCGAGCTATCACCCACTAAGTGGCATGACAGAATACAATCTGTCAGTCAGGCAATCATTTATCGATTCAATCAAAATACGCCAGCACAGCTTCCGTTATTAATGCCCCCCATAACGACCCACCACACGTTTTATCAGGAAATCTTACCAACTGAAAAGACCTGCAATGGGTCTGCCAATTACTGCAGCGCGGGCAGCATCTGGTCAGCGTTTTGTTTTTGCAACTGCCTGTTGAGCCAGCCGGGTAATCTCGGACCATTCATGAGCTTCAACCATGGCTGTCGGAGCAACCCATGAGCCACCAACACACATAACGTTAGGCAGTTTCAAATAGTCTTCAAAATTACTTTCGCTGATCCCTCCGGTTGGACAAAAACGGATATCCGCAAAAGGACCGGCCATTGCTTTGAGGGTTTTCACTCCTCCATACGTTTCTGCCGGAAAAAATTTGAAATGACGATAACCATGCTGAAGCCCCAACATCAGTTCTGATGGCGTGGCAATGGCCGGCAGATAAGGCATGGAAACCTCTTTACCAGCACATAACAAAGCATCCGTTGTACCTGGGCTGATAGCAAAATCACAGCCAATACGATCCAGCGCTTCAAGCTGTGCAACACTTGTGACTGTACCCGCCCCAACAATCACCTCAGGCACCTGCTGTTTCAATAATGCAATGACATCCATGGCCACAGCGGTTCTTAAAGTAATCTCCAGAACTTTCAATCCACCTTCAGCCAATGCTCTGGCCAATGGTACGGCATGGTCCAGTTCCGAGATGGCCAGAACCGGCATAACAGGATTTGCCAGGTTCAGAATCTGTTCGACGTTATAGCGGCTCATAAACTATTCTCCTGACAGGATTTAATGACCATTGTAGATGTGATTCAGCACGGCCGCTGAGCCGAGTAAACCCGGCTGGGTCGATACAATCAGATAGGTTGGAATATCAACGACAAAACTGCTCAGGCGTCCTTTCGCTTCAAAACTCTGCCTGAACGCACTGTTTTTAAAAAAATCAACAAAACGTGGCAGAATACCACCGGCAATATAAACCCCACCTTTGGCACCACATGTCAAAGCGGCATCTCCGGCAAAGTGACCCAGAACGGAACACATCCGGGCAAGCGCTTCTTCACAGATTGCATCTGTCTTGTTAATCGCAGCCGCACTGATTTCAGCGGCTTTCAAAACAGCCACCTCGCCTTTGCGATAGAGGTGTAATGCCTGGTAGATATTTTCCAGCCCCATGCCGGATAGCAACCGCTCGGCTGAAACCCGCTCATACTTGGTCAGCAGGTAGCGCAGAATTTCTATCTCTACTTCGTCTGTCGGTGCAAAATGAGCATGCCCACCTTCCGTTTCTACAGTAATGGGCACGCCATGTTTGTCGAATACCAGAGTTCCCAACCCAAGCCCGGTTCCAGGACCGGTAACAACCATCGGCATATTTTCGATTGCTGTACCACGACCAATCTTGATCGCACCGCTGGCATCAAGGTGAGGAACCGAGTTGGCCAGGGCATTGTAGTCGTTGATGAACTTCAATGAATCAAATCCCAACTGCTGTTTCAGCTCAGAAACACTAAATTTCCAGGTATGATTGGTCATTTTGATATAGTCGGAATCTGTTGGGCAGGCTATCGCCATGACTCCTTGTTTTATAGGCTTTATCTGCTCTGGCAGATGCTCAAGGTATGCCCGTATGGCCTCCAAAATCCCTTCATATTCTGCGCCGTTCAAAGCTTTTGCGTAACACAGCTCCTGCTCATTCAGCTCCAGTTTTTCATCTGCGGCGAGCCGTTTCAGTGGTGCCAGCGCAAACCTCGCATTGGTTCCGCCAATATCAGCAATAATTCCAAATTCCTGGATCACAGTTTTTGTCCTCAATTAATCTTCAAATCTGAACACAGTGGCACCCTGCTCAGGGTTATTCACTGATGCGCGCATATTGGCAAATAATTCCCGCCCAAAACCAAATTCATCAGGTCCCGGTACAAACGCAACCACTTTACGCTCATTAAACTCAACCGGGTCGACGATAACCTGCAATGAGCCGGCCTCAGCATCCAGACGAATTAAATCACCATCCTTAATCTTTGCCAGAATGCCGCCCTGACTGGCTTCAGGGGAAACATGAATCGCGGCAGGCACCTTACCGGATGCTCCGGACATTCGACCGTCAGTCACCAGAGCCACACGATATCCACGGTCCTGTAAAACACCCAATGGCGGAGTCAGTTTATGCAGTTCTGGCATACCATTCGCGCGAGGGCCCTGAAACCGAACCACTGCCACAAAATCTTTGTTCAACTCTCCTGCTGCAAATGCGGCCTGCAATTGCTGCTGGCTTTCAAACACAATTGCCGGAGCCTCTATTATTCGGTTTTCCGGGGCGACTGCAGATACTTTGATTACCCCTACCCCAATGTTGCCACGCACAACCTGAAGTCCGCCCTCAGGGCTGAACGGCCGGGTAACCGGACGCACGACATCTTCATCCAAACTACTGGCACTGCAGTCCTTCCATTCAATACTACCGTTATGACCCAAAAATGGCTCCCGGGTATAACGCTCCAACCCATAACCCACCACGGTATTAACGTCTTCATGCAGCAACGAACCCGTCAGCAGTTCTCGAATCACAAAAGGCAATCCACCTGCTGCGTGAAAATGGTTCACATCCGCCTTACCATTTGGGTAAACACGTGCCAGCATGGGTACAACGGAAGATAACTCCGAGAAATCATCCCAGGTAATTTTGATTCCGGCTGCTGCTGCTGCTGCCACAATATGCATGGTCAGATTGGTCGAACCACCTGTGGTCAACAATCCCACCATCCCGTTCACGAAAGACTTTTCATCAATCATCCTGCCAACCGGCATGTAAGTACCGTTGGTAGATGTCAGCCTTAACACCTGTTGTGCCGCAGCTATCGTCAGCTTTTCGCGCAAAGCATCATCAGGATTGACGAATGATGACCCGGGCAGATGCAAGCCCATAATTTCCATCAACATCTGGTTACTGTTGGCAGTTCCATAAAAAGTACAAGTACCCGCGGAGTGATAAGAACGACTTTCCGTTTCAAGCAACTCCTGCCGGGACACCTTGCCTTCGGCGAATAACTGTCTGACTCTGGATTTCTCAGAGTTGGAAATCCCGGTAGGCATTGGTCCGGCCGGCACAAAAATGGTTGGAAGATGCCCGAATCTCAACGCTCCAATCAGCAGACCAGGCACAATTTTGTCACATACGCCAAGATACAGGGCAGCATCAAACATATTGTGAGAAAGGGCGATGGCCGCCGACATGGCGATCTGATCACGGCTGAACAGGCTGAGTTCCATACCGGTCTGTCCCTGGGTGACACCATCACACATTGCCGGAACCCCACCTGCTACCTGCGCAGTACACCCCATTTCCATGACTGCTTTTTTGATCTGCTGTGGATAATGCTCATAAGGCTGATGCGCGCTCAACATATCATTGTAAGCAGTTACGATACCCACGTTAGCCGCATTCATAAGCTTGATGGTTTCTTTTTCCTGAACACCACAGGCAGCAAAACCGTGAGCCAGATTGGTACAACCAAGTGACTGACGTACTGGAAAGTTTTCACCAGCTTTATCAATCAAAGCCAGATAACAGGCACGGCTATTCTGACTGCGTTCAATAATTCTGTCAGTGACAGCCTGGACGGTAGGATTCATAGCAGAGTCTCTGATAAAGGTTAAGCATGTGTCCAATAGACGTCTAAATCGACTATAGACTGATCGATAACAGATCTGACCGGATATTCAGTCAACGGACCTGCCTGGCAGGCCTGCTCAAATATCTGCTTTTTCTGAGCACCGGTTATGTGTAGAAACAACGATTTTGTGGACAAAATTCTTGGCAACGTCAGGGTCATTCGCTCATGGGGAGCCGTAACCGGATTGGTAGCACAACAACTATATTCTGTATTCATATCAACGGCTGCTGCCAACTGAGGCGACTGCGGGAAAAATGATGCCGTATGACCATCTCCTCCCATTCCCAGCACAACCACCGAAAATTTCTCTGGTAACTGTTGCAACACTGAATGAAGTTCAGTAACCCCTTGCTCAGCACTTGAATGCCCGTTCTTAAGTCCAATAAGCTGCGCCGCAACTGCACAGTTCTGCAACAAACAGTCGCGTACCAGCTTCTCATTGCTGTCAGCATGCTCAGGATTGACCCAACGCTCATCCACCAGGGTAACAATCACTTTTTCCCAGGCCAGATCCATTTTGCTCAAACGAGCAAATAGCCCCTTTGGAGTACTGCCTCCGGAAACCGCCATCGAGGCAACACCATTGTTATCAATATCCTGCTGTAATTGCTCTGAAACAGCGGATGCCAATGCCTGGTCCAATGCCTCAGCCGATGGGTATTCATGTAAGTTCATATGCTTCCTTAGATTCAGTATGCTTCAATCAGTACGCGACACTTATCAGCACGACTATAGAGCCGCTGCTGACAGGTCACCTGCAGAACGTCCGGTAATCATTCCGGCTACTTGCTTTCATGCCAGCTGCGACCATCTTTGGCCACCAGTTCAAAAGCCGTCTGTGGACCCCAGGTCCCGGACATATAAGTGCTGGGCAATCCAGCATGCTCAGCCCAGCCGTTCAGAATGGCATCACACCACTTCCAGGCTGCCTCGACTTCCGCCCGGTGAACAAATAACGTTGAATTACCCTTCATGACATCAAACAACAAACGCTCATAAGCTTCTGGAATCCGTTTATCGGCATACTTATCGGGCTGGGTCAGATTCAGGGTAACAGGATGAACCTCCATTCCTTTTCCAAGACCAGGAACTTTATTCATCATATATAACTGAAGGCTTTCTTCCGGCTGTAACCTGATTACCAGCTTATTGGCCATAATGTTGGAAGACTCGGGAAAAATGCTGTGCGGGACATCTTTGAACTCGATGACAATTTCGCTGAATCTTGCTGGCAGACGTTTACCGGTACGAAGATAGAAAGGAACTCCTCGCCAGCGCCAGTTATGAATATCAGCCCGGATTGCCACAAACGTTTCTGTCGTACTGTCGGGCTTCCCACCTTCTTCCTGCGTATATCCTGGAACCGATGCACCATTAGCAACCCCTGAGCCATACTGTGCCCGGACGGCATGCTCCCTGACTTCGGAAGCGCTCATGATTTTCAGAGACTTCAACACCTTGATTTTCTCAGCGCGTACAGCATCCTGATCAAGGCTGACCGGAACCCCCATCGCCACCAGACATAACAATTGCAGCATGTGATTCTGAACCATATCGCGAAGGGCACCTGAATCATCATAATATCCCCAGCGACCTTCAACACCGACTGTCTCAGCCACAGTAATCTGTACATTATCGATATGACTGTTGGTCCACACTGGCTCAAACAACGCATTGGCAAAACGGACGGCAAGCAGGTTCTGTACTGTCTCTTTTCCCAAATAGTGATCAATGCGATAGATATTGTCCTCATCAAACACTTCCGCCACACCGTCATTGATGACAATAGAAGAAGCCAGATCCTTCCCTAATGGCTTCTCAAGGACCACTCTGCTGTGCTCCGAAACCAGATTACTTGCCTTAAGTCCTCTGCAAATCGGGCCAAATAGCCCGGGCGCGGTGGATAGGTAAAATATGGTATTTCCAAGACATGCATCATTACCAAGCACTTCGGATAAATGTTGGAAAGTTTCATTTTTACTGGCATCGACTGAAACATACGAAAGACGCTCGGAAAAACGCTCCCATACGGCTTCATCCATATACTTTTCGGCCACGAACTCTTCCAGTCCCTTACGAACCATGCTCTGAAACTCAGCTCTCTCAAGCGCAGTCCGTGATGCTCCGATAATCTTGGCTGCAGGCGCCAGTTGATGGTCTTTATCCAAAAAATAAAGCGCTGGCATCAATTTACGAATTGAAAGGTCCCCATTACCGCCAAATATCACGAAATTACAAGCGTCATTGTGTAGTTTCATGCCTTTAAATGCTCTCCAAAAAAATGTCACATTAATGTTGTACGACTCCGAATCTCATCGGCGAAAAAGGTAATTTTTGTAATTTTCTTACATTTTGCCCGAATTCAGTATCTAATAACAACCTGAAACAGCAACCAGACATTCGCTTGATTTGACATCCAGATCTGCAGGATGCACTAAAAATGATTCTGAATATAATTACAGAATTGCATGACATTATTCATGTACGATAGCGCACAACAATAATAGTGGTATAAACATAGTGACTGAGACAGACCATAGCAGCAATCTTCTTGAACGCTTGAAGTCCAATCCGGACTGCCTGAGTAAATCTGAAAAAAAAGTAGCCCAGGTTATCCTGAGCGACCCTGACTCAGCTATTCGTTCCAGCATTGCCTCCCTCGCAAAAGCCGCCAATGTCAGCGAACCAACTGTAAATCGTTTCTGTCGCTCACTGGGGTGCAGCGGGTTCCCGGATTTCAAGTTAAGACTGGCTCAGTGTCTGGCCACGGGAACACCTTATATCAACAGAGATGTAGAATCTGACGATACAGTTGAACAATACACCCGGAAAATTTTCGAGGCGAATCTGAGTGCTATCAGCGATGCTCAGCGATCATTGGACTACAATGCTGTCGCCAAAGTCGTTCAGACACTGGCGGATGCCAAAAAAATCGACTTTTTTGGTTCCGGCGGATCTGGTCCGGTCGCCCTGGACGCACAACACAAATTTTTTCGCCTGGGTACTCCGGTTGCCGCACACACTGACTCTCTCATGCAGCGTATGGCAGCTGCCGGTGCCAGCCCTGGTGACGTCATCATGATCATCTCCAACACTGGTCGCACCATACCTCTCATCGAGGCGGCCACTATTGCCCGTCAGGCGGGCGCAACGGTTATCGGACTGACTACTCCCAATTCCCCATTAACGGAAGTATGCGATCTTTACCTGGGTGCAGAAAACTCCGAAAATACTGAGATCTATACACCGATGAGTTCCAGACTCATTCATCTGGCCATCATCGATGTACTGGCTACCGGGGTGTCGTTATTGAGAGGTCCTGATTTTCAAGACCATTTGAGGATCATCAAAGAAAGCCTGGCAGAAACCCGCATTTCCAATAAAGATAAGTAACAAGGGCGTCATTATCCCTCTGCTACAATTGAACAATGTTTTATCGAAAGTTTGAAATGTAGTTTTATTACAATTTTTTAGCGGGCAAGGTCACTTACTGTAGAATTGTTGCGCTATATCATGGTTAAATACGTAATAAACCTACATATTTAAGCCATCTTTTACGTGGCGGCTAAACTGGTCAATGAACTTCTGATTGGTAGCCCTCAAAACTTCTATAAAGGAGCACAACATGTCTAAAATCCGTGTCGCGATTAATGGCTATGGCCGTATTGGCCGTAACGTTTTACGTGCATTATATGAATCTCCTGAACACCTGGAAAAAATTCAAATTGTTGCAATCAACGATTTAGGCGATGCCAAAATAAATGCCCATTTGACCAAATACGACACAGTACATGGCAAATTCGTCGGGACTGTTGAGCAAGACAACGATGCTCTGGTTGTAAATGGCGACAAAATAGCCATTCTGTCTGAGCGCAACCCTGCTGAGCTGCCTTGGAAAGAACTCAATGTAGATGTGGTTTACGAATGTACCGGTTTCTTCGCCAGCAAAGAAAAAGCCAGTGCTCACCTTGATGCCGGTGCCAAAAAAGTGATCATCTCTGCACCTGCCGGCGGCGTTGATGCAACTGTTGTATATGGTGTAAACCAATCAGTTCTGACTTCTGATATGACCGTTATTTCAAACGCTTCCTGTACCACCAACTGTCTGGCTCCTATCGCCAAACCTCTTAACGACAAGCTGGGTATCGAAAGCGGCCTGATGACCACGATTCACGCCTATACCAACGATCAGCGCCTTTCTGACGTATATCACTCTGACCTGTACCGCGCCCGCGCTGCAGCCATGAACATGATCCCTACCAAGACTGGTGCTGCAGCTGCAGTTGGCTTGGTTGTGCCTGAACTGGCTGGCAAGTTTGATGGTATGGCTGTACGCGTTCCAACCATCAACGTTTCATTGGTTGACCTGTCATTCCTGGCACCTCGCGAAACCACCGCTGAAGAAGTCAACCAGATTATTGAAGACGCCATCGCTGCTGATCCAGTATTAGCAAAAGTACTGTGTGTCAACAAAGAGCCATTGGTTTCTACGGACTTCAATCACAGCACTTTCACTTCCAATTTCGATGCAACCCAAACAAAAGTACAAGGCAAACTTGTAAAAGTCATGTCATGGTATGACAATGAGTGGGGCTTCTCGAATAGAATGCTCGATAATACAATTGCGTTAATGAATGCCTGATTAGGTTCGGGTAGAAAAAAAGTCTAATGGTAATGCCATTGGACTTTTTTCGTTTAAGGGGCTAGCAAAATTTCGATAGCCGCTAACTTTGCGATAATGCGAACTGTTGCACTAAGCGAATTTCCGCTTATCGCATAAAAGAATAAATAACCCTTCAGCAGGCTTTTCCTTTGGAAATGTATTTTGATTGCGGCTGTAGGGGTTTTATGTCCGTACACGATAAATTACGTAATGAGAGCCTTAAAACAGTAGGCTCTCATCAACAAATGATCTTCAAGTGAGAATTAGGAAATGACTAGACGCACAAAAATCGTCACTACCCTGGGTCCGGCAACTGATAATTACGAAACACTCGAAAAATTAATTCTGGCAGGAGCTAACGTTGTTCGACTGAACTTTTCTCACGGCTCTCCCGAAGATCACAAACGCAGAGCCGATTGGGTCAGAGAGATTTCTGAAAAACACAGCAAGTATGTTGCCATACTGGGCGACTTGCAGGGCCCAAAAATCCGTATATCCCGCTTCAAGGATAAAAAAGTCGAGCTACTTGAAGGACAGGATTTTTTACTCGATATCGACCTGGATAAAGATAGCGGCGACAACGAAAAAGTAGGTGTTGATTACCAATCCCTGGCAAAAGACTGTGTTCCGGGAGACATTCTGTTATTGGATGATGGCCGTGTCCGACTGGAAGTGAAATCAGTTGAAGGCAACAAGATTCTGACCAAAGTTGTACTGGCTGGTCCATTGTCAAATAACAAAGGTATCAACAAACTGGGCGGCGGTCTTTCTGCCCCTGCACTGACCGAAAAAGACAAAGCGGATATTGTGACGGCATCTGAAATCGCCGTCGATTACGTTGCGGTCTCTTTTCCGAGAAGTGCTGACGACATTAATCAAGCTAGAGAACTTCTGGCTGCAGCTGGATCCAGCGCAGAAATTATTGCTAAGATTGAACGCGCTGAAACAGTACTCGATCATAACCTGCTGGATGAAATTATCCTGGCCTCAGACGGGGTAATGGTTGCCCGTGGAGATCTGGGTGTAGAGATTGGTGATCCACAATTGATTGGCGTTCAAAAGCATATCATCGAACGCTCCAGAATACTGGATCGTACCGTCATCACGGCAACTCAGATGATGGAATCCATGATCAACAATCCTTTCCCGACCCGTGCTGAAGTATTTGATGTTGCGAATGCGGTTCTGGATGGTACTGACGCGGTCATGTGTTCTGCAGAAACAGCTGCGGGTAAATATCCAGTGGAAACTGTCCGGGTGATGCACGATGTCTGCCTGGGGGCGGAAAAAGTCAGAAGAGCACAGCGCTCCAAGCACCGTCTGGACGAACAGTTCAAGCGCACAGACGAAGCCATTGCAATGTCCGTTATGTACACAGCCAACCACCTCAAAGGGGTTAAAGCGATTATCTGCCTCACAGAATCCGGATCAACCCCATTGTGGATGTCTCGGATCAGCTCAGGCATTCCCATTTACGCACTTTCGCGCCATATGGCCACACTATGCCGCGTTGCCCTTTACCGAGGCGTCACTGCGACCAGCTTTGACGTGACCACGCAGGATCCTGTGTGGGTAAACCGCAATGCAGTTGAAACGCTCAAAAAACAAAACCTGGTATCCGATGGCGATCTTGTGATCATCTCCAAAGGTGACCACCATGGTGTTCATGGCGGAACCAACACCATGCAAATCCTAAGCGTCGGCAATATCACCTGACCTTAACTGCACTACCAAACAAGCCAGTCTGTCTTTTCGGCTGGCTTTTTTACATATGAACTAACCCAACCTGAAAACAATATTGCTCCATCATTACGAGTAGGAGAGAGGAACCTGAAATATGGAACACGATATAGATCCAATTGAAACCCTGGAATGGCAAGATGCACTGGCATCGGTCATTCGTGAAGAGGGTGCGGATCGAGCTCAATATCTATTGAAGCGATTATCCGATCAAATCACCTCTACGGGCCCTGATGTACCATTCGCACTGAATACACCATTCAGAAATACCATTTCGGTTAATGAAGAGCCTAAATTTCCTGGTGATCCCGAAATAGAACAGAAAATTCGCGACTGGATAAACTGGAATGCCGTTGCAATGGTCGTCAGGGCAAACAAAACCGGTGATGACCTCGGTGGCCATATTTCCAGCTTTCAATCTTCAGCGGCACTATATGATGTTGGATTTAACCATTTCTGGCGCGCCCCGACTGAGTCAAATCCTGGTGACCTGGTATATTTCCAGGGACATATCGCTCCAGGGATTTATGCCCGTTCATTTGTGGAAGGCCGTTTAAAAGAAGACCATCTGGAAAATTTCCGCAGAGAAGTTGATGGCAAGGGCCTGTCTTCTTACCCCCACCCCTGGTTAATGCCAGAATACTGGCAGTTTCCGACCGTATCCATGGGACTTGGTCCTTTACAGGCGATTTATCAGGCCCATGTCATGCGCTATATGGAGAATCGCGGGCAGATCGAAAAAGGCGGACGGGTTTGGGCATTCCTGGGTGATGGCGAAACCGATGAACCGGAATCACTCGGATCTATCAGTCTGGCCGGACGTGAACACCTGGACAACCTGGTATTTGTAATCAACTGTAACCTACAGCGCCTGGATGGCCCTGTTCGTGGTAACGGTAAAATTCTGCAGGAACTCGAAGGCGTATTCCGCGGCGCAGGCTGGAATGTCATCAAAGTTGTTTGGGGCAGTGGCTGGGATAAACTGCTCGCCAAAGATCACAAAGGCATGCTCGCCAAGCGCATGGACGAAGTGGTTGATGGCGAACTACAAGCTTATAAATCCAATGGCGGCGCCTATACCCGTGAACACTTCTTTGGCAAATACCCAGAGAGTGCGGAACTAGTCAAAGATATGACCGATGATGAAATCTACAAACTGCAACGCGGTGGTCATGATCCTTATAAGGTTTTCGCCGCTTATAAACAGGCCATCGAAAATAATAACGGACAACCGACTGTTATTCTGGCTCATACAGTAAAAGGTTTTGGCATCGGCGCTGGCGAAGCCCAGAATGCCACTCACTCACTGAAAAAGCTCAGCCTGGATGACCTGAAGAAATTCCGTGATCGCTGCCGGGTTCCAGTCACCGATGAGCAGTTGGAAAAAGGTGAAATACCGTTCTATCGTCCGGATGAAAACAGTGCAGAAATGCAGTACATCCGAAATCACCGCAACCATCTGGGTGGATATCTGCCTCAACGAAGACCAAAGGCCCTGGAAAAACTTGAAGTCCCCAGCCTGGATTCATTTGAAGCATTGCTGAAAGACACGGGTGATCGTGAGATCTCCACCACAATGGCTTTTGTCAGAATGATTTCACAACTGGCCAAAGACAAGTCTATCGGAGATCGTATCGTTCCCATCGTCGCTGACGAAGCGCGCACATTCGGTATGGAAGGCATGTTCCGCCAGGTTGGTATCTATGCCCCTGAAGGGCAGCTCTATACCCCAAATGACCGTAATCAGGTCATGTGGTACAAAGAAGATCAGCAGGGCCAGATCCTGCAGGAAGGGATCAACGAAGCAGGTTCCATGTCATCATGGCTGTCTGCCGGAACGGCTTATAGCACTTATAACAAGCAGATGATCCCGTTCTATATTTTCTATTCCATGTTTGGATTCCAACGGGTTGGAGATCTGAGCTGGGCGGCTGGCGACCTTCAGGCAAGAGGCTTTTTGATTGGTGGAACATCCGGCCGCACAACCCTGAATGGCGAAGGTCTGCAGCACCAGGACGGACACAGCCACATCCTTGCTGGCACAATTCCAAACTGCGTCACCTATGACTGCACCTACTCTTATGAACTTGCCGTCATTATCCAGAACGGCCTGCAGCGCATGGTCGGTAATCAGGAAAATGTGTTCTATTACATTACCACTCTGAACGAGAACTACGCTCACCCAGCAATGCCGGAAGGCGCTGAAGAAGGCATCAAAAAAGGTATGTACCTGTTTGAGTCTGGCGTCAAAAAAGGCAAAAAAGCTGTACAGCTACTGGGTAGCGGCTCCATTCTCAACGAAGTTCGCGCCGCAGCAGAAATCCTGGCCGAAGATTTTGGTGTTCAGTCAGATATCTGGGCAGTCACCAGCTACAACGAACTGACCCGCGATGGTCTGGCAGTTGATCGTCATAACATGCTGCATCCGGGTGAAGAAAGACAGACAGCTTACGTCACCGACTTACTGAAAGATCGCAAAGGCCCGGTTATTTCTGCTGGCGACTATGCCAAGAACTACGCCAACCAGATCCGCAAGTGGGTACCTGCTGCTTATCATGTACTGGGTACCGACGGTTTTGGACGCAGTGACTCCCGTAAGCAACTCAGACATTTCTTTGAAGTGGATCGCCACTGGATTGTCATTGCCTCTCTGTTTGCCCTGAGTGAAGAAGGCCTGGTCGAGGCAAAAGACGTGAATGACGCTATGCAGAAATTTGGTTTGGATCCAAACAAACCAAATCCAATGACGGTTTAAGGAGTCACTAATGGCAACCGAAATAATTAAGGTCCCGGACATTGGTGATATCGAGGCAGCTGAAGTCATCGAAATCACCGTAAAAGTGGGTGACACTGTTTCTGAAGACGATACCTTGCTGGTTCTGGAATCAGACAAAGCGTCTATGGAAGTTCCATCTCCAAAAGCCGGAAAGGTATCGCACATCAAAGTCAATGTCGGCGACAAAATCGGCGAAGGCGATGAGATCGTTTATCTGGAAATCGCTGGAGATTCTTCCAGTACCGCTGCAAACTCGTCAGCGCCTGCTGAAAAACCGGCCGCCGCCCCTGCTACCGCAAGTGCAACCGTCACTCCAGTACATGTACCGGATATCGGTGGTTCAGAAGGTGTTGAAATCATTGAAATCAACATCAAAGTTGGTGATAGCATTGCGATCGATGATCCCATTGTCGTGTTGGAATCCGATAAAGCTTCCATGGAAGTCCCCTCACCCATCGAAGGTGAAGTGGTCGGGCTGAAAGTCAATGTGGGTGATAAAGTTTCTGAAGGTGATCTGCTGATTGAAGTGAGATCATCTGGCAGCACATCAACAGAGACGACTACCAACACTCCAGCTCCATCGGCTGGAACATCTGCGCTTGAGACAATCAATGTACCCGATATCGGCGGCGCCGAAGACGTTGAGATCATCGAGGTGAATGTCCAGGTCGGTCAGATACTTAAAGCAGATGATCCTATTGTGGTCCTTGAGTCTGACAAAGCCTCTATGGAAGTGCCCTGTCCACAGGATGGTGAAGTGGTCAGTGTTCTGGTTAAAACCGGAGACAAAGTGTCTCAGGGTGCAGCGCTGATTGAACTGAAAACCACCTCTACATCAGCCCCTGTACCAGCTCAGACAACAGCTGCGGCACCACAGGCATCAGCGCCGGCAGCCGCCAGCTCAACCATACCAAGCATCCAAAGCGATGATGCTGTAAAGCCGTCAAAAACGGTTCATGCAGGACCGGCAGTACGTCGACTAGCGAGAGAGTTTGGAGTTGATTTGGCCCTGGTTCGAGGCAGTGGACCAAAAGCCCGGATTGTTAAGGAAGATGTTGCCAACTGGGTCAAAAACAAACTGAAAGAACCTGAAAAAGCCACTTCTGGTGCAGGCATTCCCGCAATACCTGATCAGGATTTCTCTAAGTTTGGTCAGGTGGAAATTCTGGAGCTTAACCGGATACAACAGCTGACAGCTCAGAACATGCATCGCAACTGGTTAAATATTCCGATGGTTACTCAGTTTGATGAAGCTGATGTGACCGACCTGGAAGCTTTCCGTCAATCCCTGAAGGGCGAAATGGAAAAACGTGGCGTGAAGATTTCACCACTGGCCTTCCTGGTTAAGGCTTGCGCTTCAGCATTGCAGGAGTTTCCCAAGTTCAACGTATCGCTGATGTCCGATGGCAAACGCTATGTACAGAAGCACTACGTTAATATTGGCATTGCTGTCGATACTCCCAACGGCTTGATAGTTCCTGTCATCAAAGATGCTGACAAGAAATCGATCTGGCAATTGGCAGAAGAAATCATTGATTTTGCTCAGCGCGGACGCAAAGGACAGGTTAAGCCCAACGAAATGCAGGGTGGCTGCTTTACCATCTCCAGTCTCGGTGGCATTGGTGGTACCGCATTTACACCTATCGTGAATGCACCTGAAGTTGCCATTCTTGGTGTCTCCAAAAACATGGTGAAACCACATTGGGATGGCAAACAGTTTGTACCAAGAACGTTCACCCCACTTTCCCTGTCATATGACCACAAGGCAGTGAATGGTGCGGATGCCGCTAAATTTACCAATTATCTGGGAATGGTGCTCGGCGACATCAGAAGACTGGTTCTCTGAATGCCTGATTGCCTTAAGCAATAACAAAATGAGCCTCTTATGAGGCTCATTTCATTTGTGTTCAGTGTTTTTCCCAGCCCAACTCCAAGAGCGTCATAGCCGGCCCGACAGCCCTTACAGACCAGGTAAACCCTATCTCATCATATCAATCAGCTCATACTCATTAGCGCTTTAGCAATGGCCGTGTGGGTAAGCGCATCATAAAGAACAGACATATCAACAGCATGACCACCAGAAAGTATTTAACGGCCATCAACGGTACGACATAAATGGATATTGAGAATGTAACGATAGTTACCCCTATCGCCCATATTTTAACCTTCTTCTCAATAAATCTATGATCCTGCCAATCTCTGATAATCGGCCCAAATAAAGGACTGGAAATCACCCACCGATGAAACCGCGGAGAACTCTTGGCAAAACACGAAGCTGCCAATAACAGAAAAGGGGTTGTAGGCAGCACAGGCAAAAATACACCGATAAACCCCAGCAATACCGCCAGCCAGCCACCTACAATCAGAACCCATCGTAAAGCCATACCAACATCACCCTTCTCTTTTCCAGAATCACCATAAACATAGCGATTTTTTCGGATAATACCTACCACTCCCATACTAAACACAAACTCATGCTGAATTGTGCAATAAGCATGAACTGCATTAGTGAGTTGGTAAATATGAAATAACTGACCATTTCGATCAATAAAAGCGATCACTCCTGTCTGCTTGATTCTCCGGCATTGAGCCACCTGATACCCTCCCTTGCATCTTAACGGTCATCACCAATACTGTTCTCACTCAAGTGAAAACATCATCCATGACGAAATACCGCCTTAACAGACTGAATGAGCAGGAAACAAGGCTCAGCCGGTGGCAATCTGGTACGACTCAGCGGGAATTGCTGAGGGATTAAAACCAGTCGCAAAAGACTGATTGTTCAAATTTGAGGTGGGAAAAACGAGGACAACCGGTGGGCACTCCGTCCGACTCTCCCAGGAAACCTTCAGACATAAAAAAACCAGTCACAATGGACTGGTTTTTTTAAAATTTGGAGCGGGAAACGAGACTCGAACTCGCGACCCCAACCTTGGCAAGGTTGTGCTCTACCAACTGAGCTATTCCCGCAATATTTCCAAACTAAACGCAACCTTCTATTAAAAAGGTGGCGTCCCCTAGGGGACTCGAACCCCTGTTACCGCCGTGAAAGGGCGGTGTCCTAGGCCACTAGACGAAGGGGACACTTCGTTTTCCACGTTGCCGTTGGAAGTGGCGCGTATATTACCAACGGATTTTGGGAATGCAATACTTTTTTTAAAAAAATCCATAAAAATCAACTGCATACCCAAAATCTCAGAAAATCAGGCCTTACTCAAGCAATCCTTTCTTGTAGAGATTCTCATACACATAGTTGGTCGCCTGTACGTACCCATCGACGCTTCCACAATCAAACCGCGTACCTTTGAACTTATAGGCCAGAACACACCCCTGCTGAGCCTGGGTCAACAATGCATCAGTCAACTGAACTTCACCATTTTTTCCCGCTGGCGTGTCGGCGATAATGTCAAAAATATCAGGAGTCAGAATATAACGACCGATAATGGCCAGATTGGAAGGCGCATCTTCTGGGGCCGGCTTCTCGACCATATCTGTGATCCGGTATAAACCACTTTTCATTTCTTCACCGGCAATCACACCATATTTTTCAATTTCATCCATGGGGACTTCCATAACCGCCACTATACTGCAACGAAACTGTTTATATATCTGGACCATCTGTGCCAGGACGTTATCGTGCCCTTCATCCGGGACACAGAGATCATCTGCCAGAACCACACCAAAAGGCTCGTTACCGATCAGTGTCTTTCCGGTAAGGATGGCATGCCCGAGACCTTTCATTTCCGGCTGACGGGTAAATGAGAAAATCCCTTTAGCCATCACATCCCGGATAGACCGAAGGTATTTTTCCTTACTGGTACCGGCAATCTGATGCTCCAGCTCATAGGATATGTCGAAATGATCGGCAATTACCCGTTTTCCCCGACCCGTCACAAAACCTATTTCATTCAAATTCGCTTCTAGCGCTTCCTCAACACCGTATTGCACCAGGGGCTTATTAACGATGGGCAAAATTTCTTTTGCCATAACCTTCGTGGCTGGCAAGAATCTTGTCCCATATCCTCCCACTGGAAACAAACACTTAGTTATCATGATCACTCCTTCTCAATAGGTTTCTTTTGTTTAGTTTCATTTAATTGGTTCAATAACAAACCTGTCTAACTGGAATATTGCTTGGCATCTTCCTCAACCGCAATCTCCAGTTGTTCAAAAATGTGCGGTACCGCAGAGATTACCCGACTCCAACTTGGCATGAAAGGTGTTGCCATCGGGTTAGCCAGGTAATCCTCTCCGGCATCCATGATATTTTTCGCAAATAACTCCACCGCTTCTTCTTCTTTATGCCGGTCAACCTTCAAACCATTGATGACGCCATCGTTGTAATATACTTCGACATAGTCCAACGCAGTTCTATAGTAAGCAGCCTTAATAGTTCGAAAATGCTCTTCAGTAATCAGTTGTCCATTAATAGCCAGTTTACGATAGATGGCTTTGGTGATATCGCGACTCATTTTTGATAGACCGGCCGAGGCATCGTCAGGAGACAAATCCTGATGCTTATGATCATATACATCGGCGATATCCACCTGACAGATACTTTTAACACTGTAATTACGATGCAACTCTGCCAACACCCCAATTTCCAACCCCCAATCACTAGGGATACGAATATTCTTTAGAATATCGGAACGCAATGAAAACTCACCAGACAAGACATAACGGAAGGAACTTAAGTAATCAAGGAAGTCGTCTGCACCAAACACCTTTTTAAGACTGTGGAGCAACGGGCCGACCAACAAGCGACACACCCTGCCATTGAGTTTTTGGTCAGCGACACGTGCATAGTAGCCCTTACAGAACTGATACCCAAACGCTGGATTAGCAACCGGATAGATGAGTCTTGCAAGCATTGAGCGGGAATAGGTCACCACATCACAATCGTGTAAGGCAATTGCTTTAGTACGATTGGATGCCTGAGCATAACCAATGCAGTACCAGACATTGCGTCCTTTACCCAACTCTGCTGGCGCCAATCCAATTTCCTTCAGCTTCTGGTCAATCTCCATCAAACGGGGGCCATCGTTCCACAATATTCTCAGTCGTTGAGGCAAACGACCAAAATATTTCAATGCATATCGAAACTCGTCCTCATTGGCTCTGTCCAGACCGACAACAATCTCATCGACATAGTCAACTTGTGACAACTCCTGAATAATGCCCTCCAGTGCCGGCATCTCCAGTTCTGAAAACAATGATGGCAGAATCAGACCAATTGGATTGGTTTTCCGAAATCGCCTGAGCTCTTCTTCCAGGTCCTCGACAGGTCGGTCAACCAGGTTATGAAAGTTGGCAATAATGCCATTTTGAAAAAAATCTCCCATGGTTCCTCCGCTAGTGTAGTGCCCATAAATTCAATAATTGTTTTATTGCAGTGTTCCACCCCGCAGGTCCGGCGGCAGAAGCCAGTATTAGATCTGTGTCGGGTTTATTTACGGACAGGTGCTCTCCTGAAGGCTTTGGAATCACAATTGCAAAATCAGCCCATTCAAGCATTTCCCTGTCATTAGCAGCATCGCCAAGAGCCACTGTTCGGCAATTGGCTGCAACAGCGGTACGGTATAAATCAGTTACAAATCTGGCGGCATTGGCTTTATTATTGTTTCCCTGCACCGACACCAGCCGCCCACCTTTGACAGCCTGAAGACTGACACGCTGTAATTGTCGGTTAAATTCCTGGAGTTTTTCATCAGTGTCCAACCAATTGACGGGCTCACTGACTTTGCGTTTAAGTGCAAGGGCAGCTGCATCGACCGGCAATCCGGTCAGTTTCGAAAAATGATCAGCCCCCATATCAGAGGCAAGCTCAATCTTCAGCGCCAGCTGTTTTTTGAGCCGCTGAGCTTCTTCAATCAACCTGGTTCGGGGAACGCCCAGCAGACGGACACCATAGCCCGATAAAAGATCACCGTTAAACCCTGGCCATAGTTTTGCCATCAGGCTGTCCGGTACCGCAACCCCTCCACCGTTTTCAAAAATAAAAGGACTCGACCAGCCTCGCTCCTGCATAAACAGGCAACCCTCATCAAACGTTTTGGAAGTACAGGGGATAATGGGAATCTGGCGCTGGAGAAGATCTTGAATTGCAGGAGAAGCTGCCTCACAACTGTATGTATCGTGATCCAGTAACGTCCCATCCAGGTCAGTAAATACGAGAATTGATTTGCTGAATTCCATAATCATCTTAGTCGCTATAGTCATTAGCTCAGGTGCAAAGTCCCTGCCACCTATATTTAATGGAGATTCGCCCAATTTTTGCACTTTTTCGGTGCATCAATAAAAGTCCTATATGATATTTCCTCACTTTTTGTGCAAAATAACAAATGTTATCCAATTAATTGGACAATGATCTCAAAACGACCCAACTTTGAAGTGATTGATAACCCAAGGTGTCAATCAGGGTCTACACTATAGATATTTCCTTACGAACGGATTAACCGATTTTTATGAATGCTCTGATCACTGTCGTGATATTTGTCTTATTGGTAGGGCTGCTGCTCACAATGCTTGTTATTCAAAACCAGCATAAGCGCAATATGGAAAGGCTGAAAGCCATACAGGCTCTGAACACACAGAACAAACGACTGAAAAATGCCTTGAGACTGGATGCCCTGCGCTTACTGACCTCAGATATGAGTCGTTTTATCTATTCAGCAATGATTCGTAACACCAAACAAATTCTGACACTGAAGCCTGATAATCCCGCCTATGTTAAAAGCGACCTGGAAGTGTTGGTTCGGGACAGTAAGGCAACCCCGAATGCACGTCCTGGCAGTGCTGTCATCAAAGACCCTGACCAAATCAAGCTGGTCATGAATCAATTGAGATCTTTGTACAACTGTGTCAAAGACTCACTGGAGGAAAAACGCATCAGTGCGCAGGAAGCGGAAAAACTTGCCGGTCAGATTGATCAAAGTATGATCAATCTGACCATCACGTTTCATCACAATCGTATTAATGGCGCCCGATCCATCAAAAACTATAAAGAAGCCATCGCCTATTGCCAGAAACTGCTCGACTTTCTGACCAAAAACAAGCGTAGAGCGGAATATCAGCAGGAAATCATTGAAATCCGTCAACTTCGTAAAAACATTCATGACGAATGGATCAAGCATAGTACGGAACAAAAACAGGCCAGAAAAAAAGAACCACAGGACGCAACAGATCAATTTGCCGATTTTGACCAGAGTTGGCAAAAAACCAACCTGTATGAATGACCGCCTGACAGACCTCCGGTTATCCTAAAGAAGCCTGCAGGCACAGCTATATTCAACACGCGTCCTGCGAACAATCGAAGCCATTGTTGGGTTAAGGCTTTGGTTTGAATATTAACGAAACCGAATTGATGCAATAGCGCAAACCTGTAGGCTCGGGACCATCGGGAAATACGTGACCCAGATGAGCATCACAATGGCTGCAGACGACCTCAATACGATGCATGCCGTGACTGAAATCTTCCCGCTTGATCACCCGCTCTTCATTCATGACGTCATTAAAACTGGGCCATCCGCATCCGGCGTCAAACTTGGTTGACGAATTGAATAACTCCTGATCGCAACAAATACAATGGTAAGTACCATTCTGACTCATGTCCCAGTACTCTCCAGTAAACGGTCGCTCTGTTCCCTGTTGACGCGTAACCCGATAGGACTCAGGTGAAAGCTGTTGCTGCCACTCCTGATCTGATTTGACTATTTTTGACATTATCTCCCCTTTATCCATCACTATTGTGTTCGCCACATGTAAATCGCTGGTACCTCGAAACGCATTCCGGATATTCCGAGACCATTACCGCTGGCACTTATATATAGGCGGATCTTTGGTTTTTCTAATCTGTTTGTGAAATATTCGATCCGTACACCCTACTCCTAATTTTGCGGCTTCGGTATGATTCCAGTTTTTCCGTATTCGGGGACCTGAATGAATTCATATCAAAAATCAGACAAACTTAAAAACGTCTTCTATGACATTCGAGGACCAGTACTAACCGAAGCCAAGCGACTTGAAGAAGAAGGCCACCGCATTCTCAAGTTGAACATCGGAAATCCAGCTCCCTTCAACTTTAAAGCACCCGACGAAATTATTCAGGATGTCATCTACAATCTCCCGGAAGCAGAAGGATACAGCGATTCGAAAGGTATCTTTTCTGCCCGTAAAGCCATCATGCATTATTCTCAGCAAAAGCGTATTCGGGGCGTTGAACTGGAAGACATTTACCTGGGAAATGGTGTCAGCGAGCTGATCGTCCTGGCTACTCAGGCCATTCTGAATGATGGTGATGAAGTATTGATTCCAGCACCAGACTATCCGCTCTGGACTGGCGCGGTTACATTGTCGGGTGGAGTCGCACGACATTACCTGTGCGATGAACAATCTGACTGGACACCTGACCTTCAACACATGCGCTCGTTAATCACTGAGCGAACCAAAGCAATCGTGGTTATTAATCCAAACAACCCTACCGGGGCCGTATATCCCGAAGAGATCCTCAAAGGCATCCTGCAAATTGCCCGGGAACATAGTCTCATTGTTCTGTGTGACGAGATTTATGACAAAATTCTCTACGATGGAGCAACCCACACGGCACTCGCCTCTCTGGCAGAAGATGTTTTGTGTCTGACATTCAACGGTTTGTCAAAAAATTACCGCCTGGCCGGTTTCCGGGCTGGATGGATGATCCTGTCAGGCCCAAAACACCACGCCAAAGACTTAATCGAAGGGCTCAATATGCTGTCCTCGATGCGTCTGTGCGCCAATGTTCCGGCCCAACATGCCATTCAGACAGCATTGGGTGGATACCAGAGTATTAATGACCTGGTATGTCCTGGTGGGCGTTTCTACGACCAAATGGATATCGCCCATCAAAAAATCAATGACATTCCCGGGTTGAGCGCAGTTCGTCCGAAGGGAGCGCTATACTTGTTTGCCAGAATAGACCAGAGCAAATTTTCCATTCACGATGACGAGCGGATGATCCTGGATCTGTTAAGGCAGGAAAAAATACTGCTGGTACACGGAAGGGCATTTCACTGGCCAGAGCCCGACCATTTCCGTATTGTCTGTCTACCGCAGAAAGAGATATTGGTCGAAGCCATCGATCGCATGGCACGGTTTTTCAACCATTACCGTCAATAAAGGCAAAGCATGCTGGATATTCATATCACTGAGTTCTACAACGATACGGGACGTATTTTTAACCGGCTGTACAGCCAGTTCCCTCGCCAGATCATCCTCTGGGTAGACGAAATCAGCGGACCCGATCAACCAGACGAATATGGTATGCACAGTGATCGCTATATGGCGACTTATGCGACCATTTTGTGGTTACAGCAAGAGGGCTTGATCCGGTTTGATGATATAGACAAACACGATGCCTTTAACCACTGTTGTCTGACACTGGAAGGCTTTAGATTGCTTAGCGGTATTGCCGAACTGGCGCAGGAAAATGAACGCCCCATTGACCTGATCCGTCTGGCGTTGAAATCCCAATCTTCCAATCAAATGGAAGTGGTCGTCGCATATATCCTGGCATCACACCGTAAAGCGACATAATTCAACGTTGTTCTAAACCCTGCAAACATTCACAGGCACTTAATTTGAGTGCCTGCCCAGAGACAAACATCCCCTTTAAGTACTGCACAGAATTCTATCACTCAAATAACGACTCTCCACCGGGACAACTGAATCCCAAAGGCATAACTGACACTAAATATCAGCAACATAATTTATTGCTTAGCAAATTAACCATGACAGGTAAATATTTTTTTCTCATCAATTAGAATGATTTATTTTTTCGCAAAACATTTATGATTAGATATGTGATCCATGTGCAGTATTGACATAACGCCAATTGTTGGTCTGCTTTTCTGAAGGTAGAGTTATTGGCGCTGTAGTCTCAATGAAGAGCGAATCAGCTCCGTATTTACAAGAGTCCGGACAATTTCGCTCTTTATGCAGGATAAATGACCGAACGGTCATCACACAGTTTCCCTCACCATGGTCCCTTTAAGGTGTTACCCGTCAGCAGAACTGGCGGGACTTTTTTGATAGAGCAACACTTTCAGGCCATAGTCAGGCCTGAGCTCTTCGACAAAACGAGCAGAAGGCAACCGGCGAATGAAATCAAAACCTTCACCAAGTCTGGACTCCAGCATAGTTCGAAACTCGCCAACACTGATAGTCGGCTCATTCATAGTCACCAATAAATAACCACTTTCCACAACCCAATCCCTGACCCTCAAAAGAATACGCTGATAACCTTTGACAGGATCAAAACTGTCCTGTCTGACCGGAGGATCAATGATCACTAAATCAAATGGACTGAGTCGAGTAATCTTGCCGAGAGACTTTAAAATATCGTGATCGAACAGTCGATGACGAGCAACATCACCTTGATTGAGGCGAATATTTTCACGACCAGCATTTAAAGCTGAACGACTCATATCAAAGTTAACTGTTTCGAGACAACCGGCTACTTCTGCAACCACAGAGAAAGCACACGTATAGGAAAACAGGTTTGCAATTCGCTTACCGGCAGCATAAGCACGCACCCACCGACGTCCTTCCTGCATATCCAGAAACAGCCCGGGGTTTTGATGATCAAAACGCAGACGGTAAGCAATTCCGTCTTCATAACCAATACATCCATCCAGGGATTCTCCAGGCCAATACCATTGAGTGGGGCGCACAAAACGAAACTGAAAGGCCAGGTGCGTCAAACGATCAGATAAAGACAGCAATACTGCCATTTCCTGCTCAAGAATGGCCATATCGTCGGGTTTCCGGTACAAAATCACCACCAGCACAGGACCAAACTTATCCACCGTGAGCGCTTCCAACCCGCCATAACAACTACCGCGACCATGAAATATGCGACCACACTCCCCTAGCTCAAAAAATCTCAGACGTTCTAAAACAATATTTTTCAATAACTTATAAGGATGAATTACAGTCATATATGAATTTCTGTTACGTATTTTTCTTCACTTTCGAAAGCACTTCATTAAAATAACTCTTCCAACAATAAAAATAACGGACAGGAAGGCAGACAATGACACAGCAGTATTACTCTCCCGGCCAGAGACCTGATTTTCATGGTGCAGCTATTCTGGATGATGAGGGAAATGAGACTCCGATTACTGAGGAAATGATTTTTAAAGCCTGCGTAGAGCTAATGATCGCTCAGGGACAGGATGAAGCCATTCCAGAGAAGAGCGATTAACCGCTCTTCACATCAAAACCACATGCTGTCAACCATTCGGCTAAGACAGAGTCACGAGTCGAAACCACCAGAGAGCCAAACTCCCGCCGGACAGGATAGTGTTTACGCAATTGATCAAACGCTTCTGCCCATAAAGAGACATTCCTTTCATTTAACGCCTGACGCATGGCATTAGAGTCCTGGTAAATGTCGTATACCTGAGCGATACATCGCCTCAGCGCCTCTTCAGGGGGCAGACCGGCTTCCAGATCTATCGGTTGAGGCAGCTGCAACGTTGATTTTTGCTCTGCCTGATAACTCTTACCAAGATGTTCACAAAGAGCTTTATAAAGCATCCAACTGCCTCGCAGCTTGCCATCGAGGCTATAACCCGCAATATGGGGCGTCGAAATATTCGTCAACGGCAGCAATACCGGTGATACTGCCGGTTCTGTTTCCCAGACATCCAGCACCAGTTGCAGATCATTCGCCTGCTGCATACGACTGAGCAAAGCAGACTCTTTTATGACCGGTCCGCGTCCGGCATTGATTAACACACAGCCAGGCTTCAGCGCATTGATAAACGCTTCATCAATCAGATGATAAGTCGGATACTGACCCGATTTGGTCAACGGCGTATGAAGGCAGACTACATCACATGTACTAAGATCCGTTAGCGGGACAAATCCATCACTTTGCAGATCCGCGAGAGGTGGATCATTTTTTAAAACCTCAAGCCCCATTCGCTCCAACCTTCGGGACAATCGCCCCCCCACATTACCGCAACCAACCACACCATAACGCAATTCACTAAGACGCTTGTCTGCCGGTTTAACTGCCATGATCGCCGCAAGCACATAATCCACCACACTGTCAGCGTTACAACCAGGACTATGATGAAAAGCAATGTTTCTACTCTCAAGATAAGCTTGATCAATATGATCAGTACCGATGGTAGCACTGCCAACGAAAGTGATATCTGTGCCATCCAGCAGCTCTGCATTCACCTGAGTGACGCTGCGCACCAACAGTACATCAGCATCGGATAAATCTGAGTTTTTCATCGTTCTGCCCGGCAAGCGGACAATATCATCCGCCAAAGAGGCAAACAGCGTTTCAACATCCGGCATATTTTCATCGGCAACAATTTTCATAATACCAAACCTTTTAAAAATGATTTCTGGCTACCCAGCAACGGTATGGACGAGACAAACGAATCCAGCCTGTCAGAATCTATGGCAGTAATATCCCATTGACCCGGCCGTTCTGGTAGGGGCGCATCAGGGTATAAGCGGGTCAACTGGTGATTGAGCAACAGCCTCGACCGATAAGCCTGAATCTGATGATAGATATTTTGCTTCGCCCGGATAGTGGATTTCAGAATCAGTTCGGGTTGATCCAACAAGGAGCTCAGATCTCCCACTTCATTTAACAACCGAGCTGCAGTCTTAGCACCGACACCAGAAAGTCCCGGGATATTGTCTGAAGCATCACCACACAGAGCCAACAGTTCGGGCATTTTCGATGGCTCAATCTGCCAGCGCTCACGAACCTGCTCATAGCCCGACAAACCGGCAGATTTACCGTCCCAGGACCAATCATGGGGACGCAACAACTGAAAAATATCCTTATCAGACGTCACTAATACAACGGGTTGCGCTGAATACCATTGCGCCTGGACGCTGGCCATCAGGTCATCGGCCTCATACTGGTAACTTTTCAGGCAAGGCAACCCCAGGGCTTCAATCAGCTCGAAGCAGCTATTCATCTGATACTCAAGAGATTTATCCGGAAGAGTTCGGTTGGCCTTATAGGAAGGATCAAGCTGATGCCTCAAACCTGAAAACAGACTGGTATCAAAACAGAAAATCATCTGCTCTGGATGGGACACCAGTAACCTGAGCACAAAATCCGTAAAACCAATAACGGCATTCACCGGACGCCCCTGTTGATCCATAAATCGGTCCGGCCAGCCAAACCAGGCTCTAAATATAAAGATACTGCCATCAATTAGCAGTATCTTGTGTTCCAGCGACGGAATTACTCGGGCAGGTTTGCTGTTTCGCTCAACCATTCAACAGGTGGATATGAGAGTTCAAGTTTATGACCGATGTATTTTTCCAGAGCAGGAATCTGAAAGGAGTCATCTTCGCACGCAAAGCTGATAGATTTTCCTTTAGCGCCAGCACGGCCGGTTCTACCAATACGGTGTACGTAATCTTCCGGATCTTCCGGCAGCGTATAATTGATGACGTGGCTCACACCTTCGACATGAATACCACGACCGGCTACATCTGTTGCCACCAACACTTTGACCAATCCTTGTTTAAATTGATCAAGCGTCTTAAGACGTTTCCCCTGAGGAACCTCACCAGACAACATCAAACAATCAATGCTGTCTTTTTTGAGGCGTTCGAACAAATCCTTCACCAGATCCCGACGATTGGCAAAGATCATGACACGATCCACTTCGCCATCTTTCAGCACCTGCTTAAGTACAGGGTATTTCTCGTCTGTCGACAACAGATAAATAGTCTGCTCAACAGCTTCAGCAGTCTTCACTTCCGGTTCAATTTCAAATTTCAGGGCGTTACGGGTCCAGCGTTCTGCCAGATTAATAACATCATCCGAAAACGTAGCACTGAACAACAGGGTTTGGCGGTTGTCTTTCATTGGAGTGGAACGCTCAATGCTTTTGACATCCGGGATAAATCCCATATCAAGCATACGGTCTGCCTCATCAATGACCAGAATTTCAATTTGATCAAGGAAAATAGCTTTGCGACGCACAAAGTCAATCAATCTTCCCGGTGTCGCAACAACAATATCAACCCGCTTTTGAATACGCCGTTGCTGTTTTTCGAAGTCCATTCCACCAACCAGTGTGGCAATCTTGAGATCGGTATAGCGGGTCAGTAATTTTGCATCTTCAGCAATCTGCAGAGCCAATTCCCGAGTAGGGGCCAGTATCAATGCTCTGGGCTCGCTGTCATATTGCTCTGTTAGAGGGTGATCCAGCAAATCAGTAATAACGGTAATCAGGAAAGCAGCCGTCTTACCGGTTCCTGTTTGTGCTTTACCGATACAATCCTCACCATCGAGAGTTGCAGGTAAGGACATCGCCTGAATGGGACTGCAGTATTCGAAACCCAGGTCATGTATGGCATGCATTAACGGTAGCGGCAGGTCGAGATCATGGAAACGGGTTCTGCCTTCCTGTTTTTCAACTATAAACTGATCAATGGACCAGTCATCTGTGAGAGATTTGTTTTTTTTGTGATATTTCTTGGGTGCGCTCATATAGCCTATGGACTGCCGTTTGAATCGAAGGGCGAAGTGTACCGAAAATCGATGGAACGCACCAAGTAATCATCTCAAAGCAGTTTAATCAGAGAGGATGTATCAAGACGATTATCTCCCTGTTGTTGCAACTGCTGATAAAAACCATCCACCATTCTGGCCAATGGCAGCTTGAGTCCCATTTTTTCAGCTTCTTCAAAACAAAACCCAAGATCCTTACGCATCCAGTCAATCGCAAAACCGAAATCAAACTTTCCTTCCGCCATAGTCAGTGCGCGATTGTCCAACTGCCAGGATTGAGCAGCGCCACCACTGAGCACCTCGACAACGGTTTTGATATCGAGTTCAGCATGCTGCGCAAACTTTATGGCCTCTGACAGGCCCTGCACAATCCCTGCAATACATAATTGATTAACCATTTTACAGCGCTGGCCACTGCCTGCTGCACCCAGCAAAGTAACTTTTTTGGCATAGCTTTTAATTGTACCTTCCACTGCCGAAAAATCTGCGGGTTCGCCTCCCATCATCACCGTCAAAACACCATTTTCAGCCCCGGCCTGTCCTCCGGACACAGGTCCATCCAGAAACCGGAGCTGTTTTTCGTTCGCCGCCTGGTTCAGCTCCTCCGCCAATACTGCTGACGTCGTCGTGTGATCTACCAGAATTGCTCCAGGCTTCATACCAGCCAGAACGCCATGCTCGCCATAGACCACACTACGGACATCATCGTCATTCCCTACACACATGAACACCTGATCGGCATCTATTACCGCTTGAGCCGGAGTAGCAGCATAGCCACCCGAGTATTGTTCAACCCAACAATGGGATTTACTGACGGTCCGGTTATACACAGTGACCTCGTGCCCCTTCTCAGCCAAATGCCCAGCCATCGGATAACCCATGACGCCTAAACCAATAAAACTGACTTTCATACTCATAACTCCTCACAATGCGGGTTACTCCGCTTCCTATCAATTTAACCCAATTTTAACAGGCTGAAATCTTTTGGGCTGAGATCCGAAGTCTTATAAAAATCCTGTAGCGCATCTCTGAATAACGCCGCCCTGGAAGGCAACCCCTCCAATAGATATGTATGAACCTGTTGAATGACATTTTGTTTGAACACGGAAGAATCCGTTGCCTCGCCACTCAAATTATCGGCCGATATCCGAAATCGATGGTCGCAGCTGCGGTGAAAAATCCACTCAAGAGCCTGAGGTTTGACTTCAACCCGTTCAAACAGACTCTGCTGTTGCTGTGAGCGCCCATCCGGTTCATACCAGTATCCAAAATCCACCAGTTGACGCCGTTCTCGACCAGCAATACACCAATGAGCAATTTCATGAAGCGCACTGGCAAAAAAACCATGAGCGAACTGAATTTCACAGCGATAACCAGTATGCCATGCGGGCAGATATATTGGTTCATCTCCACCTCTTACCAGAACAGTCTGCTCGCTGATATCAAAGAGGCGATTGAAAATGGTAATTAAATCTTCAGGATCATGGGTCATAGGTTAACAACAAGATATAGAAACAGAAGGATGTCCATAGAATTTGCTTATCCGGTCCGCTAAAGTAGCGCCCCCAGAATAAATACTAACAGGCCCAAGAGAATAACATGATTCATTTGGCAGAGATAAAAAAGGAAAGCCGGATATTAACCGTTCTGGCCATGCCGATCGTATTTTCCCAGCTCCTACAGATGTCTACGTCGGTCGTCGATACCGTGATGGCTGGACAGGCCAGCGCTTTGGAGCTTGCGGGAGTGGGTGTTGGCGCCAGTATATGGGTGCCGCTGTTTTTATTTTTAATCGGCTCTCTATCTGCACTGACAGCCTACGTTGCACAACTGGATGGCGCTGGTAAATGGTCAGAAATTCCCAACCAAGTTATCCAGACATTCTGGAAACTGACGTTGTTCATTCCTGTCAGTATCATTATTGCCGTTTATATTGATGATATTTTCCGCCTCATGCAGGCAGACCCGGAGATAATCCCCATCGCCACCGGATACTTTCGGGCACTGATCTGGGGCCTTCCTGCCGTTCTGGGGTTTAATGTCCTTAGATACTATTGTGACGGTCTCTCCTTTACCAAGCCTGCGATGCTGGCCAGCTTAATGGGCCTGCTCGTCAACATACCTCTGAACTATGTATTAATTTTCGGCAAACTCGGTTTTCCAAAACTCGGAGGTATCGGTTGTGGCTGGGCCAGCACGGCAAGCTTCTGGGTCATGTTTTTATTTATGTTGATCTGGGTGATCATTCGCAAAGAATTCCACCCAACCCGTTTATTCAAAGAATGGTACAAGCCCAATCGTTTACACATTAGCAGTTTGTTGAAAACCGGCCTTCCCATTGGCATGGCATTTCTGGTTGAGTCCAGCGTATTCAGCATGATCGCATTGTTCTTGTCGAAGTTCGGTTACATCGAAGTTGCTGCAAATCAAATCGCCATGAACTTGGTTGCCCTTATTTTCATGTTGCCGCTCTCCATTGGCATGGCACTTACAATTCGGATAGGAAATTCACTAGGAAAACAGCAACCCATCATGGCCCGACATATTGCCTTTATTGGTCTTGGTATCGCCATATTAATCGGCATCGTGAATGGTGGAATCCTGATTGTATTCAATGAGAATCTGGTAAGGCTGTATAACTCTCAGCCTGAAGTCGTACAGCTGGCGACATGGCTAATGGTATTTGGCATATTTTTTCACCTTGGAGATATCATTCAGGCGACCTGTGCCGGGATTTTAAGGGGCTACAATGACACTCAGGTACCAATGATCAATGCCATCGTGTCGTTTTGGCTGCTTTGTCTGCCATTGGGTTACTGGCTGGGAATGATCGGCTTCAATAACAGTGGCCCTATGAAGGCAACCGGTTTCTGGATTGGCCTGGTTGCCGGCTTATTCAGTGCCGCCACTCTACACTTTGTACGTTTCCTATATCTCAGCCATCAGACGATCAAACATCCTCAGACGGCTTCTTCTGCACAAAGTATATAAACAAATCACCCTGTCGTTGCTGCTGCAATAACGGGTGATTTAAAAAAGTACAGAATTTAGGAATGTCTCTTGCTGTAGAAGGATCCGTGGCAATCACTTTTACCACCTCTCCGGGTTCTATATCCCGAATTTTGTTATGTAGCAGCATAACAGGTTCGGGACAATACAAACCCTCTGTATTTAACTCGTGATCAGCCTGCAAAATCAAAATTATGGTCTATCTTTAGAAGTTGGATTTTAAATTTTAGGAAATATCAGATTAAATGCAAAGCAGTGCCCAGAATATTTCATATCAGGAAATCCATGAATCCAGCCTACTGAGCCTGGATACCCTGGACTTCACCTTCAAGACACTTCGTCCCATCAATGCCAGAGCAGCCCTGGAAATTCAAAACCTACGTCAAAAAGGGCTACGCATCGCCAAAGGACAAACCAGCCATTGTCATGTTGACTGGGACCTGGATAAAGTGGCGGAAATCATTCATTTGCTAACGCTGGCAGAGGCACCGAAGGTACATGGCGAACAAATCTGCCTGACACAAACAATGGAAGACTGGATCAAACTTGGCCGGCAACTTCTTGCCAGTTAAGGAAAAGGGGTAATACTCATCCGGAAATTGTCGGACAAAGAACAGAAATCCGACAAAAAACCGTCAATGCTGTCAATTTTTTTACGACACCCACCCACCGGAGCGATGTAACATCAGCATAAGAACAATCATGACAATAACCACAAAAGCCAACTGCAAACGCAGCATGCGACAGAACCGGCATGGTTCCTTGGCCATGATTATGCAGCCTGCCGGGAAGTCATAAAACGATCACTCAGAGAATCATAAAAAGCTTCTCTCAATCCCTGTATCTCCTTCTTATTGTCATCCAGCTCGTTCAGCTCATCGCCACTGAACTCCAGCTTTTCGGCCGATACCAGCCGGCGCATGGCAACAATCCTGGCACCATAAACCCTCAAGGCCCGTTCAAGCTTTTTCTCTCCGAGTAACAACAAAGTTGCCTGCGCAGCATTAAGCTCTTGAAATACGGCAACCAGCTCTTCTGTTTTCTTTCTCAGCTCCTTGCGGCGATATTCGGGCCAGTTCACGCCCATGCGCGAATATTCCACCACCAAAGACAGATATTGCTGATAAACATGATGAACCTTTCCCACCTGATCTGACACCTGTTGTAATAACAGCCTCCTGCGATCCAGATCATCGCGATTGCGCTGGGCTACCGCCCCAGAACGTCTGAGATACAAATACAACAGCACACTGCCCAACAGGAATCCTGTTGCAACTTTAATTGCGGTATCGAGCATTTCGATCGTAACCATAGCACCCTCTGCCAAATATTTGTCGACTTCCTCATACTGACAGATCAATTCAAATAGCGTGCCTGATCAACATGCTCGCCTGCTCTACCAGTCAAAATTCTATCAAAATCAAAAAAAACAAAGAAAAACAAAGAATTAGGTGTTGACAGCAAATCAATCACAGGTAGAATTCGCCTCCGTTGTTCCCCGATAGCTCAGTTGGTAGAGCAGTAGACTGTTAATCTATTGGTCACTGGTTCGAGTCCAGTTCGGGGAGCCAACTTTCTAAGGCTTTGCCTTGGATGCTCCCCGATAGCTCAGTTGGTAGAGCAGTAGACTGTTAATCTATTGGTCACTGGTTCGAGTCCAGTTCGGGGAGCCAATTTCTTCTTTCCCGCTTTTGTTTATATCAGATCACTTCACACTTTAAATTTCGATGTAATGCCTATTAGCTCTTGATATTGACGACTGATGTTTTGACTGGAAGCATCAAGCTGATTAGCCCTGCGTGCACTAACCACCGATAATTGACACATTTCATCAAGCCTTTCTGTCACTTCTTGAATTACAAGGTTTTGCTGTTCAGTTGATTGGGCAGTGACATCCACAAACTCCTTGACCGTTTGAACGGAACGCAAAACATCACTAATGACCTCGCTGGTCTGATTACTGGACTCCAGCGTGCTGGTCACGCTATCAGTCGCCATCTGCATAACACTGACCGCTGCTGCGACACCCTGCTGGAGATCTTCAATCATGCGACCAATATCACGCGTAGACTGTTGAGTCTTTCCCGCCAGGGATCGAACTTCGTCAGCCACAACAGCAAACCCTCTTCCCTGCTCACCCGCCCTGGCAGCTTCAATTGCAGCATTTAAAGCCAACAAATTGGTCTGCTCTGCTATTCCACTAATCACGCCTAAAACGGTCGAAATACGCTCGGTCACACTTTGAATATTTGAAATAGATGCCACAACCTTCTGAACACTGGCAGTTAAACTCTGAATATCTTTCTGAGTCCTGCTCATTAATTCATTACCATGCTCAGCCTGCAGCCGTGAATGCTCAGTTTCCTGCTCAGCCTGACGACTGCTGTCAAGCACGTTCTGCAGTGATTTTCTCATCTCTATAATGGCACCATTAACCACCTCAAGAGACTGCTCCTGCTGGTTAATCGAAGATCTCGACTGCTGAGACATGGTCGTCAACTCACCCACATTCCCCCCAATACTTTTGGAACTGGAAACCACCTGACTGATCAAACCGTGCAACTGATCAATAAACTTATCAAAAGCCTGACTCAAGCAACCCAACTCATCCTGCTTTCGAATATTCAAGCGAACGGTCAAATCCCCCTGCCCTGCAGACAGGTCAGTGAGCTGGGTATTAATTTTATGCAGATCCCGAGTGATCAATCCGGGGAAAAACAGCCCTGTCAGAACACAAACAGTCAACGCTATCAGCATTAGTATCGCCTGCGTCCGAACAGCCCGCTGCTGAACAACATCAGCCAACTGCGACTGCTGTCGAGACAAGATTTCAACCGCTTGACGCAATTGATTCAAAATTGCCGTAGACTCATTAAATAACTGCTGCCCTTCAGCATAAGACAACCCCATAGCGGTAGATCTACCTATCCGGGTATCCGTATCTCGCTCCTGTTGAATCTTCAAAGCAAGGTCTTTCCACCGACCATAGCTGTCCCAAAATTGCGCTAATAGCACTCTCATGTTCTCTGGCAACGAAGAAGCCTCAATCTGCTCCATACTGGCTTTTATGCCGGCGAGACTTTCCTGATGTTCACGCCGCCTTTCAATATACTGGTCACTACCGACACGCAGACTCAAAAAACTTCTTTCAGCTACCAGCACCTTATAAAAAGCACTTTCGGCCTGCAGCATATGATCAAGCGCAGGCATATACTGATGGATAACCTGGTCAACCGCGGCCGTTACCTCTCTACGCGACAGCAGTGTTATTGCTGATATCGCGACGATAAGCAGACTTAAAATAACCAAAGGCACTGTTATTTTTAGCTGAAAACTCAGATTCCCAAACCATTTCATACACACACTCTCATTGCAGAAATTCGTCCAGATTAATACCAATCGTTAAAGCACCAATCGCACCACCCGACTCCATCACTGGCACAGAAACCTGCACGAGATACGCCTGCACACTGTCGTCATACTCAACATCTCCAACATGCACACTGCCATCACCTCCCGTGTATGACTGAATAAACTTTGCTTCATCACCCTGCCAATAGTCAGAAGTCTTATTCGTCATTGCCACATTTGCACCTTGATTATCCATCAAAAACAACTCAATAAAAAAAGGCTCCCGTTGCTCCAACTCCAACAAACGCTTGGCTGCATCATTATTCATGAGCATACGCATATCGTCATCAACACCCGATGTGGCACGCCATTCTTCATCACGTTTTTTAATAGAAGCGAGTGTCATTTTTTTTGCATTTTGTTCCTTAACAGCCGCAACCAATACAGGATCCATACCCCACTTCGTCAGCTCTGGGATATATTCAAACAATTCCTGAGGAGGCTCTTCTGCCCATGCTGGAAAACTCAATCCAAAAAACAAAATACTTATCACGATCATTACGACTCGATGAAAAACATCAATTAACTTTTCATTACACATAAAACCCCCCTGAACATTAGATTTTCACTATAAAACCAGAGTAGTTGAATGTACGTGTAGTTCAAGTTAAGAAAAAGTTGTCGCGATAAATATAAAAATAAGGAACAAAGACAAAGACAAAGACAAAGACAAAGACAAAGACAAAGACAAAGACAAGATAGAGTATTACTGCGGGGAAAACTTAAGCATAAAAAAAGCAGATCCCAGGATCTGCTTTTTCAAGACAACACAAGTGAAGACTATAACAACAACCGTACTTTTCGAACTCACCTGCACATCAATGTCAATTTAGAAAGCAACCTGCTCAACACCATTTAATACGCTGTTAAGACAACAACGATTAAATACACACTAAACAGGTGCTGCCTGATCAGCTTTTGGGTTCTTTAATATCCAGCAGCTCAACTTCAAATATCAACACAGCATTAGCTGGAATACTTGGTGGAGGATTGGCACCATACGCCAGCTCGGGTGGTATAACCAACTCCCACTTGTCTCCAACATTCATCATTTGTAATGCTTCAGTCCAACCAGGAATAACACCTGAGACTGGAAACTCAACCGGCTCACCACGCTCAACAGAACTGTCAAATACAGTACCGTCAACCAGAGTTCCATGGTAATGAGTTTTAACAGTATCATTGGGGCCTGGTTTTTTACCTTCAGCACCAGAATTGATAACGCGATATAACAGACCAGATTCAGTTTTATGGTAACCTTCTTTTGCAGCCGTATCTGCTAAAAATTTATCAGCCTCTGCTTTAGCGGCTTCAGCTACTTTCGCCTGCTCAGCTGCCAACTCTTCCTGGAAAGCCTGTACCGCAGCAGACACTTTGTCTGGGCTTACTTTTGGATCAGTACCGGCAATAGCATCCCTTAAACCTGCAACAATAGCATCTATATCTGCCGGAAAATTAGGGTCACTGGAAACCTGAGTACCAATATTGTAACCCACGCCATAGCTGATGATCTGAGGATTAGAAGTATATTCTACTGCAGTCTGCTCTGCTGCTGCCACTTGTGGTGACTCGGTAGATGCTTCTACCTTGTCCTGATTACAAGCAACCAAAAGCAGCGTGGCTGCACTCAAGGTGGCGATTCGTTTAATCATTAATTATCCTTCGTTTTCATTTGTTATTAAAAAAGACGGTTTTTTAGCCAGACATTTATAAGCACAACAGATACGTCAACACCTATTCAGTCTTTTCTTAAAAATGCACCGCCTGCCACGGGTAATTCTTCTTTCTTCCCGGCACCTTTCTGCTTAATCTCATGAGCTTTCTCCCGGACAAATCCATCCACCCATAAAGGAAGAAAAATCAATAGATCAAACAAAGGAATTCCAAGACGTAGCAATGCCGAAACATGCCGCGCCATTAATCTCAATACTGTAATCATTACAACAAAAAAGTATTCTACCAAGCGTCCAGCAATCACTCTGGAATCACGGATAATTCCCTCAAATGGAATCAACACAACGGTCAGTGCCAGTGGCAGAACAAATCCCAGCAGCATCTGGGGAACCACCGGCAACAACGCATCATCCACCGGCAAAGACTCGCCGACAATACCCAATATATCCTCAACAGCAGCTTCGCCATTACTTGGCTCAATCAACATGGAACCGGATTCAACCGCAGCAAACCCCAGCAACAAAGAAATAAACACCCATGTCAACCGCCGCCTCAGCGTTTCGGACAATCGCCCAAAGCCGGCAAACATATTGGTTACCCGCAACAACTCCAACAACACCAGACTTACCGACAACTGCATGAGAACAAGCGTTATTGCCGAAAACTGAGGGGTATATATAAAAGATGTTGACTCAGCAACCTTTACAACACCTCCCAGATGCGCCGAAATCAACACCAGATTCAATCCTATACCGGCCAAGCCCGCAACCATAAACAGACAATCCCGAATAAACCTGGAGGTTACCGAAGACAGCAATTGTCTGTGAATCTGATCGGTCTGACTGCGTATTTCCTCATAACTCTGCATATAACGGTCAATGACAACAGCATGCTCAACAAGCCCTCTGATTTTACCGCCAATACCGGATACCGAATTATGAAGCCGTCGCCAATGCGGCATCATAGCGTGCAACAGTTGATGCTTTCGGGCAATTGCGTCACGATAATCACCCAGAGACTTCTTTTGCAGGCTAACGGCTGACTCGTGAATATCCGTTAATATTTTCAGTAACGCAGGATGCCCTTCCTGGGTCTTCTTCAGCTCAACAATAACAGCCAGCGCCTCAACCCACTCTGGTGACGGTTCCGGCTCCAGCCCACATTTCCGATAATCTTCTTCTATCAGAGAAATTTGACTGGCAATCGCCTTCTGCAGTAACGGATAGCCAGAAAGATCGTTGTTCACGATACCGGCAATTCGCTGAAATTCACGCTCAATCAGCTGCTCCTGCAACTGCAACGCCTGATTGAGCAGCACTTCACGGTTACGAACATTGATTTTGTCCAACCATATCAAAAGCAGCTTCACCATATGCCGCAACAACCTTGAAACCCAACCGGCCAGCGCGAGCAACAACTGATGCACCATCGACCTGGCAAAAAACAGCAGCACCCAGCAGCAGCAAAACACCAGAACCGCCTGTCCCGGATTCGCTACCGCCCACTCCACAATCACACTTGTCGACACAATCCCGTCCTCTTCAAATACCCGTTTACGCTTTTATTTTCCAAGCTGGACACATCACCCGTCTGGTTTGAGCGACCAACACCCAATGTGTATTTATCCATGAAGCGATTAAAAGCTATTACCACGATTGCAAAAAGAGTAAAACGATGAAGAAGTGACCAATATCGGCGTGGTAACTCTGAACAACCTGAACCGGTGCCAGCATGTTGCACACGTGCTGTATGTCGGTCAACGGACAAATCGCAAATAAGAGCATAAAAACAAACGCGCGACATTATGTGTGATTTTGACAACAGAATACATGGGTGCAACAGGAAATCCGTCTCAGTTCTGAAGTTTGTGACTGGTGGACCCGATTTCCGTCAAAACCAAAGACACACACTCACTGCCAGCCTGCCATAAATCAGCGGCAAAGCTACTCACGACATTGATAATAGATTGGCTACATCTCAAGTTATGCACAAAAACTGTGGATAACTTTGTTAAATAAAATTGGAAAAGTTCCTGCAAGACAGAGTTCACGGGAGTTTCACCAATTTGCGCAAAATAGAACCAGTTCAAATTTTCTTTATTTTTCAACTGCTTATGTCAATCATCACATCGAAAGAAAGTCAAGAAAAAATCAATTAATACAGCTTGTCATAATTGAGGATAACTTTTCTCAATACTGTCGCTTCTGGAAAAAACACTCTAAATTTTTATCCACAAACGACTTAAAATCAGAGTGTTTTTGTAAACCCCGCGTCATATCTAGCTTGTAGCACTTTATCCACGAATTCTGTGGATAAAACTGTTGATAAGCATTGCGGTAACCATCAAATTACCCGATTTTTGAGGGTATTCGTTAAATTGATCATTTTTTGATCAACATGAAAATTCTTTTATTTTTCAATAACTTATAAATGTCAACAGGTTAAAAAGGTTTTTTTTGAGAGAAAAAACCACCTCTTGACAATTGACGCTCAAGGATTGTGCATAAGCATCAGAGCTCACTAGTAAACATATTTCCATAACTCGCCACCTTTACTTAAAAAGGACAAAAACACGGCATTGTGCTGAACCAGTGTATGTTTCATGTTATTAGCCTCATAAAAAATCTGAGTTTTTCTTCAAAATTCATTTTTTAATGAGCATATGTGGATAATCAGGCACAATACCTCCTATACAATTTAAGGTTTGTCATGTCTCTGCACTCGTTTAATCTCAATCTGGAAAGACTTTGGCTTGCTTCAGCCAGATGGCTGTTTGCTGCGGCAATACTCGTCGTGACTTATTTGTCTCTGGCCCCCATCGCTCAACCGGCCGGCAGTAACGACAAAATCAACCATCTCATTGCTTACTTTGGATTAGCGCTATTAATAGATGCGGCATTCCCAAAACGCTCTTTCTGGGGGACTAAGGTATTAAGCCTGGCGGTTTTCGGCATTTTTATTGAAGCGGCACAGAGTTTTTTCCCCTATCGAACCTTTTCTCTGGCTGACTGGGGTGCCGATCTGATCGGGTTACTGCTTTACTATGGGTGTACTCCGTTACTGAAAAAGACCTTCGTGCTCAAGGCACGCTGGACCCTGACCAACAACTGACCGAAGGATTACGACTATGGCTGTAAAAAACGTCGCATTGGTTGCCCATGACCACAAAAAACAGGAACTGACTGACTGGGCCAAAATAAATATCCGGTATTTCGAAAATATGAACATCTATGCCACCGGAACTACCGGACGGTTAATGGAAGAGGCTCTGGGCAAGAAAATCAACCGGCTGCTCAGCGGTCCTTTGGGCGGGGATCAGCAGATTGGCGCCAAGATTGCCGAAGGGAAAATCGACATGCTGATCTTTTTCTGGGACCCCCTGGAACCCATGCCTCACGATCCGGATATCAAAGCATTGCTACGCATAGCGGCATTATGGAATATACCGGTAGCATGTAATCAGGCATCTGCTGACTATATAATCCGTTCCCCTCTGATTTCCGAACTCTATGACAAACCCAGACCGGATTTTTCAGGGTACACGACACGCCAAGTATAAAATGACGGTGCCTCTATGATTGCTCGTTTATCACGGGGGCTCAAATTCTGTTTTTCTCTACAATCATCAAGAAACCTATGACCAGAGTGGATTTTCATATACTCGCCAGCTCCAGCATCGATGACAGGGTCAACTACTGTTGTCGTCTGGTGGATAAAATCCACGGCCTCGGACACCGGATACTGATCTGTGTCGACGATGCTCATGAAGCAGGCATACTGGATACCCGCCTGTGGGATTTTAAACCAGAATCATTTATCCCCCATGGAATTATTGAGCCGGATTCAGGACACCCGATTGAAATCACCTGGCAGGATAATCCGCATCACCATAACAATGTGATTGTTAACATGGGGCAAAACATTCCGGAATTCTTCAGTCGCTTTGAGCGCTATATTGAGGTGGTATGCCAGCAACCGGAAATTCTGACTAACAGCAGGAAGCACTATCGTTTTTTCCAACAAAGAGGGTATCCTTTACACCGTCATGACCTGAGAAAATAATGCCCTGGAGGCTGGCGGAGCAACGATGTCAAATGATAAGGATACTGGAACAGATAAGCTGCTTCAGGAACTGGAGAACCTGAAAGATACGTTGAGTGAAGAACAACATGCGGACAAAGATAACTTTATTCCTACACTGGAAGAAGTTGTCGGGCATGAAAAAACCATTCAACAACGCAAAGAAAACCCTTTTCTTTCCAGTGAAACCCTGGCTCAGTTAATCAGCAAACGTAACGACGCTGAAGCCAAAGCCGCCGAGGAACTGGCCAGAATTATTCGCCAAAACCGGATAACCCCAGTGCCCGATTCAGATCTATCAGCAACACATTCTCTGTTCGATCTGCCAGACCCTCTGACAAAGCCGGAAAGCCGGTTTGAAACTCCCATAGAGTTGCCGGAAGAGGAAGAGTTCATTTTTCCCAAAGAGGAAGTGATCAGGGAAGACGCCCAGAATACCACGCCTGAGCAGCATCAATTGACCGCTGAAGACCTGTTGGATCAGCTGCATCAGGAATTAGGCGGTATTATCCAGGAAGCCATCGACAAGGTATTGCCATCCTTTGTGCAGAAAATCGAAATGGAAGTCATGTTGAAGCTGGAAGCCCTGATCATTGAGCAGTCTCACCACGATACCCGCCATTCTGATCAGAGCAACGAACAGGAAGACTAACCGTTTGCCGGTACCTCTTCGGAAACCATGGCAACTTCCTGCATCGCAGGATCATTCAGACTGGCCCGACGCAGGGATCTAAAGCTGACGGCCATCAGCATGCCAAGCGAGAAAGTCGTCAGACCAAAGGTCATCAACGTCATTAGCGGTGCCAGTATCCGTCCTAAAATACCAATCCCCAAAGCTCCAGCAGAATCACCAACCACATCCTGAGCAGTCCAGAAACTATTAATACGTCCCAGCATATGATCAGGTGTGTGCCCTTGAACAATGGAATACTGCAGCAACGAACCTATCGAACCAAGATAACCTAACAGCGCCAGGGCCATCAGCATCAATAGTAAGTAGCTGATCGTGCTCATCAACATGACCGTCAGGAACATCAGCAATGCAGTGGTTAGCATGATCACGCCAGGACGGGAGGCATCTCGCACCCAACCGCTGGTCAACGCACCAATGGTAGCCCCCAGCGGTACTGCAGAATACATCAGCCCCACTTCAAACGGGCCTCCCCCAAATGCCGCCATCGCCAACGCCGGAAACAGCACGCGGATAGAACTGACCAACGCTTCCACAGTCCCCAGCGCTACAACCGAACCAACAATGCGATGAGTCAGAACGAACTGAAACCCTCCGATCAAAGAACGTATCGGATGTTCCGGCTGCTCAGGAATATCAGGTTTCATCGGTGGCAAACGCACCAGAGACAATAGCGTGGCCAGCGTCCCTATGGCGGCAAGGGTATAATTCCAACTGACGCCTGCTGCGACGATCACCACCCCGGCAATAGCGGGTGATACAACCGAGCCGACCCGAACAATCAGCATGCTCAGCGCCCCTGCGGCAGGAATATTTTCGCGCCCAACCAGATGGGGCAACGAAGCCAGCAACGCTGTCATGCCAATAGCACTGAAAAAACCATCCCACAAGGCAACGATATAGACTGCCAACACCGATGGCTCACTATAAAAACTATTGACGGCCAACCCAACAAACCCGATACCACAGGTAAAACGAGAAAACAAAATCAGCTTGCGGCGATCCCAGCGATCCGCCAGCACCCCACCCAGCATCAGCCCCAAAAACATACCAATACCATCAAGCGCCACAGCCAGACCTACCTGTAGTGTCGATCCGGTCAATGCATGAATCTGCACAGGTACCGCAACATTCAACATACCGATGCCGAGAACGGACATCAAACGGGCGATAAAGATGGCGCGAAATTCCGGGTTGGTTTTCAGTAAACTGAAGTCAAGAAAAATTGATTTAGCCATAGTAATCCGCATGCAATTAAACATTAGAAACGGATCATGCACGATTTCAGGTAACGTATTTGCCGGACTGACACGCCTAGGATTAACTGCCCGAAGCCAAATAAACTCCAACCGATATCAACCTTTCGACAAAGTGGTCAACTTTTATTGATGCATGAGCCGGGCTGGCATGCTACCATCCACAAACACAAATGATAATCAATATTATTATTATTTAGAGTCAACTATGTCGTTGTTGTTCATACCTTCACCCGGTTCCAGCCATTCATTGACCCTCAAAGCCAGGCAAAAATATTGTTTGCGTTGGTTGGGGCTCAGTTCAATGCTATTGCTACTGGTCTCTGTATTGAGCCTGTTGATCGGGTCAAAAGCGATTCCTTTCAAAGTCGTTGTGGATAGCCTGCTGAACGGAAACATTCACACTGACAGCATTATTATTCTCCAAGGTAGAGTCCCCAGAACCTTACTGGGTTTGCTGGCTGGCGCAGGGCTGGGAACCGCTGGGGCAATCATACAGGCCATTACCCGTAATCCTCTGGCGGATCCGGGGATTTTCGGTGTCAATGCGGGAGCCGGTTTTGCGGTGGTCATCGGCATCGCATTCTTTAGTGCGGTCAGCATTGAAGACTACATCTGGTTTGCCTTTCTGGGAGCATGCATCACCACCGTCATAGTGTTTCTGATCGGCACCCTTGCCGCAGGTAAAACCAACCCACTCAAATTAACCCTGGCAGGCATTGCCATTGGTGCAGTACTCAGCGGTATCGCATCAGGTATTACACTGCTCAGTCCCGAGGTATTTGACCGCACCCGTTTTTGGGAAGCCGGTACTTTGGACGTCAGGAACATCAATATTCCTGCAACCTGTGCACCGTTTATTATCATTGGCTGCGTTATCGCCCTATGGTTATCACGCTCACTCAATGCATTGAGCATGGGTGAGGATCTGGCCGCCTCTCTGGGCTCTCGGATCGTCGGCATTCAATTCTGGGGACTGGTCAGCATTACCCTGCTTTGCGGAGGTGCCACTGCCGCTGCCGGCCCCATTGCGTTTATCGGACTGATGGTTCCACATATCGCCCGCTGGATCATCGGCCCCGATCAGCGCTGGATCATTCCACTGACCATGGTGATGGCGCCGACACTATTACTGTCATCAGATATTCTCGGCCGAATCATAGTGACCGGGGAATTGCGTGTTTCCATCGTAACAGCCTTTATCGGCGCTCCCGTACTGATCATGCTGGTACGATCCAAAAAGTCCCTGAGCATGTTATGAACCCAGCCAAGACCATGTATCACAAGCCTAATCAATATCGCCTTGGTCTGATCGGATTGATCTTGGTTTGCAGTACGATTTCCATTATTGCGCTGTCCAGCGGGCAGCTCACTCTGTCTGCTTCACAACTCCTACAGGCACTCATGGGCAGTGGGCCGGAATATCTGGTGACTGTGGTAACACAATGGCGTTTGCCAAGAATATTTATGGCGATGACCCTGGGAGCAGCACTCGGTATCAGCGGTACTATTTTTCAATCATTGATTCGCAACCCTTTAGGCAGCCCCGATGTAATTGGCTTTAATACCGGCTCTTATACTGGAGTGATCGTTACTATTATTTTATTTGGCGGGCATTATTTTCATCTTGCCGCCGGCGCCTTGATTGGCGGTATCGGTTCCGCCGCACTGGTTTATCTGCTGGCCTATCGCCAGGGAGTACAAGGATTTCGGTTGATCATTGTCGGCATTGCCATCAGTGCCATGCTAACGGCACTGAATACCTGGATGCTGATTTCCGCCAGTCTGGAATCAGCCATGTCTGCAGCTCTCTGGGGAGCTGGTACGTTGAATGGCATCACCTGGAATAAAGGCATTCCGGCGGCAATGGTTATTTTTATCACGATATTTTTCGCCACCACCCTGACCACCCGGATGCGTCTGCTGGAAATGGGCGACGATGCTGCCAACGCCCTTGGAGTGGCAGCGGAACGAACCCGGCTCTGGTTGATGCTGGCAGGCGTCGCCTTGACCGCTGCAGTCACCGCGGCGGCGGGTCCTGTCTCATTTATTGCACTGGCAGCTCCCCAACTGGCCAAACGCCTCACCGGCAGTCACAGTGTGACATTTCCAGCAGCCGGGTTGATGGGGGCGACACTACTGTTAACCGCTGATTTTTTATCCCAGACCTTGTTTGCCCCCAACCAACTGCCCGTTGGAGTCGTCACCGTGAGTATTGGGGGAATCTATTTAGTCTGGCTATTGCTAAGGGAATCAAAATCATTATGACCGCCTGCACCGTTCCACCCTTCTCTGACAAAATCGCGCCCCTGAAAGCCGAAAACCTGACGATAGGTTATCCTCAAAAGGTCATTTCGGAACAGCTGACCGTTACCATTCCAGAAGGCTCATTTACGGTAATCGTAGGACCAAACGCCTGTGGCAAATCCACGCTATTAAGAGCTTTGAGTCGGTTGCTTAAACCACTGGCTGGCACTGTCGCACTGGACGGACGGGATATCCACAGCTATCCCACCAAAGAAGTCGCCCGAAGACTTGGGTTGTTACCACAAAGCTCTACCGCTCCAGATGGCATCAGCGTCGCCGAGCTGGTCTCCAGAGGACGCTACCCACATCAGACCTGGTTCCAGCAATGGCGTCCGGAAGATGAAGAAGCGATTCAAAATGCCATGCACGCTACAGGAGTAGACCGTCTGGCAACCGTACCCGTCGATCAACTGTCCGGTGGTCAGCGTCAAAGAGTATGGATCGCCATGGTACTGGCCCAACAAACCTCATTGCTGTTACTGGACGAACCAACCACCTATCTCGACATCGCCCATCAGATCGAATTGCTGGAATTGTTCCGTACACTAAATCAGAAAGTCGGTCAAACATTGGTTGCAGTATTGCACGACCTTAACCATGCCTGTCGCTATGCCGATCACATCATTGCCATGCGGGACGGCAACATAATCGCAACGGGTAACCCACGTGAGATTGTGACTGCCGAGCTGATCCATGAAGTATTTGGACTGCCGTGTACCATCATTGACGACCCGGTATCACACACACCACTGGTTATCCCGCTGGGACACAATTGAAACCATCTGTCAGAACCCCAAACGTATCCGCCGCCGTGCATCCCTGACACTTCCAATATTGCCAAAAGTAATGACTTCGTAATACCTGGATATACGCCACCAGGATATTGGCATCCGTGTATTTATAAGTGGTAAATTGCCGTTTTTCATCAAAACGGTAACTTCATGAAAACACTACTGACGACACTCATGCTGACTCTGCTGGCTCTACAGGCCAACGCTGACACCAATGCTGAAACATTGTTCAGCACCATTAACAAGCGCCTTAGCTATATGGAAGACGTGGCGATATACAAAGCCGACAATCATTTACCCATTGAAGACATCGGGCGTGAAGCAACGGTGATCGAGCAGGCCAAAGATGCCGCCAGACAAAAAGGACTCGATCCGAGTACAGTTGAATCTTTCTTTCAGGCTCAGATTGCCGTGGCAAAGGCAATTCAATATCGCTACCGAGCAGAGTTTTTGTCCCACCCGACTGATCATGCAGCCAGAGACCTGAACTCAGTGGTAAGACCCGAACTATTAAAACTCGGAGACCAGATCATCGAACAGATCGCACAATATCAAAAACAATATGGCGTATTTCAGCCATCGCAGTACGATCTATTCAGTCAGCAAATAAATGTGGATTATATCAGTGAGGGTGATAAACAACTGCTGTTCAACGCATTACTAAAAATCCGAACACAAATGTAACAGACAGTGAATCGTTTGAACGCTTTTGTAGGATTGGGAATCCAATAACGTTTGTTAACATTACAAAAAAGCCGGCGCTTAGAAGTTACGCCGGCCTGGTCGATCAGTTACTATTTTTGAAACAGAACCAATACAAAACCTTAAATCATAGAGCCTCTCGAATCACCTGGTAGTGCCGCTCGGCCTTGGCGGAAAGAATACCCCACAGGGATTTCCGCACTCGAATCTGATGAGCCTCAAAAGCATCATTATCAACAAATTCTTCATAAACGTTAAAGCGATTGGACTGATATTTGTCCTGTTTAACATCAAATACCAGACATCCGGGCTCCTGTAGAGTCTGTGCGATATGGTTATCCAGTTCAGCCATAACAGCTTCCAGACTGCTACGGGGAACAATAATATGGCCCATTAACACAACTTTTGACATGGATGATCTCCTTTCTTAATTATAATGTTTCCAAACCTTCCAGAGTCCCCTTAAACCGATTAAACGGCAATAACCGGAACTCTTCTTCATCTGCATGAGCCGCCATAATCCGGTCACAACGAAAAGTCCGAACATCCTGGCGTAATTCATCCCATGCAAGTACATACCAAATAGGATAACACAGCAACAAATAATGTGGCTGAATGCAACGTTCAGTGACTACCTGCTGCTCGCTGCGGTATCGTATCTTTAACCGGTACTGAAGTAAAAAAGTTTGATGAAGAATTTTAACCACCGAAGGATCTGGAGAAGAAAAAGACGCAAAAACCATACTGGACACTGTCGGACCCACCATGATTCTGGATTTTAAACGGTTAACTTTTTGTTTCATTTCTGCACTGAATGAACCTATCAGTTTACGTCGAATATTCTGCATATCAGCCATAAACAACGGCGACTGCATTTGTTCTGCAATCGCCAGGCTGACCAACAAATCCACCGCTTCAGCATAGCTGAAATTAACCCGTCCGATTCCCCATTGCCGGTGCAGGCGAATACCACCACCACGCCCACGGTCTGCCTCTACGGGCAAGCCCTGATCCCGCAATATCTCCAGATCACGACAGACCGTACGCATACTCACACCAAACTCTTCTGCCACCTGACGAACAGTCGCAGACTCGCCGGATTGAATCCGGGCTTTAAGTTGATCAAGTCTATGTAACCGATTTGTAACAGAGGAGCCGGCCATAAATAAATACGTCATTATTTGTCATATTTAAATTTAAGCTTAGCCATGCTAATTAATCAACCAAGAGTTAACTGTTATGAACCAAACAATCACGGTACTGGCACCAATCAAACTGGCAGCTGGAAATACTGAAACCGAACTGTTAAATGCATCAGAACGTTTCCAGGCTGAATTCGTTCGTCACCAGCCTGGCATTATTCGCCGCGAACTGGTACGTAGAGACAATGGTCAGTTTATGGATATCATTCAGTTTAAAGATCGAAAATCACTGGAAGAGGTTATGGCTGAAGAGCAGCAATCAGAAGTCTGTCTGGCATTCTTTGCCATTATGGATATGAGTTCTGACACCCACATAGAAATATGCGAGTCCCTGAATACCTACCTTAATTAAACCAGACACAAATATCATCTGGCTGGCCTGGCAACCGATTATGTAATTTCATCGCTGTGCCAGGCTGAAGACCGGATTGACCAGGATTAAAGTGACTATGGCCACTATCAAAGACCACATCTCAGAACAATTGGTTCGTTGTCTTGCCAATCACCTGCAGGCACACCTGTCATCATTTCGCCGCAGTGAATTTGAACAGCTGATTATTCCCAAATTACCGGCCCTGGAATTCAAGCAACGGGTACAGTTGATTACCGATGAGTTGCATCGGATTCTGCCTGCTGATACCCGGCAGCGCTACCGTCTGATCACCGCTCTACTGCAACCGAATGTCACCGAAGATCGGCAAAGTAATGAATATGGCCTATCCGGTTGGGGGACTCTGCCACTTTGCGCGGTTGTTGGTCAGTATGGTCAAAGTGCATTTAAACAATCCATGGAGATGTTGAAAGCACTGACACCACACTTTTCGGCCGAATTTGATGTCCGTTATTTTCTGCTGGCAGATCAGTCCAAAGCCTTGAAAATCCTGTCGACCTGGGTTCAGAGTAACAATCACCATGTACGTCGCTTGGTGTCTGAAGGCACGCGTCCAAGACTACCCTGGGCCATGCAACTTCCGCAATTGATTGCCGATCCGACACCGGTCCTGCCGTTACTGACTGCTCTGCGAGACGATTCGGAGGAATATGTCCGTCGATCCGTCGCCAATCATCTGAACGACATCGCCAAAGACCATCCGGACCTGGTAGCGGATCTGGCCCATGACTGGCTAAAGGACGCCACCCCCGAACGGCAGAAACTGATTCGCCATGCCTGTCGTACCCTGATCAAACAGGGGCACCCGAATACTTTGGCGGCCTTTGGCCTGAATACCCGCGAGTTTGAACTCATCGATTTGAAACTGAAACAACGGCAAATATGCCTGGGGGAAACGCTGGATTTTCAGTGCAAACTACGATCAACCGCCAGCACCGGACAGACTCTGATGATCGACTACCTGCTGCACTTTCGCAAAGCCAATGGCCAGCAAAAGCCCAAAGTCTTCAAGTGGAAGCAGATCACTTTGGCGGCCGGAAAAACCGTGGAGCTGAGTCGCCGGCATGCCATTCGTTCGATCACCACCCGTCGCTATTATGAAGGGCTGCAATCCCTGTCATTACGGATCAATGGTCAGGATGCCGGCTGGACTGATTTTGAACTTACCTGTTAATCCCGAACTGCTGATCCAGCCAGGCAAATGCAGCATCCTGCATATCTTCGGTAAAGGTATGACTTTTGTCCGGCCAGATCCGGGTTAACAAGCGATCTTCCACACCATTGGCGCGCCAGACCTCATGTAGCCGGGAAAAAGCCTCCTGCACGGAGTCCACCGGAAATAACTTATCCTGACCACCAGCAAACACCAACAAGGGTTTGGGAGCCGCCAATGCAGCGATATCAGGGTAATCCAGATAGCGAGCCATATAAGGGTGTAACATAGTGAACGAAGACTGCCCTTTCAGCTGATTATTACCGGGCACCATTAAACCTTTCATAGTCGCCATCCAGCAGTCGGCAACACCTGCGGTGATCGAGTCAGACAAAGCCGCCACCTGCCAGGCCCGAAAAGCGCCCATGGAAAAACCCACTGCGGCAACCCGTTTGGTGTCCACTTGCGGCAGGCTGGCCAGAAAATCAGCAGCCCGTTTATCCTCTAACGCGATAATGCCGGCAAATGAGCTACCAAGGTTAAATAAGTTGGAAGCCAGCGCCTGTTGAGAATCCGTTTTGAATCCGGGAACAGAGCGATCTCCCCATCCCAGCGCGTCGATCGACAACACCACATAACCACGCCGGGCCAGTTCATCTCCGGGGAAACGCCCGGAAAAATACTTATCGGCCCACTGTTGTGAGGACTTGAGCCGCGCATCATCTCCCCAAGTTTGCACAAACTTCTCTTTACCGATATCAAACCGCGCACCATGATCGTGTAAAAACAGCGCTGCCGGATGCGGTCCATCACCGTCAGGCGTCAATAACAACGCCAGCACACGGCTTTCAGCGCTGATATTAAAGACCACTTTTTCGGCCCGGTACCCGTCTCTTTCCACGCTGTCGATGACAACGGCGTCAAAGGGAGTGTTGTCCTCATACGGAAAAATTAACTCCCGGGCTTTGGCCAGCCCCTGTTTTCGCCAACGCTTGGGAGACTTCACCTTGTCATTCCACGCCATCGAAAACGACATTTTATCTTTCAGCTGCTGATAAAACACAGGAAAGCTTCGATCCGGGGAATCTATTGCCTGTGTTTGATATTGAGAATCACCATAGGCAATAACCGACACCCATGCCAGTGCACATAAAATAATCAGAGATTTCATCATTAAAGACCTTTATTGTATTAATTTTAAGTCCGTGTTTATGCGAAGGAGAGAACTGAGTACTGGAAAAGAGATCGTGAATATGCCTGGTCTGAAACAAGGCACTCTCACATCAAACATCTCACGACTAATCCGGCATAGATGCTTGCCAGGTTAATCGTACTGCGGTTCCCGATAAAAAATATCGATCAAAGTATAAATTTTCTGACCTCACACTCACAAAAATACCGGCCAATAATACTCCTTAAAGGGCATAAGTGAACCTTGGCGATAAATTTCTGCAGCCCCGGGGGGAAAGTATCCGACCCACTGATGCAGGTCAGTCAATACAGGTGGATGAATAAAATCAGGGATGTTCGATGAACGGAAAGTCTCTGCACACCAGGTGGTTTCGACGTCGTCGGGCCGATGCTCAAAGATCAGGACCGAACAGGGCTTCCCCTGTTCGGTCCGACACAATGTTATTTTAACTGGGCAACATCAGTGATGATTTTCACCGGATAGACTTTGGCTTTAGTCAGACCAGGGTTAAGGGCCCGCATTTCAGCCCCCAATGACTGCAGGGTTTTAGAGCGATTCTCAGGTGAAGGATGAGTACTGAGAAATTGTGGAGTAGAACCATTGCCAGACGCCGACATTTTATTCCACAAACTAACGGCGGCACTTGGGTTGTAACCCGCACGTGCAGCCAGTTCTATACCAATGCGATCCGCTTCGGATTCAGCGGTCCGGCTGTTTGGCAACTGCAGCGCCAATTGTGCGGCTATGGCGGTACCATTTAATACCAGGCCATTGTTATCGGTCACCTGAGATGCAACCGACAGTCCGGCATTCATCAATACCGCCCGCGACATCTGCTCTGCGGTATGATTTGCCAGCGCATGGGAAATCTCATGCCCCATGATCTGGGCGATTTCATCATCGGTTAACTGAAGTTTGGTCACGATGCCGCTGTATATCGCCATGCGTCCACCGGCCATACACCATGCATTGAGCGTATCCGGATCATCAATAATCGCCACGCTCCACTGCCAGTCCGCACTGGCTGGCTGAGTTTTAATCGCTTCGGTTACCAGCCGCCCGGTGATGGTGGAAATCCGCTGTACCCAGGCCTTATCTGTGATCAGTTTATGGCTTTGATTCAATTCAGTGACAGTACTCACATAAGCCTGTCGGGATTCGCTGATGGCAGCCTCCGGGGAAATTAACATCAACTGAGAACGTCCCGTGGGGCTGGTAGCACAGGCACTGATCAACGCAGTCGAAAGTGCCACTATCAGGGCTCTTCTCATGAGATCTCCTTATTCAGACGATCATTAAAAAGGGATCTATTCTGGTATGAGGAGAACCGGCTCGTCAACGTATTCGCGGCTGTTTTTCGCAACCTCGAACATCAAATGCCCACTAACTAACAAAAACGGAGTAATGAAGCCGGTTAATACACGCCCTCCCAAAACCCAAGTCGAATTGGAAGGGCATCCATAGATGAGTGGCTATTCTGCAGTGGTTTTCACATAACGAATAGACGGATTGGCTGATTGCGCAGAGCTGCTGTGGTAATAACTAACGACTTGTACAAGGTAAATCTGGTCAGAGTCATTCATGCTCAAAGCATATACCCGATAATTGGGATAAAGCGCATGATCACTTTCCAGACCGGTCACATCGCCACCGTATGCCCACCACTTGTTATCTTCATCATTAAAAGCGTTACTCCAGCTGTCACTGACAAACTGATTAACATTCAATGCACTGGCGGAACTGTAAGCGCTGATCCCGGTATCATTGAGTGCACCATATGCAGCCGCATAACCACTACCGCTCACTCCTCCATTTAAAATCAAATCAAACTTCCGGTTGTTAAAATCTATATCCGCCTGAATGTCCCAGCCATCGCTACTGCAATCTACTTCATCCGAGCTGTCAATATCATAGCAACGGTTCACGGCGGCGCTGGCGGCAGTCAGTGTCCAGGTGCTGGCGGTTGTCGCAAATGAATCATCATTTGCTCCCTGAATATAGAATTCAATCTCCATACTCAGGTCACTAAACTGAAATGTGGTGGAGTCCAGCGTTTCACTTAATGTCGCCACCCTCAATTTGGCAAAAGACGTGGCAGTACTGTTACGTATGATCCACCAGGCATCATCATTGGCGGAGAGCAGATGGGTTGTACGGTCATAGTCATACCATTGGGTACCATCAGCGCCGATAGCGGTTTTAAAGGTATCGCTGTTGAAAGTCATCGCATCAAAATCATATTCGGCCAGCAGATGTTCAAGCTCCGAATTAGCCGTGGCATTGGTGAACACACTGGCGATCGGTTTGCCTTCACTGTTGTAAAAATCATCCTGACTGGCAGCCAGTGCAAGGGATACGAGGTCCGGATTGACTCTGACTTCATAACGTTTGAATGCGAGCTGCCATTCATCATCTTCAGTCACCGTTGTTGCACTGTCGAGATTGACATAAGTCCAAAGGGTGCTGCTGTTGGCATCAATATCTTTCAGGGTACTGAATTCACTGCTGTCACGGTTGTCAGCATTACCATCGTTGTCTTCAGATTCAGATGAACAGGCTGTCAGGCCAAGCACACATAACGATAATAAGCAGGTATGATAGAACTTCATGTCAGTATCCTCGTATCAGTAAACATGATAAATAACATTAAGAGACCACTGTCGACCGACAATGGGGCGTAAATCATTTTCCTGATCGGAATCAGCCTGAACATTCGACAGGTTTGACCCTTTCAGAGACAGTTGTAACTGATTTGAAAAAGTGAGCGAGATGGTGGCATCAAATAAAAGATAGTCGGGTGATTTCAGAGATTGTTCGGCCTGATAATACTGCTCACCGGTATAATCCGCGCCGACACTCAAACGAGTCTTTTGAACCTTCCACCAGGGATGATCAATCGTGCGACTGAGTTGCAGATTTGTCTGGTTATCAGGACGTTTATTGAGCGACAACCCGGTATCGCTATCCTCGGTCTGCAACCACTGATGATTAAACTGCCATTCATACTGGCCCAAAACCTTTTGAAAGGAGACATTGGCTCCCACAATACTGGCAGACCCAATATTGCTGTACCGGTAGGTATCAATGCCATTGTTAACTGTTTCATCCAGCTCGGTATCAATCAGATTGGTCAGGTCTTTATAAAACACAGCCATACTCAAACCCCGATAACCCAACTCCAGCTGACTCGACCAGGCCAGCTCAGGTTTGAGATCGGAATTACCGAGCACTTCATAACCATAGATACTGTGATCGAACCGATAATATCGCTCCTTCAGGTTAGGAACCCGGTAACCGAGACCGGAACCGGCACGAAGATACAGCTCATCTGAAATATCCCAACGCAGACTGACATTGGGTACCGTCTGAAAACCAAAGTCGTTGTTCCATTGACTGCGTAAACCAGTAATCAACTCCACTCGGTGAGGCAAATACCAATCGTCCTGAACAAACCACTCAATGCTTTCGCTTTGCTTATTATCCACTTCATTTTCAGCCGCTTTCTGATCCATCCACTCGCGACTCAATGTCATGCCTGTGGTCACATCATGGCTGGAAAACATAAATGTCCGTTGTCCAAGCAGTTGCTGATTGCCAGCCTTGGTTGTTCTGGTCACTTCCCGATCAATGGTATTGAGATTGTCCTCAATGGTCTTCAGATAGCTGTCGTCACCGGAAACATCAATATTCCAAAGTCCGCCGGTCAGACGATAACCATACTCCACGCGGGAGTCTTCTCTACGGTAACGATATGGAAATGCCTGGTTGGCCAGCACATGATCATAATCACGGTTATATTCCGCGTTATCGATATTTAACCAAAGCCTCGAAGACAAGTCCGAAGCATGTTGAATATCAATGGTTTCCCTGCCACTCCATTGATTCAGACCGGAGATTTCCTCTGAACCATCCGTTGGACTCACATCATAAGGGGCACGCTCGTGCCATTGCCATTGACTGCTCAGACGAACCTGGCCAAATGTGACACCATGATCAAGATTAAAGATCTGCTCACTGGGCAGAGATGAATCCACTTCGTTCTGACGCAGATTCATACCAAAAGTAAGCCATTCACGACGGCGCTCTTCGGTAATCAGGTTAATGACACCTCCCATGGCAGCATTGCCATACAGCGCGGATGCATTTCCCGGCACCACTTCAATACGTGAAACACCAGAGAGACCGATACTCGACAGATTTGTACCATTAGCACCGGACTGACGGACCGGGATACCGTCTTTCAATATCAGAATATGGTTCCCGGTCATTCCCTGCATCAGCAGCTCGCCACCGTTCTGACCATGAATTTCCTGAATATGCAAACCGGGTACAGCCTGTAGCACCTCCGCCAATGTGCTCGCTTGTTGTTGTTGAATTTGCTGCCGGGTAATGACCGTTGTCGAAATGGGACTTTCATCCTGCGTCTTAGCAGTCTTGGTGCCGGTTATAACCAGAGGATCAAGTTCTGCAGCACCGATATGTAACGCGACCCCTGCTATCAAAACAAAAACTGGCTGTTTCATAAAAAGATATTGCAAATGATAATTAGTATCATTTACATTTAAACCGGTTTACTGATCGACGTCAATGACTGAACGCTTGTATTTGAAAAACCAAGAGGTATTTAAAATGATGCTCAAGCAACGCTGGCAATCTCTGCAGCAGGCAGAACCCAAACTCAGAATTCGTGATGCAGCGCAGCGACTGAATGTTTCGGAACTCGAATTACTGGAAACCCGGTCAGGCATCGAAGTAACCCGTCTGAGTACAAATCCAAAACAGCTAGTGAGCAGTTTGCATCGTTTGGGCAGGGTCATGAGCCTGGTCCGTAACAACGCCTGTGTGCATGAAACCAGAGGTCGTTTTGCTGAATATACCGGCGGCAATGCGGATGTCGGTTTGTTTCTGGGAGAGCAGGATCTGCGCATGTTCTTCAAATACTGGAATCATATGTACTCAGTCACTCAGGACCAGCGTCGCAGCATTCAGGTATTTGATCAAAGCGGAACTGCGGTCATTAAATTCTACGCCCAAGAGGACACTGATATGTCCGCCTGGGAGGCGCTGGTCAGCGCATTGCAGCATGAGGATCAAACTACACCAACATCCGTTCAACCTTATCCGGCAGCGGACATCCCCTCTTCCAATGGCACTGCAGAAGAGTTAACCGCAAGATGGCTGGCCATGACCGACATTCATCAGTTTCACGGCATACTCAAAGACATGGGCATCAGCCGTCAACAGGCCTTTGAATGGGTGGACGACCAATACGCCTGTCAGCTGGAAAACAATGCCATCGAGCATGTTTTCACCGAAGCCTGCCACGACAATATTCCTACGATCGAATTCGTTCATAATCGCGGGGCCGTACAGATTCATACCGATGTGAACATAAATCTGGTACGCATGGGAGCCTGGTTTAACGTGATGGACCCCAACTTTACGTTGCACCTGGATACCAGTCTGATTCATCAGGTCTGGGCGCTCAGACGCCCGGCAGACAGCGGTATGGTGTCCTCTATCGAAGCACTGGACCAACACGGCAATGTCATTCTGCAACTATTCGGCAAACGCACTGAAGGACAACCGGAACGTTATGACTGGCAATCCCTGGTGCTTGAATGCATGGCCAGACATGCGATTCAAAAAGAGGTAACAAAGGTATGAGAAAAACCTTCTCCGCCGCCCTTGGAGCATTGCTGTTACTGTCGGCCACACTGGCCCATGCCCAAAAGGTCGTTACCGTAGATGGTTCACTGACTGAAATCGCCGTAGCACTCGGCGCAGCAGACCGTTTGGTAGGCGTTGATACCACCAGCGCCTGGATTCCGGAAGTATCTGAATTGCCGGATGTCGGCTACATGCGTATGCTGTCGGTCGAAGGACTGCTGTCACTGACACCCGATACCATCCTGGTCACCTCGGATGCCGGGCCACTCAGCGTACTTGAACAGGTCAGTCAGGCCGGAGTTGATCTGGAAATCATAGAAAATGATTACACCCTTGCAGGGGTCCTGAACAAAGTCAGTGCGGTTGCAGATCAACTGCAACTACCGGCCAAAGGTGAATCACTTAAAAAATCCATTGCCGCCGATTTCAACGACATTGAACAACGTATCGCTCAATATCCCAAACCCTATCGCGTGTTATTTATTATGGACAGCGGCGAACGGGGATTCATGGTTGCAGGCAACGGGACACGTGCCGAGGGCATACTGAAAATGGCCGGACTGCAAAATGCCTTCAATAACATTCCAGGCTATAAACCACTCACACCCGAAGCCGCGATCATGGCCAATCCCGACGTGATACTGGTGTTTCACAGTCAAACACCACTGGAAAAGATCAAACAGAATCCAGCCATTCAATACACCGAAGCCGTACAGCATGACCGCATCTATAACGTGGATCATCTGAATCTGCTGAATTTTGGCTCTTCGGTCGGACAATCCATTCTCGCGTTGCAGGAATGGTTACTGCGTCAATGAGTAAACAGGTTGTCTGGCTAACCGGGTTATTGGCGATCTTATTGATAACCTGCATGGCATCCATGCTGTTGGGTCCGGTGAAACTTGGCTGGCCAATGTTACTGCAATGGCTGACGGACACAGACAGCGTTCCCAAATATGCCAGCCTGGTGTTCGGAGATGTGCGCCTGACCCGTATGCTGATGGCAATACTGGTGGGTGCCGCGCTGGCGATGTCCGGTGCAGCTATTCAAGGCGTTTTCAGAAATCCTCTGGCAGATCCGGGCCTGATTGGAGTCTCCAGCGGAGCAGCACTGACAGCCGTTGCAGTGATCGTACTTGGCAACGGCATTGCCCAGCCACTGATTGCGCCATTGGGGGCCATGGCCCTGCCGATTGCCGCGTTTCTGGGAGGTCTGTTGGTCACCTGGTTCATTTATCTGATTGCCAGTGCCAGTCCGGGAAACAGCAATACCACCATGATACTCGCCGGTATTGCCGTGTCTTCTTTATGCATGGCCGCGACCGGAGCCATGACCTACGCGGCAGATGACTCGGAACTGCGAACACTGACATTCTGGACCCTTGGCAGCTTTGGTGGCACCAACTGGCAGACCATTAAGATTGCCGCTCCCTGGATCATCATCGGGATTGTCCTGTTGCCGTTAATGGGACGTTGGCTGAATGTTTTGCTCATGGGAGAAAACGTAGCCGGACATCTTGGAATTCCTATTTCACGAATCCGTAAACTGATTTTCCTGCTGGTCGCGTTATGCGTGGGTGCGAGCGTCTCTGTGACAGGCATGATCGGCTTTTTTGGCCTCGTGGTTCCACACCTGATACGCCTGAGTATCGGGCCGGATCACCGCTGGCTGCTACCGGTCAGCGGCGTGGCAGGTGCAGTACTTATGCTACTGGCCGACCTGCTGGCGCGAACGGTGGTTGCGCCGGCGGAACTGCCGGTCGGCGTAGTAACATCGCTGCTGGGAGGCCCGTTTTTTCTATGGTTGATTATTCGATTTAACCGGGGGGACTTTCGAGTTGATTGATGCGCGAGATCTGACACTGCATATTCACGGCAAGCCAATTCTGGAAAATGTATCCGTTCAACTTCATGAAGGTGAACTGACCGCCATCATGGGCGCCAATGGTGCCGGTAAAACATCGCTGTTGTCAGTGCTATGCGGTGATCAGCCCGCGACCAGGGGTCATGTTTGTTATCATGACATCAATATTGATGACTTCAGTCGCAAACAATTGGCGCGCACTCGGGCGGTGATGCCACAACACAGCCCCATGAACTTCCCTTTTTCCGCCTGGGAAGTGGTTGCCATGGGGCGTACACCTTATGCTCAAGCCTCCCGCAGACAGGAACACCAGCAAGCTCTGCAATGCATGGCAATGACCGATACCGAGAACTTTGCAGAACAGGCTTTTCCAACGCTTTCAGGTGGTGAGAAACAGCGCGTACAACTGGCCAGAGTGTTGAACCAACTGCTCAGCAGCGAGTCTTCACACCGCTATCTGTTCCTGGATGAATGCACCGCCAGTCTGGATCCGGCACATCAGCATGCCGTGTTTCAACTGTTAAGCAAACTCACAAAACAGAATATTGCCGTCATTACGATTGTTCATGACATTAATCTGGCATCACAATACTGTGACCGCATCATCATGCTGAAGAATGGCAGGATTCGCTACGACCTGCCGACTCATAGAGCCATCACTCCTGAACACCTTGGGGACGTTTTTAATCTCCGTACCGTCAATATCACCCACCCGGAAGGAGACTGGAAAGTGGTGGCTGCCGCGGCGGACGCAGTTATTCGCACACACAAGGACTTAAGGATTCTTTGAATAACGATCTGCGTCGCTGACATTATTAAGAGGTTTCCTGACTCTCCAGAGACCGAAGCCGCCCCATATCCGCAACCAGGGGCAACAGGCAGAGTTAAAAACCACAAAGCAACAATCCCTGCCAACAGTCTCAGCCGCACATTGACTCAACGGCTTATTAATAACCTGTCATGTGCTGATCAATGCTGGCGATATCCGATTTTAATATCGCCTTTTGCAACTTGCCGGTTGATGTTCTTGGAAGCTGTTCAGCAACAATCACTTTTTTAGGTATCTTGTAACGCGCCAGCCGGGTGGATAGAAACTCCAGCATCTTGTTTTCATCAAACTCATCAGGATTAACCGGCACCGCAACCACACAACCGACCTCGCCCCATTTCTCGTCAGGTATGCCAAATACCGCGACCTCACGAATATCGGGATATTCAATCAGCACCGCCTCAATTTCAGCCGGATAAATATTCTCACCTCCAGAGATATACATATCCTTTTTACGATCCATCGCCCAGAAGAAACCGTCTTCATCGCAACGTACAATATCGCCGGTTCTGAACCAGCCATCTTCAGTAATGGCGGCGCTGGTAGCCTCAGGATTGTTGTAGTAATAAGGCATGACATTTTCGCCACGAATCCACAACTCTCCCTCCTGATTAACCGCACAGGGTTGGCCATTACCATCCATGATCTGTACATCCAGCCAAGGCACCGTCAAACCTATAGAACCCGCTTTTTTGCGGATAACACTCAAATCCGGTGGCATGCCAAAAATCGTACCGGCCTCACTCATACCAAATCCACTCACCACCGGAATGCCATCTTCCAGCCAGGCCAGAATGTCAGAACGCTTATGAGGTGCACCACCGGTCACCAGTGCTGTCAGCGATTTTAACGCCGTCGGAGTAAATTCCGGTTGCTGGCGAAAACTCTCGACCATTTGCGGTACTCCGATGTAATGGGTAATGCCCAGATCAGGATCGGCAAACCACTCCAAAGTCCTCACCGGCTTAAAACCATCGGAAACCACAATGGTTCCTCCCTGCTGTATCACCGAACGGATATTGGTCACAATACCAATGACATGGAACATCGGTGCTTCACACAAAAAGCAACTGGAATCGCCAACAGCCGTCAACATACCAAAATTAATACCCGTCATAACCAGGTTCTTTTCGGTCAGTAACACCCCTTTCGGCTTACTGGTAGTACCAGAAGTAAATAGCAGTAAACTCGGGCGATTCATGTCGCGGGCAGTCTGCTGCAGCGGTTTGCTGTCAGCACTGGTCATCACAAATTCATGCAAATATTGCACATCCTCACGACCCGCAAACAACGCCTCAGAAGCCGGATCCGCCAACAACATCCAGGGCTCAGCAAGTTCAAGCAATACCGTAATCTCAGCAACAGACAAACGCCAGTTCAGCGGTGCAAAAACAAGCCCGGCACGCGAACAGGCAAGATGCAACATGACCATACGAACACTGTTACGGGACGCCACAACCACACGATCTCCCGGCCGTCCACCCACTTCCAGCAAATAACTCGCAAGGCGACCAATTGCATCGTCGAACTCGACATAGTTCCAGCTTTCACCGGTAACCAGATCTCTTGCGGCAATTTTTTCAGGCTTTGCCTTTGCAAACAGGGCAATTGAATCTGCTGGTGCTATAAACATTTCATGACCTCGGTTGACTTATCATTAAACTTGTCGGTTTATCGCCCGTGCTTGATTGTGACTCAACGGGTAATACATGGCTCCCAGACCAGACGCATTATTGTCCGCATCAAACGTTCACCGATGGAGCGCACCTTCCGCGCCGTCGTACCATCCGGGGGATCACCATAAAAACGGAAAATTGCTGTACCTAACTGATACGGCGACCACTGTGAGGAATATCCACCGACCGTATTCATACACTCTGTTAGTAATTATTTTTGTAAACAGAAACCGTATACCCTCACCTTTTTCAAATATCTGACCCAATAAGCCAACACCTATCAGGAATGCCTTGAAAACGTTGATCAAAACGCCAGACACCACGTCTGAGCGAATCATGTACTGGAGGGGATTATTTTCATTTGAGCAGCATAATGTCAAGTAGTTTGATATTATTCTGATATCATGCGCATTAACCCTTTAATATCAGGGGTTTTTCCCCAAAACCACACGTTTTTAACTGGAGGATTACTCTTTGACGACCTCACCTACCCCCAAACCTTCGCTTGTGTTGCTGTGTGGATTACTGAGCGATGAACTTGTCTGGCAGGATATTGCCGATTCTCTTCATGATATTGCCACAATCTCCATTCTGAATTTCCGGGGGTTTGACTCTATTACCACCATGGCAGAGCACCTGCTGGCAACGACGACAGGCACCATTTGTGTTGCCGGTCATTCCATGGGCGGGCGAGTAGCGCTGGAAGCTTATCGACTGGCACCTCAACGAATCTACAAAATGGCCCTGCTCAATAGCGGTATGCATCCCCGAAAGGAAAAGGAAACTGCTGGTCGGCAGCAATTACTGACACTGGCGGCAGAACAGGGCATGAGCGCGGTTGCCGATACCTGGCTACCGCCGATGGTGGGTCCCGCCGGACAGCAAAATGAAACCTTGATGACCAGCCTGAAACAAATGGTCTGCCGATATTCAGTGCAAGACTTTCAGAAGCAAATCACCGCATTGCTGAATCGTCCCGATGCCCAGCCATTACTGTCGCAAATCACTATACCAACACTACTCATCTGCGGCGAAGCAGATCGCTGGAGCCCGGTCGCACAACATCAGGAAATGGCAGCCTGCCTCCCCGACTCCCACCTGATTGCACTGGCCAACTGTGGCCACATGTCGACGATCGAATCACCACAGGAAATATCTCAGGCCTTCAGAAACTGGTTAACATAAACACTTTATTGAACGGTATGTTTTCCGTGTATCAGTTGAAATAACGAAGTGTCATTCGTTGATTTGAAGAGTGCGCAAATAAACTGATGTAACAGTTTGCCTGGTAATCGAAGTGGCCAAAAAAAACTCCCCACATTGTGGGGAGTCTTAATAAATCAATAACGGGGATTGTGTGACTATTGAATGCTTACCTGTACAGGTTGGCTGAAGTCACTGTACAAACCGTTCACATCATAAACCGCAACCGTGAATTCATAGGTGCCGGCGCTATTCAGATCCAATGTCGTCGATGTAATCAGTTCGCTGGGATCCAGTGTCAGCAACACTGAGCTGTATTCACCATCGTTCACGTTACGGTATTTCACTTCGTAACCCTGAATTTCGTAAGCATACAGACTGCTGCCATCTTCACGTGAGGTGGGTGTTTCCCAGCTGACTTCCACGCTTCTGGCTGTGTTCATCATTGGATAATCACCATTGTCCAGCGGATCGGTACCGGCATAGGCTTCATCACTGTCGCTGAAACCGTCACCATCATCATCGGCATCTGCGTTATTGCCTAAACCATCATTATCGGTATCGACATACTCAGATGGGTCATTCGGGAAGGCGTCCACATCATTCAGAACACCATCGTTATCATAGTCATTATTGGAAACTGAGCCATTATCGGTGCCGTCATTCTGGTCATAAGAGACATCTCCAGTGCCAGTGAGCGTACCTCAGTGGTGGTGATTTCCACCTGACAGCCCGATACCACAGAAATAACGATAGAAGAGAAGAGGAAAGTTTTAACAGTGTTGGTAAATGTGTTCATGATTTGGCTCGCACTTTGTTGAGTTGGACGAATAAAAAATTAAATTTTTTCGAATGACCTTATTCGGGCGTTTCTCAGTACGGCTTGATTTAAACTGTTAACACTCGCTCCTTAACATGTGCATAAGATTAATGGCTGCGACGATGGCAATCCATGTCGCGAATGAGACCTCGTTATCATTCCAAACAGGTTCGCATGGAAATCAAATCAAAACGTGAAACAGTCATCTTTTTGGCGTGTTTCGGCTCCAAATAATTACCATGAAAACTGACTGTGAATGTCGTCTTATGACGACAAAAGTCAGCTTTCAAAAAATCCTTAAGAATCTGATAAAACACTGATTTTCAGCGGTATTTTGCTTTGTGAAGGTTTGTTTTCAGGAAGTCGCTTTTACGTTTGAACGAGGCATTTGAGGCGTCAAAAAACAGCCACCTGAGGCCGTCAGGCAATGAAATGTAATCCTGTGGAACAATGACCGGTCAAAAGTCCGTTTTGCAACAGTGCAAGCTTTTATTTTAAAAATAATTCTTCTGATCGACATCATATATACGGAAAATATCATTAAATACAAACAAGACCATTGAAACAGGCTACCCTTGTTTCAGATCACATGCTGTCTTCGATATCGGTTTCCAGCATGACTGCATCAGTGATCGGCAACCAGCGGGAAAGAGTCTCATATAACTGCCGGAGTCTGACGGGCTTACTGATATAGTCATCCATGCCGACACTCAGACATCTTTCCATATCCCCTTTCATGGTATTGGCCGTCATGGCGACAATCGGGATATGTTCACCGGACATGCGCTCATTCGCACGAATTACCTCTGTGGCAGTCAAACCATCCATCACCGGCATTTGACAATCCATCAGGATCAGATCAAATCTCTGCTTCTCAAGCATCTCCAAGGCCTCCCGGCCATTTTCAGCGATGTCAGCCTGACAGTGAATCCGTTGCAACATATGCTCAGCAATTTTCTGATTAACAATATTGTCATCAACCAGCAATACCCGAAACTGAAAGGAGGCAACCGCATGATTATTCAACGAATGCTGCTGATGACTGACAGGATTTCCATGATCCTGACGGAAAACCGAAAGAATATGACGATACATCCTGGACCATCGGACCGGCTTGGTCATGAACATATCCACACTGGACATATAGCGTTGATGAGTACGTTGGCCAAATTGGCGTAACAAAATAATATGAGTCTTCGATATTTCCGGAATCGCGCGAATCTTTTCAACCAGCATCCCCCCCGCCATATCCTCAAGTTGGGTATCAGCAATCACCAGATTAAAACACGGCTCAACTTTTTGAAGCGCTATGAGCGCCTGTTCACCCTCTGTCACAGCCGTCACTTGAAACTGCCAGTTCTTTAACTGTCGGACACTCAACTGCAAAAACGGTTTATTTTGGGAAACAAACAGAACCTTCACAGGCTTCATGGCGTCTACTGCCAACGTTTGCTGACGCTCGACACTGGCAGGCAACCTGGCGGTAAACCAGAATGTACTGCCTTTACCGGGAGTACTGTCTAGACCAATCTCACCATCCATCAGGGCCACCAGTCGGTCGCAGATTACCAAACCCAATCCCGAGCCACCGTGTTTACGGGTAATGGAACTATCTGCCTGGCTGAACGCCTGAAACAGCTTTGTCTGAGCCCGGGCGGAAATGCCGATGCCTGAGTCTATAACTTCAAACCGGATAAAATCAGCCTCCGCCCCCTCCTGACCATTCCGGGTCAGCTTGACGACAACCTCGCCCGAATTGGTAAATTTAATGGCATTGCCCACAAGATTTAACAGAATCTGGCGTATCCGGGAAGGATCGCCCCGAACCCAGGTTTCCACTCCCCGCTCTGCAAGGTATGCAATTTCCAAATGTTTTCTGGCGGCACTTTCCGCGAGAATTTCCAACGCATCCTCAACGGTGGAACAGAGATCGAAATCAAACTGCTCCAGTTCCATTTTGCCTGCTTCAATTTTCGAAAAATCGAGAACGTCATTAATGACCGCCAACAGCGCATCACCCGAATGACGAATGGTTTCAACGTAATCACGCTGCACCTGATCCAACGCACTATCCAACAACAAATGTGTCATACCGATTACACCGTTAACCGGAGTTCTGATTTCATGACTCATATTGGCAAGAAAACTGGACTTGGCTTCATTGGCAGCTTCGGCTTCAATAATTGCCTGCCGGAGTTGTTCTTCTGTTTTCTTGAGCTGGGTGACATCCTGCATCAGCCCCATCGATTTAAAGGGCATACCATTACTTAAAAAGAAGGTCTTACAGAAATGCCTGACAATACGTTCGCTGCCGTTTTGAAGAATAATACGGTGTTCCAGTTCAAAAGGTTTCTCAGCATCAACGGAGTCGTCGTATAGTTTGCGATAATGTTCAACATCATCGGGGTGGATGATCTGATACAAATCCTCAACGGTTAAATACTCAGATAACGGTGGATGCAATATGCTTTTCAACATATCGCTGCATTTCAAACGCCTGCTGACAACATTGACTTCCCAACTGTAAATCGACGCGATTCGCTGAATTTCACTTAGTTTTTCATCATTGAGTTGCTGAGCCAGCTCACTTTGCCGAAGTTCCCGGTTCTGGTTTTCCAGCGTCAATACCTGCATTTCCAGCGCTTTGATCCGGTCCCGAAGTGATTGCAGATCGTCCTGCTGCATAGACATTTACGAAACTCCAAAACAGGTCATAATCACATTATTAACCTGACATAAATGCTGACGGGTTAAACAGTAAATGCTCACAAAGCTGCTGGCCATATTAAGTCATCACTATCGTTTGTTAAATAAACCGGCGGTTCACGCTTGAACAGATTTATTAAACCACTCGGAATTTACTTTCTGGCAATCAGAATTTCTTCAGCCATGCGAGTACCTTCCACTCTGGCCTTAATCTTGGCAAACGCAATATCGCGCGATGTTGAATCGTCATCGGCAAAAGGCGAAAAACCACAATCGTCAGTTGTACCCAAGTTATCCAAAGGAATATATTCGGCCGCCTTCAACACCCTCTCACAGACCTGCTCCGGTGTTTCAACGACCGGATCAATGGGATCGATAACGCCAATAAATACCCGAACATCAGGTTTGATCAGAGACTTAATCTGCAACAGCACTTTTTCGGGATCTTTTTCCGATGCCATCGCCACATAAAAATTTCCCACATTGGCCCGAAACAGTGTCGGTAACAGATCTTTATAATCAACATCTGCACTGTGAGTGGCATCCCGGTCAGCTCCGGGGCAGGTATGTAAACCAATTTTTCGCCGTTGCGCGTCGGTAAAATTTTCCAGTCCGGTGTTGATCAAATCGATCATACCGGTCAACAGTTCGCCCGATGGATCCAGCTTTAAAGATAACCGGCCTTCCGTAAAATCAATCTGCACCTTGTGCGCCCCCAGCTCCAGACATCGCGCCAGTTCCTGATGATGCTGGCGAATAATATCCTGAAGAAATCGATTACGGCTGTACTCGGGAATCGGGGTATTAGGGTATAGCAGACTGAGCAACGAGGGGGCAATGACCGCTTGCTTGACCGGAAGCCCGGTATGTTTCATGGCATCTTCCAGGAACATATCAGCGGTTATCTGATATTTGAATGGTCCTTTGGTCAATCGTGGCAATACCCGGCTGTGGCCGTCAGAAAACAATATCTCCGCGCCATCGGGAGCAAAATTATGGGCACCGTGCAGACAATAGGATGCAAAGCCGGAGAATTTTCGTTGCTCACCGTCACCCACACAATAAGAACCCGTTTCTTCCATTTTCTTTATTGTGTCAATACTCGCCTGTGTGGCCAACGCTTCCAGCTCTTCTTCACTGATCTCACCAGCCTGTTGTTTTTGATAGGCCGCGATTAACTCACGCGGACGGGGAATGGATCCGATATGCTCAGTAGGTATTAGACTCATATTGCACTCTTGTTTTAGGTCATTTAATCAAGATGATCTGGCTGTTCAACAGTGCTCATTTTCAATACACAGAGCCGCTGAAAAATAGAAACCGTTTCACCCACCCAACACACGAAGACATTCAATACATCAGGCAATCACGTGTCAGCGAATAAAACAGTTCAGTGCGGAAAACCGGGAGTTTGTTTTTCTCCCTGATACCACATCTACACTCCAGGACGGTTTGTCATAGTCAGGTTCCCCCTGATCTCAACCAATACCAACAATCGCCGGTTATCTATTAATCCGGCAAGTATAATGTCGGGTTAATAGTGTGATGCAGGGATGCACCGAGGTGTCGGACCACACCATTGGCCATAGCCAATGCGAGCCCCGATAAATCAAGTGGTCCGACGATTCGGTGTTTCTCGCAACACCGCCAGATTTCTCGGGGCGACAATTAAAGAGATCAGGACGATCTGTTTAATTGACAGGTTAATAAGAAACCTCTGACGAATTTATGAGATCTCAGGCACTCCCTGAGTAAAAATCAATGTATCCTTTAACACCTTAACAGACAACGGAGATTTTTTAACAGACAGAGGTGTTACCGACAAATGTCACAGGTTCTTATCATGCATGATAACCAAATCCAAAAAACCAATAACACACTACAAATATAGATGAAAAACTCATTGCTATACCGGTAAAAAACCGAGCAACCGGTAACATCCGGTTTAACATAGATCAATGGGATATATGAATTACATTAGAAGGATTAATTGGAAATACCAGCACTAAAGAAGTATGTATTTTTGGGATTTAATCTGAAAAAAACAGCACCACCTCAACAAACCACAACCAGCAGATGATGCAATCTTCCGTTGAGACAACAGCAGGGTATGACGATTTTATTCACCGCAAACCGAATCACACCCAAACCATCATCACAACATCTCTAGCGCCGCTATGCACCGTATGCGTCACAACGCATCAGCCATGCCAATATCATGCTACTCAGAAAATTCCGGCGCCATTAATCATCCATTTCCGATAACACTGCAATCAACTTTTCAGCGATCTGGAAATAACTGCCACCACCCACTTCATCATTGGGATCCAACTCCATCAACTTGGTCAACACCCGTTGGGCATCGGCCAGTTTTTGCCGGCGCAAACGAATCACCCCCAACGCTTTCAGGCTGAATAAAAACTGCCGTGCAGGTTCATTGGCGGTGCTCCAGTCGGTGGAATGCACATGCAGGCGACGATAATTATGACTGATGCCGGCTTGCCTGGCCGCCATCGACAACGCCTTCCAGGCTCCCCATTCCGCCTCGGCGTAACGACCACAGCGGAAATAAAACTTGTACAGGGAAATATGAATATCCAACACTTCTGGCCAGCGTTTCAGCGCAGAGATCAAGGCAGCCTCCTTCACCTCGGGATGCGCATATCGAATACCATCCAGAACGGTCTGCACCTCTTCGGGTAGCGTTCTGGAAAAATAACTTTCCGGAATATTAAGTGCTGCAATACTGCTCATGACCAAACCTCCGCCGGTGCTTGCTTATGTTCTAATATTTCGCCGTTGATCAGGTGCTGCTCAACAATGTTGTCCACATCGTCAGCGCCCACTTCGGCATAAAGAATACCCTCAGGATACACCAACACACTCGGGCCGATATGACATGGGCCAATACAACTCGATGCGCTCAGTGCAATCCGGCCAAATTGACCGCGTTTGGCAATGGCATCCCCAAACAGCTCCATCAGATTGCCATTACTGGCATGACTGCAACTGCCGCGAGGATGACCGGGGTCGCGGTTCTGCATGCAGACAAATACATGGTGTACAGGTTTTGGCATGGTATTACCTCACAGGCTTTGCGGTGCATGGGTATGACATTTTTTCGGACAAACCTTGGAGCAGGACATACAGCCAATGCAGTCCATTGGATCAGCAATGGTCATGACCATCATTTCGTCGTCGTCATCGTAAAAGTCGTCATCATCGTCACTGGCACTTCGTTCCACCAATTCAAATACATTACGGGGGCAAACTTTGTAACAGCGGCCACAGCCAATACAATTGGTCGGGTCCAGTTCAGTGACGAATTGGGGCGTCCACTCCGCTCCCCCCCGGGTTTGCCCTTGTATGATTGCAGACATCTCTACCCCCCTTCTCTCTCTTTCAACAGTAAAATCACGAAGCGTTGGCGCCTGCGGGCCTCGCCCGCAGTCATCCACACAATCAATCATGTTTGTCCGTTCACACCGTGGCCACGTCGGGATGGCTACCAGGGTGAACAGATCAGGCCGGCAATCGGGATTTTGCCTCGGCCCAGGCCAGACAGGCCTGATATACCTGCTCGGCTTTGGCCGGCAATTGTTCGTAATCGGTCCACAAGGTGTCTTCCACCAGATCGTGTACCTCCGAAGCCAGCTCAGTCGCAATGCGTTTGCGTTTTTTGACTTCTTTTTCCAGTGCTTTTAATTCTGCTTCTTCCATCTTATAGCTCCGCCACCTGACGATGCTGCTGAATCAATGCCGCCGCATCAGAAATTAATGTCGAGCCTTCCCGGGCCAGTTGTTCCAGCGAATCAAACCCAAAGCGATGCACATCGCGCAGGGTTTTATCCACCACCACCAGCTTGCCAACCTTGATCAATGCCCGGCCAAATCCTTCATGGGAAAGATTGATCACCGGCATGGCCATCAGATGGCTCTCCACTTCGATCCCGGCGGCAATGGCATTGTAATAAGCCTTGATCCGCGCAATGACCACCTCATCGGGATCACCCACCACCGGAATATCGCGCCGCCGCTCCTTGGTCAGCACCAGCGGATCAATCACCCTGGCATCATTCCAGGTATCGTAAGTGCCATAGGTATCCATCGCTCTGAGTTGAGTGATGATGCCGCGGATAAACGGCAATTTAAGGGCCGGATCGTTGTCCGCCACTTCCAGTTTTTCTGCAAATTCAGTCATGGGTTCGCTCTCCTCGTTATTCGTCCCAGGTTTCTTCTGCCATAAAATCCAACCGGTCCGGTTGCTGTTCACGCTGCATCTGTTTCACCGCTTTTCCCAGCCAGCCGGCGGGGCTGTCTTTCAGTTCCTGCTGCAAAGAATGGATAATGGTGTCGATATCGTCCGGTCCGTCGGTCACCTTGACCGGATGAATATTGCGGGCCATCAACTGGCGCACCGCAGAAGCACCGCAGGCGCGGCAGAACACCGCAACACAGTCCTTCAACAATTCGATTTTGATCACCAGTTTGTCTTCATTGCCATCCTGTTTCAGATCCTCAAACTCGCTGACCATCAACAGATGAGCTTCTGACTCAGTGATGCCGTAAATGGTAAAAGACCGCGCCGATCCAAAATGCTGATTCACGGTTTTACGGTCGCTGGTGGCGAACGCGATTTTCAGCATTTTGCTGTCATCGATTTCTTTGATCACTTGCAACTGCCTCGTTACCTGTGTCATTTAGTGCCTCATATGCTGTTCATTGCTGTATGGATTGCCGGAATCCCGGTAAATAGAGGTGTAAGCGCGAATATCATGATGGCTGGACATGATCAGATTGGCCAGATCAAACAGCACCTGCTGGCTGCCGCGATACCCCGACCAGCAGCGTTGAAAACCGCCCAGCAGATCGTATTGCGGAAAACCGATACGCAATAACGGCAGCCCCAGGCGCGCAGCAGAATCCACCGCGTGGGAATTCCCCAGCAACAGCTCGGCCCGCTGTTCAGCGGCGAGTCGTTCCAGATCCTCCAGATCCCCCACATGCACCTCGGCCATGGGCAGCTGGGTCAATTCACGACTGGCCGCCGGCACAACCGCAACAACCGTGGTCGCACCCATGCCACGCAGAAAATCTTCAAAGCCAATCAGCAGATCCGGATCGGCCGCAATGGCCACCCGCTTGTCACCAATCATGAAATGCGTATCGAGCATGGCATCCTGCAACTGACTGCGATATCGCTGATAGCGGCTGGGGACCGGCTGGCCACTGAGTTCTGATAACGTCACCAGCCAGCGATCATTGGCAGTAATGCCCATCAAATGCTGAAACCGATAAACCGGCACAGCGGTTTTCTGCTCCAGCAACTCCGCCGCGCCAAACAGACTGGCACCAATCACCAGTGTGGCAATACTTTCGCCGGCGCTGGCAAGGTCTTCCACCGTGGTACCACCAGTGGTTAAAGGATTAAATTCATCCTCACTCAAATGTCCATCCAAAGAGCCTGACAAATCCGGTATCAACAATGGCCGCAGCCCAAACTGCTCAATACTGTCGGTCAGATATTCCAGATCACCAGGGGTCAGATGCGCCCCACACAACACATTCACCTGCCGGCGACGGATGCCGACCCGATTGTGCTGATCATCACGCGTGTCGGGCACCAGCGTCTGGATCATCGCTTTCACGGCCAGGGCATAGCCCGATTCAAAACAACCGCTGAAATCCGGCGTATTCACCGGCACCACAGCCGTGGCAGCTGCCAGCTCCGGATGCTCTCTGGCAAAGGTTTTAACCGCCGCCTGAATGTCGCACCCCTGGGTTTCGGCCAGCCCAGTGGTCACCAGACCAATCACCGCCGGGGCGCTTTTCTGGCAGATGGTCGCCAGCGCCTGAACAATATTTTCATCCGCGCCCATAACTGTTGAAGTCTGATCCATCGCCGTGGTCTGCAACGGAATGGGTTCGCGAAAATGGCGCACAAAAAACACCTTGGCAAAGGCCGTGCAACCCTGAGATCCATGCATCAATGGCATACTGCGGTTAAGCCCGAGAAAGGCCAGCGATGCGCCAACGGTCTGACTGGCTTTGAGCGGACTGACCGCCAGGGCTTTTTTACGTTTGATAATCTCGCTCATATCACCCCTCGTTAGCTGCCAGCGCAGCGGGTAGTGGTAATACTTCGTCATGCCGCGAGGCTTGCCATGGGGCCGCAGATCTGGCCGCCTGCCAGACCGGGCTCTCAATGGTCAGCGCCAGCTGGCGCACCAGTTCCAGCATGCCGCGATAACCGGCATACCCGAATTCACGCTCCTGATTAATATCCAGAAACGGCACCCGCGCCTTCAGCGCGGTATACATATTGCGACCACCGGCAATGAGAATATCGGCCTGATAATCCCTGACGATGCGCAGCAACTCACGCGGGTTGCCATCCTCGATCATCATGGCATCGTCCCCCATCAGTTCACGAATCCGCGCCTTATCCTCTTCGGTGGATTTTTTGGTGCCCGTGGCCACCACCACCATGCCGAGATCCTGTAAAGCAGAAATGACCGACCAGGACTTCACCCCGCCGGTATACAACAACACCCGCTTGCCACTGAGCCGTGGTCGCCACTCATCCAGTGCGGCATGTATGCGCGCCTCTTCCCGCTGGATCAGTGCCTCGGTGCGGTCAATCAGCGCATCATCCTTCAACAACCGGGCAAAATTGCGCAGCGCCTCGCTGGTATCCGAAACACCATAAAAACTGCCTTCAAACCATGGCGTGCCATAACTGTCCTGCAGTTTGCGGGCAACGTTGAGCATGGCCTTGGAGCACACCATCATATTGACTTCCGCCCGGTGCATGGTCTGCACCTCACGGAAACGGGCATCACCAGAGAGCGTACACAGCACCCGGATGCCGAGTTCATCCAGCAGCGGCAGCACATGCCAGAACTCGCCGGCAATGTTGTATTCGCCAATCAGATTGACAGCATGCACAGTCACATCCGCCCGAACCGCCGACGCCGGCACCGGATCGGGTTCACGGGTACCCACCACATACTTCACCATGGATTCACCGGCAATTCGGTTACCCAGATTTTTAGTACCGTAAAAGCCGGCTGCATCCACCGGCACCACCGGAATGCCAAACTGTTCAGTCGCCGCCTTGCACACGGCATCGACATCATCACCGATCAAGGCTGGAATACAGGTGTTATACACAAAGACCGCCGGCGGCTGATAAGTCGTGACCGCCTGCTTAATAGAATGGAACAAACGCTTTTCACCGCGTCCCATAATCACGTCCTGCTCGGTCAGATCGGTAGTCATACCGATTCGATACAAGGTCGGGCCACTGGAACGAGTGCCCCGGTTGTCCCACGAACTGCCGGCGCAGGCGATGGAGCCGTGAACGATATGAGCCACATCGGCGATGGGCAGCAAAGCGATCTGAGCGCCATCAAACGCACAGCCACCGGCTGAAGCACCCGGCTTGGGTTTCGCACATCCGGACTTGGATTTGTGGTTATGACTACAGGCCGGCTCATCCAGCAGTTCTGCAATCTGTTTGGATTTCATCGCCATGTTTCCACTCTCCCCCGCGTATCTGTTTGGCTGTTGAAGACAGATTGCAAACGGCAAGCCATGTGAAAACCGTTGATTTTTCAGGGAATTAACGCCAAAACGATTGTCTGAAACCCGACAAAAGCCGGTTTTGTCGTAGCTGAAACATTGAAGAAGCCTTGCTGACCAGCACATATCATGTTGTCATGAAAACCATTGACGCTTGACCCGCCAACCCCCAACACGATTGGACACACAATATGGATGAGATTAACTACGCCGTGATTCTGGCCGCCGCTCTGGTGGCAACCGCCAGCCCCGGTCCCGCCACTCTGGCCATTGCCGGTACCTCCATGAATCAGGGCCGCATGCGCGGCATAACCCTTGCCAGCGGGATATTGAGCGGTTCCCTGGTATGGTCATGCTCGGCGGCTTTCGGGTTGGGCGCGGTGATGTACGCCAACGTATGGTTGTTTGAAATGCTTCGCTATGCAGGTGCCGGTTACCTGTTGTTTCTGGCGCTCAAATCCTTGTTATCCGCCCGTCACAACAACCGCCCCCGGATCGTCGAAAACGCGCCCGTATCGATTCCCCAAACCTACCTCAAAGGCCTGGCCATCCACCTGACCAACCCCAAAGCCATTCTGTTTTTCAGTGCCTTATATGCCATCGGCATTCCCCATAACACCAGCATTGCCGGGTTATGGTCAGTGATCATTGCTGTTGGCGTGCAGAGCAGTTTTGTATTCATCGGTTATGCCCTGCTGTTTTCCACCGGCCGGGCGCAAGCCATCTACCTCAGACTGAGCCGATGGTTCGACCTTATATTTGGTATGTTTTTTGGAATAGCAGGTATTAAGGTACTGGTTTCAACACTAGACTCATAACCGAACAAACCAGTGCCATTTACTTAGCAAACGCAGAGAACCCTGTATGGCACATATCACCTTTTTTCAGAAACCTGGCTGCATCAACAACCGCCGGCAATTGCAGTGGCTGCAATCATCCGGCCATGAAGTACACCCCGAAAATCTGCTGCAACAACCCTGGACGGCCGAACGCCTGATGGCCTTTTTTGACGAGCGGCCACTGTCTGAATGTTTCAACCAGACGGCCCCGGCCATCAAATCCGGACAACTCAACCCCGAACACCTCAGCCACGAAGACGCATTAGCCGCCATGATTCAGGACCCTATCCTGATTAAACGCCCACTGATGATCATCGATCACACCCATTACATTCAGGGATTTGATCAGCAGCAGCTGCATCAATTGATCGGGCTCTCCACCGCCGACAGCGCGCCGGCCATGACCGAAGACCTGACAACCTGCCCCAGGCAAACCACTGAGCACAGCAACTGACTGGATCCATCGCCCACCGTATAGGTATTGTATTTGCCGAATCAGTGCGGTTGCCGGGGTGTGGTCATAGAGCTAAAGTGTTGCCTCATCACATAAGGGGCAGCGACGATGACCTATACAGGAAGATGTTTTTGCGGCGCGTTCAGTTACCAATGCAGCGCCGACCCGGTATTTCAGTTTAACTGCCACTGTCGTGACTGCCAGCAGGCAACCGGCAGCGCTTATGCGCCACTGATGTTCTTCGAAAATGATGTCATGGAAACCCATGGCACATTAACGTTTTATGACAGCATCGGCGGCAGCGGCAAAACCATCCATCGCGGTTTCTGCCCCAAATGCGGGTCGCTGGTGCTCGGCAAAGTTGAAGCCGTTGCCGGCCGCACCTCAATACTGGCCGGCACTCTGGACGACACCTCCCAGTATCATCCCAAAGCAGATGCGTTTTGCAGTCAGGCCAGCCACTGGGATCACATGGACCCGGCACTCACCCGATTCCCAGGTAAACCCAAACGCTGATCACAACATCGAACCATCCAGAAAAATAAGCTTGTCAAATATAAAAAGATCATTAAGCTTTGGCGCATGACTATTTTATCTCATCTCCATTCACATCGATTTATTCACCTCCGGGTCCAGCAAGCGGGCGCGGCGGGTTAACTTTTCATTCTGAAAAGCCTCTCCTCCGGGCCAGACCCGGAGGTCAAAAACCAAAACAACATCAAACGTTCAACTGAATCTGGTTTTTTAGAGGATTTTCCAAATGTCGATTGTCGCCATTTCCCATACCCAACTGATTAATGCCCTGACCCTTCGTGACCTGACGGATACACAACAAGGGCCACACGCCATGCAACTGCTCATCACCGAAGTACAGCAGGCACTCGAACAGACCTGGCCCTGTTATCTGCAACGCCTCAATCACAACCCGGTGGTCAGAACCACCGCCAACTACGACGACCTGGGTTACCCCGACGACGGCCCCGCGCGCGAAGCCCGCTACAGCCGTTACCTGACCGATAACCTGATGTTAAGAACCCAAACCTCCAGCGCCATTCCCGCCTGGCTGCGAGGTTGGAGCCATGGCAACCATCCCGACTGCCTTGGCGCCCTGAGCCATGGGCTGGTGTATCGCCGCGACAGCATCGACCGCTGGCATACCGGCGAACCTCATCAGCTCGACGTCTGGCTGCTGCTGGACCGGGAAACCTGCGGCCAGCAGGATATTGTCGCCACGGCGGTTAACGTGATTTTCAATCGAGTGCTGCCGGACTGCGCCATCACATTGTCAGATTCCCCTCATCCCTATACAGAAAATGGCCTGCAAATAGATGCCCGCAATCCCGCCGGCGAAATAGTTGAAGTCGGCGAATGCGGTCGCATCTCGCCAGCGCTGTTGGCACGCTGCGGCTGGGACCCGGAAGAAACCACCGGTATTGCCATGGGCATCGGCCTGGACCGGGTGCTCATGCTGCGTAAAAACATCCCCGATATTCGTCTGCTGCGCCACCAGGATTCTCGAATACAGGCACAGATGCAAGACCTGGAACCCTGGCAGGAAGTTTCCTTCCAGCCGACCATCAAACGGGATCTGTCACTGGCAGTAAACGAAGACATCAATGTTGAAATTCTGGGTGATCTGGTGCGGGAGCTGTTACACGATCAGGGCGATCTGCTGGAAGAAGTCATCATTGTCAGTGAAACGCCCTATCTCAACCTGCCCAACACCGCGGTTGAACGCTTGGGCATGCGACCGGGACAAAAAAATGTGTTGCTGCGGCTGGTGATGCGTCACCCCACGCGCAGCATCAGCAACCCCGAAGCCAACCTGTTACGCAACCAGATTTATCGCGCCTTGCATCAGGGCCAGCGACACATGATGGCGGAATAAATCACGCCGGCGCATGGGTGCTTATTTGCCGATGGTGGTTTTGCGGTACTCGTCTGGTGTGACTCCCATGAGCCGGCGGAACATGGCAATAAAGGCCGAGGAGCTGCCATAACCCAGCTCCAGGGCAATGCTTTCCACTTTTCGCCCGGCGATCAGCAGCGGCATCGCTTTGACGATGCGTAACCGCTGACGCCACTCGTTTAACGACATCGACAGATCCCGCTGGCAGCGGCGCACTAATGTCCGCTCGGTCAAATGCACGGCACTGGCCAGTTGCGCCACCGTGCGACCATCGCCGGGATTGGCATCGAGCATTCGCAACAGCCGGCTCAACTGCGGATCTTGCGAAGTCGGCAGATAACTGCCCACGCCTTCAGCCTGCTCCAACTGATCCACCAGCACCTGCAACAACCGTTCATCGCCCGCGCGATACGGTAACGGTGGCAACGACTGATGCAGATGCTCCAGCATCGAACGCACCAACGGGCTGATGGTCAGGGCACAGGTATGCTCCGGCATAGCCGTGCAGTGAGGTGCAGAGATATACAATGAACCGTGACAGGTGGCGTGACGGTTAAGACCCTGATGCTCCACATTCGGCGGCAGCCACAACCCGTATTGAGACGGCACCAGATACTGACGCCCGGCCACCACCACCTCCATCATGCCGCTGAAGGAATACACAAACTCCCCCCAGGGATGACTGTGCACCGGATAAGCCGCATCGGCCGGCGTTTGCGCCGCCCAAAACACAATGGCCGAAGGCAGTGCTTCGTGACCGGCATAGGGCGACTGCTGAAATTCGCGTGCAAGAAGATTCATAGCGGATGTCGTTTTGCTGCTATCAAATGGCGGATTCTAGCTATATCTATCAAAGCTGACAAAACGATAATGCCCGATCATTTATTAGCCTGGAGTCAATCATGAACAGCCGCCGGCCCATCGATGCCAGTGCATTGGGATTAATGCTTGTTTTTTGTCTGTGCCTGGGTTTGCAACAGGTCGTGCTCAAAGCCACCGGCGATGACATTTCCCCCGTGCTGCAAATCGGTCTCCGCTCCGGCCTGGCCGCGGTATTGGTCATCCTGTATCTGTGGCTGCATCCCGCCAAAACCCTCAACTTCACACTGAAAGGCCACCTCGGCGCCGGCCTGACCGCAGGTTTTTTGTTCGCTCTGGAATACATACTGGCCGGCGAAGCCCTCCGATTTACCACCGCCGCCCATACCGTGGTATTCCTCTATACCTCGCCGGTGTTTGCCGCGTTGATTCTGCATTTTGTCGTGCCCGATGAACGGCTGGCGCCGTTGCAATGGCTGGGCATCGCCATCGCCCTGGCCGGCATTGCCACGGCATTTCTGCTGCCCGAAAGCGCAAACACCGAAGCCAGCCCCAACCTGCTGCTCGGCGACCTGCTGGCCATCGGCGGCGGCGCGGCCTGGGGGCTGACCACCGTGGTCATTCGGTCATCCAGCCTGGCATCCACACCCTCAGAACACACCTTGTTGTATCAGCTGGTGGTGGGTTGTGTGTTGTTGGTCACGAGCGCATGGCTGCTGGGGCAATGGCACTTCGAGCCGACCGTGCCGGCGCTGGCCAGCCTGACCTTTCAAACCGTGGTGGTCTCCTTTTTTGCTCTGCTCATCTGGTTCTGGCTGTTGCGTCACTACCCGGCATCGCGCATCAGCGTGCTCTCATTATTAACGCCATTGTTTGGGGTGGCCCTGGGCGCGGTGTTTTTGAACGAACGCATTGAACCGGAATTCCTGTTCGGAACCCTGCTGGTGCTCGCCGGCATCTTATTGGTCAGCGGTCATGAATGGCTCAGACAACTGCTGGGCTTTCGGGTGAAAAAATCCGGGGTGTTGCCATTGGAGTGAAGAGATTCAGGAATGCATTCAAGGATATGAGTGGAGACTGAAAGGGCTGAACAGAACGTCAGCCCAGGCTTTCGATTTTGGCGGCGCAGTGTTTTTCCGCCAGGGTTTGCAGATGTTTGATGCGCTCCGCCAGCCACTCCAATTGTTCAACAGTGATGGAATAACCGGGATCGTAACGGGAATCCACATAAGCCTGACACAACAGTTCAAAGCAGGCACATTCAAACGGAGTGCTCTTCGGGAACGCCGATAAAAACTCAGGTTCGATACTGCCCGTTAAGGTACGCAGCTTTTCAAGATCATGGATTTTGGGTTTGTAGTGAGTGAACACCAGCAGGATCATGGCGTACAGGCGCTCAGTCGCCTGATGCAATGAAAAGGCAGCTTCATTGTTCAGCCCTTCGTTTGATACCAGGTCGTACACTTTAAGCTTTTCTTTGATCAAATCACGCCAATGATCAAAATGCCGTTGCGCCTCTATTTTCCGTGCGGCCAGTGGTAATTCTTTCGGCTCTACCAACTCCAGCTTGCCGGAATCATGCAGCAAAATCCCTTCCCGGTAGATATCCGCATAGAAGTACTGACACTTGCTCAACTGCGCATTCACAAAGTGGATATCTTCGGCAATCAGACTCACCGGCGTTTTGATCTCCCGCATCAGCCGACGGCTTAAAGACCGCTTCGACTCCGTTCTTCTCGCCAGCACGCTGTTTTTGGTAATCGCCAACAGATCCATATCGCTTTGGTAGCGGTAATGGACACCATCATCTTCGAGATGATCCACCCAATCCCCTCGGGCATAACTGCCAAACAAAATCAGCAGCTCCGGTTTTACGGTCTGCACAATAATATCAACCGCATAAAGCAGCTGTTCCTGTTTATCCAGAGGGAGATGGTCAAGAGTCGTTTTCATCCCGGCATCCTAACAACTTCCTGGCTGTGAGCCAATATGGTTGGGGGGAGTTTTGGAAAGGGGCACACATTAGCAAGTAACCTATTAAAGAGTATTCAACAATCCAATATACATCACTCTTTTCCAATAATTAGCAAATGAAGCATTTGCAATAACAGGTTCTAAATTCGTACGTTTGAACTCATCAACACAGGAAAAAAGGCGTCTTTGAGCAAAAACATCTGATATTTCTTGCGCCGCTTTAACCGAGTAACGGGCACCAATATCAAATTCACAAAAATGCTTGTTAACTCGTGCCTTATCTATGTCACTCCACTGACTAGGGGGCGAAGTATAGAACTCAAAGACACCCGGCTGATCTGAATCTTCTTGAATATATCGAGCAAATATCCATTGCTGCTCAAAAAAATGAGACCTATCCAGAAAAGGATGTAAAATCTGGTCTTCTTGTGTTTGGGCATAAGCATCGCCTTTCCCTTCCATATTACAGTCTCGGCAAGCAGGTATAAGGTTATAGGGTAAGATTGAAAACTGCGAAAAGAATGCTTTCGGCAAATAGTGATCTAAATTTCTTGGTCTCCCCAATCCTCCACAGAAAGGACACTTATCAGAGGATCCTAGTAAAGTATCGTATAGCTCCCTACCGGTTTTCTTTTTCCTTAGATAATATTCATATAATCGAATCAATTCGCTCTTTTTAAGGTCTGCTAGCACAACGGGGTCTTCACTACTACCTGATAATAAAGCCGTAATCTGGTACAGAGTCCCTTGTTCTCCCAAGCGACAGTATAACTCCGCCTGTCGCAGTATCTCATTTTCTGCCATAACTAGCCGTTGCTTGTAAGCATCACGACTGGCCCCATTGATACAAGCGGCCAACGTATCAGTGATGCTCAGTTCAGGCCTACTTATCTGCATCATTTTGATTTGTTCCTTCTCTATTACTTATAAGGGCTTTCAGAATAGCTCGCCCCTCGAAACCGAGCTGAGAATTAAATTCTCTTAGAATTTCCTCATAGCTTTTTCCCTGTTCTACAATATGAACAAGGAGATCATAAAAACCTGAACGAACAACCTCCAACCCGAAAATCTCACGAGTCAGAACTCCAACATTCTCTCCAAAAGTTTCAATATCTGGTCGCTTAGGACTGGTATAAACACCAACACGATTAATTGTCCATACACAAGATTTCGGAATTTCTTGGAGTACAACTGGAGAGTGGGTGGCGATAATGGCCACGCCGTTTCTATCATGTAGTAAATCACTAAGTGCTCTAATAAATGCGGATAGTAAAGGTGGGTGTAAGTGGCTCTCTGGCTCGTCAATTAAAACCAACGTTTTTTCTTCGACGGTAGCAACTAATCTCGTTATCGTAAGAAGAACTACAGCATGGCCAGAACTCATTCGATCTAAATATGTCCTAACTTTATCTAGATAGACAATCTTAAACTGATCTGAATCAGACTGAACTCCAGCACCTATTTCGTTGATAATACTCTTGTAGTGGTTTTCTAACTTTTCCAGTTTCATCCTCTCAAAATTTTCATCAGAACCAAGCTTCCTAATTGCTGCGTGCCAACGTTTTCTTTTTTCTTCAGATCTAAAGCATTCGGTCAATGCTTGGCAACAATCTCCCTGTAGTTCTGAAATAGTTCTAAGCCTATCCTGATCTTCTCTATCCTTTAAACCGATATAGAAATAACACGTTCCTTTAGAAGGGTCTGACTGCTCTCTTGGAGGACTAAAAGGATCAAAAGCGCTGAAAGATACGGACACCAGACTGCTAAAATAATCTTTACTAATAGCACTTTTTTTCCGAGGCGTTTTTTCTTCGGAGAAGCTTGCTGCTGTATCTCCTGGAGCCATTACAGCTTTAATCATATCGTTAAGAATAGTTGTCTTACCCACACCATTTCTACCAATAATGGCATGAATATTCGTACTAGGAGAGGAGCTAGCTTTTACCCTAAAATCCAAGTCTATACCGGATATTTTCTCTTCCTTCGGCCTTTCAAAGGAAAATTCGAAGTTTGTAAGTGGGGGCTTACCTTCCAACACTCTGGAAAACTGCCCCTTGATCTCCGATAAGCTGATATTACGCAATAAAGAAACTTTGAACACTTCTTCATCTTTGACTTCTTCGATAATTGCAGGTTTAAAAACAATATCTCGCAATGATAAAAGCACGCTATTTCTTAACTCTAAAGAAAGTAAAGATAGGTTTTTATAATAACTAACTCTTTGACCCAGAGAAAAATACGTCTCTTTTAGCTCTGTAAAACTCTCACCGATGGTGTCATAAGTACACGTTCTTTCACTTTGCTTTTTGAAAGCAACCTTCACATCTCCGATTTTATGAAGCTCTCCTTTTTCATCATGCAACGAGAGGTAAAACATCGTTACAAACGAATAGTCGTTCCATCTATCAATTTTTAAATAGCCGACATTCCGACCCATTTCAGGAATCTTTTCATTTGTTTTTATAATTTTAAACTCCATAAATACTGCCCCTTAAGATTCCCGACACCTGGAATCATATCAAAACCTTTAATTTCTCGTATCAACCAATCTTACATTCAACTAATTTTTCGTAGATCACTAAAAATTAGAAAAATCCTAATCACTGTTCAGCAAAATCTAGAAACGCATTGAAAGAATTCTAATGACATATTACTTTGACATTATTTTTCGTAACTACAAATAATTCTTTTGTCAGTTATGTTTTAGTTGTAGTGGGGTTCTGGGCCAAAGCGCCATGGCAACTCTAAAACGGAGCGTAAACCAAAACATCAACTGGACAAATTCATTAGCGCTTTATTAACCGGGATAAAATTAGGCTGTCACATTCACGCACACAATACCTTATTGTTTCTTCTGCTTTATCAAAAAATCGATTGTCCAATAACAAATCTTTTGATCCACCGCTATAATACTCTAAAATAAAGCCTCCATTGTGTTCATGCACTAATTTACCGTGCGCGAATGCATTCCTCCAGCTCATTACTTTATTTAATTCTGCTTTAAGTTTTTTGATTCGATCGGTTTCCATTAGTTGAAAATTCTCAATTAGTCTTGTGAACACTCGCCGTTTAAAAACATAGGTTGAATCGGAAGTTCCCATAATTTCGTTAACAAAAAAATTTTGATATTGATTATCCTTTGTGAATATTATTTTGCTAACAGCGGAAATCATACGATCTTCAATTATTATTGCTGCGGATATTATTTTAGAACAATTTCTCTCAACTATTGACAAATCTTCAGTATAGTCGTCTGAAGGATCACCTTTAGGTAGAGCCCCGTCAACGTACTCACGCCCCCTATATACCATCGGTAGACTAATTTCTTTCATTATTGCCAACTCCCGTATTTTAGGTTGGTTTGGAATGCAGCGGAAAACCAGTCCGACAACATGTGCTTGTTGCGTATTTAAAGTGTTGGATAATACAGCTTTTCATTATGAGATTGAGCATCGTCTTCCCAAATAAGTCGAACCACATGCTTACGTTTAGTATTCATGTAAACCGCAGCGATCAAGTCGACCGTCTGATGTCTATCTAAACTTTCCATTGGAAATTTGTCAGTTACTTCAGAATCAATAACCACATCGTTTCCCTCGGGAAACTCTATTTTTACGTTTCTAGCAGTCGAGGCGCCTTTATTCCATATTCTTAGCCGATACTTGCTGCTACCCAGTTTAATAAAAGATGCACCTAGATAAGCTCTTTTTTCATTTAATAAGTCCTCGTTTTCTTTTTCCAGAAGAAGATTGTTTAGCTTCTCTTGGCTTTCAACAAGCGACTTCTGCTTTTTGTTGAAACTGACAGTTTGCCAAGTTGCATAACCTGACAATAGGAACGCCAAACCAGCAATAATGTCGCCTACATCGATATTAAATGGCATTACTTGATCCTTTATTTTTGATTCCTGAAAATGATTTTTTTAATAGACTTACGAAGTTCATCAGCGAAATTTTTCATAACCTCTTTCTTAATTTCAAAAAAGTGATCGTCAATATTTTCTCGAATTAGCTCGTCCTTGTTAAACTCTCTCCCACATGAAGAACAGGTCATTATCTGAATAGTTTCATATACGTCCTCATCATACGAAAAATTAGAACACCCACATGTTGGTCATAGTAACCTTATGCTTCTATTGTATTTCTCATAATTCTTCCTATCTCTCCAGCATATGAGGACAAGTAACGCCTGGATCTTCGGAAAATTTGTAGTACAGCGTAAGTTTTCTTGAAAACAACACTTTGTTAAGCATTTTTTTCATGTATGTTGAACAAAAGTCCAACTGGTTTTTTTATTCTTGCGTTTTCTTTTGCAAGTTCTTTTATAGGAAACCTCTGATTTTTACCCCAAAACATGGTCAATCGTTAACGCCATTCAAAACAATCTCGAATTGGGCGCGTCTTTGTCCCATTTTACGACCTTTATGCCTGGAATTAGGGCCGAAACCCTAACTCCAGGCACACTGACCCTATGTCAGCAGTGATTTCACTTTCATCAGGTTGGCAAAGGCACACAACAGATACAACCTGTTTGTATTCTTCGCCAAACCACGATAACGAACTTTGCTGTAACCAAACATTCGTTTGATATAGAAAAAGCTGTGTTCCACTTTCGCTCTGATCTGTGCCGTAATCGTTTCCATCCAGTTTTCCAGGCTGTCTTCTGCCATTTTTCGTCTCGTGCCGGGTCGTGCAGCAATCATCCAGTCGACTGATCGGTCCTTGTGTTCTTCTCGTTTTTCAATGCCGATATACCCGGCATCACCGATCACATGCTCTTCCTGACCATGTAACAACTGATCTGCCACGGTGATGTCATGGACATTGGCCGAGGTGGTTTTCAGGGTATGAATCAACCCAAATGCACTGTCCACTCCGATGTGCAGTTTCATGCCAAAATGCCATTCATTACCTTTCTTGACCTGATGCATCTCCGGGTCTCGAGCGTTGTCCTGGTTTTTTGTCGAGCTGGATGCTGCAATGATCGTGGCATCCATAATGGTGCCTTCTTTGAAGGTCAGTCCTTGTTTAATAAGGGTGGTATTCATGCGGTCAAAGATCTTTTGACCCAGTTGGTGTTCTTCCAGCAAATGACGAAAGTTGAGAATGGTGGTTTCATCTGGAACGGTATCTATGGTGATACCGGCAAACCGCCGCATGGAGGCGATTTCATAGAGAGAGTCTTCCATACCAGGATCACTGAGGTTATAAAACAGCTGCATGCAGTGAATCCGTAACATGGTGGATAACGGATAGGGTTTACGACCTCTGAGGGATTTGGAGTAATATCGCCGAATCGGTTTTTCCATTTCTGTCCAGGGCAGCAGAGCCTCCATCTCAGCCAGAAATTTTTCCCGACGTGTTTGTTTGCGCTTTGCTTGGCTCTCGGCATCTGAAAAAATGAGTGATGACATGACTATTCTCCATTTGGATCATTCTTGGCTGGATTATCGCAGATTTTGGGTATTTTTCAGAGTTGCCCTAAACCCAAGTCATAGGCAATTTCGCTCATCAGCTCTTGCCAATTGACAAATCCAGCAGGAATGGAAAGCCCTGCTCCAGCAAAAATCGCCGCAGTCCCTTCATTCAGATCTTTCATGTAATCTCGCATAAAGATTTCAGTTTCTCGATCAAAAATCATTTTCATACTTCCAAGCTAATATTTGATACATCCTGAGTACATAACGCTTGCAGCATGCGCGCCTACAGAGTAGAACCGAAGGCGCTATGTAGTATGCATCGCAGTACCTGCACTGGTTAGAAGGGTCATTGGCAACACTGTTTGTTTTTTCTGCCAGACCCGCAGTAACAAGGGTCATTTCGCCCCGTGTGCTGCTTTATAGAACGTATGAACTCAGCCTTACGCTTTTGCTTTTCAAGACACACTTCATCGAGGCCAAATTGATCGTCGCTTAACCGAGCCTGGTCAAATTTGTTCTCTAAATCAACCAAGCTGTTGACTACTTTATTGTTAACTAATGAAACGGCTCTTGTCGGTAGCCGTTGATTTACTACCAAATCAGCTACCGAGTCGTCTGGGACAAAATTGTGATACTCGAGTGTGGCTTCTGGAGGAGTAACACAGAAAAGTGCTCCACTTTTATCCTTAACCACAACATGTCCATGCAACTTAATGATTACCGACCCAAGCATCGAGAAAATCCACCCGTACTGAATCGAACCTGGGTTGTATGCCAAGTAGCGTTTCACGTTATCTAGGCAGTATATCGGCTTGCCCGATTCCATCGGTTGAATTGGAACCTTAAGCACAGGCCCAAGATTGAGATTGTCCAAAAAGCTCTTCGGCAATTTCTTAGGAATATAATAATTCACCGAATTCACCCTCCTGCTCTAACGCCAAAAACAACTGACGCGACGTGCTCAGCTGCTTCGCATTGTTAGAATTGTGCATGACCGGGATGTCACCGAACCTTAAAAAAACTATTACCACCGGACATCGCCAATTCCCTGGTAACTTGGCACCCAACAAAAACATTGAATGCCGTCTGACTTTGCCTTTGCACCGTAGCTGATTTAGCCACGAAACGGAAACTTGAAAATATAACTAACTTGGTTGAAGAACCAATTCTAACCATTATTCTACATCAGCCGATAAAACACCCAGAAGACGATTTCCCCTGATCAGCTAAACTCACTCAGTTTCATAAAACCCGATAAACTTAGGCACACAACCCAGCCCTATCAATTTCGCTCGCCAGATATTCGGTGAACATCTGGATGCTGATCCTCCAAAGCACGATGATTTGTTATGTTCATTACAAAAAAATCATCATTACTTTATACGTACTATTCATCCAAGATCGGCAATAACATGATAATAATCAAAAACTAAAAACGGCAACTTAAAATCTTGATCATTCCTTCTCCACTTTTCCATCACCATCCTTTTCAAAATGTGATTTGTCATGAGAGATCACCGCAAAAATAAGATAACAAGCCATCATATTGATTTGTTTATGGCATAAATCTAATTGTCTGACAACTCAAAATAAAAGGCTAAAACACGTCGATTTTTTGACATGCCGATAAAACATTAGTTGTAGAAATACCGTTACAAGATACGTGAATATCGTTCTCATACTATCGAATGAGAAAAACCTTTTATTTAAATGACCAAAATCCATTTTTTGTCTTACTGACCAGTCACTTAGTGGTCTTATCGGCGCTATGCTCGTACAACCGTATTGCGACAAAGAAGTAGAGCCCTAAGCCAGAAAACCATAAGCAAACTCAGCTTGTTTTGCAGTGCGACCACGAAGATTTTCAGGTAAAACGATTCAGCTAATGCGTGAGACAATGATCAATCAGCACTGAATCTAATAGACTGTTTACTGACTTAAGGAATGCTCCTTGCCTGGAGCCGAGTAACACAATCAACAGATATCTAAGGGGCCTCTGAAAAATAGGAATAGTTTTGATGCAGGCCAGTAAACCACTCGCAACACCACAGTTTACTGACGTAAATGAGGATGTGAGACAGGAGCTGACAGCGTCCTGCGCGAAAATAGACCATTTTTCAGAGATCCCTTAGTTTCTATCAAAAAGTAGTTAAGATGGGTGTCCTGTTATGTTTTAAAGCAAAATAGGGTTCAGGACAAAGTACAGTCGAATATTTGATCACTTATCATTAGTTATCGATACATACAGTAATTTGTGGTTTGTTAAATTAAGTAGAAACTCTAAGGAGGTTCTGTCCATCAATGTGTCAGCGAGATCTCGGCTGACACAGTTATGCCCCAAAATGGTTTATTCGTCGGAGCTTGAATGGCGGCAAAGGGTTAATTTTTAATATGCAAAGACTAATAACAGGCAGTAAGTAGACCCAGACTTCTTCACGACGTGTTAGATTTAGAGTTTTAATTCGTCTATTACCGTTCTAAGCGCTGGCGCCATGTGTCGATTTTTGGGGAAATAAAGATAGAGGCTAGGCCAATCGAGTGCCCAATCATCGAGAATCATAACAAGTTCGTTTGAATCAAGTTCTTTATATATCAGTGATTCAGCGATCATCGCAATTCCAAAGCTATTTTTAGCAGCCTTACAAAGAATCGCTGGACTATTAGTTGTTAGGGTGCCTTTTACATCAAGTGTAATTGACTTCGTGCCCTGCTGAAATTCCCATTCATGCCGTCGACCACTTTGAAATTGAAAGCCAATGCAATTGTGATTGAGTAACTCCTCAGGAGTCTCTGGTATACCAAAGTCATTGATATACGCTTGAGAAGCAACAGTAACAAAACGAAAATTATTCAATATAGGAATAGCAACCATGTCTTCTGGTACTTTGTCTCTCAAGCGAACTCCAGCATCGAACCCTTCAGAGACAATATCAATAAATCGATTTTCAACAATTAAATCTATTTTTACATCCGGAAATCGTTGTCTAAAATCAGCCCCGAGCCTATCTAGAATAATAGGTGCGGCGACTTCATTTACACTTATTCGAACAGTGCCTTGAGTTTCGTTTCGTGTACTTCCGACTTTATCTACAGCTTGTTTTAGATCACTCAATACCGGATTTATCTGTGTAAAGAAGTCGAGTCCTTCATCTGTAAGTGACACGCTGCGTGTTGTTCTATTAAACAACCGAATGTGTAACCTGTTTTCAAGAGACTTGATCAAGTGGCTGAGGGTTGATGGGGTTATACTCACAGAATCAGCTGCTTTCTTAAAATTTAAATACTGAGCTACTTTTTGGAAAGCTTGTAGCTCGTGTATTGGAGGTAAAGACATTATTTCTCCCAACTGTATTATCTATACAAATTATAGCTATTTTTAGTATTAATAGTAATGGTTATGCTGGTTTTACTTTTAGTAGAACGAGGAAGAATCATGGAACAAAAAATATTCTTAGTTACTGGTGGTAACAAAGGCATCGGAAAGCAAATAGTAAAACAAATCGCTGAGCATGGGCATAGAGTGTATGTTGGTGCACGAAATGTTGGTGCGGGTATGAATACGGCAACTGAATTACAAAGTGCAGGAGACGTTCGATTTGTCCATTTGGACTTAAATAATGAACAGAGTATTGATGATGCTGTATTGTTTATTGATAGAGATAGCGGCCACTTAGATGGATTAGTGAATAACGCAGGGATGATTGAAGGCTATGAGAATGCATCGAAAGTGAGTACATCAACTCTAAAAAATACCTTTGAAACAAACTTTTATGGCACCGTGATGGTGACTCAGAAGATGTTGCCTCTATTAAGAAAAGGTTCGCACAAAACGATAGTTAATGTCTCCACTGGGCTAGCTTCGATGACGATGCATGGAGATCCTTCTTGGCCGTTTCATAGTACAACTCCTTTTGCGTACAATGCTTCTAAAGCTGCTTTGAATATGTTTACTGTGTTGCTCGCCAAAGAACTGAGAAATGAAGATTTTTGTGTTAACTCTGTAAGTCCTGGCTGGGTTGCGACTGACCTAGGAGGACGAGATGCCCCAAGAACCGTGGAACAAGGTGCTGTTATTGCGGTTGAAATGGCAGTTAACAAAAGTAGTGTTCAAACAGGGATGTTTCTGACGGAGGGGGGGATGATTCCCTGGTAATAGGAGGGTCACATCCAGAAGGAATAGCAGTAAAATCATTTTGGTTTAGTGGCCAACAAAAGTTGGCTACTATTTTTAATAGCTAAGATTCAATTCTATTTGAAAACGGTATTTTCAATTGTTTGTAACTTCTTTTTTGTCTAATTGCGTATCAGCTCAAGCAGAGATAGCACGTTTGTGCAAAGAAACGCCCGACGGACACAACGGGAAACACAATGATAATAAGGCGTGGCTTCAAGGGAGATTTGCGACTTCCTTGATCGGGTCATGATCATACATCTTTATACTGATAAATATACAGTATCGGATAATGCCGGCTGTTGGCGTGAATATCAATAGTTAAGATGGGTGTCCTGTTATGTTGCTGCCATAATTTCGTTAACAAAAAAATGCTGCGCGGCAGCGCAGTACCACGCACAATAATGAGCAATTTTAATTTTTTGTTATAAATCATATTTCTGCTTTATTTTTAGTAATAACTTATTACAAGCTTGGTATAGAAGATATTCGAGATCTTTGGAGTCAAATATAGGGCGAAAACGCCAAAAAGCTCTCCAACTAAATATCCGATTTAAATATTGAGTTAAGCTCATTTTTTCGGTTTGAGAAAAGGTAGACTTTGTCGCACCTGAGACTAAATAGTAAAGACGTGAACTCACAGAAACTTTTGGGCGCCACATGACCGGAAAGCCAAAATCACCTGCTGTACACCCAAGTGCTTCACCCGCTTGGAATTTAGTAACAACAACATCAATGACTAAATCAGTTTTTCTTGGTGAATCGACCTCACTTGCTAACGGAAGTGAAAAAATGGACTTCAAATTCATGCTTAAACTACTATCAAGGTCTGTACTTTCAAAAGCGCCCCATTGATCAAAGTGTTTTTTAATGCCTGTTCTGGGTACAACAGCCAGGTTCCCTAGAAATACTCGAGGTTTTTCTTTTCTGAAAAGATTTTTAAACATTGCTCGACTCTATGATTTATAACGCCTGAAACTACGAACACGAAGTGGTCCGTAGCTTTATATTGCCTGAATTGTGCATGACCGGAAAGTCACCGAACTTTAAATAACCATTACCATCGGACATTGCCAATTCTCTGGTAACTTGGCAACAAACACAAACGTTGAATGCCACCTGATTTTGCCTTCGCACCGTCGCGGATATAGCCACGACACGGAAACTGCGGCTATTTAGGTAACACTTTTTTGGCACGCTGTACCTTAGCCAAAATCGTCTCGGCGTTCTTTGTCCACCTGAACGGCTGACCAGGTCGCTGTTGTGGAAACGGATAAATCGCTTCAACTCCTTTTTCAGGTCCGCCACATTACTGAAAACGCCTCGGTAAAGTGCCCGTCGTTCAAGTTGAGCAAACCACCCCTCTACTGCGCACTTGCAGGCGTAAGGTGAAAGTGGATCCGTGGGTGCTTGTCCAACTACGCTTTGACCCCTTTTGTCTGTGAGCACTGGGATTATCCAGCACGATATGCAGGTCTTTATCCTTGGTGTTTTCTTCTCTCTATCTGCTTTAAAAATGCCAGGAACTCTTTTGATCGGGTTTGCTTTTCCACCCGCCCAATCAGTTCTCCTGTCAAAATGTTAAAAGCCGCATAGAGAGCCGCTGCTCCGTTTCGCTTGTAGTCGTGAGTGTCGCTTCCAACATGACCTGGTGACAGCGGCAAGCCTGGTTGGGTTCGGTCCAAAACCTGAATTTGTGTTTTCTCGTCAACATTCAATACCAGAGCATTGTCGGAAGGACCCATATACAGGCCAACGACATCCACCACCTTCTCAGCGAAATCCGGATCATTACTGATCTTGAAAGACTTTAATGGTTGAGGTTTTAAATCAGCAGCCTGTCTGATTTGACGAACCTGTCATGTAGTGATGCCAGCGTACTTTGCCACTAGAGCCACGTTTCAATGCGAGGATTTATGGGGTATGCGCTCTGTCGTTAACTTTAAATCACGGTTCACGACATCATTAGTAATCACTGAGGGGCCGCCAGGTCTTGTTTGATCAAGTAACCCATCCGTCCCCTCTTCAAAATATCGACTTTCCACTTATAGATTGTTTTGCGTGAAACTATTTCAGTAGCTGAAATTTCCGGGACAGCGATCCCTTCTGAAAACGTAAGAATGATCTTTGCTCGTGTCACCTGCCCCTCAGGGAGGGATGCGCTGCGCCCCCCTCTTTCAGGGTCGCAGAATCCTGGCTTGATAGAGTCAGGTTGTTTTCAGTCATAACGGCGATAATGCAAATGATATCGAGTCAGACAAGGTTATCTTATTAACCATATGGCCCACTAGAGCCCCAGATTGCATTCTTCGCTGGTCGCCTTACCTTGCATGGCTGCCCAGCCATTTGCTGCTCTAAAGCGTCCATCACCGGGCTCCTGATCAATCGCCACTCGGAAATCCCTGGTAGTCCAGCAGTTCCCGCCAGTACAGAGGTAGTCGGTGGAGGCAGTACCCGCGTATAGCGTCATAACAGCCCAGTTGTTCGGCTGCAAGTTTGCGAAGTGATACCAGTTAGCCGGAAAAGACTGCGTCGTGTGAAACCGTTGTTTCCACTTGATTTCCAGCGGCTGAACACAAGCCGCCACCTGCCAGCGAGTCTTGGTAGTAAACCCGGCAAAGCCCGAGGTGGGGAAGATCGATAAGGACGAGGTTAGCTGCAGCCATCCACCCGTGACATGCGAGTCACATCGTGCTTTTTTGTTCAGCGTACCATCGTTATCCGTATAGATTGCGCACTGCCCCCACCCTATACCGTAGGTAGACGTTGTATTGTTGACACGACTATTAATGTCGGAGCATCGTTGGTTGATAAAAGCACTCTTTCCGCCATCACCACCGCTACAGTATCCGGCGCTCATGGCGGCGGATGCATAGGTAACGCCCCCCAACCTGTCATCACGTAACTCGTCAACCCGAATCTCACGAGCGCGGAAATCTAAATCTTCACGCCCAAATAGCTTGAGATCATCAGCACAGGAAGTAATGAGTTGAGGGGGCACGATTGCTTCGCCATTCGCAATTTTGAGGAACGTATGCAGAGGACAGACATCCTCGTCCATACGCGGTTGCGGAAGATCCATATGCCCTTGGACTACAACTCCAGAAGCACCGTCAGCTGTAGCCATGAATGTGTATAAGTAAGGCTCCTTTGAGTCACTGGATGTAACTTCCACGATGGCGACGATGTGATCTTCGGTTGCCATTTTATCTGCACCATCAGGGCGCTCAGTACCCTCCCCGCTAGATAAGCTGAGTATATCGTCAGATCTGGCTTCTGCTGAGCCAGGCTTTAGCGTTATAAGTAAGGCAAAACAAATTACCAATAAGCACATTAAGAAATTTTGTATCTTACAGTTATTAGCCATTTTATTTCTCCGTTTATTCCATCATAGGCCTAACGCTTAAGACAACGGACACGAAGCGATACTGCTGACCCTTGTTAGTTTTACTGTGCATCGGTTTGCTGGAGGCTGTTTATCCAAGGGTATTTTTTAAATCAAAACTATCATTGGAGGCCCCAATCAGAGCTGTTAATTTCCCGAACTCGGTCTGTTTCCTTGTAACCCGACGAGAATATGATGATTGAAGCTGCCGGATTGACCAGGGAACCCCTGAAAAATGGACTATTTTCGCGCAGGACATTGTCAGCTCCTGTCTCACATCCTCATTTACGTCAGTAAACTGCGGAGTTGCGAGTGGTTTACTGGCCTGCATCAAAACTATTCCTGTTTTTCAGAGGCCCTTTAGAATTGTGCATTACCGGGATGTCACTGAACTTTAAATAACTATTACCACCGGACATTGCCAATTCTCTGGTAACTTGGTACCCAAAACAAAAATTGAATACCGCCTGATTTTGCCTTGGCACCGTAGCGGATTTGGTCACGACACGGGAACTTGAAATTGTAACTTACTTGGTTGAAGAACCAATTCTAACAATTATTCTGCATCAGCTAATAAAATATCCAGGAGACGCTCTTTCCTGATCAGCTAAACCCGCTCAGTCTCATAAAACCCCATAAACATAGGCACACAGCCCACTCCAGTCGATTTCACTCGCCGGATATTCGGCGAACATCTGGATACTGAGTCTCCAAATCTCGATGATTTATTATGTTCATTACAAAAAAAAATCAGTATTATTTATAAACACTGTTTATCCAAGATCGGAAACAAATTAGTTTGCATATTTATTATTTTTGTATTTCTTCATTAGCAGGATAATTTTTTAAACTTTTCTCCAATATTTTTGATTCCCCTCCAAAACCGATTTGATATACCTCTAAGCTTTAAATTGTCAGGGCTTTTCAAAAATGTGTACCGCGCTCCAATACAAGATTTTTCCCACGACTGTTCGCACAGTTGTTTTATCATCAAGAACCAATTCACTTCGGCTAACCGACAGTAGTTTTTAAGACGAAGGAGGTAACTTTCATGAATCAAAGCCTAAAAACGGCAACTTAGAATTTTGATCATTCCTTCTTCCGCTTTTCAGCCGACATCCTTTTCAAAATGTGATTTGTCATAAGAGATCACTGCAGAAAACAAGATAACAAGCCACGGTATTGATTTGTTTATGACATAAATCTAAATGTCTGACAACTCAAAATAAAAGGCTAAAACACGTCGACTTTTTGACATGTCGCTAAAACACTAGTTGTAGAAGTAACATTACGAGATACGTAAATATTGTTTTCATACTAACGAATGATAAAAACATTTTATTTAAATGATAAAAATCCTTTTTTGTCTTACCAACCAGTCACTTAAAAATCTTATCGGCGGTATGCTCGTACAACCGTATTGCAACAAAGGTAAAGCATTAAGCCAGATAACCATAAGAAAACTCAGCTTGTTTTGCAGTACAACCACTGAAGCTTTTCAGGTAAAACAATTCAGCTAATGCGTGATGACATGATCAATCACGAGTGAATCTAACAGACTGCTGCCTGCCTTAAGGAATGCTCCCCGCCTGGAGCCGAGTAACACAATCAACAGATATTTAAAAAATCACCAAACCATTGAACAGACAAAACACCTTGGCGTCATCGGTTCTCCATACCCATACCCGACGCCTGGATTATCGCCCGTATGTTCATATGGTCGTGCCCGGCGGGTAGTGCACAGTGCTAAACGGGAGTGGCGCAAAGTGCGCGGACGCTATCTGCTTAACGGTCGCGCTCTGGCCAAGGCCTTTGGCTGAAGCCGATCTCTCGGCTTTCCACACACCCAAAACGTGGATCGCGCAATGCAAATGTGTCGGCAAGGGGTTGGAGGCGCTGCAGTATTTATCCCGCTATCTGTATCGCGGGGTTATCAGCAACGTCAACATTGTTGACGACCACGGCACCTTTCGTTATCTCGATGCCCAGACCCAGCAATGGCAAACCCGCACTGTCACAAGAGAGGCATTTATCGGATTGATTTTGCAGCATTGTCTACCCAAAGGGTTTCGCCGAGCGCGGGACTACGGATTTTGCATGGCAACGCGAAAAGAATCCTGCGCATTCTGCAGTGGGTGTTTCGGGTGCGACGGCCGCAGCCACTGCCGAAAAAACGATAAGCCTGCCCTATCCACACTACAGCGCGGCGATACGTGTGATCGGCATGCGGCCCCTAAAAATCAGCAGGGATAACTGAGCACTCAGCAGGAAGCGACAGATACCACAGCATAAACTCACTTCAGCAGGGACCGGACACACTATGTAAAGCCGCGTTTTTTTTAACGCCTACCGGGCGAGGCCCTCGCTCGCCCTGAAAAAACGCCTCTGTAAAAAAGAAGCGTCATCACTCCCGCTGAAAAACAATTTATTGCCTATTAATAATAGTTCGCCGGGCTCGTTCAACAATGAGATATGCTGTGGCTATCACGCAACATATCCTTATTTGTTAGGTAGTAATAATTGGTGCATTGCTAAATCCCGTAACAAAAAGAGCAAGGGCTGTAGTGCTAAGAACTAATAGAACTATAAATACCCGATACCACTTTTGTATTTTCAAACCACGCTCAGTCAACACCTTAGTTGGAGGAAAGCTAGTTTTCCATAGTGAGCTTAGATCATCGACCTGATGTAATTTTTCTCGCGACACTTCTTTTGATAAGAGGTTTATTGCCAAAAACATCGAGCCAACTCCCAAAACAAAAAGAATCATTATTGGTATAACGGCAATATTAAAGCTCATCTCTGATCCTTATGCGGCTACATAACGCCTTAAACACCGGCGGCGCTTGCGCCATCCGAGTGCTTTAACTTGTTAGTCGATTTTTTGGTGAGATGAAATTCTGTTTTTAAGGGAACTTCAATACCAGAATTTTTATCTTTTAGATTTATTAGAACTTTCCAGGTTCCTGGTAAGTCGCTCGGTTCTCCAACATACCTAATAATTGTCTGAGTAAGTTGAAGATTGTATTTATATTGATCTGGTGGAGCTTGCCAGTTTGCGCAATTTACATCATTAGAATTAACTGAATACGTTTCATCTGGGCGTACAACCTGAATATCGCATGTTATATTAATTAGACCTTTATCATCTGCTTTTGGGTTTGAGAAGAAAATAAGGACTGTAAGCTCCTGACCATAATCTACATCTTTTGCTTTATTAAAGTGTGGGATATTTTCGGCTGGTGTATTCCATTTTTCTTTCCAGTCTTTATCTGGGGTAACAACTAGCAAGCCACCAAAACCATTTATGTTTTTCATGGCATCAGTATTTGGAACAGAATTCCCAGCTTGATCTCGCCAGCCAATGTTCTCGGCCATTACGATTGACGACATTAAAATCAGCGAAATTGCTATAAGTTTCTTCATGACTTCTATCCGGCTAACGCCTCAATGACCGGCGCAGCTTTGCTGCATCCGGCACCGAAGGCGAGTAGTTAATTGACTTGTTAGCATGTTCTACTCCTCACTAAGCTCTGGCAACGATAACTCTTGCCCCAACTTTAAGAACTCTTCTTTAGTGTATGGACCAAAAACAAATTCAGTAGAGTCAGCAAACTTATGATCTTGGTCTCGATCTATGTAGTAGTACGCACATGATTTCTCAGGACATGCATACACTGAAATGAAATTTTTATTTGCATTGATAAATATGGGTTCATCAATACGCCTTATATATGCACCTTCACCGACACTAAAGCCAAGACTTTTAACACCGTTGATCAAATAGACTTCGTATGGGCCATCACTCCATGATGGGGAGCAACCGATAAGCAATACTGCTATTAATAATGAAAATTGCTTCACGATATCCTTTGCACGCTAACGCCCTTAGTAACGGCTGACTGTAAGCCAATCCGATTGCCTAAACTTGTTCTGTTTTGGCCGCTAGTACAAGATTTCTTATATAAACCGTATCTGGTTCATCTTCATCTTGCCAAACCAGCCCATTATCTAAAATTACACCCTGTTCAATGAGGGCATTTACTATTGTGTCAGTGATATCGGTATAGTTTTTCATATTGCTGCGATCACCAGTTGAGAACGGCCAGTCATCATACGTGTCAGACACAAACTCGATATCATCAGACGGGTGCTGATTTCTGTACCAATCTACCATATAGGAAGAGACAGGGTTCTCCTGAATCTCACCCAAAGTATTAACTGGCAAGTGAAGGAACGTTATCTGCTCGTTCCTTGAGTTATTAACTAATGTATATCCGATACTCATAATTTAGGAAACAGAACGCCCAAAGCAATGGAGCGCGTTAGCGCGTCCAGCCCAAAGGGCGATGCTGCCTTTACTTGTTAACAGTTGAGCCATGTAAATAAGAATGGCCTAACCAATATATATGTGTAGTTGCCAACAACGGCAAGATTATTATAGCCCAATGCAGCCCCAGTTTGCCTTGGACAATGGGATAACCGTAAGCCAAGATCGAAATAACACCAAACACCATAAAAATACGAATTTTAAATGGTGAAAGTAGCTTTGTCTCTGGAGAGATTATGCGCAGCAACATGGCAACCAAACTTGCCATACCAAGCGCTCCACCTACCACTAAGAGTAAAACTGGCAAGAAGCCCAAAACATTCTCAAAATCACCATCGATAACTAATCCAATAGTTGCTAGGGGCCAAACAATTATACCCAACATCAGAAGAAGGAATACTGGGCCAAAGCAAACAATTGTTTCTAGGAGTAAGAATATTTTACCAATAGTGCTCATATTTGAAGACTGCTAACGCCCAAAGCAGCGGGGAGCCGTCAGGTGAGTCCTGTCCGAAGGACATTGCTGCCGTTGCTCGTTAAGTATTTTCATCATAGAACGGTATACATATAAACGGTATATCATTACGACGCCTTTTATAAATAAGTCTCAGCTTTCCATCTGGTTCATTATGAAATTCAATACCAGAATGTTTTTGGGTGAGAGGAATCTTCCTTTTGCCAAAAAAACCTCCCGCATCATCTGGCTTCCCAAGTTTTTTGATAACGGATTCCTTCATGTCGTCATTGGAAAAGACGTGAACCTTATCTCGAACAAGTAATTCGATTTTCTCAGTCATTTAATACACTTAACGCCGTGCTCACGGGACCAATGTAGCGAAACAAACATGTGATAAACTGACCGCAGCGCAGCACTTGTTTGTGGAGCGTAATTGGTTCCCGTGCACCACCTTGTTATGCGTTTGTTGCATTTTAAATGCGGAGATCAAGCTCGTGCTCTGTCAAGTGCGTCATCAAAATATTGGACTAAATTAGGCGCTCCTTTCCATTTACTATAATTAAAGCAACCCAAATGAAGCCGAATCAGATCTAAACCATCATCATCGGACCATCGATACACTTGATCAGGTATATCATGGACAGCATCCATAATCTCGTAGACAAGCCTGATATCAGCTCTTTCATCTATGCTATAGTTTCGACAATAAACCATGGCCCACTTAACAGTATCAAGAACAGCTTCAATTACGTAATCAGGTGCCTTCATTTATCCAATCCGATTATTCCCGATTCTTTGAAACATTCATTAGCAACATGGGATCAAAGTTCATTCTATATTCCAATTCTAAATGCAACGCTTCATACATGATTACGAATAACGCCGAAAACAGCTGACACGAAGTGATCAGCTGCTCTGTATTGTTAGAATTGTGCATGACCGGAAAGCCACCGAACTTTAAATAACCATTACCACCGGACATGGACAATTCTCTGGTAACCTGGCACCCAACTCAACAGTGAATGCTACTCGATTTAACCTTTTGTACCGTAGCGGATATAGCTACGACACAGAAACTTGAAATTGTAACTTACTTGGTCAAAGAACCAATTCTAACGCCGCCAGCAACGGCCGAAATGAAGCGGTGAAGACGCGGAATGTAGGTCCAGCCCACAAAGTGGGTGATGTTGCCTGGCCTTGTTACATATTTTACGCACGGGCTAAGTCCTACCAGTTAGTGCTAGTAACCTAGCCATTACCGCAACACCTATATCTCGGTACTGCTCGTCAGTTAGTTCCATACCATCTACGTCGGAGTTTTGTAGTTCCGGAGAAAAAGTATAGAAAGCATCGAATTTCCAATTTATGGGATTTGTTTCCCCAGATGCCTTGACGTCATCTAAGAAAAGACGACTTGTGCCATTTCCCATGTCTCTTAGTGAGATGGCAACTCCATTTGGATTTCTTATTTTGTCATCGTAGTCCATAACTCGCCTATGACATGCAACGCCTTGTTATAGCACTCACATCTAAAAATTGGTAATTTCGGATGGCTTGCCATCTTTGGGAAGCAATTCTAGTGAAAATAACTTACCCGAATTACCATTTTTCGTTATCCGATACTTTTTCCCAGCCTCAAACTCGTACTCTATTGTCGATGACTCTTTCAGCTGAATATTCAACTCCCCAAAACGGTATAGTAATCCCGCCTCTATGGTGTGGACCCCTGGTTCAAATTCAATGGCATTTACGAAATTTCTGAGACTCAAACTAGATTTATTTCCGTCAAATGAAACCAAACCTATTAACTCGGGATGCCCAGGCTCAAAGACAAGCATTGACGTATTATCACCGGGATAGGGGATGTCTTTTGGGGCTTGCTGATGAAATGCCTTCAAATATGGAGGCAAAGAAACACACGCAGTTATCAACACACTCAGCAAAAAAATGCTTATTTTTCTCATAGATTCTCCTCGTAGTTATAACAGTTTCTTTTACGATACCTGTCGCTTTTTCCGATGTCGTATATACAGTTTCTATCAAACAGTTCTATTTACCTGTTTAACCCAATAACCATCATAGTTTCAAGCCTTTCTGCAATATTCGGGTTAGTCCGCTGTTGACCGCTTCGTTAGCAGCACTTTTTCACGTAACTTTTCAAATCCGCTCGCACCATTTTTAAATAAGTCGGCTAATAAATTACCATTTTGAGTTAATCTTCTGTCAGATTCGTGAACATCATCAGATTTGTATACTGAATGAGCTTCTTGAAAAAGTTTAACTGCTTGGCTTTCTATATACGGAGGTTCGATTACTTCAATACCCGTAAAATTCAAATGCCGAGTTAGCTTACTAAATTTAGCTTCATAAATACTTTGAGTTTCAAACCAATTCAACCTTGAATTATCCTGCTTATTTCTTAATACTTCATAACTAACAGAGGTGCCAGCATTCTCATGGTGTTTGGCAACACCCAAAGTAGAATAATAATATTGCCCGATTGATTGACCTAAATTATTGAACGCATCTTCAAGGTTATCTATAAGTAAATCTAGTTTGGCATTTTTATACTGAATCTTCCAAGAAGAAAAAGCTAAATATGCCACTAAAACTCCAAATATAGTAGCGAGGCTTGAAATAATGCTGATTACTTTTAGTGCTTTCTCTAATTGGTCTCCATTAAATGAGAAAAATCGACCAGCAACTAAGCCAGACAAAAATAACAGAGTGCAGATAAGAGAATAAAATTTCCATTCATTCAAGTTTTTCTTAACCTCCGAAGTGCTGATAACAGTTTCTTTTACGTCCAATAACAATATATCCAACAGACGTTTTTGCCTAGGATAAATCAGCTCAGAAAACCAAAGTAACTGCGTCAATGTCCAATACGTTTTCTCGCATGAACCTTTGCTCTATATACCCGGCTGTAAATTCAGGAGTTCGCCCTTGTGACATTCCGTCACGAGACGAGCTCCAGCCGGAGGCTCCTGTAACTAATAAATTAAACATGTCCCTTTATCTTCTTAATCTAAATGAGAAACAATTTGAGGATGCTAACGCCCGCAACAAATGCGAGCGTATCGAGTCAAGGGCGACAGTCCGGTTTGCTTGCGTTTGTTATGCATCATCACTAATTTTTCCGCCAACTTTATTTTTTAGATTCTGCAGAAAGTTAAGAATCAATTCATCTTCCTTATAGTGGCGGCCACTAATATTGACCGCGACAGCAGGCACTACTAATTCAGGGTCTTGACCAAGAATGATATATACATATGCACATACATCTTCTGGATGCCAAATTAGCCAAGGATTTTTCTGACCAGGCAACAAAGTTGAAATCTCCCTTTCAAGCGATTTGACATCATCGATATTTTCAAGAAAGTAGCTCTTCATACCTCAATCTGCATAACGCCGCGCACAACGGCCGGAACAAGCGTAGCTTGTGGAGGTCCGGCACACAAAGTGTGCGAATTGCTACACCTTGTTATATGTTTGGTTACACCTTATCCGCGAAGTAAGCCATGATTTCTTCTGTGGTCATTTCTTTGGTTTCATTAGCAAAACAGTAATAACTAGGGCGCATATCACTAAAATACTGCATGTCCATTTCCAATCCTTTTAAGTTTGGAAATAAGCCCACTGGCATATTGTATTCACCTGTTTCTTTAAATTTATAGAACAGATGCGTTCCACATCCAGTACAGAAGCCTCGAGAAGCCCAAGAAGATGATTGGTACATCTTAACTTTATCATCACCTTCAATTTTTACTTGAGTGCCACATTTCACCGCAAAGAATGGAGCACCACCCCAAGTCCGGCATGATTGGCAATGGCACACAGTAAACTTAGGATTAACGCTTTCAGCCGTAATTTTTACCGCACCACAAAGACAATTAGTCTCAGCATAAGACATAGAGATAGCTCCTAACTTGATAAATACATATAACGCTTTGTTCATTTGCACTGCGGTTGTAGTGGATTTTTGTGCAACAATGAGCGAAGCGAAGGCAAAAAAAGGAACGTAGACCGCTGTGTCAAATGGAGTAATTTGTTATATTTGTGTACCAACACGAGTCTAAGTAACTCCCCAGATAATTAATAATAGTATAACCACAACAAGCAACAGAGGGAGTGCTAACCACGAAATCATTCCGGCTAAACGATTGATATTCTCTAGCTTCTTATCGTTTAAATGACTAAATTTTTTTTATTTAGATATACAACAAAACGCGTATTTACGTCTGGCTCGCCAGAGAACATTTTTGGCTTCCCTAGCTTTACCCATTCATCCGGATGAAACCTCTCTATCCTTTTTTCTATCAGTACTCTCAGAGCTACCAGAAGCCCTCCAAGGCTAAACAGAGAAATAAAAGCTATCGGTAATAGGTTTTCAACTTCATACATAACTTATTTCACAGTGAGACATAACGCCCCGTTCACCGGGCCAGCGTAGTGGAACATTTTTTTGTGGTAAAAGAGCGCATCGATACCACAAAAAATGTGGAACGTAGCTGGCTCCGCGTGCAACGGATTGTTAGGCTTGACGCTCATTTATCACCAACCATTCAGCCCATTGTAATCCAGGAATACTTATATGGTCGCCGCTGAGCTTATTGAGTACTGCATTGGATTCCTCCCTAATATCACCGTACTGCCGCCAACCGCTACCAAGCTTTTGGCCAAATTCAATTACCTCACATACGATCTCCGGCCACGTAAAATTATCACTGTGATAGAACTCCAACCGCGCCATGTATCCGCCCTTTTGATATGGCTCAATCGATGCCTCCATTGGTGGTCGATTAAACGCTCGCACGCATGAATTCATCACCTTTTTGGCCGATTCAATTGATGATGAATCTAATTGTAATTTCCATATCGATCTAGGCATGAAACCTCTTGGAGCCTAATGCCTCAATAACCGGCGCAGCTTTGCTGCGTCCGGCGCCGAAGGCGCGTAGTTGATTGACTTGTTAAATGTATGACCACACCGCACCTATGATGAGCATACAATTACTGCTAATTGAATCTTGTTTGCTTTATTTTGCGCGGCCTTTGCTTTAGGTGTATCAGTTACACCCTCTTGATGATCAAAGCCTCCTTCATCAAGATCTTCATTAAATATGATGAGACCATTAACTAAAACGGCAATCATTACCAGCAACGTTGCCGTTAGCCAGTAAAACCCCGTGAAGTATTGTATTCCCCAACCAATTAGGAGGCATACAGAGATCATTATTGCTGCGCGCTTTAGGTCAATGCCGTTCATCTGCTAGTATATTTAACGCCCCTGTTCGCGGGCGAGTTTACGAGCCCCTTGCGACGGTTTGTTAAGTACCTAGACTGAACTCGAAGTAGTTTCTGTTCATGGCTTTTAGATAGCGCACTGGCTTGAAGCCAACCTTTACTAATATTCTATTTGATGCAATATTCTCGGGATGGGCGAAAGCGACTACTTTATTTAGTCCAATGACAGTCGCTGCATAGTTCATTGAAAACTCTGCTAGCTCACTTGCATACCCACATCCGCTCTTTTCTGGGGCAATATAGTAGACCAATTCAGGCCCCCATTGAGGATCGTCTTCATCTATGACTATACCGCCCCAGCCAATAATACTTCCGGTAGACTTTTCAGTAATTGACCTACACCCATAGCCAAGAGTGTTCCATTGCGACGAAAAATTCCGAACATACCGTAAACACTTCTCATCGGTATTTAAATCCACGCTATACCTCATGTATTGGGAATTCTTCATAATTTCAAATAAATGAGGAAGTTCATCAATTGAGATTTTCTTATACGACAAAAATTTGCTGTCCATTTGGGTACTTAACATTATTCTACTCTACATCCGCTGATAAAATATCCAGAAGACGTTCTTTCCTGAGCAGCCAAACTCACTCAGTCTCATCAAACCCCGTCAACATAGGCACACAGCCCATCCCTGTCAATTTTGCTCTCCGGATATTCAGCGAATATCTGGATACTGAGCCTCAAAAGCTCGAAGTCTTGTGACATTATCGCAAAATAATCAGTGTTATTTTATACACACTGTTTATGAATACAGTATTTTGTAAATAACTCTTACAGGGACGTACAGATAAAATGATCATCCACATAGTTTAGTGAACATGGCGTCATCGAAATTTATTAGTGAACGGATTTCGTCCCTAAGCGAAATAGCACTTCAATCCCCCTTTGATATCGTTAATAAATTATCTGGCCTGTAGAGGTCAACAAAGATGCAGGGCAATGCACTTTGCAGGTCCCAGACTCAATGATAAACACCTCTGGATGTGCCAAGGATGTATCGACTGAGACGCGGACATGACAGATGTTCTTTGTGGTTGAGCGGCGACATGAACGGCGCGTTTACGACTGAAGTATTTGGGATTGAGATCGTGCTGTTGGCAGAAGGCGGCTTGGGTTAAATCGGACTGTTCGAAGGATTGAAAGAGTTTGGGCCAATTGTATTTACGGTAGGTTGCCATGAGCATGCCTTATGTTGAAAGTGAAAACAGGCATTAGGTTATTTGCTTCTGGGATCGCCAGATAGCATGAGTTGGTTTGACGGTTACCACACTCTTGGCCGGATTATCGAAGATCTTGGGTATTTTTTATAGCCGTCTGACTACCGGGAAAGAAATAATAGGCGCGATTGCAGCCTCCATGCTGCAAACAGCCTGAAACAATGTGTACTCATTTCAAATACTTTATTAGTAGGTAACGGTCCGATCTTTCCGTTTGGTGATGTACGGTAGCGCAAACAAATATAGACCGGTGACCAGCATTAAAAAGAGAGGGGGTAATGGTGAGTACGTTATCCACAGTGAAGGCTCTGTAGAATCTACAGCTCTGACTACAAAGTTGACGATAACCGTCGCCGTAAAAATGATAGACAGCCAGCGATGGCATTGTCGTATCCAGAAATTCCAGTTCATTTAGAACTCCCAGGTTGTGGTTTGGGTGCAACTTCGATCATCTTCCATCCATTGCCAGATGGATCCCGAAAGCCAGCATCCACCGAGCCATATCGCTCCATGGGTTCCTGAGTGAATTCCACTCCATTCTCGCACATGCGCTCGTAAGCAGCACGACAGTTGTCCACCAGCAAAACCAAGGGTGGCATAGCCCCCTTTGCTACGACTTCATGCAAGGTCTGAGCGGTTGCAATGTCATGCACTGGTGGACCTGGCTTGAATAAGCCGAGTTGAAACGAAGGCTGATCCGGATGTTGAACTGTTAGCCAACGATAGTCGCCATTTCGAACATCCGTATGAACGATAAACCCCAATTTTTCGACGTAGAATGAAAGTGCTTCGTCTTGATCCCGCACATACAACCCTACTGTGTTGACGCCTGTAGTCATAGAAACCTCCTCAATCAGATTGGACTCCTAGCTTGCCAACAGATTGAATTCGGCGCTTCTCCGAAACTGCTATTTTGAGGTTTGGGCGATTGGCAGCCCGCATAACACATTCCGGTATTTCTCTTTGTACATGGGAAATTGAGCTTTCACGCTCTCGAAACTCTCCAGGACTGTCACCGGTTATGTCTTTGAAAATACGGCCAAAAGTACCAATACTGTTCCAGCCAGTTTGCAGTGCTATATCAGTAATAGGCAGGTCAGTGTCGCGGAGCAGTGCTGTGGCTCGTTCTATTCGACGGGTGAGCAGGTAACGGTGTGGAGGTGTACCAAAAGCTTTTTTGAACTCACGTGAAAAGTGCGCTACCGAAACGGCACTCACGTGGGCCAAGCGCTTAATAGGCCAATCCTCATGGGGTGCACCATCCATACGATCTTTCGATCGCAACAATCTACGCAATAATTCAGGACTTTGTCTCATTCTTATGCCTAACGCTGGAGTTAAATAGCTGTGCGTAGCACCATCCATTTGAACGTTTTGTCTGGTTCAACTCAACATATGCAGCTATTCCTTCGGCTTCCAGAATAGTAAGGTGAAACCCGTAGCTAGCAGCAACTATTTATGTCAGGTAAATAGTGTGATGCAGGGATACACCGATATGTCGGACCACACCATTGGCCATAGTCAATACGAGTCCCGAGAACTTAAGGTGTTTCGCGCAACACCGCCAGATTTCTCGGGATGACAATCAATGAGATCAGGACGATCTATTTGATTACCAGGCTAATAGTTACCAGGAAAGTCATCCGATGAATGCCAGATACTCGATATTGTTAATCAGTCTGAATGCTTCCCCCGACCCGATTTTAACTCGAACAATCGAATGGGCTGCGGCCCAAATTTAGCAAGTACGGGATGCGATGACAATGAACAAAAAGGATGTGGGTATAAACGTCGACACTGCAATCCATTATTTTCATTTCAACACACAGAAAACCAATTGTCCGTACCCTGCTCAGTTACGATTAGTAAATTATCTATCAGAGGTTCTTCAGACCATACAATAAAATAGTTACTTTCATCTTCATCAAAGTTGAATATGACTCTAGAAGTCCCATTTTCTGTTTCAATCACTATTGAAGTTATAGCTTTCTCCAAAACCGGCCAAATATCAGACGAGAATTTTTCGCAAGAATCCATAACAACGCTCTTTGACATTGAGAAGTTGTATGAGGTACTCACGAGAAAAGTACGAAACTTATCTTCATATTGTCCACTAAATTCAAAAGTATACGAGGACCTTGAAAAACGGCAGCCTTCTAAAACAAAACCGGTTAAACAATCAATATTCATAAAATATATCCCTTAATCAGATCATCTTGCTCCTATGTACACGAGTCCGGCATCGGTGATGGTCTGGTGGTGAACCTTCAGCTCGCGGTCGTTTCTGATTGCTCTCAGTGAATCTGAAATTCAAATGTGTGGGGGCCTTTAATCGGTCGATATCTTCTTCCTTACGGGTGACCCCATTGATTGTCAACATTCATTTTCTATGCACCTTGTCCCAAGCTCATCCAGTACCATAAATGTCTTCGATTAGCTTAACAATTTCCTTATGTTTTTCAAAAAACCGTGCATTCCTTCTAGCTAACATCAAAGAATTTCTTTTCTTTGCCCCTTTGCTATATAGAAGTTTAATACAGTGGCTGGCCCCTTTGATAACTGCGCGCTCCAATATTGACCTACCATACTCATCTACGTCTTCCAGCGCCAAATGATGAATCAGAAAATAATCACGCAATCTGTCTTTATCATCATTTTCCAGTATTTGATCTAAATCAGATAGACTTCGTTCTTGAAGGCTGGAAATAAATAATGAGAAGTCATTTGATAACCATGTTAGTGATTTAGCTTGACCTTCAAGCTCATGATTCCAGAAATAAATTTTCCCATAATCTGCATCACCTAGCGATATCCCAAAGATATTTCCCCCAGGGTCTGTAGCAATAGGCAAAAAGAACTTGCTTACTCGATTTCTATAACGTTTGTAGTTTTCCTCTAAGCTCAAGTAAGCTGGAGCCAAAAACAAACCAAAATATTCATGAATCGAACAAAAGTACTTACCTGACAAGAGAACAATATCATTCTTCAATTTCCCTCCATTTCCGTTTCGTAAATACTCTAAGTATGTGGCCGGAGGAGTACTTGGTAGTTCGCTTAAAAACCTGTCTAAATATTTATCATCTATTTCGCCATAAGGATTTACTGTTACAGCAGGATTATTCATAAACTTTCCTTTATAAAAGCGGTTTATTCTAAAGCATGGCATTAGTCCTGACGCATTGAGAAACTACTTCCTCTAAAACTAATGACTAGCTAACTATAACCTGACCATATAGGTGGGATAATTCTATTTGAGTTGATTTCCTCCCAATATGAATCTGACATAGTTCCTATTGGGTCTAATAAATCAAGCATCTTATTTGTCGACGTGAATTTTTTCTCAAAATACATCAGGCCTGCATTAATGGATAGAATCGTTGAACCTGCTACTTGTTTTACTTTATTAATAACAACAACGCCACCTGTATGAGCAGTTTTGTTGTGAATGTTTTGAGGGACAAGCTTCATCGTCTTACCATCTTGATGATGGTGCCATGTATACCTTCAGGAATTGCATCGACAGTTTCTGTCTGGGTATCGCTGCCTGTGAGGTTGGCAACGGTCTGGCCGTTCAGGTAAATGTACAGGTTGTATTCACCATCAGTACTGTGTGAGGCGAGCACTTTATGCTGATCATCACGCAGGTAGCGTTCGATGCGGTTGTCATTCTGTCTGGCAACAAATTTATGGGTGTCCTACTAGAGAAAAGCCCCGGTTTTACCGGGGCCGATCTATTATTAGAGTGGGTGTCCCATTAACTGCTGGATAAAAGAAAGCCCGCATAAGCGAGCTTGAGCTATAGAATTTAAAGATCTTCTTCTATTTCTAGAAAAATGTCCTGTAGATCACCATTTAGCTGTTTTTTCTCATTTTCTATAGTAAGGCTGAAGTCACCATCTTGATCTTCCAAACAACTTACGCCATCCAGAAGAGCAAACAAGTTTGATATTGTATCAACAGACACCTGCCTCATAATTTTGAACAGAGTTTCCTTTTCTTTGTCGCCAAGCTTCTTAAATAGACCCAGAGCCTCCTGCCAATAAGGATCTGAAGCTTGATCTATCTCGGTGTTTGCGAACAAATCTTTATAAATGGCAATATTCTCATCAAGAACAGACTGCCTAATTTTTTTTACGAATTCTTCAGGCTTCATAATTGTTGATCACTTTTTAAATGCTGACGGATACATTTCTTTATTTAAATTAATTAAATTTTGCAGCTGGCTGTTAGGTACATCCGAGTAGACTCGTCTCAACTCTTTAACATCCCGAGCAAGCAAGTCACGAGCACTATCGATTCCCTTTGTGCTCCTAGATACGATCCCATTTGGTCCTTTAATAGTGTAACCAACTTTCGGAACTAAAATTGAAGGCCCAGTATTTGGATCGTAACCATCAACAAGCTTTTTCATTGCTGCTTTTTGGCCAGCGTGATGAGCATCTAATCCAGGAACGGTTCCTTTGATTTCATTGTAAGGACCAACATCATATTTTCCTGCGCCCTTTGTAACAACAGATTATTCATTTTTCAGGAAGGTCATCATACTTGTACGTAGGTTCTCTATTGCCTCTATATAACACAAGAACTCATGAAAGTTATCGCCGTCGGATGCAATCCATCTAACAATCGACTCTGATTCATATATAGAGCCTGCCCGTAAAGCCTCAACAACCTCATCGATGTTATTCGTTTGCCTTTTTAAATGAGTTCGCACGATACCAATAACTGCATCAGCCCTGACTTCAACTTCCCCTAGTACAGATGGTGCTCCTTCCTCGGCCTCCCACTCAATATCATGTAATCGCTTCCTATCATTAGCACTTCTGGAAAACGCTAACTCTAAAAACTTAAGCAGTACTTCCAAAGCCTTGCTGTAAACGCCGATCATTTATTTACCCCGTACGTGACAATTTTTCCATTACGTTCGATTAGAAATTCACCATTTCTTCTATTCCAACGAGTTGCTCCATCCTCAAGATTTTTCTGCTTTGCCCCCTTCTTATTGAAATTGGCCGACTTACGCAAATATTTGGGTATGTCATTACCAAAACCATGCCTTTTTGCATGATCTCGTATGCTATCGGAAAGGGTGTCATAAGTGGCTTTGTCCCACTTAGACATTGACTGCTTAGCTTCTTTTAGGGGTATTCCCTTCAAGTTGCCTACTGCCTTTGTAACCTTCCCCGACTTAATCGCCTTACTGGTAATCCCCATCAGCTTATTCGCGCGCTGAAGGGTTTTGGCAGGATTGAACATGCCAATGGCTGCACTAGTGGCAGCGTCTTTCAGGTCGACTTCGCCACTCGTCGCGTATTGAATCGCTGATTCAATTGCCACGTCCATGGCAAATTTCACAATGAACTGGACAAACTCCCCATCCGGATCCGTATACGCCAACGGATTATCCAATCCATAATGGAACCGATTGACACCGGTAACGGCTGCATCAGGCACTCCAACCGGATCAGGGGATATAAACCGCCTTAGTCTGGGACTGTACCATCTCGCTCCGACGTACACGAGCCCGGCATCGGCCACAGTCTGGTGGTGGTGGAATGTCAGTTCGCGGGTGTTTCTGACTGTTCCAAGTGAATCTGAAATTCAAATATGTTTGGTGCCTTTTTATTCCATGGAATTCCGATTTTTTCCTGGCGCTTGGTTTGTGAAGATACAAAAAATCCCGCAAGTGCGGGCCGTATGTTTCTATTTAAATGGGTGTTTTTTTATCGTTAGCATCCAAGACATCAGTTTTGATCGTTTTGTTTCCTACTAAATCAGCAGCTTTAGATCTTCGAATACCATCGACAATTTCAAAGGTCTGATCTGCAGTCTTTGTAGCATTAAAATTCGGCAGTCAGCCAATTTTTTTAACCTCATCCTGAAAATGGTATTTGCTCCACCTCACATATTTTCTTTAATTCAAATTTCACCTCTTCAAAAGCTGGATGCTCTGCCGGTACCACCACTTCTATATCGCCATCAATAGATAATGCAGATTTGGTGTCATCAGACAATGACACTTTTATCGATCCCTCACTAACCTGAATTGAATCAATGCCACCATATTTTGACCTCGACTCATCCTCGATCTGAATATGTATCTTGTCCATACCCATTTGTTTATCTTGGTCGTCATACTCATGTGCTTTTTGAAGTATGACGAATTTGGTTGGTTCAAATTCGTCATCAGCAAAACCAATCATAACCATATAACCATCATCTTGGGTAAATATGTGAGTAGCATCAAAGCAATAGTTCATAGTAATTTCCTGATAAATTTCCGCCTGTTGTCCAACGTTGAGTTTGCCCATTTTCACGCCATTGATAACGTATGGTTGCTCCAGTTTCTGCGTTAGCTCTGTTCATGTAGCCTTTACAGAATGGGTATGGAGGACGTTGACCTGTGATAGTCATCGTATCGCCAGCTATTGTTTGAGCCTTCCTTCTCCGGTCAATGGATTAACTTCAACTGTCACAGAATCGCCGTCGTAAAAGTCTCCTCTTGACATCACACGGCCAGTTGGAATGAATTCACTCTCCACGACGTCCAGCCTTCCTCTGAATCAAGAATATGTACAGCATAACACCACTGACCAACATCATTTTGAGCCATACCCAATATAGCCGATTCCTCGCCGTTGATTTCCGCTAACGATGGCTTGCTAGAAACTAGCTTTACTACTTCGTAATACTTATACAGTTCTTGTATCGTACTTTTACCTATGGCAACTCTGAAAAATACCCAAAATCTGCGATAATCCAGCCAAGAATGATGCAGATGGAGAATAGTCATGTCATCACTCAGTTTTTCAGATGCCGAGAGCCAAGCCAAGCGTAAACAAACACGTCGGGAAAAATTTCTGGCTGAGATGGAGGCTCTGCTGCCATGGGCAGAAATGGAAAAAACAATTCGGCGATACTACTCCATGCGGCGGTTTGCTGGTATCACCATAGATACTGTTCCAGATGAAACAACCATTCTCCATTTTCGTCACTTGCTGGAGAAACACAAACTGCTCCAAAAGATCTTTGACCGTATCAATACCACCCTTGCCAAACAAGGATTGACCTTCAAAGAAGGTACCATCATGGATGCCACGATTATTGCGATACCCACCTCCACCAACAACCAGGACAACGCTCGAGACCCGGAGATGCATCAGGTCAAGAAAGGTAATGAATGGCATTTTGGCATGAAACTGCACATCGGAGTGGTCAGTACATTTGGGTTGATTCATACCCTGAAAACCACCTCGGCCAATGTCCATGACATCACCGTGGCAGACCAGTTGTTACACGGACAGGAGGAGCATGTGATCGGTGATGCCGGGTATGTTGGTATTGAAAAACGAGAAGAACACAAGGACCGATCAGTCGACTGGATGATTGCTGCACGACCCGGCACGCAGAAGACAGCCTGGAAAACTGGATGGAAACGATTACGGCACAGATCAGAGCAAAAGTGGAACACAGCTTTTTCTATATCAAACGAATGTTTGATTACAGCAAAGTTGGTTATCGTGGTTTGGCGAAGAATACAAACAGATTGTATCTGTTGTGTGCCTTTGCCAACCTGATGAAAGTGAAATCACTGCTGACATAGGATCAGTGTGCCTGGGGTTAGGGTTTTGGCCCTGATTCCAGGCATAAAGGCCATCAAATGGGACAAATATGCGTCCAATTCGAGCTTGTTTTGAATGGTGTTAACGATTAACTATGGTATGGGGTAAAAATCAGAGGTTCCCTAGAATATGAATGTTGAAATGCCTTCTTTTGCGCCTTGGTCATATCTCCCCAAGGAACAGTGTGGCCAATTCTGGTATGTCCTAAAAGTTTAGACCCACTCTTTGCAACATTAAACCACAGCTAAACAAAAAAATGTCCTGCGCCTAATGTATCTGGCTAGGTTTTACTCCCAGCCATACCTGACAGCCATGATCTTTAAATCCCAATATTTTCGCCTGCACTTGTTTACCGATAACTGGATACTCTTCGGGCGTCATTACACCTTCATCCTTGAAGTCAGTTATTTGTATGAGGCCATCATACCCATATCCTATGTCTACAAACACGCCATGGGGTTCATGCCTGGTGATCGTACCCGTAATTAAGGCCCCAACTTCTAGTGTCTTCTTAAGTTCTTCCCAGGTTATGTTGGTCATTTGTGCCGACTCTCTGCACTATTAAGCACATCGAATTCGCTATGGGGAACAGGCGGCTCTGTACGAGGCCCTCCTTGATATAGGTATTCGTGCTGTTTCATTCTAGAGTTATACACATCTTTCGGAATTTTGAGCTCTATAACCCCGTCACCATAATGCTTGGCATAGTCCTCAGCGAGAGATCTCTCCTTAGCAAAGTAAGAGCATTGATCAGCATCACAGAAGTCCTTTGTGTTATAGCCATTTTTATATTGGTTAGCCCCCTTTCCCCGCTGTGGCGCTTTGAAAATCGATACGGTATCTCCCCTCTTTGGAACAACAAAGCATCAACTTGAGACAGCTTTCTCCCAAACACCATTAAACTCCTCTTTCGCAATCACTCTAGGTTCAAATTGTGGGTCGCTTGCAATTTCTTGCTCTGTTGGCAAAGGTGTTTCAGACAACTGTGTCGTACCCTTAATTCCACCGTCATAAGCATAGCCATAATCACCATTTGGGAACACCTCGACTTTACGAATCTCTGAACGATCATCAGTCAGCTCGCTATAAATCAGGACTGGCTCATCTTCGAATTCATGTAGCCACTTGATTTTTAAATATTGCATATCTAGTTCGCTCCGCTGCCACGAATTCTATTTGTCAAATCGAGAGGCTTATCATTTGGAATTACAAACACACCGTCCCTACCTTTCTGAACGTTTAGGCCTTTAACATCGACCTCTACATAGTTCTTGAATTTGTTCCCTTGGAACGGCTGGCCAATAAAGCACCTTGAAAGTTGTGCGCACGATTTTGTCCCAGGGGCTATATCGGACAGGTATTGCCCATCTCCAAACCTTGCATCCTTGGGATTATTAGCTTTCAACGAAGGATTGGATTTCTTCGAACTTAAAATACCATCGAGGCCTGCATCGTCAGTATAGTGATAAAGACTCTTTGTTCCCTTTGTAACATTCCCCCGACTTAATCGCCTTACTGGTAATCCCCATCAGCTTATTCGCGCGCTGAAGGGTTTTGGCAGGATTGAACATGCCAATGGCTGCACTGGTGGCAGCGTCTTTCAGGTCGACTTCGCCAGTCGTCGCGTATTGAATCGCTGACTTAATCGCCACGTCCACGGCAAATTTCACAATGAACTGGACAAACTCCCCATCCGGATCCGTATACGCCAACGGATTATCCAATCCATAATGGAACCGATTCACACCGGTCACAGCTGCATCGGGCACTCCGACCGGGTCTGGGGATATAAACCGCCTTAGTCTGGGACTGTACCATCTCGCTCCGACGTACACGAGTCCGGCATCGGCGATGCGTTGGTGGTGGTGGAATGTCAGTTCGCGGGTGTCCCCGTCTCCTGTCACTCTGCCTTCGTTGCCGTAGGGGTCGTAGTCTTTACTCCAGACCATCTGGCCGCTGGCGTCGGTGGCCATGATGGGATTCATGGCGAGGTCGCTGTGGATGTATTCAACGGTTTCTGTCTGGGTATCGCTGCCTGTGAGGTTGGCAACGGTCTGGCCGTTCAGATAGATGTGAAGGCTGTATTCACCATCGGTACTGTGTGAGGCGAGAACTTTATGCTGATCATCACGCAGGTAGCGTTCGGTGCGGTTGTCATTCTGTCTGGCAACGAGTCCGTTTTGTCCATCGTAGTGAAATTGAGCAGTCTTTCCTGATGGGCTTTGCGCCGATACCAGGTTGTGGCGTTGGTTCCACTGGTAGCGCCAGTTGCCCAGTTGATCAATTCGTCCCTGGGCATCTGCCGTGATGCTTTGAAGGGTCGTAACACCACCATTGATTTCCTGTATGGCCCTGGGAATGAAAGTCTCTCAGTATTAAGGGATTGGGTAGATTTTGTTTGACAGTCCGGAGGCGTCCATATATGTCCTTTTTATTTTCTTTGCTGTTATGAGCAAAAGCCCGCGAGTGCGGGCTGAATGTTTCTATTTAAATAGATGTCCTTACTTATCGCTTAATTTTACGGTAACCCATTTTTCTTTTCTGATGCCCTGAGGCCAGTTTTTTCTAAACTATATCCAGTACAAGCCAAAGACTCATCAACAAGCCTTAGCACATTGCTAATTTTGAATTCCTTTAAGAGCTCAAAGTACTTCGCTATAGAGACCAAAGTTTGATCTACATTTTCAATCTTTCTGCCGGAATCAACCAACTTAACAAAAACCTCATTAACCGTTACCTCTTTTCCAGTCATAACGACCACTCCATAGTCGAACAACTTATAAGAAGACAAACCTAAAAACTTCGGCACACTATCAACAAAAATAGGCAATAAAAAATCACAGGATTTAGCAGTTGGCTTATCAGGGTTAAACGCCACTAATAATTTTTTAGTTTTCAAACTCAATTAATCCCACGGCCTATAAAATTGATGATGCATCTTATGAGTGCTGTATCAAGCAATTTCATATTATACGGAGCATCCTTGCCACCAATAGATAACAAGTTTTTGGGTGTCCTTTATATCGCTCTTTATATTGCGCCAGATGGACTTTAGCAAACTAAATACTGTTTAATGCTATCTGATTTGGCCTTCAGGATACAACAGCCCCAGTTGGGGCTGTTGTTGACGTGGGTTTTATGAGCTATTCAATTCAAAAATGAATGAGTCTCTATTACTTCTCATTACTCAGCTTTCAAATAGCTAATTTTCCCCGAGATTACTAAAGAATTTACTGCATTTTCAATATGAGAACGATCAACTGTCTTGACTACTAACAAGTTATTCTCAAAAAAAACCGATTCGCTCAACAACTCATCTTTGATCTCTTGTGACAACCTTGTAGGATCGTAAAAACTTAATTTATATAACTCACCTTCAAACGTTACCACAGCACCATTAAACCAGCCTTTTGACTTCACTTCCCATTCATAGTCAGAAAAGTCGTTCGGTAATCTTAATTCGTATGTACTCATTATGAACCTATTTTGAACATTTAATGCGACTGCAAGCATCAATAAATTGTTGAGGTGTTAAATTCGCTCCTGGCCTGGGAACAATTTCATAGTGTCCTGGGTTTTGTCCTCTCGGAATAACACGTAATGAATCCGGAATAGAACTTTGATCAACTATATGCGGGACAAAACCATTTTGAATTATGTCCTGCACATTATCAAAACAGATACTCCATGAGTTTCTTTAACTAGGGCACCTCTGAAAAATGGCCTATTTTCGCGCAGGACGCAGTCAGCGCCAGTCTCACATCCTCATTTACTTCAGTAAACTGCGGTGTTGCGAGTGGCACTTCCTAACTGGCATTATAACTATTGCTATTTTTCCGAGCCCCCTTAGATGAAAAAATGCCAGGAAACTCCGCCGAAGATCTTATTTCTAAAATGGTTATCACACCTAACCGTTTATTATGTAGCGGGTATTGCCATAGAACCATCGTTCTTGATGGCAGCAATGGAGTCAATTTTATGCACCAGAAACCGATGATTAACCAGTAAACCAACATTTTTTCGACAACGGCTACTACGCTTTGATGTGTTTGAGCTGTCAATGATCGTGCACTATCAATAAAACGGAGTTAAAGGTTATGGATAATTGGATGCAATCAGCAACATTTCAGAATGATGTGAAAGTAGATATCGGCTTTATGGCATGCGACAGTTTTTATTTCGGGCCTGAAAATGGCCTCACGCCCGAGCAGTACGAAACAATGAGAGTGTCGCTGTATCAGCCAGAACTGAAGAAGTCAGGGAGCTTTATTCTCTCATGCGATGTAATTGGTCATGAAGAAGAGCTGATAAAACATTATCGGGACGTTGTTCAAAAATACGCTGAGTATGGGAAGGATATTTCCCAAAGTACTCACTTTTGGAATCGACCCGTCATTTATAATTCAGACTTTGTGATCAGTTTTCCCTGGCATGACCACTTCAGAGAGGGCAAGAATGTTCTGGATCATTTAACTTCTGTGGAAGATGGCAATATTTACAGGGATATAGACCAAGGCTGGGCACTGGATATTGCCGCAAGGGATGATCTGATATATGCGCGGGAATGGGATCCTGATTATGAAGAAATACACTACCAGGTAAAATTTGATCGAGTTACTATCCGCCAGCAAGCCAAGGCTCTCATGACAGATGTGCCTGCTTTAATTCAAAAATTATCTGCAGCGCTTGGCCATGACTACTGGACGTAAAACACCCAATAACACGCCAGGTTTAGCAGTAATCTCATTGTGATCATCATAATTAAACCCAAGGTACGCCCATTATATTAGGAGCAAGCAAAAGATGACCCAGGAAGAATCAAACATCGACGTTAATAAGGCGGTCGAAAATCCGGTGTTGGTCGCAGCCATGGAACGTGTCGCCCGCGAAGGCTCAGATGAGGCAAAAGATGAGTTGCTAAAGCAACTTTTGCAGGCAAATTACCTGGCGGCCATGTTCGCGGAAAATCTTAAAATATCATCGAATGAAGAGAACCAGAAAACCATTGAACAGGGTAGTACTTTTGGGGTCTTGTCGGCTGAAAACGACGGTAAGAACTACCTGGTCTTGTTCACAGACTGGCAGGCGCTGGGTGCATATACCGATCAACAGGTTTCCGGGTGGATATTACCTGGCCAGCAGGCCTGGTCTTTTGCGCTGCAAGGCGATACCTATGATGGTGTGGTCATCAACCCTGCGCATAATGCGCTACCTCTGGAGCGCCCCACACTCGAATATTTGTTGCACCTTGCAAGTCAGTGATCCTGGCACCTCAATCAACCAGGCGCCGGCCACGCCGGCTGCGCGCGGATGATTGCAGCGCCAGGCCCGCAAAAAGCCCCTTTCCTTCACTATGGTCAACACATCGCTTCTCACCGAAAAAGACCGATGTTGGCGTGAGGCCAGAGGGGTTTGGATATTTTATTGACTCTATCAAATAAATATTTGACTTAATCAACCACATGTTCAATGCTTGCGCTCATGTTGATAGCCTGGAGGTGTGCCATGCCTGTCTCTCCCACGACATTAGCTCAGCGAATCAAGCGCATCAGGAAGTTTAATCGTTTCTACACCCGCATCCTGGATTTACTGGGTCGCACATTACCCTATAGCCAATATTCACTCTCTGAGGCACGAATTCTGTTTGAGATCGGTGATCAGGATTCGCCGGTGGCGCAGGATCTGGTCAAGCAGCTGAATCTGGATCCCGCACAGCTAAGCAGAACGCTTAAGCGACTGGAGGGTCAGGGATTGGTTGTCAAATCCCCTTCCAAAACGGATAGCCGTAAACAAATACTTCACCTGAGTCAGTCGGGACAATCGGAGTTGGCACAACTCCAGAAGCTGTCATCCCATCAAATTGAGTCGTTATTGTCCGGCCTTTCTGTTGATCAACAGACCCAGCTGATTGATGCCATGCAATCGATTGAGACGCTGCTGGGCGCAGATAAAGCCACTTCGAATTTATTTAGCATAAGAACTTATCGCCCCGGAGACGCAGGACAGGTTATTCGACAACATGCGTTGTTTTATAACGAGCATTATCAGTTCGATATGTCGTTTGAGGCGTATGTTTCTGAAGGTCTGACCCGCTTTATGAATGGCTATGATGTGTCGCGGGACAGGCTTTGGGTAGCAGAACTGAATGATCGCTTCATCGGCTCCATTGCGGTTACTAAGGTAGAGAATACAGAGATCGCCCAACTCCGATGGTTTTTGATTGATCCGGGCTCTCAAGGGATGGGGCTCGGTAATAAATTGATCAACGAGGCCTTACTGTTCTGTCGCCAGGCCGGGTATCAAGGTGTTTTACTCTGGACGATCAAAAATCTTGATGCGGCTCGTCATCTATATACAAAATCCGGCTTTGAGCTGACCGAAACCAAGGCCCACACGATTTGGGGCCGCGACCTGGTGGAAGAAAAATGGGAGCTGGTTATTTGATCTGTTAACTCGCTGACTATGTGTTATCAAAAGGCATAAGTGAGTACTTGGGTCATCAGACCCTCGTTCAGTCACTACGATATAGGTTATATCACCCGCCAGCATTGGTGGTGCTTTTGAAGGTAATTTTGAGCCGATAAAAAAAGATTGAATCCACAAGCGCATAAACGCACTGCGAAACATTTTTTATTCATATCCGTACTGGAAACCACGCGTTGCTTTTTTCAGTACAATGGCTACGATGATCGAACATTGATCGCCAACTGCGATCAGCAGAAGACTTGAGGCCTGGTCAGGTTATGAGTATTACACAAGCACTTGAACGCTGGGATGAAAAATCTGCAGATGACATCAGTAATATTTATCATCGTTACAGCCAAACAGACAGTTTCATGCCGGACCTCATTGAGCTCTGCGGTCATGCCCGCTTTGAAAAGGGAACCACATGGCTTTTAAAGCATCACCTTGAAAAACAATATCCGCTGGATGCGCACCACATCACCACTCTTTATAAACTGGCACCAAAATTCGAAAGCTGGGAAGCAAAGCTACACGTTCTTCAAAGCATGCCATATATGCCCATTGATCAGTCTGAAAAAAGCACTGTCGAGTTTTTTTTGAGAGATTGTCTGATGGATACAAATAAATTTATCAGAGCATGGGCCTACAATGGTTTTTACGAGTTAGCTGTTCAATATCCTGAGCACAAAGATGAAACCAGACTGTTCTTTGAGATGGCGATGAAGGATGAAGCTCCTTCGGTCAAGGCAAGGATCAGGAACATTCTGAAAAAAGGCTTCTAAACCCGTATTGTTTACCCCGGTAACATATGTTTTTGAGGATCTGTTATGAAATGCCAGACAATTCCCGTATTCAGAATATTTGATGAGATGCGCGCCAAAGAATTCTATCTTGGTTTTTTGAATATGACCCTCGATTGGGAGCATCGCTTCGCGCCGGAAGCTCCCGTCTACATGCAGGTATCCAAAGGCGACCTGGTATTTCATTTGAGTGAGCACTCCGGTGACTGTACACCGGGAAGCAAGGTTTTTATCAATGTGCAGGATCTGGACACGCTGTTTGCCGAAATCTCTTCGAGGCCTTATAAATACAATCAACCAGCGTTAGAGCTGGCTCCGTGGGGTGACCGCTGTTTTACAGTGACTGACCTGTTTTCAAACAGGATACTGTTCAATGAACCGTCCGGGAAGGGTAACTGAACCAGCGCCTCCGGGCCCTGCCCATCCCTGTCAAATCACTCGAAGTTTCGATGAGAATCAACCACTCGACTCAACCGCCAACAGACTGCATTCAGGGGCATGTGTTGTTGTCTCGAATCAACCGGCATTGGGGTATTTAACCGGTGGCGGGATTGCCGTATGCTGCGCTGCCTTTTTTCTTGTTGTGAGTGTGTAGATCATGGAAACCAACGCCGCTCTCGGTTACATGCTGGCGCTCGGGGCAGCTACCTGCTGGGCTATTGGCAGTATGTTGTCGACCGGACCGGTACGAAAGTTCGGAGCCATACATTTTAATATGCTGCGGATGTTTATCATTAGCGGCATGCTGTTTGGTTATGTCTTGCTGACCAACAGTTGGGGACAGCCGGTTCTGGGTGATATCTCTATCTTACTGGTCTCTGGTTTTACCGGTATTTTCCTCGGCGATACGCTGTTGTTCACATGTGTTAAAAAACTGGGACCACGCCTGGCAGGCCTGCTGTTTGCAACCAATGCACCGATGACGTTTCTGGTGGGGTTTTTACTGCTGGGTGAGAACCATAAGGTTTCCAATTTTGTGGGTGTCTCGCTGGTGTTCAGTGGCGTGTTGATTGCGTTGATGTTCCGGGATACCGACAAGAATCTGAACTCGTCATGGGATCATCAGAATGATGGCTGGATCTGGGGCGTCGTCGCCGGACTGGGTGCCGCATTGTTTCAATCCATTGGCTCGCTGATCGCACAACCAGTGATTCAGAAGGGCTTCGATCCGGTGTTTGCTTCAGCCATTCGGGTTAGCATCGGATTTGTCGCACTACTGGTAACCGCCAGCAGCAGAGGACCGCTGTTACAGCAGTACCGGGATAAGCAGTTGAACCGACGCGATGTACTGCATATTACCGCCAGTGGCATTTTTGGTATGGGGGTTGGTATGACCCTGTTGCTGGCAGCGATGAAATTCGCACCCGTTGGAACGGTTGCCATCCTGTCGGCGACCACGCCGATTATTTTGCTGCCCATTCTCTGGTACATCACTCGCAAGCCACCCAATATTTATTCTTTTGCAGGTGCATTACTGGTGGTGATTGGTACGGGACTGGTATTCGCCTGACACCGGTTTAGATGGCAATGAATTTTGGCAATAGCATCAGCACCACGGCCAGTCCAATCATGATGGCATTGTTATCAACCACATAGGGTAACCCCATCAGACCAATGCCACTGACAAAGGGAATCACTGATTTTTGCTTTTTACCATACAGGAAGTAGCCAAAGCCGATGGAACCAAACAGGATTCCCCAGAAAAGATTTGCATAGTCGCCCATATTTTTTTTACCACTGTTCAGGATGAACAATCAGGATACGAAAATATCATAACCGGGACACGATACTGCCAAACATTTACACGGATTGGAGTCGGTTTTGTGGTAGGGTGTTCAACACTGGTAAGGCGTTAGACATATTGCCGGGATAAAATTTCCAGAATCAAAGGCTTGGTGTATTTTTCTTCCGCGACGACGTCCTTGTCGTCTCCACGATGATGGTACTCGCCGGCATCAAACGCCAGATAAACATCATAGGCTGGGGATGGCAGAGTATTATTATTCGATGCCAAAAATGTCTCATCGGTCATAAACCCGAATAACCAGTTGGCGGCATTGTCGCAGAATGCAAAGTCATAGCGCTGTTCCCGATAACTTTGTGCCAACGCCAATGCAAACATGTTGGCAAACTGAGCCAGGGTCAGATTATGTGACCTGGCGTGTTCGATGGCGGTCCGTTCACTCAACTCATTTTTACTGGCCAGAACCAGCAGTTCAGTAAGGTTCACGTTTCCTTCAACTCCGGTGACCGGTTAGTATGAAAATAACAAAATTCGGGTGATAAACAAGTCCCTGATGGTGTTTCCGACATTTCGCGATCATCCAGGTACATGTACTGCTGTTTTTTTGACAGCTCTTTTTCCAACCGGTATTTAAGCAATTTCTGTTTTTCAAAGAGGCTTCTGTACTATCGCTATCGCCATATTATCCCGGCTCGAAGAGCTGTACTGACAATTTGCATGGTGACACTGCGCGATCACCTCGCCTTTCGAGTATACTGCAGCAAAATTTCGTTATGGTGTTTTAATCTTGAATTCAAAACCATCCGCCGTCCAACAGTTTGTTATCCAACTACGTAGCCTGCTTACCTTTAATAAGGTGGATGTGCCATGGCACTGGGGATTGCTGGCCGCGTTGAGTGTCGGCCTGCCCATGTTATTTGGTGCCCACTTTGGACACTTCGAAAGTTCGGTGCTTGCCGCTCTTGGCGGCATGGTTATTTTATACATGCCCAATACCGGAATTCTGCATCGTATGACAGTACTGGCAGTATGCTCATTTGGTTTTTCCGTGTGTTTTACGTTGGGTCTGACGGCCAGCTTGTTTCCGTTTTTATCCCCGCTGATACTCACCATCGTCACATTATTAATTACTGTCATTTGCCGCCTGTATCGCATACCGCCACCCGGCAGTTTCTTTTTTATCCTGATTACCTGTATCGCCACTGTGGTTCCATTTCAGGCGGAACAGCTGCCCGCCCAGATCGGAGTGGTCACCATCGGTGGCATGGTTGCCTGCTTACTGGCGTTAATTTACGGCCTTCTGGTGGGTACTCAACCGGCTAAAACCAAGATCACGCCAGACCAGAAACACATGACCGCGATTCTTCTGGAAGCGTCTGTTATCGCAATATTCGTTGGGATTTCGATGCTGATTGCTCAGCTTATGCAACTGCACAACGCTTATTGGGTGCCTATCTCCTGCGCGGCCATTTTACAGGGCGCGACATTCCGGATGATCTGGCATCGTAATATTCATCGCATCGTTGGCACGGTCATCGGTATGTTTCTCGCCTGGGGTATTTTTTCCCTGTCGCTGACACCATTGCAGCTGGCGCTTTTGGCGATGCTCATACAGTTCATGATTGAGTCTCTGGTACCACGAAATTATGGGTTAGCCGTTATTTTCATTACTCCCATCACCGTCATATTTGCTGAATTCGGCAATCTGGGCACCAGCCCGGACGATCTGATTACGGTTCGTATGATCGATATTTTGCTGGGCAGCGTGATCGGTTTTATCGGTGGCTGGGTCATTCATCAGACCACTTTGTTCACCCGGCTGGAAAACACGCTCAAGCGGCACTGGGAACCTTGATCACACCGTCGCAATATTTCTGCTGGGATGTAAGGCAATTAACGGATCAACCAGGGTTATTTGACAACCACAGACGTTTTCTGTTCGCGCCAGAGCCGATAGAGCGTGCTGGCATTAATCAGCAGGAAACTGGATTCGATGATGGTTCCTCCAATAGAACCAATGGCCATGTTGTGGGTTAACCAGCAGACCGTGCCAATCATCATCATGAAGCGCATCCGCATGCCTTTTTCGCGAAACAGTGCCCAAGTGCCCAGACAGGCGGCAAATAGCGGCAAAACAAAAATCCAGGCGGTGATTCCGGGAACCACCAGAACAATATTGATCAGCATAAATGCGAACATCCATACCAGGCTGTTAGTCCGCCGCGATGCCCACGCCCGGGTACCACTGACCCAGGCGCTGATTGCACCGGGATAAGAACCCATGAGCAGGAAGTGAAGACCAATCACAGCACAATAGGCACTTAAAAACTGTTTCAAACGGAGATCATCTTTTTGTGCGAATGCCAAAAAGCCGGTAATCAGAGCTACCATTCCCAGACTCTGGGCCACTGGATGCTGCAAATACAACTGCCTGAGGGGCTCTAGCGCAGACATCAAAACATCAATACCCATATTTCCTCGATGCAGAGATCCCACCTGTGATACAGGCGGGATACCTTCCACTACAATGTCACACCACTTTTAAAAATGGCAATTTCCTGAAATTCGTTACGTTCATTACAGGTCTGCCCGCCATTGGCGATATCGACAATCAACGCAACGAATTCTGCCAACAACTCATCCATGACAGCGCCTTCCAACAGGGTGCCGGCGTTAAAATCAATCCAATGCTTTTTCTTGTTTGCCAGAGCGGAGTTGGTGGCAATTTTGACCGTCGGAACCGGACCGCCATATGGCGTGCCCCGACCGGTCGTAAACAACACCATATGACATCCGGCAGCGGCCAGCGCAGTCGTTGCCACAGCATCATTACCAGGGGCACTCAACAGGTTAAGGCCGGGACGATGCAGCTTCTCACCATACTTCAATACGTCCATCACGGTACTGCTGCCGGCTTTCTGAGTGCATCCCAGAGATTTTTCTTCCAGAGTGGAAATTCCTCCGGCCTTGTTTCCAGGTGACGGATTTTCATACACCGGCTGCTGGTGATCGATATAGTATTGTTTAAAATCGTTGACCATGGAAACTGTTTTGGCGAAAACATTTTCATCGGCACACTTGGCCATCAACAAATGTTCAGCCCCAAACATTTCCGGCACTTCTGTCAAAACAGAGGTACCGCCATGAGCGGTGACATAGTCGGAGAAGCGACCGAGCAGCGGATTGGCGGTAATACCGGAAAAGCCATCGGAACCACCACACTCCAAACCAAAACTGAGCTCACTCAGTTTGCCGGGTTCGCGTTTGTCCTGTTGCATGCGTTCAACCAGTTTGACCAGACGCTGAAAACCATCCTCCACTTCATCTTCATGAGTCTGACAGACCATGAAGTCCACCCGTTCAGGATCGTAATCCTGCAAGGTCTGTTGAAACCGGGAGACTTGGTTGTTCTCACAACCCAACCCCACCACCAGAACGCCACCGGCGTTGGGGTGAGTCACCAGATTTTGCAGAATCACACGGGTATTTTCGTGATCTTCACCCAGCTGCGAACAACCGTATGGATGACTCAATACATGGATGCCATCAATCGCAGACAAATCCATTGACCGTTCAACCGCACGTTTCATCTGCTGGGCAACCGCATTTACGCAACCGACCGTAGGGATGATCCATAACTCATTACGAATACCGGGTCGGCCATCTTTACGTCGGTAAATATTGATTTCACGATCCCCTAGAGATTGAGCGATGTCACCCAGCTCCGGGGTATAGCGATATTCATTGAGATCCTGAAGGTTTGTTTTCAGATTGTCCTGATGCACCCAGCAACCCGGTTCGATATCGACCAGCAGATGACCAATGGGATGGCCGTACTTGATCACATTCGCACCGGCCGGTATCACCTGCAAACTGAATTTATGACCTTTGGGAATATCCTGTTGCAGGGTTACCTGTTGGTCTTCAAGCTCCAACACTTGCCCCGCGGTCAATTCTGTCAGCGCCACGGCCACATTATCGAGGGGATGAATTTTTATGAATGAATTCATAGCCACCTCACAGTGCACTCAGCGCCTGGCGCAAACCATCGGCCAGAATCGCGTTAATGTAGGTATTCACTTTTTCAGACAGCCCCGGAATGGTGGTCAGATCAAGTTCCCAATGACTCTCTAATGACAGCACTTCCTGCACCAGCGCAGGGATATCGGTCGGTTGTGTCCAAAGCTGTTTGAAGCTTACTAACCAATGTTCGTCATCCTGCAGTGGGATGGTTTCGCATCCACGCAACCCGCGATAAAACACCAGTAACGCCGCCAGAGAAAATACCAGCCGGGAAGGTAATTGACCGTTCATCTGCTGGTACTTCAACAGTTGCGGCAGGATACGGGTTTTGAATTTGGTCATGCTGTTCAGTGCGATGGCGGTCAGCTGGTGCTGAATGAATGGATTACCAAAGCGCTTCAATACATCGCTGGCAAATGAGACCAGTTCATCTTCGGGTAAATCCAGCGTCGGGATGATTTCGGAAAAGATCGTCTGCTCAACAAATTCGAACAGTTGTGCATCCTGCATCGTCTCACCGACTGTGTCGATACCGGCCAAATAGGCAACTGGCACCATCGCTGTGTGTGCACCATTGAGGATAGCCACTTTGCGTTCTTTATAAGGTTTGATGTCATCAACCACCAGAATATTCATGGTGACATCCGCCGGCAGCTGATCCAGGCACAACAGCTGACGCACGCTTTGTGGCCCTTGTATTACAAACAGATAAAAATATTCAGCGGTATCCAGAAACTGATCCTGATAACCAAGCAGCTGTTGCAGCTCCTCGTGTTCGGATCTCGGAAATCCAGTCACAATCCGGTCAACCAGGGTTGAACAAAAGGTATTGGCCGTCACCAGCCAATCGATAAAGCCTTCACCCAACTGCCATTGCGTGGCGCATTGCAGCATGATTTCCTTTAACCGCTCGCCATTGTAGTCAATCAGTTCACAGGGAAATAACACCAGACCTTTATCACTCATGCCATTGAAATGCTGATAACGGGCATAAAAAAACTGTGTCAGTTTTGCTGGATAGCTAACGGGAGGCGCATCCTCAAACCGGTCTGTCTCAATATAGGTAATACCCGCTTCTGTGGTATTGGAAAACACCATTTTCAATTCGGCCGAACGGGCGATTTCCATCACCTGAGCATAATCAGCGTAGATACTTAACTCACGATTGACCGAACGAATGATCCTGGACTGCCGCACTACCTCGTCCTGATCATCAATACCACGAATGACCGTGGTATACAGCCCATCCTGAAGATTGAGAGAGGGCGGAAAATCAGTATCGATGGGACGTACCACCGTAACGCCGGCGTTCAGTGGCGTGTGCTCATTTAAAATATCCAGCTGCCAGTCGATAAACGCCCGTAAAAAATTTCCTTCACCAAACTGAATTATTTTTTCCGGATAGCTTGCACCGGGGAAAGCAGAACGATTGAGGGTTACCATAACCATACCTGTATATATCCGTTAGACTTAACGCCACCTCAGCCGGGTTGTTGAGCAACCTGTCCATGGTCATGTTCTCACCTCAGCTGATTGCAGCGCCAGCAATCATCCGGCAATCAAAGTGAGATTGCCGGCCATTTAAGAAATCTGTTATCAGCGGTTTGACAGTTCAATACCAAAATAACGTTCCGCATTACCAAAACAGATGTTTGCCACCATACTACCCAACAGTTTGAGATCTGCCGGTGCTTCCCCTTTCTGCACCCATTCACCGATCATGTTGCAGAGAATTCGACGGAAGTATTCATGTCGGGTATAAGACAAAAAGCTGCGACTATCGGTTAGCATGCCCACAAAACGGCTCAGTAAACCAAGCTGTGCCAGTTGGGTCATTTGCCGTTGCATGCCATCTTTTTGATCGTTGAACCACCAGCCGGAACCAAACTGCATTTTTCCGGGGATACCATCACCCTGATAATTTCCGATCATGGTGGCGAGCACTTCGTTATCTCTGGGATTCAAACAATAGAGGATGGTTTTGGGGAGCGTATTTGTCTTCTCCTGCGCATCAAGCAGTTTCGCCAGCGGCGCTGCAATCACGGTGTCATTTATGGAGTCGAAGCCGGTATCCGGCCCTAACTCGGCCAACCGGCGGCTGTTGGTATTTCTCAGCGCGCCAATGTGGTACTGCTGCACCCAGCCGCGACGCACATATTCTGCTGCCAGGAACAACAACACGGCGGTCTTGAATGCATCTACCTGATGAGTGTTCAAAGGGTGATTTTGCCGACGGGCATTGAGAATAATGTCGAGTTCAGCCTCACTGGCCTCGGCATAAGGAACGGTATCCAGAGCGTGATCGGAAATACGACAGCCATGCGCCGCAAAATGGTCCATCCGCCGGCTCAGCGCCTGGGTCAGATCAGCAAAACAGGCAATATGAGTATCACTGACCTGCGCCAGAGTATCGATATAGTCCACGAATCCCGGAGCATCGATGTTAAAGGATCTATCCGGGCGCCAGCTCGGCAACACCTTAACGCCAAATTCGTCATCTTCTGCAATTTGATGATGTGCCTGAAGATCATCAATGGGATCATCGGTGGTACCCACCATCTTCACATTCATCTGCTGCATGATACCCCGGGCGGAAAATTCCGGTTGCTGCAGCAGCACATTACAATCCTGCCAGAGACTCTCTGCCGTATCTGGCGATAACAAGCGATTCGTAATACCAAAGGGGCGTCTTAGTTCCAGGTGAGTCCAGTGGTACAAGGGGTTGCCAATGGTATGTGGCACCGTAGCAGCCCAGGCCATGAACTTTTCTTTATCACTGGCATCACCGGTACAAAAACGCTCGTCCACGCCATTGGATCGCATGGCCCGCCATTTATAGTGATCCCCCTTGAGCCAGATTTCATAGAGATTTTCAAATTGATGGTTATGGGCAATCAGTGCCGGTGGCAAATGACAGTGGTAATCAAAAATCGGCTGGTCTTTGGCAAACTCGTGATAAAGGCGGCGGGCAAACTCAGTTTCAAGTAAAAAATCATCGTTGATAAAAGCAGTCATGCGATTTCTCCAATCGGCTTTCAATTATATTTGTTATACCAATTATTAGAAATCGGCACAGTCATGTCCACCAGATTAATCTATTTAAGCCGATATAGCGCACATACAGGATTGTTATTCCGCTAAACTTGTCATATAACTTGAGCCAGATCAATTTTTGGTCTAACAGGTATGACATGATCTGCCGCTGAAAACATGCAAGCCTGGATCAAAGCTCTAGCAATGCTGTGTTATTTTGAGCCAAAAAGGCGTAAACACCTAAAATCAGATAACAAGACGCCTGATACATAAAAAAGATGTTATACCAATTCAAAATAACACACTGAAACGCCACTCTGCATGCAAACCCCAGAACCTATAATGACAATCACTGAGGTCTATCAATCATGAAGCTAAATCCCAAACACCTGGTTACCAGCCTGATGCTCGCAGTTCCCCTGGCACTGGCATCAACGGCCAGCCTGGCCGTTGAACGGGTCACTCTGAAACTTGCCCACAATCTGGACACCACGCATGTGGTTCACCGCGCGCTGGCACAAATGGCCAAAGATATCGACGAAGCATCCGGCGGCAAGATGAAGCTCAGAATTTATCCAGGTGGTCAGATGGGTGGTCCCCGCGAGACTCTGGAACTGATACAAAACGGCGCCCTGGACATGACCAAAGCCAGCGCCAGTGAAATGGAAACGTTTCAACCGGCCTATTCCATTTTTTCTCTGCCGTACGTCTTCAAAGACAGCGCTCATTTCGAAAAAGTCATTTACGGACCTGTTGGCCGGGAATTGATGAATGAAACCAAAGACATTGGTTTCACTGCGATTGCCGCATACGTAGCGGGCACCCGCAGTTTTTACGCCAAGAAAGAAATTCACTCGCCTGCGGATATGAAGGGTCTGAAAATCCGCGTGGTTGCCACGCCCACTACCATTAAGTTGATTGAACTGCTGGGTGCCGCTCCCGCACCGATTCCATTTGGAGAGGTATACACTGCCCTGCAACAAGGCGTGATAGATGGTGCCGAAAACAACGAACCTTCTTACGTTCAAACCCGCCATGTGGAAGTGGCAAAGTACTACATCGAAGACCAGCACACATCCGTGCCGGATTTCCTGGTGATCTCGACCAGCACCTGGAACAAACTCGATGATGAACAGAAGCAGATCATTACGGATGCCGCCAGAAAATCTGAAAAATATGAACATGAACTCTGGGATCAGGTGGTTTTGGAATCACGGCAACGTGCCGAACAAATCGGTGCCAAATTCATTCAGGTCGATAAAGCCGCATTCCGCGAGGCGCTGGCGCCACTGTACGACGATTTCCGTGCCGATCCTGTGAAAGCCGAGTGGCTCGAAAAAATTGAAGCTGCCGCGGGCGAATAATCTGTCATCAGCACCGGCAGAGGCCTGAGCCTCTGCCCTGGAGAACGTTATGCGATTTCAAACATTCAAGAAGCCGGTCGATTATGCCATTGCCGGCTTCTGCATTCTGATCATGGCCTCCCTGGTCGTCTGTGTCGTCTGGCAGGTGTTCAGCCGCTACGTCATGAATCAGCCCAGCACATTTACCGACGAGATCGCCCGCTTTGCGATGATTTGGGTCGGACTTCTCGGGGCCGCGTATACCACAGGTCTGCAGAAACATCTCGCCATTGATCTGTTCAGCAGTCGTTTTGCCGGACGCAGTAAACATGTCAGCGTATTGTTCATCAACCTGTGCATTTTAGCGTTTGCCTCCAGCACCATGATCTGGGGCGGCTGGACCTTAGTGGCCAAGGTTTACAGCACCGGTCAGGTTTCACCGGCCATGCAAATGCCCATGGCTTACGTTTATGGTGTTCTGCCTATCAGTGGCAGCATCATCAGTTATTACAGCCTGTTATTTATTCTGGATGCAGCGATAGATCTGTTTACTCAGCCAGACATGATCGAGGAGAGTTGTTAATGGATTGGTCAATTGCACTGGTCATGTTCGGGTCTTTCTTTGTACTGGTCTTCCTGGGTGTGCCCATCTCTTTTTCCATTGGTCTGGCTTCGCTGGCCGCCGGTTTTATGATGCTGCCGGTGGAAACCATTCTGGCTGTAGTGGGTCAGAAAATGGCCACAGGTCTGGACAGCTTTTCACTGCTGGCCATTCCATTTTTTATCCTCGCCGGCATCTTGATGAACAGTGGTGGCATTGCCCAGCGGCTGATTAACTTTTCTCAGGTACTGGTTGGTCGGATGCCCGGTTCCCTGGGGCACGTTAACGTACTTGCCAACATGTTTTTCGGATCGATATCCGGCTCTGCAGTGGCTGCTGCCGCTGCCGTGGGTGGCACCATGTCACCATTGCAAAAGAAAGCCGGTTACGACCCCGCCTATTCTGCCGCCGTGAACGTAACCTCCTGCATCACCGGGTTGCTGATTCCACCCTCCAACGTGCTGATCGTGTATGCTCTGACAGCCGGTGGTATCTCAGTGGCTACCCTGTTCATGGCCGGCTATCTGCCCGGTCTGTTGATGGGACTTTCATTAATGGCCGTTGGCACCGTCATCGCCCGTAAACGCGGTTATCCGGTTTCCGAGAAACCCACGCCACGCATGATACTTGCCGCGTTTATCGACGCGGTACCGAGTCTGCTGCTGGTGATCGTGGTCATGGGCGGCATCCTCGGCGGAGTGTTTACGGCGACCGAAGCCTCTGCAATTGCAGTGGTATATACGTTTATTCTGTCAGTGCTGATTTATCGGGAAGTGAAATTCAAAGATCTGCCCGGCATCATGCTTGAAGCGGTGGTAACCACTTCTATCGTATTACTGCTGATCGGCATATCGGTGGGCATGTCCTGGACCATGACCAATGCAGACATCCCCTACACCATCGCCGACGCCCTGATGAGTGTTTCTGAGAACCCCTACGTCATTCTCATGATCATTAACGTGATCCTGCTGGTGGTTGGTATTTTCATGGACATGACTCCGGCGGTGTTGATCTTCACTCCGATCTTTTTGCCGATAGTGACCCAGCTGGGTGTCAATCCCGTGCATTTTGGCATCATGATGGTGGTCAATCTGTGCATTGGTCTGTGCACACCACCGGTGGGCAGTGCTCTGTTTGTCGGCTGCTCGGTATCCGGCGTGAAAGTTCAGGAGTTGATCCGCCCAATGCTGCCATTCTTTCTGGCACTGTTGGTCACCCTGATTGCTGTCACTTATATTCCACAGATCAGCCTGTTTTTACCCGGTCTGTTTGGCATGCACTAGCGACTATTAAGACATGACGCAGAAGGGGGCAGAAGATCCACCTGCCCCTTCCTGCCATTTTCACCTATAATGCCGGTGCTTTAAGCCCGTCAACCGCAGGCAGATCGATAACGACTTCCGGCGGATCAGCCAGGCCGGCAACATTACCGGATTGATAAATCACGTAGACATTTATAATCGAAAGGCGTTTATGAGTCCCTGGAACATCAGGCAACTTCATGCCGTGACGCCGGATGAATGGGCAACAGTATTCTGTTCATGAGGAACATATGGTTACCATAGAACCTAAAAGGCTTTACCAGAAAGTCGCCAGCAACTTGAAAACACGGATTCTGAATCAGGAATACAACGTTGGCGACCGCCTACCGGCTGAACGTCTGCTGGCCGAGGAAATGGCTGTCAGCCGGACGGTTGTCAGAGAGGCCATCATCATGCTAGAGGTCGAAGGCATGGTAGAGGTGATCAAGGGTTCCGGTATTCACGTGGTATCCAATACTTCCCGTTATGAGCAGAATGAACCTGAGACAGCATCCGGGCAGAACGCCCTGATGACAGCCGGCCCATTCGAATTGCTACAGGCACGCCAGTTAATTGAAAGCAACATCGCTGAGTTTGCGGCAACCCAGGTTACCAAACAGGATGTCATGGAACTCATGAAAATTCAGGAGCTTTCGCGTAACGAAGACCGCGCCCGCGACTCTGAATGGGATAAGCTGTTTCACATTCAGGTAGCAAAGGCAACACAGAACTCGGTACTCGTCAGCGTGATCGAACAAATGTGGTCATATCGGGAACAAAATCCTTACTGGCGAAAACTCCATGAACACATTGAAGACAAAGACATGGACAGCTGGTGCCATGATCACGATCTGGTGCTTAAAGCACTACTGCGCAAAGACCCCGAAGCGGCCAAAACCGCCATGTGGCAACACCTGGAAAACACCAAGGAAATGCTATTCAAAGCCAGTACATTTGATGACGACATGGGAAATGACCGGTTCCTGTTTTCGGATAATCCGGTGATACACCTGAGCGGCCAGAACCGCCGCGGCTGATCCCGGCTATTTCCGATCAGCGAACACCTGCGTCAAAATATATATCTTCCAGTCCTGGCCTACCGGCTCCGCTTTTTATGTTTATCCATACTCACCCCCGTGCACTCTTCCCTTCCCGATGTTATTCGCACGGACAAATCCGCTCAGCTTTTTGTCATGACACAATGTTGTTTTTTTGGTCATAAAATTATCTTTATTAGTTGACTATATTTTTGCCGTACCTGATTAGGGTAATAACAGGGCATTTAAAATGAGTTCGTCGCAACACGGATGTTGCATTTGTGCCGCCAGAGATAATTCACAACGGATCTGAAGCAGGATGTATTTATAATTTCCTCCATCAGCACTCGTAATTATTGAAACCTTTAAAAATCATACCAATGTACAGGAATTTTGATTGACATATACATGTTACAATCTTCGACTCATACATTTGCCAGAATAATAAAATTAACGTCATGCGAATAATTCGCAATAAACCTATCAGATTCAAACTTCCGTTTAGAGCTTTATCGGACAATCCCTCAGGGTTATCAAAGCGATTATTCAACTTACGCGATTCCCTAACCGGACAAAAATTACTCTGTCAAAAATTTTTATCACACCAGTAATGGAGTTACACCATGAAAAAACAAGCACTGATGTTATTTACATCTGCCATCGTAGCATCCACATCCATAGGCGCCCAGGCAGTGGATCGGGTAACCTACACTGCCGACAAATCCACTCGCGGTACGACCGTTACCATTCCGGAATCCAAGGTCATAGAACTGTGTGGTGATCAGGATGGCTGCGAAGTCAGACTGGCCATGTATGACTGGGACGGACTGCGCCGCCGTGCTTCGCGGGAAACATTGTTTTTCTACAACCCTGACAACAGAAACTGGCGTGACTCCGTGGGCGACACCGCAGGTACATCCAGTAATAACGGCACTCAGCATGTCGAGCAGGCATGGGCATGTTATTTTACCGATGGTAAGTATGCAGACTGGACCAACCTGGGCGATGTTGATGGCAACTTTGGACTGTTGTCGTGGAACCAGTATGATGCGACCTGTGAAATCACACTGATCGATTGAGCAATGCGAGCAATCGTGTGATGAGACATCACACGCAGACCCGGCTGTATCTGACAGATATTGCCGGGTTAAAAAAAGGGGAGCAGATCATGGGCACTGGAAAGATTTATATTTTAAGCACAGCCATCATTTTTGGCGGTTTTCTGTTCTGGTATCGTCCGATAACACAAACACCTCATGATCAGTCGCCGGAAGACTTTCATGAAAATACCCTCAGCCGTGCTACACCAACCTCCTCACCAGAGTCTTTATTTGAAACAGCGACGATCACTCAAGATCAAAAACACGCCAGTTCTGAGCCCGAAACAAACGACGCCACCGTAGTCACAGAATTCACCGAACTCTCCCCCGTACCTGCTGACCCTGAAAGCACAGATCCTTACCTGGCTGCTACGGGTGAGCATGCCGATGAGGTCAATCTGGCTGTGGCTCCCTGTACCGACTCATGTGTCGGACCCGAAACAATAGCCATGCAGGCGAGTGGATATTTTGCCGAGCAGGTCAATGCCGAAGGCTTGCGGGAGCGGGCATTACTCGATGGTGCCATCGACCCTAATGCCGATCTCGGTATACCCTTAACGGACCAAAGCGACACCCCTCCTCCACCCACAGAGCTGGGTGAATATATCGTCATTGATAATTTGTGATACCGACTTCAGCGAATGGAAGCTGCAAACAACGTCTCAATCTGATTCAGCATATGACTGGAGCTGTAATAATCCAATCTGAAAGTATCCAGCCCCATTGCATACAACTGATCATTCCTGACCGCTGACACATGTGACAAAAAAGGATTCTGCTTCAATTGACTGATCATGGTGTCATCTGCCGCAAACAGCAGCAATGAAGCGCCATTCAGGCCATCGGCAAATTTTTCTCCAGACAGCTGAACAATATCATGACGCTTGCCCTGGCTCTCATTGCCACGTACGGATTCCGGAATGTCGGCGAGCGTAAACCCGAGATCTCCCAGTAGCCGCCCCTGCGCAGACTCCTCAGTCCATACGTTTGCACCACTACCATCCTCATAATACACCAGCGCTGTACTCGGTTGCGGCGGTAACTGTATTGCCTGACGTACATGGGCAACCCGTTGATCGTAAGCACGGATCAGTTCATCGGCATCCTCTTCGTGACCAGAGATCTCGCCAAACAAACGAGCCAGTTGCTGCCAGCTTTTATCGTCATAACTGACGACCATGGTTGGAGCCACTGATGCCAGCTGATCATAGAGCTTTAGTGCCGAATCACCTCCGGTGGCGGCAATAATAATCAGGTCGGGGTTCACACTGACAATGGCTTCAGCGTTGGGCTCCATTTGATACAGCGGCTTTAATCCTCGCTCTTGTGCAACTGTTGACCACTGCCGGAAAAAACCGTGCTGGTCAGCGACGGCGGTATTGGCATTCGTGCCACCACTGGCAATCACCGGGGCATTGATCGCCAGCAAGGACCCGGTCAATGTGACACTGGTTGAGACAATTCGAAGGGGTGGCTGATTCAAAGTGACTTCTCCCGCAATGGTCGAAAAAGTTCGCGGCCAACCTTCAATATCTGCCACTGGTAATGCTGAGTTCTTATCCTCATTCGCAGAATGGCAACCGGCAAGCAAGCAGACAAACCACAACACGGTGAACCGGCTGGTAAGTAACGTTACTGTCCGACTCCAGGCATCAACGCTCACGATCGTGTTTAACATAACCACCTTAATTTGACTCCCTATCAATAATGTTCTGAGACAGAAAAACGCGCCGGGGAATCTCTCAATTGTTCCTTAAAAGTACCGTGAGTAGATTCAACGCAAACATGTCATGCATGAAATTTTCGCATTTCTCTTCTTTATTTTAATGATAATGATTCTTATAATCATTAAAAATTTATGAACAGGAGCCAGCTTGTGGATATTCTCGCCTCTTCGTCACACTTGGATCTCGCCGAAATCCTTGCCAATGATCCCACCACATTCCTGTTCATGTCAGAACATCGAAAGGTGCGAACATCAGGTGCAATCGCGCATATTACTGCCCGTGCGGAAGGTGGGGTCGACAAAGACAGCCCCTTACAGATGGCCGTTGCAGAGGCATTTCAGAGAGCCAGAGAGCTAGGCCAGAAGAATCCGATCGTCATTGGCGCAATCCCATTTGATGTTTCACAACCCTCCGCTCTGACCGTTCCGGAATGGTATGAATTCATGCCACATATGGCGGTCAACACCAACCAGTCGGTCAAACTCGAACCGCTGACAGTCAGCGAATATCGTTATCAACCGAATCATTCTGACTTCAAAAACATGATCAGCGAAGCAGTACAACGATTAAAACAAGGGCAACTGGAGAAGGTCGTACTGTCGCGCATACTGGAACTGGACCTGAGTCAGGCAGTAGATTGCAATGCCATCTTACAAAACCTCATCGTCCAAAACCCTGCGGTGTATCAATTTCGCATACCACTCGGCAATAACAATACTCTCATTGGCGCCAGCCCGGAATTATTGGTCCGCAAACAAAAAAACAGCATCACAACCAATCCCCTGGCCGGCACCTGCAAGCGCATGGCAGACCCACAACAGGACCATCTCAATGCTCAGCGGTTATGGCAATCCACCAAAGATCAACACGAACACCGGCTGGTCATCGATACGTTACGGACACAACTGAGCCCGCTATGTGACCAACTGGATATTCCCGCCCAGCCGGAACTGATACAAACATCCAATCTCTGGCATCTATCCACCCGGATTCAAGCCACACTCAAAGAGCCGGCCACCAACGCATTACAAATTGCCTGTCTGCTACATCCCACCCCGGCGTTATGCGGCTCGCCAGCAGTGACCGCAAAACAACTCATTGATGAACTGGAACCCCATGACCGCGGCCTGTTCAGTGGCATTGTTGGCTGGTGTGACAGCGAAGGAAACGGTGAATGGGCGGTCACCATCCGCTGCGGTCTGGTTCAGGCAAAACGCATTCGTTTGTTTGCCGGGGCCGGTATCGTGGCAGATTCAGACCCGGAATCGGAGTGGCAGGAGACCGGTGCCAAACTGGGCACCATGCTGAATGCTTTCAATATTCATAATGGAGAATGACCCATGCCTATCGCATTCACCCCCTGGCCAGACGAGTTTGCGCAGCGCTATCGAGACAAGGGTTATTGGAACGATCAGCCATTAACAGATATTCTGAACCACGGTCACGACGACCATACCGCCATCATCTCAGCAGACAAACGTTACACCTATTCAGAACTGCGTTATTACTCCCAGCGGTTGGCCCGCCAGCTCCTTAAACGGGGCGTGCGCCATGGTGACACCGCCATTATCCAATTACCGAATGAAGCTGATTTCTATGTCGCCTACTTCGCTGCATTGTATGCCGGCATCGTACCGGTCAACGCGCTGTTCAGCCATAACCGCCATGAACTGCTGGCCTATGCCCAACAACTTCAACCACGATTGCTGATCGCATCGAGCCAGCATCCACTGTTCACGAACACAACGTTTATTCAGGAACTGGCGGCGGCAACACCGGATCTGTCGACCGTTATTATTGATGGCGGGGCTGATTTTGCAGAAGATCTGCAAACGTTGCTGCATGAGGATTACACCACATCAGAACCCCTGCCCCAGCCGACAGCAGCCGATCAAGTGGCGTTCTTCCAGCTGTCCGGCGGCAGTACCGGCACCCCCAAACTGATTCCGCGCACCCACAACGATTACTATTACAGTATCCGCCGCAGTGTGGAGTTATGTGGCGTCACCGCCGCAACGGTTTATCTGTGCGCGTTGCCGGCGGGGCACAACTATCCTATGAGTTCACCTGGCGCACTAGGCATCTTTTTTGCCGGCGGCACAGTCGTTATGGCCGCCAGTCCGGACGCCAGCAATTGTTTTGATTTGATCCAACAACACCAGGTCAACATGACCGCACTGGTTCCACCGGCGGTAGCACTATGGTTACTGGCCGCGCCGGAACACCGCGACCAGCTCAACAGCCTGAAATTATTACAGGTTGGCGGCGCCAAACTCAGTGAAACGCTGGCACGACGAATTCCGGCAGAACTGGGATGTCAGTTACAACAGGTACTGGGCATGGCTGAAGGGCTGGTGAACTACACGCGCCTGAACGATCCGGATGAACTGGTGTACAGCACCCAGGGCTGCCCGATGTCTGCTGACGATGAAGTTCGCATTGTAGATCAATATGGTCAACCGGTGGCCGATGGTGAAATCGGCGAACTCACCACCCGTGGCCCCTACACCATTCGCGGTTACTACAACGCGCCGGAACACAATGCCAGGGTTTTCGATGCCGACGGTTTTTATCATTCCGGTGATCTGGTCCGCCGCAATGATCGTGGTTATCTGCAGGTGGTCGGTCGGGACAAAGATCAAATCAACCGTGGGGGCGAAAAAATCGCCGCCGAAGAAGTGGAAAATCTACTGCTAAAACATACCGCCATCACCCATGTCGCACTGGTGGCCATGGCCGATGACAATATGGGGGAAAAAAGCTGCGCCTTCATCGTTCTTCAGAATGGTCAGGAGGTGCCCAAACCCATTGTCCTGCGCAAGTATCTGCGCGGCCAGGGTATTGCCGAATACAAACTGCCTGATCATTTTGAATTCATTGACCAATTGCCGCTCACCCATGTTGGCAAACCGGACAAAGTCCGCTTACGGGCCATGATCGAAGCGAAACAGCAACAACCGCGTCGCGATACCAAAGCAATCCCTGAAGCACAGCAATAGTTTTTATCCGGCACGAAAACGGGCCGCTTTCAGAGGCCCCTCGTTTCATCGAATCCTGATCAACAGAATAATTTAAGGAGTCACCATGTCCATTCCCTCACTAACCGATTACTCCATGCCAACAACGGAATCGCTGCCAGCCAACAAGGTGAACTGGTCACTGGAGCCAGCCAAAGCGGTGTTGCTAATCCACGATATGCAGGATTATTTTTTAAAGTTTTATCCACATGATTCCCGGCTGATCCGTCAGTTGATCGAGAATATCGATACCCTGAAAACATTTTGCCGGCAACACGAAATACCCGTGGTCTACACCGCCCAGCCGGATAACCAGTCGCCCAGGGACAGAGCATTGCTCAACGACATGTGGGGAGCTGGTGTCAATGACCATGCCGGACTGAAAAAGATCTGTGCTGCGCTGACACCTGACTCTCATGATACGGTACTGGTTAAGTGGCGCTACAGTGCGTTTCAACGCTCTATTCTGGAAAACATGATGAAAGAACTGGGTCGGGACCAGCTGATCATTTGCGGCATTTATGGTCATATCGGTTGCATGATAACAGCGGTGGACGCCTTCATGCGCGATATCAAACCGTTTATGGTTGCCGATGCCATTGCCGACTTCAGCGAACAGGACCATCGCATGGCACTCAATTATGTTGCCACCCGCGCCGGCACCGTGATCAGCACAACGGCCATTGTCGAGTCTGGAGAAAAACGTTCGCAACTAACCCTGGCTCAGCTTAAAGCCCAGCTGCTGTCTGCCATCGACGAAAATGAGGATGATTTTGACGCCGATGAAAATCTGGTCGACTATGGACTGGATTCCGTGCAAATGATGAGCATGGTCAATGACTGGCGCAAACAGGGAATTGAAATCAACTTTGCCGAACTGGCTAAAAATCCCAGCCTGAATGCCTGGTGGAAACTGATCGGCGAAAAACAGGCAGGATGACCATGACAGAACTGGATTTCAGCGGCCAAAGCATCTGGGTAACCGGTGCCGGACGCGGTATTGGGTTTGCCACCGCGCAGCGTTTTACCGAATTGGGGGCAGTGGTCACCGGCCTGGATCGCAACTTTGATAAACCCGAAAAATACCCATTTCACTGCCAGTCTCTGGATCTCAGCAATGCGGACCAGGTCGCGGCGGGATGCGATAACATTCTGTCTCAACGACCGCAGATTCACGGCCTGATCAATGCAGCCGGCATTCTCCATACCGGATCCACGGAAAACATTTCCAGACAGGCCTGGCAGGATTGTTTTAATGTCAATGTCGGTGCGGCCTTCAATCTGTTTCAGCAACTGATCCCGCAATTCAAACGGCAACGCCGTGGCAGTATTGTTACGGTCAGCTCCAACGCCGCACATGTTCCAAGGATGCAGATGTCTGCTTACTGTGCCTCCAAAGCCGCCCTGACCAGCCTGAATCACTGCGTGGCGCTGGAACTTGCCGGCTACAACGTCCGTTGCAATGTGGTGTCGCCCGGTTCAACAGATACCGATATGCAACGTTCTCTATGGCATACACCGGATGCCAGACAGCAAACCATCAACGGCTTTCCGGATCAGTACAAACTGGGTATTCCTCTGGGCAAAATCGCCACTGCAGATGAAATTGCCAATACCATTGTATTTCTGGCATCAGATATGGCCAGTCATATCACCATGCAAGACATCATTGTGGATGGCGGCGCAACGTTTTATCGATAAGGGTTTGATTAAAAGGTAAGAATCTGCAGGATTGAAGAATTGAGCAGGGGCGGCCTGCTGGCCGCCCCTTTCGGTTATCTGACTTACTTATTGTACTGCCAGAATTTATACAACAGTTCTGTTTTCCGGTCATCGAAAATACTGCCGCCACTACCATCACCCCAGGTACCCCATTGGTCCTTGGCGGTAATCGGATCATATTTGGTTTTGATCCAACCGTAGGTATCGGCCGATTCAGGGTTGATAGACCAGTAACAGGCATGAATATTGTTATCCATCATGTAGTTAACAAATTTATGTTGCCACTGAGCATCGACATCCGTTTTGATATGGGACCACTGATCCTTAACAGCCTGAGAGGATTTGCTCATCGGCCAATCCATGTTGCCCCCAAATTCACCCACAACCACCGCATAGCCCTGATCTCTCAGGAAACCAAAATGCTGGTGCCAGCTTTTACGCAACTTATTGGAATCAATCACGATGTTACAGTCTTTGGCAGCTGCTTCATCACCTTCCAAACCTTCACATTCGGATTGCGCCGAATCCAAAAAATGAGACTGAACATATACAGACGGACCATAAGTGTGTGGTGCCAGCACCAACCGGTCTTTAGGAATGTTCAGAGGATCGGAAGCAAATCCATAGAGACTCTCACCCCAGTTGGGTCTGAATTCTTCTGACGGACCAAACTCGCTCTTGGTTCCAATACCTTCGACAAACACCAGAAGATCATTGTTCACTGAGTTAACGGCACCATAAGCTTTCTCAGCCAGTGTACTCCATTCGCTCCAGGTGTAATCCCATGGTTCATTGAAAATATCGATACCGATAACATTGTCGATATTCAGTTCAGCCGGTAATTGAGCCAGTTTCTGTAAGTCAGCCAACCATTTGTTTTCATCATAGGCACGCACATTCATAGTCACCGTACGACCATCTTTCAGGGTGACCTGTTTGCCCTGATCCGCTGAGTTACAGGACCAATCTTCACGGGTAAATTCATAGCCGATCCGGTCTGCATCAGTCCATGGTGGCGCAGCGTCAATACGACCCGCACGCCAGCCCACATAGCTGGAACATGAATGCATATCCAACAATACTTTGATGTCGTATTTATCAGCTGTCACCAAAAATTCCTGCAAACCATCCAGGGAATTTTCCTGCTGTATGCTCGGATGATTTTTCAATGCCCCACCATTTTTCTGCGAAGCATCCCCCATTCCTTGTGGATCTGTTGGGTCAAGTGTTTCAGGTGAAACCGGCAACCGGACCATATTGATACCCATGGCCTTGATTTCCTGCATATCGCTGTCCAGCGAGCGGCCTGACCCCTGACTGCCGTTAAACCACCACATGTTGCCGAGGTACAATTCCATGGCAGCACCATCGGCATTATTATCTCCGTTCTTGGGCTCCTGCTGACCTTCCAGACCAAACCAGTTACCGCAACGCAACGGCATAACCTGGCCGTCCTCGGTGATATTACCGTTCTGATCCACACGGAATTTTCCCGGTAATGAGGTACTGTTATTGACCGGTGTTACCACAGGATAACTGTCTTCCCATTCACTGGCATACTCTCCCGAGATAGTATCGTTCGGGTCTTTATCGCCATTAGATCCGCCGTTGTCGGAGCCACCGTTATCGGAACCGCCATTGTCAGATCCACCGTTATCGGAACCACCGTTGTCAGATCCACCGTTATCGGAACCGCCATTGTCAGAGCCGCCGTTATCGGAACCACCGTTGTCAGATCCGCCGTTATCGGAGCCACCGTTGTCAGATCCGCCGTTATCGGAACCACCGTTGTCAGATCCGCCGTTATCGGAACCACCGTTGTCAGATCCGCCGTTATCGGAGCCGCCATTGTCAGATCCGCCGTTATCGGAACCGCCATTGTCAGATCCACCGTTATCGGAACCACCGTTGTCAGATCCGCCGTTATCGGAACCGCCATTGTCAGATCCACCGTTATCGGAACCACCGTTGTTAGATCCGCCGTTGTCAGATCCGCCGTTATCAGATCCGCCGTTGTCAGAGCCGGAACCATCACCGGTATTGCCACCGTTGGTATTACCCGTATCGGTAACCGGGCCACTATTACTGCCGCCGTCACTACCGCTGGAAGAATTGGTTCCGCGATCAATGTTGATATCACACGCACTCAACGCCAATGAGATCATGGCAATTGAGGTACTCAGGCCAATTTTCTTAAATGTGATGCCCATGCTTTCCTCGTTATCAAAAGACTTTTTAAAGCGAATTCCCTAACAACAGAATCCTTACTACGCAAACCGGTTGATAATTTCGTACTCGCCACATCGCTATCAGCGAAGACATCATGACAGGGTTTCACCAATCAGGAGGACACAATCAACATTCCGCTCTGCATCCTGATTCTGCTACATAAAACCTGGATAGCCGAAAACACCACTACGTGGTACAGCTAAAATCCGTAATAGGAAATTACCCAAACCGATTTATTGTTCTTCATAAACACTGTATTTCTATTTAATGCTAAATCTATTTTTGATAGAACCGGGTTTTTTCCAAATCGATAAGCCTGTCACTTATCATTTGATCAGAACTGATAAACCTGTCACCTTTCGCTTTACAAAACGCCAAATACTTTTTTAAAAACACAACCAAAAATCATCCATAAGAAAATTAACACCAAAACTAAAAAGTGATTTTATGCCTCACAGATCACACTCAACTTAAAACAAAGTATCATTATTGCCCCAAACAAATGATTACCATCAAAACAAAAATGATAATTTCCTCACAAAACATCAGCACCTGATAGCCCCGTCAGGTTGTTTTTTGATCCGAAAATTCGAGTTCAGGCGCAGAATTGCCGTTCATCGTGGTCTCCTCACGATTCCCTTTTTACCTCAAAGGTAGAGTGAGGAACGCCGGTGAGAGAACTGACAGGGCAAACGCCTGCTCAAAGCCGCTAAAGCAGGTCGTGGACTGAGGGGATAGCTAGGGAATCTCTGAAAAATGGACTATTTTCGCGCAGGACGTTGTCAGCCCCTGTCTCACATCCTCATTTACGCCAGTAAACTGCGGTGTTGCGAGTGGTTTACTGGCCTGCATCAAAACTATTCCTGTTTTTCAGAGGCCCCCTAGAGACATTGAGGGAGGTGACTAAACGATTAACCCGGCAACCAAACAAATCGCCGGGCCTGGACTAATCAATAAGCTTGTTATGCTCATCAAAGAAAGGGTAGGGCCCCTGAATTTCTCCTGCCTTACGAATATAACTTATGTGACTAACAATACTGTCCGGAGTCAGTTTGAACAGCTGAATCGCGGGGGCTTCCAATGAAAAACTGGAAGGCGCATCAGCACGTAGATCCAGAGTGACCGCATGGCTGTGGGACGGGCCGACCCAGACCGGCAGACCATGCCAGGTACCATAGACCGGTCGATGCAGATGCCCGACCACAAGCCCTTTCACCTGCGGATGATGACGTACCACCTGCCAAAGATCATCATCATTGAGCAGTTTTTGCACATCCATATGCCCTAACCCCACTGCCAACGGAGGATGATGTAAAAACAGCAATGTCGGGCAATCAGGTGACTCCACCAGACGATCCGCCAACCATAGCAACGAAGCCGCTGTTACATGCCCATGGGGTTTTCCGGGCACGGATGAATCCAACCCGATCAACCGGTAACCACCCGCGGATTGTACAAAATGGCAATAGTCATCATGGTCAAAAGTCACAAAACCTGCGAACGCCTCGCGCAATGCAGCACGGTGATCATGATTCCCTGGAATAACCTTCACCGGCATATTCAGTTGTTTTAACTCGGGCACCAACACTGCATATTCATCCGGCCGGCCGAAGTCACCCAGATCTCCCGTCACAACCACCCAGTCCGGCTGGGGCTGCAAGGCATTAATGTGCGCCACAGCCGCTCTTAAACATTGAAGAGTATCGACTTTTTGATACGCTATTTTGCCGCCTTTCTTGATGTGAAGATCCGTCAGCTGTGCGATTAACATGATGCACTCCTGTCTGACAGCATCGGCAACATCACCAAGCGTGAAGGAGGAATCGCCAGTCCCACGGTTTCTCCCTGTTGATAAACACGACGCTCAAAACAGTCCACATAGATGCAATCGGCTACTCCGGCCACCTCTACCAAAAGGCGTGTCCGATCCCCCAGAAAGACGCTTTGCGTCACACGTCCCTGCAGCGTCGCTTCTGCGCCATCGATGATCCGAATATCTTCCGGACGGGCCATACACTGAACCGGCGCACCATCACTTAATACGCCTTCCCGCACCGCCGGCCATAAGGATTCCGGCAATGGCATCGACTGCTGATCAAAGTGCAGATGCCGGCCGTTCAGTCGTCCTGAGAAATGATTCATGTGGCCGATGAAGTTCGCTACAAACGCGCTGTTGGGCGCATGATAGATGTCTTGCGCTGAGCCAATCTGAACGATTTCACCGTGGTCCAGCACCGCAATCCGATCTCCCATCGCCATGGCTTCTTCCTGATCGTGGGTCACATAAACCGCAGTAATCCCCAAGCGCTTCAACAGCGCATTGATGTCCGTGCGCAAACGTTTTTTCAGGAACGCGTCCAGCGCCGATAAAGGTTCATCGAGCAATAACACTTCCGGCTCGGTAACGATGGCGCGTGCCAGGGCGACACGCTGGCGCTGCCCACCGGAAAGCTGATCAATATGCCGATGGGCATAGGGTTGCAGATCAAACAAAGCCAGCATTTCTTCAATCTTTTGTGCCCGGAGGGCCTTGCTCTCACCACGAACACGCAAACCATAGCCGATGTTTTCACTGACGTTCATATTGGGAAACAGCGCATAAGACTGAAAAACCATGCCCACCCGACGTTGCTCAATGGCAATGTTGGTGACATCGCGATCACCAAATAGAATCTGCCCACCCGGATCACAAAACTCCAATCCCGCAATCAAACGCAAGGTCGTTGTTTTGCCGCAACCGGACGGGCCGAGCAATACCAGAATTTCGCCTTTTTCGATATGCAGATTCTGTGGTTTTAAGGCAACCGTGCCATCTGCAAAAGTTTTCTGCACGTGTTTCAAAGTAATGGCCACACTGGCCTGAGCGTTGTTCATTGGACACCAAAATCGTTGTATCTGGGTAAATCGTTATCATCCTAAGCCATTCGCTCAGGACACTATCTGGATCGTGAGCGGTATTGCCTATCGCCCCTTGGATGAACTGTCATTCAGGGCTTGCACAAGAGCGCTCCGGAACCGGCATACCCGCGCCGGATCGATTGGACCCCCGACCTCCTCAACGACATGCTTCAGAGCTGTCCTGGGTTTACGGTTAAACCATTGCGCCGCCACCAACAGCGGCAAAATCATAGCGAGGAAAATCAGGGTATAAGCGGAACTCACCTCCAGGCGCATGGAGGCGTATGAATCTGCCAGTCCAACCGGTAGCGTCTTGGTCAGCGGCGTATGCAGCATCCAGGTCAGATTGAATTCGCCGGCAGATAAGGTCAGCGTCATCAACACGCCACTGATAATGCCGGTCTTGCAGTTCGGCACAATGACGTGAAAAAACCGCTGCCAAAAACCGGCTCCAAGGCTGGCGGCACCCTCTTCCAGAATACGGAAATTAATACTCTGCAGCACCGCCAGAACCGACTTCACCATAAACGGCAAAGTAAACACCACATGCCCGATCAGGATGAAATACCAGCTCATGCGCAGCGCACTGAATCCGCCATACACCGACAACAGACCCAACGCAATGGCCATTCCCGGAACGGCTATCGGCAAGGTGAGGCACTCATCCAGCCAGGCTGAGAAGCGGCTGCGTGTTCGTGCCAGGTAGTAGGCACACGGCACCCCCACACAGAGATTCACCAGAGTGGTTGTCAGGGCAATCAATAACGTCAGCCAGATGGTGTCGGCATACAGATCCCATACCTGGATCAACCAACGCAACGTAAGGCCACTGGAAATACCAACGAAGTAATTATTGGTCAGGCCGGCCGTTATCGACATCAGCACCGGTACAATCAGAAACGCACACACCAGCAAGGTAAAACCCAGCTGCAGGTAAAACACGACTCCTTTTTTCATATCATGCCCCCATTGCCAACGACGCACCGCCTTGACGACGGGCAACGGCCAGACATAACCACGTCATAAACCCCAACAACAGGCTTAAAGCCGCCGCCATGGCGAAGTTGGCATTGAGAGTAAACTCACTGTAGATCGTCATGGGTAATACATTCAGATCCGTCGCCAGAGTGAACGCAGTACCGAATGCGCCCATGGACGTTGCAAAACAAATCGAGCCGGATGAAATCAAACCCGGCATCAGCGCCGGTAAAGTAATGTCACGCAACATCTGCCAGCGATTGGCCCCTAACGAGCGACCGGCTTCAATCAGATTAAGATCCAGTTTCTCGGCCGCGCCCATGACCGTTAACACCACACGGGGAATGGAAAAATAAAGATAGCCCACAAACAAACCGGAAATGGAATAGGCAAAAGTCCAGCGTTCACCCACCAGTGCCAGCCCCAGCTCAGCAAACAACCCCTGCCGGCCAGCGAGCATGATGACAAAGAAACCAATCACCACTCCGGGAAACACCAGTGGAAAGCCCAGCATCGCCACCAGCACCGCTTTTCCCGGAAACTCATGGCGGGTCAAAAACAACCCCACCACCGTGGCGATGATCAGGCTTGCCAGTGTCACCGTGACGGATAACCACAGCGTTGACCACAAACTTTCCAGGTAAACCGGCTTGGTGAGAATGTACCAATAACTGATAGCATGCTGATCAGTGATGGATAACCACAACAGCATCATCATCGGCAAAACAAAGAACGCCACACAAATGATTAACGCGGGAATCATCAAAAAAACATACGGACGTTTATGCGTCATAAGACAAATTTGCAACTCGTGATAATAAAAATGAAGAAACCCTGAAAGCTCACTTAGTGCTGACTTCCAGGGTCAAATGCGATCCGTTAGCGAACTTCGGTCATATAACGCTCGGCAAATCCGTTTTGCACTTCTGCCATTTTCCCAAAATCCACCGTTGCCGCACGCGCGTACTCGGAAGCCGGCAAAAACTTCTTCTGAATGTCAGCCGTCATCGCCGAAGTGATGACCGGACGCAAATACGCTTCAGCCCACAAGCGCTGACCTTTATCGGACAACACAAAATCCAGTACCTTATGGCCGTTGTCAGGGTGCGGCGAATTCTTCACGGCACTCATCACGTAAGGCACCACCAGCGAACCTTCTTTGGGAATCACAAACTCAACATTTGCACCGTCTTTGTATTTGGCGCGGTAGGCGTTGAAGTCATAGTCCAGAAGAATGGGAATCTCACCCGAGATCACCCGCGCATAAGCGGTTTGCTTTGGCACGATAGGGCGATTCTTTGAAAGTTCTTTGAAATAATTGATGGCTGGAGAAAAATCATCAGTGCTGCCACCCAGAGCCTGGTTCACAGCAACCGCGCTGGCATAACCCACGAATGCACTGGTCGGATCAAGATAACCGATCATGCCTTTGTATTCGGGCTTTAACAGATCCGCCCAGGATTGTGGCACCGGACGACCATCCAGCGCATCTTTGTTAACAAAGAAACCAATTGTGCCGGAATGAATCGCAAACCAGCGACCTTGAGGATCTTTCAAACCGCTGGGAATCTGATCCCAGTTTTTAGGCTTATAAGGCGCAACGACATCTTTTTCCGCCGCTTTAATACCAAACGACACACCGTAATAGACCACGTCAGCCACCGGGCTGTCTTTTTCTGCCAGCAACTGAGACAGAGACTGACCGGAGTTCTTGTTGTCCATCGGAATAGTGATGCCCAGGTCTTGTTTGATCAGTTGCAACTGACCTCCCCAGTTGGCCCATTCTGGTGGACAGTTGTAGCAAATCGCATCCGCTGCGTAAGAAACACCGCCGCTTAAACCTAATGACAGCAAAGCCACTCTGGCCGCTTGTTTAATGACATTCATAACACTCTCCTGCTAGTGATCAAGGTATTCGCTGATAGATGATTGAGCTTTGGCTACCGTGCCCGAAAAATGCGGCTGGTAATCGAGTTGTCGGGCCAAAGGCAAGGCATTCCTGCACTTTGAATTGAACAACAGATCAACAGCGCACAATCCCATATCGTGATGAGGCACCTGAATCGACGCCAACGGCGGCGATACGATTTGCCCCAGAGCCATACCATCAAACCCCACCACCGACACATCGTCGGGCACATTGACCCCCTTTGAAGTCAGATGATTAATGAGCTTGAGGGCTAATAAATCGTTACTGCAGAACCACGCCGTGGGGGCCGACGACGATTCAAACCAGGTCGCTTGTATGGCGTTAAATGGCGCCACTGAATACGGATCCACTTCCACCAGCTGCGAGCTCAGATTGGCAGTTTTTTTAAGGCAATCGGTGAATCCCTGATAGCGCTGCTGAGCCCGGTCAGAGGATAAAAACCGCCCGGCCACCACCCCGAACTGACGGTGTTCAAGGGTGAGCAAGTGCGCAGCAACGTCCCATCCCGCCTGATAGTTATCAACATACACACAGGGTTCATCGGCAGATTGGTTATGCACCAGACAAAAAGGAAACTGGAATTCTCTCAACAATGACAACGCCTCGTTGTCTGCCACTGATGAGGTGGTCAGAATAACGCCAGCCACACGCTGGCGGATCAGATCGACAATGGCCTGCTTCTCACGGCTGCGTTCATATTGCGTGTCCACCACAATGACGGAATACCCAAAATGGCGTGCCCGGGCCTGAATACCTGCCACAATTTCAGAAAACACCGGATTCAGCAGACTGGGAATCATCACCCCAATCGTTGGGTTGTGCTTCCACTCCATGGGTTTGGTGACTTGATGGGTGCGGTAACCTGTCAGCCTGACAATTTTTTCGATACGGGCGCGCGTCTGGATATTGATTGGCCCGGTATTATTTAAGCATCGGGACACGGTTGCCGCTGAAACGCCTGCTAACGCCGCCACATCTTTAATATTCATCACCCCTCCCCTTCCAATGCTGCGCACTATAGAAATCGAAGATGAAGGATTTGTGACTAAAAACTCGACCGATTAGCAAAATACATCGAATTTAAACGCAGAATATTGACCAGTTCCTGAATTTTAATGGCTGAAACATAATTGTTTCATCACCAGAAACCGCACCTCAGACGAACAGAAAATACTCAATATTTTTTTGTAAAAGAGAACTTCTGGCAAACTATCGCCATGACCTGCAATCAGCAGCTCCTTGAAATCCAGCAGCCAACCCAATGAATGGACACATCTCATGCAACGACTTTTTGTTTTGATGTTAACGACCTTGGTGAGCCTCCCGGCATGGGCTGAAGCCACTCTGGTTCAGGTTGATAAATCCGAACGGCGTATGACCGTGTTTGAGGGTGATCAGATTCTTGCAAGCTACCATATTGCCCTTGGCGGCAATCCACAGGGCCACAAACAACAGGAAGGCGACGAAAAAACACCGGAAGGGAGCTATGTACTGGACTACATCAAGGAGGATTCCGCCTATCATAAAGCCATGCATATTTCCTACCCTGACCAGGCTGATCAGCGCAACGCCAAGGCTCGCGGTGTGTCTCCGGGTGGTTTTATTATGATACATGGCCAACGTAACGGCCTGGGCTGGCTGTCAGGCATCGTTCAACACTTCAACTGGACCGATGGCTGTATTGCTTTAACAAATAAAGAGATGGATGAGTTCGTGGCACTGGTGCCCATCGGCACGCCAATCAGGATAGACTGGTAAACCACCCTGACCGGAAAAAACGGCTTATTTGCTCAGCACCCGCGCATCCGCCGGCCGGTGACCCTGAATATCATTAATCATGGTCACCAACACAAAGCTCAGCTGCATCAGCAAAAACCACGACACCAGTTTGGAGACCGACACCATATGCCAGCCATCGGCCTGATCCGGATAAATCCAGACATTACAATAAGTGGCAATATTCTCTGCAAACCAGATAAACAACGCCACCAGAAACCACCCCACCAACAGCGGCATATAACGATGTGTCCGTCGTATTTTGAAATAGATACCAGTTTTGAAAAACATAACACAACTGGCCGTCAGCAATAGCCAGCGCATATCCCAGATAAAATGATGGGTGAAAAAGTTGAGGTAAATAAGCACCACCAGCACAACCGTATACCACTTGCCGGGATAAGCACTGTACTGGAAGTTAAAAATACGCCAGACCCTGGCAATATAACTGCCGATGGCGCTGTACATAAAACCGGTAAATAACGGCACAGTGGCAATGCCAAACACGTACTCTTCCGGATACGTCCAGGAGCCAATGGCATCGGAAGTCTTGAACAACTCCATAACCGTTGCCACCAGATGAAACACCACAATCACCAGCGATTCCCGCAGCGTCTCCAGCCGGGTTACCAGCATCAGCAACTGAAAACCGACCGCCGCCAGAAAGATAAAATCATAACGGTGCAGCCCCTCCAGTGGGTACCAATACCGGGTTACCATCATCACCGCCAGTAAAAAACCACCGAACATACTGGCATAAGCCTGCTTCAGACCAAACAGCCAAAACTCCTTGATGAAACTTCGCATCTTTGAACACTTCACTCCCTAAAAAACGGCATTGTAACTGATGACCTGCCACGCGCCCATCCACCAGACCAACAACATCGGTCACCGTACCGAAAGCCTGTTACGGTGCAGGCAGATGCAACACCTACAACTCCCAGTTCTCTGGCATACAAAACCGGATATTCCGGTGCAATTGTCCGTCCAGCGGGAAAAAATCCTCCCCGTCCTCCACAAGGCCAACAGCCTGATAGAACTGAATCGCCGGCGAATTCCCTTCCCAGCATGTCAAATAAACCGCCCCAATGAAGTTGGCTCGTAGCTTTTTCAGGAAAGCCCTGCCAATCCCCATGCCCTTGAAGTGTCTCAGCACATAGAGGGTATCAATTTCATGCTTTTCCGGACTGAACACCATCACGCCAACCACTTTGCCATCGAGTTCCGCAACCCAGACCACCTTCGTGCTGATGTTCGTTTGCATATTGGCTGGAGAAAATTCCGCCAACATATAATCGGCATGAGCCGCCTCCAGCCCCTCTAAAGAGTAAGTATCCGTCCAGACGGTCACACACAACACAGCGAGCATCGCAGAATCCGACAACTCTGCCGCTCTGATCACGATTTGATTCACAGATAAAAAACTCGTTAACACAGACACCTGGCATTAAAAGCCAAGTCATACCGGGGTATCAAGAAAGACATGAGGCGGGAGCCTCTGGCAATGACATTCCATAACCAGAGGAAAACAGCAAAACAAAAGATAGAGCGAAGATCAGCAAAAACCGCATCCCCGCTCATGATCCAGGCTGGGTCCTATCAGCGATCGGCCAATAGTGCGTACTTACCAGAACCCAGAAACAGAATCGCAATCGCTGAGAACAAATATACACCGACGCCTTCAGCGCCCCAGGCACCGTATTGATCCAGCACAAACAAATCACCCATATGCGCCAGATAAGTAATAAAGAAGCAGGTGCCAATCATAATGAACGCCCCAATACGAGTGTATACGCCCAGAATCAACATCAACGGAGCCACCACTTCACCCAAATATACCCCATAAGCAATAAACGCTGGCAGACCATGCTGCACCAACAGTCCCTGAATAAAATCCGTACCACCGTGGATCTTATGAATGCCATGCAACAGGAACATCAGGCCAAAACTGACACGCAGCACCAACTTTCCAACATCCGGCATATCCAACATAGCGTTAAACTTAGCAATCAAGGCATTCATTATAGTTTCCTAATAAATAGTTAAGTACAGATAGGTACTGTAACCGACCTCCCGTGTTGCAACAATAGGAATAATTCTCATTTTTACATTCATTGATCCACAACAATGTACCGTATCACCGCCCCAACACCGCTCAAACAAAGGGCCAAAGCTCAGCACCCAGCCCACTGTAAAAATCGATCCAAGATATATTGAAAGACACATGGATGGTCAAAACAGCGCCAGACGAGCCAAAACAGCCACTGCCTGAAAAGCTTCAGACTACGATGGATGCACTCCACTCAGTGCCATACCAGACTATGGACATTCCCCCATTCAACCTTCAAACTAACCCACCATCCTGATCAAAAACCAACCACGCCAGCCATGAAAACCAGTCTTGACCATCTGCCGGAATCCAAGCAGCAGGAACTGCACACCATATCGACGATCTTGCGCGATACGCTGGAGGATTACCTGCAGGGCAAGACGAAGCGCAAAACCGAATACCGGATTCTGAAAATCATCCTGTTTGGCAGTCATGCCAAGGGCAACTGGGTGAACGATCCAGAGAATGGCTATATCAGTGATTACGATATTCTGGTGATCGTGAACAAACCGGCACTGGTTGACGAAGATATCGTCTGGCAGCGGGCAGAAGAGCAAATTGGCCGCAAAGTCTCGTCAGCGCCCCTGGGTCTTATCGTGCATGACCTGGAAGACGTGAATAACCGGCTGCATCAGGGTCATTATTTCTTCAAAGACATCCGTGACGAAGGCATAGAACTGTATGCTGCGACACCAAGGCCATTAGCAACACCCGGCAACCTCAGCGAAGAAGAACGGCGAGAGATTGCTCAGCAATACTATGAGCAATGGACAGCGAGTGCCGACGACTTTTACGTTTGTTATGAATTGATGATGCAAAAGTCCCATCTCAAAACAGCAGCATTTCACCTTCATCAGGTCGCAGAAAAAGCGCTCTCCTGTACATTGCTGACCTGTACCAGCTACCTCCCCAAAACCCATAATATCGAAAAACTTCAACATCTCTGCATACAGATCGATCCGGAATTTACCGGCCTCTTCCCACTCGACACAAAATTCCACCGCCGCAGTTTCCGCCGCCTGCAACGCGCCTACGTCGAAGCCCGCTACTCACTGCATTATGAAATCACAGAAGAAGAACTGAAGTACCTGGAATCCGAAGTCAACAAACTCAAAGCGCTGGTCGAAAAGGTTTGCCAGACTCGGTTGGTTTGAAGTTCTACACGGCAGAAATACTGCTATCCGGGCAACCATGCCGGCGCTCAAAATAAACCAATACAAACGGATAGCCGCAGATAACTATTTAAGCGATAATCACCTTCCATGATTTAGAAATCTACATCCGTCAAAACAGCGGTGCCCGCAAACCAACAGAGACAGAATCATGGAAACATCTATAGCCCTGGTCGGCGATTTTTCAGAGAACATAATTGCGCATCAGGCCATCAACCAAACCTTCGAGTTACTGGCAAACACCGATACACCCGCCAAAGCAACCTGGATAAGCACCGAAACCATCACCTCCGCCCACGACCTGAACAACTACAACGGCATCTGGCTGGTACCCGGCAGCCCCTATCAAAGCCTCAATGGTGCACTGACAGCCATTCAACATGCCCGGACAAAAGGTATCCCCTACTTTGGCAGCTGCGCCGGCTTTCAACACGCCATCATGGAATACTGCGCCAACGTACTCGGCTGGGAAGGCGTCACCCATGAAGAAATCAACGAAACCGGCCAGGGCCTCGAAATCATCTCAAAACTCAGTTGCTCACTGATGGAAGAATCAGAACAACTGCTCCTGGCCACCGGCAGCATACTCGCACGGGCCTATCAGGCCGACTCATTCCGGGGAACCTACCACTGCAACTACGGACTCAACCCAAACTACCGCGACCAACTGTTTAACACCCACCTGACAGCAACCGCGTTTAACGAACAAAACGACATCAGAGCACTGGAACTCAGCAACCACCCATTCTTCGTCGCCACCCTGTTCCAACCAGAACGCAGCGCCCTGAAAGGCCAGATATCCCCCATCATCCAGGCATTCATAAAAGCCGCCGCAAACACCTGAGGCCAACAACTACATTGAATGATGTACGGACTTAGCCAAGACACAATATCCAGATAATAAATAAACAAATGATCATGCAAACCATTATCTGAATCGATAAAACAGTCTCTGATACCTGACCAACCAGTTAAGTATCAGAGACGCCGAAGCAAAGCCCAAATAAAGACAATCCCAGACGACTGAATATCTAACTGGCGATGTAATTTTTAAGGAGTAATGATTCCAACGCACTTGGCAATAGCCTTAACTTTCCTTCCATAACCATATTTAAAGGGGACCACTAGTGGCAATAGAGCTTTTAAAAAATATGAGTCAGACCTATTAAATTTCTTTAAGACGACCAATAAACTTCTGTTATTGTATTATCATTCTTCGAAGCTGGCATCTGACTCCCAGAATTTCTTAACTTGGCTTGATGATGAGGCTTATCTGATAGCAGAGAGTATAAAAGAACCTGAACCGGCGAAGGTATATTTACATGAATTCTTAACCGGTATTGTAGAAAAACACAACAGATCAAAACACGCAGACTTAGTAATACGGTCGCCCTTTTTATTCCCAAAAAGCCATCGACTTTACCAGACTGGTGTTTGAGGCGTTATACCAATGAAGGCGACAAATATGCATCCAATAGTGTCTGAATATCTAGACTATAAACGGGAGTTAGACTCATTCTCGTGCCTAGAAAAAGATCACCTTTCCTCAAGGGATCAAGCAGCAAAGGCATTTCTTAAAATTAGGAGGATATGTGAAATGCGACTACCTACGCTTGTATTGAAGGCAAACAAATTGAGTTTCAAAGAATTAGAGAACATCTATGCGAGCAACCAAAAAATATATTTTGAAGAACACAACTGCATGACGGCTATTTTTCATTTAATAGAAAATCCTGATGAAAGAGTAAAATCTATTTATGAAGTATTTTGTAATACAGTGATAGTGTACTAGGTATAACAAAACGTTCGAACCGTTTACTTCACTCAAGTAAGGACGCGCTAACGCACACCACTTAGTTTGACGTTTAGGAAAATAATAAATGGATGAAACCCGGGATTCTTTAAATCAAGTTGTAAAAATCGGAGATATAATCGAGGTACTGGAAATTGACAGCCGTCTGCTCGAATATCTTACGGATGAAGATAAAGCCAGTTTGAATTCATTCGTTGGAGACCGGCTACCAGTAACCAAAATTAATTCCGATGGATCAATGGTTGTTTCAAAACAAAGAGCCTATGAAAATATAATTGATGGCCACGATGTAGCTATTTATCCAAAAGGGGCAAAGAGAGTGCCGACAGAGCGTTAATCACCACTTAACAGGCTCGGCGATTTACTATCGTTCATGCATGCCGCAAGTATTAGCATCTAATATAAAAATGGAACTATTATGTCTTACGCATACGAAACAAAAAGACATCCACGTTATCCTTAAAAACAAATATGACAAGAAAAGAGGTTTAAGATGGATGTCCTGCTATATTACCCAGCCGATCAGCGATAGATCATTTACAGATCGACGAAAACAAAACTTTGAGGAAAGGAATCTTTCGCTAAAAATTTTTTATCTACAGGCTCATTAGCCAAACAACCACACAGAAATTCCACAGAGGAAAGCCCGGCGGACACAACGGGAAACGCGATGATAACAAGGCGTGCTGTCAAGGTAGACTTGCGACTTCCTTGATCGGGTCATGATCATACCTCCTTATACTGATACAGTATTCGATAGTGTCTGTTGTTGGAGTGAATTTTAATGGTTAAGACGAGTGCCCGGTTATATTTCCCAGTAAACGATCCTGCGTTTACTGGGTACCAGAATGGCATCAGTTTCGAATTAATCGAACATAGAATACTCCACCAGCAGTAGAACCTGAATGTGCCTGAAATTTAACGCGAAACAGGCTTCCATTACCGATCATCGACGACGGAATGTTGTAATCGACATCAAAGAACACGTCACCTTTACCACCTGTTAATTTTTGTGTGGTGAGTAAGGTATCGTTGACTAAAATATCAAACGTTCGACCAGAGTCGTTACCAAAGTAGGTCACTCTTAAGGTTGTGCTTGTTACGCCCTTCGGGTCCAGCTGATAACTGAAAAAACCTTTGGCGTCGCGCCAGTACCGGTTCAGATGAATGCCGGTATTGGAATTCTGGCTTTCAATATAGTGATCCGATTCCGGCTGTTGTTGCCCCGGCTGCAATTTATCAAGCGTAATGGCTTCTAATGCTGCCTCTGCTTCCGCCTGCTCTTCAAGCTCTGCTTCAACGACCGCCCAATCCTGCGGTGTATATTGTGCGAAGTAAACAGAATAACGGCTGTCATGAATCCGGAAAAATGGTTTCAATGTCAACGCACTGTCTTTATTGTAAGCCGATGGCGAAAGTGTAAAGGTCAACGGGGATCCTGAGACCGGCGTAATACTGTTTAAGAAGTCGGAACCGTAACCAATCATAACCGGAGATTCATTCAGTTTTGCTAAAAGACCTTTACGCGGGCTGTGATCCATTCGTGCACTGCCTGCAACAAAATCAAGTGTTTCATCCGGGTATGGGTTTGTGGCAGCGGCAAGCACAATTGGGCCGTGCATAATCGAATAGTAATTCAATCCGTCCGGTAATTGTTTCGCTGTGGTTCGCATTGGGAAACGAAGTTCAACCGTATCACCATCTTTCCATGTCCGTCGAATAGGAATGTACTGCCCTGGTGATTCAGCAATATTAAACGGCGCACCATTCAGCAGAATGGTCATGGTACCCGCTTCTACCCATTCAGGATAGCGGATGCTCATGGTAAAATCGCCGCGCCCACATACCGTTATGGTACTGGTGTCGCCGTCCGGGAAGTTGGTATCCTGACGGAAATGAATACCGTTTTTCCAACTGACATCAGAGGCAACAAACAGGTTTACTAAAAAATTATCGCTATTTTGGGCGTAAATCATTTCTCCGTATTTACCGTGGTTTTCGATGCCGGAACCGACACAACACCACATGCATTCGTCATGCTTTGAATAGACGCGGAAGTGATCAGGACGCATCGGCGTAAAATAAACCAGTCCGCCGTGGCTGCTGTGCTGAGAAGACAGAATTTGATTGAACAACGCCTGTTCATAATAATCGATGTAACGCAACTCTCCGGCGTGGCGATACAAAGCCCTGCTCAACTTCAGCATGTTATAAGTGTTACAGTTTTCCGGTCCTTCAATGTCGGTTACCATCGAATCGAAATTATTTTTATCGTGAAAATGTTCAGCAACGCTGTTACCACCGATGGTTACTGATCGTTCATTGACAACGGTACTCCAGAAAAATGCCGATGCATTCACCCAGGAAGTATCTGAAGCCAGTGACCCGATGCGTTCATAACCGATCACTTTTGGAATTTGTGTATTAGCGTGCTTACCGGTCAGATCATCCGTATTGTTTAGAAGTGGATTCAGGATGCTTTGATGAGAAAATCGACGAGCTGCATCGAGATACATGCTGTTGTTGGTCAGCGCGTATACATCCGCCAGCACTTCATTCATCCCACCGTGCTCGCACAGCAACATGGTTTGCATCTGGTTGTCGCTTAAACCCGCTGTTAAATTAATGGCCCAGTCACTGAGTTTGATGAGCATATTCAATGCTTTTGGGTGACCGGCATATACATGAGCATCCCGTAAACCGGCAAAAACCTTGTGCAGGTTATACCATGGTACCCACATATTATTCAGACCAAAACCACCCACTGAGATATTCCCCCCGGCGAGGTCATTCCAATGGTTACGGCCACCGGGAATTCCGCCAATGTAACCGTCGCCATGCGCATTCTGCACCTGCTCCAGTGCATCGATCATTGTATTCAGACGGTTGAGAATCTGTTCGTTACCTGTAGCGGCATAACTGATAGCCAATGCGGTTATGTAATGGCCGCCGATGTGCCCATCCAGACCTTCACTTTCCCAGTTCGGATATGAACTGGCCGACGTGGCAATGCCTGCTTCGCGACGATACGGCATTAACAACCGCTCGGGATCCAGCCGCAGTAAGTACAAAATATTAATATCCTGTGCTTGTTTAAGCGGTCCGGAATTCAGCCATACCTGATTAATCGGAATCGATGTGTACCCGCCTTCTAACGGCATTCTGTTAACAACAGGAATCAAACTCCATTGCTGGTTGCTGCTGTTCAATGGTGTCCACTGCCGAATATCGCCACCGTTTACTTCACTATGTTGGTATAAATCCAGCGCAAGGCCACTGAGTTTGGAAACAATGGTAAAGTAACCGTCGCCGGAACTTTCGATTGACCATAATTGGTTATCGCCCCCCCAATAATCCCACTGACGAATCTCGCCACCGGGCTCTTTACTGAAGTTATAGACGTCAAGGGACTTACCACTGTGTGCCGCACGAATGGAATAATAATTATTACCAACGTGCTCGATATCAAACTGTTGATTGCTGCCACCCAAATATTGCCACTGCCAGACATTGGCACCATTTGATGAGCTTTTTCCTTCAACATCCATTGCCAGACCGCTGAATCTGGAATAAATAATGTAGCGGCCATTCATAAGCGTATTATTTTTTGTCATCGCTCGCTTTACCTTTGAATGATCTATGAATGCACAGAGGTATGAATCATGAATCTCTGCATTGTGGAAACCACTTGATGACCTGCAACAAAAATAAAGCGTTTGACAAAAGTGGCTTCATCTGTTTAAAACAGCTGCTGATATAAACGGATACTGCCTTAAATTTTTTATTATTATTCTGCAGCATGTTCAGTCTGTTAAAATTGTATTCAAGCGGCAAGCAAGTTTTTCAGCTGTAGCATATTAGCTTTTATATTCAGCCGTTTTTTCTATGTATGATTTCGCTCTTTCAGTTTTGCCTCGTAAACCAACGGTTATAATGAATGCAGCAGTGTGGCGCTTAAAGAAAGTAACATAAATAGTATGAGGCAATTGGGTAAGAAATTTTCAATCTGTTTCATAGTTGATGACTGAATCGGACTAAGTCCATACTCAGCGGTTCATTAGCACATACAATAAAAAAAGGAGTGTTATTTTGAAAGCAGAAATCCAAAGAAGAACCTTTATTAAAGGTTGTGCAGCGGTGTCTCTGATGCCTATGTTATCGAATCCACTATTGGCAGCAGTCTGGAATGAGAGTAACGGAACAGATTTTAATATTGTTTCTTTCGGAGCTGTTGGTGATGCAGCTACCGACTGTACGGCTGCCATTCAACAGGCAATACAGGCCTGTCATCAGGCAGGCGGCGGGCGGGTTATTATTCCTGAAGGCAAGTTTCTCAGCGGCTCGCTTGAGTTATTCTCTCATGTCAACCTGCATTTTCAGGATGAAGCAGAGCTGATTTTCAATGCCAATACATCATCTGTCTCAACAGCTATGATACGGGCTTCACAGCAACAGCAGATTGCCATTACCGGCCACGGTACGCTTGACGCCAAAGCCAATCAACCGGGCTGGTGGTATGGCATGGGGTATCAACCTGATACTCAGCAGACCAACGTACTGGCAGCAGTACTAGATATTACTGACTGTCAGAACGTTGCATTTGAAGATGTGTCCATTCGCAACGCACCTGCCTGGCTTATCAGACCAAAACAAAGTCAGCGGGTTGAAATCAGTAATGTGATATGTGTTTAATCCAATCCAGAAACCTGTAAAGAGGCTGATGCCCTGATCAGCTTCTTTTTTTATTCAATTTATGGGCACATGTTCTGGAATGTAACCTGTACGTGCGTTTTTACCGCTACCATTTTTATCTGTCGTGCCACCGAACCATTCAACTGCATTTTATTGAATTAATACCTCTTTTGAGGAAATTTTTAATGCATATTTTCCAGCTCATAACGGTCTGGTTTATAAATTGATCGGGTTCTCAGAAAGGACTAAACAGCACACCTGATCCAAGATCATACGAAGGTAACGGGAAGCTAATTGATGACCACGAAGTCGCCATTTATCCAAAAGGGGCAAAAAAAGTAATGACTGAGCGTTAATCACCACTTAACAGGCTCGGCGATTTACTATCGTTCATGCGTGTCGTAAGTATTAGCATCCAATATAAAAATGAAACTATCGAGTCTTACACATACGAAATAAAAGGCCATCCACGTTTTCCTTAAAAATAAAATGACAAGAAACAAGGTTTAAGATGGATGTCCTGTTATATTACCCAGCCGAGCAGGAATGGAGCATTTACACCCGATAAATTATCTTTATTTATTAATTTGTTAACAGCAATGATTTAAATTTACAGATCGACAAAAATAAAACTTTGAGGAAAAGATCTCCCGTTCAAAATGTTTTACCTACAGACTCATTAGCCCAACAACCACACAGAAAAACAGGAGGTGCTGTTCATGAAATATTCAATTTTTTCAATAGATAAAAATACTCTGGTGACAATTACCCGTGGACGCAAATATAGATGATCCACGAATTGTCACCAATTTAAAAATTGATATTTGGTGACAAGTTATGTTTAAAACACTTGAAGAAATAAACTTACGACCAAAAATTTTTGGCGCTTATACAGCTGAATCGCTATGGTCGGATAGTCATAGAGCCAAGCAAATGCTTACTTTCCATCTAAACGAACATATTGATGTTTCGTCCAGGAATCATAAATTTATAGAGTCCTCTATAGAATGGATGAAAGAGGAATTTGCTCTCAACATTGGTTCTAAAATATGTGATTTTGGTTGCGGGCCTGGGCTATATACATCGAAATTTGCTCGCCTGGGAGCCGATGTAACAGGAATAGATTTTTCTGCCAGCTCAATTGAATATGCGAACGAAAAGGCATCTGAACTGGGTTTGAATATCAAGTATATAAACGCCAATTATTTAGATGTCAGTTTACCAACGCAGTATGACCTCATAACAATGATTATGTGTGATTTCTGCGCTCTCAATCCAAAGCAAAGAGCATCGCTTTTAGCTAAGTTTAGTGATTTGCTTTCTCATAGCGGAAAATTGGTTATGGACGTATATTCGGTAAGCTCATTTGATGCAAAGGAAGAAGTATCAGGGTACGAAAGGAACCATTTAAATCATTTTTGGTATCAGGAAGATTATTATTGTTTCAGTAACACCTTTAAATACGAAGAAGAGAAAGTGATTTTGGATAAGTACTCATTGTTTACGCAATCCGGAAAGTCCGAAGTTGTGTACAATTGGCTTCAGTGTTTCAGTTTGGAAACATTGAAGCAGGAGCTGGCAAATGCTGGATTGAGAGTGCAAGCGGTGTACTCAGATGTCTGCGGAAACAACTATAACCCAAATCTAACTGAGTTTGCTGTTGTAGTGGAAAGAAACATATAGAACTAATAACGCCAGTCAGTAGAACGCAGCCTGGCTGCGTTTCTACTGACTGGCTATGTTAAGTGTCATTAAGGAGAATTATGAAGTTTCGTATTTTAGTGATGGCAATCACCTTGGCCCTATCTGGCTGTTTCGGATCGGTTACCAATTTTCAACCTCAGCAGATCAATACCGCCGGCGTATATACGCATAAAAAATCAGAATCGTCTTTCCCAGAGGAATTCGAAGGGTTCACTCGCGTTTCAACTACACGATATGATGAACAAGAAACCGAAATCAGTGTAGGTTATAACCACAAAGATCTACCCATTGCCTTGACTCTTTATGTCTATCCAGAGCCAAAAGTATTCTCATTTGGGTCTCCGCAAAACGTAATTGATTTGACCAGGCAAACACTTTTCGAAAATGAATTTAAAAAATCACTTCGTAGCATCATATTGTCACATGAAAACTCGAAGCTTTTAGTGAGCGAAAACTACACTCTGCAACAAAACGGTCATATTGAGAATGGGCTCCATGCAGAACTCAACTACGAAGAAAATTTTGCAGGAAAATATCAGCTGCTTAGTTCGCATTTTTATCTTTTTCATATTGGCAAATGGCTTTTTAAATACAGAGTGACGTATCCAATAAATTTAAACATTGAACCGCAAATTGAAAACTTTATTTCGAAGTTTCCTTTGCACCATGACACTTAGCAAAATTGAGAAACGTTTATTTCACTCACTGTAACCATAAAAGCTATGCTTTTTCGCTCCCTTTAATGTGTCGTTGGCACCCAATATGGAAATTGAACTATTGAGTCTTACACTAGCTGTTTCAGTCGTTCCTGCCAATACTGGGTTGATGCATGGCAACCAATTATCCACTAAGATATGTGCTTCGCTGAGCTCAGTTTATCAAATACTTGTTCCACTCTATTGGTCTAATGACCATTTATTAAAGGACAACCATGAAAAATAAAATTGCGGTTATGATGATTTGGTCTCTAACGAATGTTGCGATGGCTAATGATTTCATAGGAAAGTGGCAAGTAACAAAAGTAGACATGCCGGATACCTACTATGGAGAGATTAAATATCCCAAGTATTTCGAGATCATTGAAAATGAAGGGAAGGTTTCGGGTTACTACAAAGATCAATACGATTTTGAGTGCAATTTCGTACTCTCAGAGTTGGTAAACGATGGGAATGAACTACTTCTAATGAATTGTGGTACGACCAAGTTTGCACAGACATGGGCGCCACTTCACAAAGTGAAATTTATTAACGGAGAGCTTGTTGGGTCTGTCGTAACTTTCGGGCAGGTTTTTGTCTGGCATGCTTCGGCGGTTAAAAATCTGCCTTTAAAAAACCATTAAATTAGCCGTGTTACCAGTCGTTTAAGTGACTAATCACGGCGTTGATAAATTCATGGAGGCTTCGTGCTGAAAACTATTGTCAAGTACATAGGAACAGGTTTTTTATACGGTATTGGTTTCTCTATCGCGGTGGTTATTATGCTTCTCGTGACTGAGAAAATTGAATCGACTAGTCATGGCGGTGCATATCAACCAAATGAAAATCAAACCAAGTACCTAAAATCATTAATCAACTCTATAGAAACCAACGGAACAGATCAGTGTGAAGACATTGTTGGCACTTGGGTCGGAGAGCTCATAGAGGACGACGGAGCTTATATACGTAGCTGGGAATTGAATTACGAAGAGGATGGTCGTTTCTGGGGAGCTATCGCCAGAAAATCAATCACTGAGAATTCAGTGGAAAAGCAAGAAGGTACATGGTCGTGCGAACACTCCGTACTATTTACGGATGTTACCGTTGGCGAAAAGCAATATAAATGGAACTATTTACTACTTCACAATGCAGATGGAGAGCGTGTTTACGCACACATAGGTTCCTATGCTATTGAAAATATATATCGCACATATCGCACATATCGCAAAAAATGAATTTAACAGAAAAAATCAACCGGGCTCTTCTAAGCGTGGTTCGCAATGCTAGGTTATTGTGCCGCTAACTGACTATGAAGCATCCGTCTGGCTACACGATTGAAGATGTCATTAAGGCAGGGACAGAACGAAAATCTCAATTCGACTTCGATCAATATAAACCTGATTTCATTGGGCTGGTTTCGTTGAATTCAGATAGAGAATGACCCATAACCAGCGGTATTCGACCAGCGCACCCAGTTACACCTGATATACTCACTAGCGGTGATCAGATTTTCTTTGAAAATGACATATTGATGCCGGGTGAGTCCGCACGTGCTTATTTAAAGCTGCTCTCTCCACAGCGTTACCCGCATTGTTTAAGCGAGGGCCAAAAAATCAACATAAACGACGGGTCCAGGATTATTGACAAGGTTAAGGTATTGGCGATCTACAAAGGACTGTTTTTTTTGCCAGCCAGCTAACAAAACCAGCCACACGATGGCAGCATTATATAACAGGGTAAGTAGATGGGTTGGCCAATATTTATAGGACAATATTACTCTTTGACAGCCATTGGAATGGCGATAGGCCTGATTTATCCACTAATATGTGGTTTTCTGGAGTAAACAGGCTAAACATGGGAAGCGACCGCAAGGATCTAAAGAGCTACTTGCACTGATGCTAGTGTATAGTTAGCTCATTTAGATTTGGAGTTTTTTCATTCTTACTTTTAACAATAATCGCTCTTTTATGTGGTATGGCATTTACGATCTGGTTAATATTCCGTGAACTGCTTACATAACAAGCGGTTGCATTAGATTTTGGGCTTGCTGCCCTGGAATAACATGCGCTGGCGCTCCTTTGTACAGGATTAGCTGATTGAATATAAACTCGACCTTTTCATCCCCCGCCCAGACAACAAAACAAGCGTATTACTCACCTGCTTACGAAGTATTCTGTGACCATTTACGGTGCAAACCCAGCTAAAGTTGTTCTGTAGGAAAAAGGATGTTTATAATTTCTATAACCAAAGTGATGACCTTATCAATTTCGGTTAGCGAGACTGTACTTCCCATAGGAAATGCGATAAAAGAGCAGTCGTTTTATCTGGACATGCTTATTTGCATGATCAGGGACCTGTCAATAGAAACACATGGTAGTGGTGATATGGATATATCAATCTTAATTCTCTCTCTTGTACTGTTTGTCTTGTTAAACCTTTCAATTTTATTTATTGCTGTTTATAACCGCATAGTCAGAAATACCAACAGTGTCCAAAGGGGTTGGGCGGCGGTTGTCAGCTTTGAACAACAAAAAGTCAAAATCATTTCAAACCTCGAAAAGACCTTAAAAGGCTATCTGAGCCATGAAAGCAGCGTCTTTAAACAGATCACCCAGTTGCGATCAGCCATCCCCTCTTTAAGCACAGACAGTACCGATACGGATACCCTGTCTGCGATTGAAAAGCAGAGTCGGGAGGTTGTACAAGGTTTGAATGTTGCTGTTGAAAACTACCCCGATCTGAAAGCTTCTGCGGTCTACACAACAGTCATGAAGGAACTGACAGATCAGGAAGAAGAAGTAGGCGCAGCGATAAGGGCATTTAATCAGACGGTTGAAGTATTCAACAACTCGCTGCAAATCTTCCCGAATAATATGGTTAATGCGCTCCTTAACCGTCAAAAACGGATTAAGCCTTATCAAGATCCAAATACAGACGCAGTCTTTTCCTATACACCATTCTAAAGAAGCCAAAAAACAATGAATATCGTCAGAAAATATATCGGGTTTTTAAAGTGGTTTTATAAATACCTCACGAGTGCCAATGGCAGGTATGCAACTGGCCCACGAGTCAGTCATGGGGCGGTTAATATGGAATACAGTGTTTATAACTATTGGGCAGATAAGGATAGCACCCGGCTATACAGTGTGCTTCTATCTCTGGAAAACTACCTGGAGAGTAATGACGACTCAAAAGACATTGAGGAGTTAATAAAACCCTGCCTCGATTTCGGCCCTACACTGAAGTTATCATCAATCCCCCTGTACACACCCATAGCGATTTCGATAGCCATTTCCGCACCACTCTTCTTTATCACAGAGTTATTTCTTCCCGCTCCAGTCGCAACTCTTCTTTTTGTTTTCCCTTTTATGCTACCAGCAATGTTCTCATTTTTGGAGCTGAGGAAGATTCAGGGGCTGATATCAGAAGTGAGTCACAGTCTGGTTGAATATGATAAAGCCAAAGACTCCAATCTGAACCCACTTTCCAGTGCGCAAAGCGCTATGCTCATGCAGTGGCTGAAATATAGCTTCAAATTTTTTTCCAGGCATAAGCATGTTCAAGTCAGCCAACTTTTCTCAGGAAAAACGACCCTGAATTCCAAGGAACGGAAATTCTATGCCTTCCATATTGAAATTCTGGAAAGATATCAGGACAAGGATGGTAAGGACTGCTTTAAAACTATTGATTCATTTTTTGGTATTCGATTGCTTGGATTTAACATAACAGAGATGCGTATTTGCACACTGAAGCAGAACGAAGACGGATTACAGCCCTGGACCAGCCTGTCACCTGAATTCAATGAACGATATTGCTGCGAAGTCGCTGACCCTGTAGCAGCTGCAAAATGGCTTACACCACTGACTCTGGAAGAAATACTGGATGCAGACAGGAAGCTTGGCGCACTGCAAATCATGACCTCAAAAGATGGTTACCTGCTCACCTTATTCAAGACAAATATCTTTGCTCAAAAACAGAATATTTCGACTACGCTTAAAACTCCTTCAGCATTCTTAAACGATCTTTTAACATCGGATCAATCTCCAAGAAATCTACCGATTGCTCTATCTTTAATTGATACGATGGTCTCACAATGAATGTATTATCGAGTTATTTGCGGAACGGTTTAGCAGCGAACGGTTAACTTGCCAATACTCACCCGGATAACCCGTCATAGCTCAGTCGCGATGATGAGTTATTCGGGTGAACCGCAATTCTTATCTGTATAGTAGTGAAAATGCATCAAAATTTTTATAAATAGAAAGGCCGCCCACTTCAAAACGTTGTGTGAACGAATGATCAAAAAATTATTATTTAGCATATTTTTTATTTCATTTATATTTATGGCCATGGTCGCGTGACCATTTCTGTACAACTACCACATTTTTTCTTTGGCTAGATTAAAAAACAGTATCGAAGTCGGAGATAAGTATTCTACGGTCTTGAAAAAATTCACAGAATATGAAGAGGAATACCAAGGAAGCGGAGATCTTCAAGTTGTATATGGAACAACTGAACTATTCATATATCATGTAAGCATATTTGACGATTGCCAACTGACCGTATTATTCGATACGCTCGGGGGGAATGTCCGTGATATCCACTACATTGGAGACTAAGCACATAACACAGCGTTCAAAACCATTCGTTTTTCTCACTGGGATCTCAAAAGCTACATTTTTTCGGTCCTTTAACTGCGGCTTTGCATGTAGTCGGCTATGGATGAATTCATATCAATAATACAATTCCACACAGCAATACCTTTCGGGTACCTGCTCTTTTCATTGGTTTGGATAAGCATTTTAGTATGGGCACTGAAAAATATTGTGAGCAATATCTGGGCGAAAAAGTTTCATGAACCATCGCTATATATTGCGGTTAGCTTGCTAATTGTTGCCATCAGTTATGCATACGCAAGCGCAAAATACTCAGAAAATATTAATATGAATCCGTTTTTCAATGAATCGTCTCTCGTTGGTGAGTGGAATTACGGCAACTCCGAATTGCTACTTAGTTCTGATGGCACAGCTAAAATCAGCCTTAGCAGTTCTTTGTTGGCAAGATTAAACATAGATAACGGCGAGGGATATTGGCGAAAGGAAGGTGATTTTAATCTGTTAATAGGTAGCGCATCGGCTAATTTCGCTTCAAAAAGCGGGATGCTTCGAGTAATACAGTATGCCGAAAACTATCGGTTAATTATAGAAGATTACGATGATCCAGATATGTGGGATGGTAGTCTCGGTTTTAAACAGAAAAACATGTAACCAGCCTTTATTATTAACCTGGTCATTAAATATATCGGGTTAGTAGTGATGCATGGATGCACCGGGTGTCGCACCACACCATGAGCCTATTCTCATGCTAGCCCTTTAAAATCAAGGAATTTCAAAGATTTAAAAAGGCGGCATTCAAACAGATGAAATCGGTTAATACATTCAAGGGTTAAGCCATGACCAAGCCTAAACCTTACAATTACGATCAAACTGCGTTTATTGAACTTAATGATCGGCTCCAAAATTCAGCGGGGAACATTTGAATACACGCTGCATTATCCGATTGAATATAAACTCGACCTTTTAGTCCCCCATCCAGACGACAAAAAAGAGTGTATCACTCCCCTGCTTACGAAATATTCTGTAACCATTTAAGGTGCGAATTCAGCTAAAGCTATTCTGTAGGAAAAAGGGTGTTTATAATTTCTATAATCAAAGCGATGACCTTATCAATTTCGGTTAGCGAGACTGTACTTCCCATAGGAAATGCGATAAAAGAGCAGTCGCTTTATCTGGACATGCTTGTTTTCATGATCAGGGACCTGTCAATAGAAACACATGGTAGTGGTGATATGGATATATCAATCTTAATTCTCTCTCTTGTACTGTTTGTCTTATTAAACCTTTCAATTTTATTTATTGCTGTTTATAACCGCATAGTCAGAAATACCAACAGTGTCCAAAGAGGTTGGGCGGCGGTTGTCAGCTTTGAACAACAAAAAGTCAAAATCATTTCAAACCTCGAAAGGACCTTAAAAGGCTATCTGAGCCATGAAAGCAGCGTCTTTAAACAGATCACCCAGTTGCGATCAGCCATCCCCTCTTTAAGCACAGACAGTACCGATACGGATACCCTGTCTGCGATTGAAAAGCAGAGCCGGGAGGTTGTACAAGGTTTGAATGTTGCTGTTGAAAACTATCCTGACCTGAAAGCTTCTGCAGTCTGCACGACAGTCATGAAGGAGCTGACAGATCAGGAAGAAGAAGTAGGCGCAGCGATAAGGGCATTTAATCAGACGGTTGAAGTATTCAACAACTCGTTGCAGATCTTCCCGAATAATATAGTTAATGTGCTCCTTAACCGTCAAAAACGGATTAAGCCTTATCAAGACCCAAATACAGACGCAGTCTTTTCCTATACACCATTCTAGAGAAGCCAAAAACAATGAATATCGTCGACAAATCCATAGAGCTTTTAAAATGGTACTACAAAAAATACATCGGGTTTTTAAAGTGGTTCTACAAAAAATTCCTGTACGGTATTTCCGACCAAACAACTGGTACAGATGACTGTCAGAAAACCATTGACAGCATTTATACCCATTGGGCAGATGATGAAAGTATCCGGTTGTACCGTATACTGATATCCATAAAAAAATATCTGGAGACTGATGACTATTCAAAAGACATTGAAGAGCTAATTAGACCCTGTCTCGATTTTGGCCCAACACTGAAGTTACCGACAACCTCGCTATACATACCGATTGCGACACCAATAGCACTATTTTTTATCGCACATATGCTCCTTCCCTTTCCGCTCTCAGCCGCCATGGCTATTGTTGCGGTAGCTTGTACAATACCAGCGTTTTCTGCTTTGGTAGAACAGAGGGAAGTTAATCGTTTGATCACCTCTGTTAGCACGAAATTGGTTGAGTATGACTGGTACAAAGACACGAATCTGCGCCCACTTCCACATCAGGAAAATAAAGTATTCATACAGTGGTTAACAGATAATTTCAAATTTTTTTCCAAACATAAGTACCTTGATCTTAGCGGCCTTTACTCAGGAAATATGACTCTGAAATCCAACGACCAGGAGTTTCACACTTTTTATATTAAAATTCAGAAAAGACATAAAGGTAAAAATGGTAATGCCACTTATGAAACCATTGATTCATTTTTTGGTATTCGAGTGCCTGGACTCGATATGACAGAGATGCGCATTTGCTCACAAAAACAAAACGAAGACGATTTACAACCCTGGACCAGCCTGTCACCTGGATTCAATGAACGATATTGCTGCGAAGTCGCCGACTCAATAGTAGCTGCAAAATGGCTTACGCCGCTAACTCTGGAAGAAATACTGAATGCGGATATGAAGCTTGGCGAGCTGGAAATTATGACCTCAAAAGATGGTTATTTTCTCGCCTTATTCAAGAAAGATCTCTTTTTTGAGAAACCGAGAATATCGACCACACTGAAGACACCTTCAGCATTTTTAAACGAGCTTTTAGCAGCGGATCAATCATCAGAGAATCTGACCACTGCTCTGTCTTTAATTGATACCATAGTCTCTCAATAAACGTAGTATAGACTCTAATACAATAAGACAGCATTGGTCACGCCAGGGTCGAACACAAGCTGTTCAGCAGCGTGTTATTTTTCGCCGACATTGGCACCAGATAAAAAGAGAGGCTTCGAAGTGTCGAGACACGGAAAGAGAGATATTTTGATTCATTTTGACGAAGAAAAAAATGAAATCGTTCTATACACCGTGAGTGTTGACGATACTCACAACATTCGCGAGGAAGAATTTGATGGTGCCAGATTGGACATTCCATATTTTTAGAAAAGACTGCTGATGAGGCGGAGAAATCGCTAGGCGAAATGGTGTTCACTCTTATAGATGCATTTTCTTTCAAAAAGATCGGAATTAGACCATACGAAGCTATAAACAAAGAACGCCATGAACAAGATATAGCAGAATGGGAAACAGCAGCCAAAACCGGTGATCCTGAAGCTCAATATATGCTGTTTATTGAGTACCATTCAAGAGCACGAACCGATGGTGACTCTGAGTTCCTGAAAAGAGCAGAAGAAATGCTGGATGCGTCTGCCGCGCAAGAATTTTCCAACGCCGTCGAAAGCAAGAAACATTGGCCTTTAGTGCGGGCAGCCATTGAGAAAAAGTTAAAGCGTGGGCCGAAAACCTGAAGGGTGTATTTGTACCCTGCCCCATCGAATTGTTAAGATTCTGACCACAAAAATCACTGAGAACAACTCAAGGTTAGTCTGAGATATTAGGCACATATGAACAACAAATGTGAGCCCGTTAAATAGACATGGCTAAAAAATACGGGTTGCTTGAGGAACCGCAGAAAACACTCTGGGAAATGATTGAAATAGAACCTCAAAAGTGGCTGCAACACCCATGGATGATGAATGTAATCAAACGTCCTCAGGATCGCTTTTAATGTTTTATCGAGGAACACAAACCAGGCATGAGGTTAAATTGTGATGGATGAATTAAAACGAGATTAATAAGTTATGGCTATAGGGCCCAGAAACCTGATCTTTACGGCGCGGAAGAAGCGACAGCCAGATTTTTGCACCCACTTACAGCAGTGTTAAATGCTCTGGAGAACCATGAGAATAATTCCAAACAGTAAAAGCGATGATGAAGCCTGTGAAAACCTGAGTAGAGTAACTGATGCCGAGATCATTCCGTATATTTATGAGCTATTAGAATGGTTACAGGATATTAACTGGCCCGTCGCCCAACATGTGGCAGAGCGCCTTTCAAAACTGGGATTAGAGTTAGTCGAACCAATCCTGGTCGTACTAAATGGCACTGACGAGGTATGGAAATACTGGATTGTTTCTCATCTGCTATACATGGTGAACGATCAGGTCTATCAATCGTTGGAACTTAAATTACGCAGAATGAAGTCACAACCAACGCAGAGCGAAATTAAAGAAGAAGTATATGAGGCTGTATGTGAGTTGCTTTATACGCAAAAACAGGTATAACCAACCACTTTTGCGTCTTTGTTTCCGCTCTGATTATATAGTCCTTCGCACTAGCTGACGGCCATAAAGGCTACATACACCAACTAAGAGTTACGTTATGAACAAACTACTGGTATTTATCTGTTTTATATCCATGAATGTTTTCAGCAAAGAGGTAGACCTCGAGAACATCTTTTCCAGCTCCCCGGCAGAGGGAACGATTGTCATTGAAAATCTGGATGGCTCTACAAGGTATGTTTACAACGAAACACGGGCAAATACCCAGCTCGCTGTCGCTTCAACATTTAAGATACCCAACACCCTCATTGCCGTGGACGAGAACCTGGTGTCAGGAAAATTCAGCATCTTCGAGTGGGATGGAACAGAGTATGATATTAAGGAGTGGAATCAAGACCTGACACTCGCCTCTGCGTTTCGGGTCTCATGCGTATGGTGCTACCAGGACATCGCCAAAAAAGTCGGGGCAGAAAAATATAAAGACTATATAAAAGCTATGAATTATGGCACCTTGCCAGACAAATTTGATCTGCAAAACTTCTGGCTGGATGGCACACTAAAACTAACGGCTTTTGAACAGATTAATTTTTTAAAACGCTTATACCACCATGAACTCCCCTTCAGCCCAAAAGCATTTATTGTGTTAAAAGACATTATGCTCGTAGAAAACACTGAAAATTATTCGCTGTTTGCCAAAAGCGGCTGGGCACGCAGAGTGGAAAGTCCTGTCGGTTGGTATGTGGGCTATATTGAAAACAACACCGGCACTTGGTTTTTCGCGACCAATTTAGCGGTGGAAGACTCAAAACAGTTGTACCTTAGAAAACAAATAACCATGAATGCACTAAAAAGTGCTGGGATCATTTAACAAACATTACCATCGCAGGCACACGGACAAATTTCTGGTTTGTTTTTTGGGATGCTTTGCAATCAGATACCAAAAGCATTTTCTATAACTTGTCCTTGTTGTGGTATATCGCAGATATAATGATATTTTTTCAGGTAAGTTAATCTTGTTATTTACCCGCGGGATGCATATGAAACTAGGGGGCCTCTGAAAAATAGGAATAGTTTTGATGCAGGCGAGGAAGCACCACTCGCAACACCGCAGTTTACTGGCGTAAATGAGGATGTGAGACTGGGGCTGACAACGTCCTGCGCGAAAATAGTCCATTTTTCAGAGGTTTCCTAGAAATCGGTGTAACTTATTACATGCTCACATTCGCAGATACAAAAATGACCATGCCTGGATTAACACCCATGGTTTACGTTGGGAAAAATCTGTTCGACAAACCCACAGACGAAGAAGTGTATTGTTTTCAGGATGCGGTTTCAGTCGTAAGATTCGGCATTTTGGGTGAGAGCGAAGATGTGTACATACAGCCTTTCAAAAAGAATGACTTAGGATCTTCCATTATTACCCTTGAACGAGCCGTTATAATCATGCAGGAAACTAACGAGAGATATATTAAAGAAGGTAAGCCCAAGCTCACGAAGGCTAAAGGGAAATGGAAAACTATCCATACCTCTTGAAAAACAGGTAGCTGAAATTCAAGGTTTTTTCAGCCTGAAATGATGATTCATGCAATATCACCAAATTTATCATCTCATTAAGTTTATGGGTACTGACATCATGAAAGCACTGAAAATAACTATCTTATTCATTGCATGCATGTCGGCAATCATTTTCAGCCGAATTTATGGCCCAATAAGTCAGCTACCGAGTTATTTTGTCGTAGATGATAATTATATAAGTCTATTATATAAACAGTATATTTTTATGGCAGTCACATGTTCATTGGTGACTATCACTCTTGGTTATGCACTTAAAGTAAAACTATTTCCCGCAACACTGGTCATGTTTCTGGCAGGTACAAGTTTTGTCGCCCTGACAAGCATGGGGAATCCAGGCAATTTAGAGCGGTTTCTGGGTTCGCTACAGGAGTTTTTGGTACCGTTCATGAGCATCTGGGCAATATTGGTGACCGTGGTCGTGTCAGCTAGATACTTATTTATCAAATGGCCAAAGAATAGCTGACACGCAATCTTCCGGATCGGCTTTCTATTTTCAGGTTTGACAGCCGAGGCCACAAATGTCTAATGCTCTATAACTTTACCCTCAAGCATCGCAACCTTTTTTTATCTTCTAACGGGCCGCTAAAACACAAACTTCCGTCAACTTCTTCAGGCGTTTCATTGCCATAGTAAGGGTTATGCATTACGCCAGGTTTCAGCTGCAGGTTATGAACCTGATTATATAGCGCCAGCTTGGCCTCCAAATCTGAAAATCTGGCAACATATTCATCGAAATCAGGTGAAAGTTCGATTAAAACCGCACCGATGTAGTTTCTTATTTTTGAAGTAGAAGGTTTGAATGCTTTTTCGGCTGCAAACTGTTTTACAAGCTCAGAAGGTGATAGTCGGGCTAGACGCTCCAGCCTGATATATATTGGAGTGACTGCATTAATCGTCATATTTGGCTTATACAACATACGCGTAATCCAGCCAGGAAAGTTAGCATCCTCTTCAAAGAATTCCGGGTTCTTATCGAGACTTTGGATGGTGTGGTAAGACATTCCAAATTCTCGCGCAACTATCATGTAAAAACTTTTCTCGGACTCACTCAAACTGGGAATATTTTCCGCCCGTATATTTTCATTGGCTAAGATTACACTCGAAACATCCAAAATTTCTGAAAGTTTCATGAGGAAAACCATTTTCCCAACTAAGTTGTCCTGTAACTCCATTGACTTCCTTAAAGTCATCAATTGCCCTGACAGGGAATCAAGTGCCTTTCTGGCATCTCCATTTTTATAAAACGATATTGCCTCAATAGTTTTAATACGCTCAGCGGCAGTGATGTATTGATAGGGAGGATATATTTCACTGACGGTTGGTTCAGACAGCGTTTTATACTCATTGAATTCATGGAACTTATTGGAGCGAAAGACCAGCATTTTGTTTTCCGCTAAGAGAGCATCAGCATCTATTTCGGACGAGAACAGGTATTCCAAACAACCGTCTTCCCATGATCGACAGAATGCCTCACCTCGGGGTAGTGGTAACCTATCTGAATCCGGATAAGCGACAAATTCATACGATTCATCAGCCACCGACTTCTGATACTCTGCTAATAACCTTCTCCCAACCTGTTCTGGATTTTCAGATTCCTTTGCATAAATTCCATACAGGTATAGGTACGATGCACTGCCGGTGTCTGCCTCCAACCTGCTAATCAGCTGAGTGGCCTGTTCGCTCAACTCATCATCACGCTGAGCAAACCACCCTAAAAGGACAATCGCTAGAATAACGATTGAGAGTACTTTTTTCATAGTTAAATATATCCGACAACAGTGTCTCTTAGACATCTTCTGGCTTTTATTAACCCGGCAAGTATACATATCGGGTTAATAGTGTGCGATTCGTTTGGATGAATTTCATATCCTGCTTTATATGGTATATCTGTATAGGTTGGCATGTATGGGAGTTCTGGTCGAGTTTCATTAAGTAGCTTAAAAGCATCTTTCCATGCACTTGTACTAGGCGTTAATACCGGGTAGTCAGTAGCACTCTTAATATCGTCATCGCCACATTCACCACTTTTAGCAGCCAACCCCAGCGGATCATGACTGATATGCCGCCCGGTCAGGGGATCATAATACCGATTAAAGTTCTGGTACTACCCGGTTTCGACGTCTTCATATTGCCAGAACAATAGATTGGATATCTGTTTCGTTTGTATAGATAAAGAATTGCTCTTCAGAATAACTGATTAACATGCATGGTCCTATAAAAACAGTATTGTCATCATCAGGATAAAAAAAGTCTGTCCAATATTTTTTTACGGTATGCCATTTAGTAATAACAGAACATTTTGGTGACCAGAAAAAAATAATATCATCGTCATCATCAAACAGTATTTTTTTTCCTAACAATTTTCGACCCGACTCTTCATTTTCCGTATCAATATAAACTTGATATTTATAGTTTCCCAGATCAGAAAGATGAATATGTGATTGTTTTGAAACCACACGATACCAAAGGTTAGCCGATTGCTCTGGTATGATTGGAACAATAGATGCTAAATCTTTCTCAGGAAGATCATTGTATATTGGGTCTGTAAATCTCCACGACAGCGCAAAATCTTTCATCAGAATTACTCCTCAAAAACGATATGACCGGTTCCGCCACTTTTTTCCCCTGACTCCAATCTTTCCATTTTATATGTGGCAAATTATTTTGTGGGGCATTCTTGGTGTGCGATTCGTTTGGATGAATTTCATATCCTGCTTTATATGGTATATCTGTATAGGTTGGCATGTATGGGAGTTCTGGTCGAGTTTCATTAAGTAGCTTAAAAGCATCTTTCCATGCACTTGTACTAGGCGTTAATACCGGGTAGTCAGTAGCATTCTTAATATCGTCATCGCCATCGCCACATTCACCACTTTTAGCAGCCAACCCCAGCGGATCATGACTGATATGCCGCCCGGTCAGGGGATCATAATACCGATTAAAGTTCTTGTACAACCCGGTTTCGATATCTTCGTACTACCCGGCGAATCTGAGCTTTGGATCAACCGCAAAGCCATTCCTCGGATGGGTTTTATGGCTTTGGCCATTCCGGGTTTTACCGTAGACCTCATGCTCAGTCGCCCAGAGTTGTTCTCCGGTCTCATGGTTGTATAAGGCTTTGGCGGTGCCCAGATGATCAGCTTCGATATCCAGCTTTTGATGTGACATCAATAATAAACGAACCCATTGTGTATGGAAGGGATGTACTCAGATTAGGGTGTTACAAGGGGTATTCACATTTCCATTCAGGCTCAAACTTACTAGCATCGATACCTTGTTGTTCAAAACGAACATAAAGTTCTTCAATAGTGTTAGCCATATATGTTTTTACATTGACTAGCTGGCTTTCAGATACTCCATCGGCATATTCGATATATTTAATGGGAACTTCAAAATCTACAATACAATAACGATAATTAAGTACATTCCTCAGAAAATCGAACAAGTAAACTGATTGTTCTGGATCCTTGTCTAATTTATATACAGCATAAATTGCAATCCAACGTCTCAAATGTTCACCAGAAGGCATAGCTTCTTGTGCTATTAAGGTGTAAGAGCCCCTTTCAATACCGTTCCATATTTTGGCTGGAATATCGGTTCTAATCCCCATATTTTTTCTCTCATTAAAAATTAGAAGGCCAATAAATTCTTATGACCTTTCCATCTACTGGATGAAGTTGTAAGTGTGGTTGCGCCGAATGAGGATCATCAGGGCTATGATTAGCCATATAAACTTTTTTTGTCTCAATATTTGAAACGGGTATATCGTCCCAGTGATAATAAGGCTCTTTGCCGTCTATCGTCCTAAAGAATTCTTTCGCCGTAACTGAGTTAAAGGCTTCTGCATTATGGTATCCTTTCCCAGAAAATACCCCTATAAATATCTCCTCAGCTTCTTGCCTATTCCTGACAGAAACTTGTGTTTCACCACGCTCTAAAGCCTCAGCTGCTCGTTTTACTGACGCACTCGACCATGGAACCTCCTTACAACTCAACCTCAGCGGATCAACCCATTCAACCGGATTCGGACAATACTGATAAACATTCAATCCGCCAGCCAGTCCAATAGGATCATGACTGATATACCGCCCGGTCCGGGGATCATAATACCGATTAAAGTTCTGATACAACCCGGTTTCGATATCTTCGTACTGCCCGGCGAATCTGAGCTTTGGATCAACCGCAAAGCCATTCCTCGGATGGGTTTTATGACTTTGGCTGTTTTTGGTCTTACCATAGACCTCATGCTCAGTCGCCCAGAGTTGTTCTCCAGTCTCATGACTGTATAGGGCTTTGGCGGTGCCGAGGTGATCAGCTTCGATATCCAGCAGGCCCAGTTCATAATCATACAAGCCCACCGGTTTATGGCTGTAAGGCTCGTAGAGGTAGTATTGCTGGAAGGTTCGGTTATTGAGATTACAATCGATGTGCCACGTCTGAATCAGATTGCCGCCGTTCCAGACATAGCGTTCTGCGTATTGATACCAGAGATCGGGTTGGTTATGGGTGTGATAGCGTTTGTAGTTTGTCGCCCATTCGGTTTTTGGAGAATACGCCTTCTACATCTGGACTGAACCGTGAAGCAAAGGTGTGTCTTGTGCAATCCCCTCAGCCAACCGTACTCCGTGTGGATACTCTTAACGTTTCGCGAACCACGGTTTCATCCGTAAATAACGACCAGAAACCGCTCCGAAGCATGCTGGATAAGGGAAACGGTTTGCGGCCTTTGAGGGATTTGGAGTAATAACGCCGGATAGGCTTTTCCATCTCAGTCCAGGGTAATAATGTGTCCATATCAGTCAGAAACTTTTTACGTCGGGTCTGCTTACATTTCGCTTGGCCTTCCGCATCTGAAAAACTGAGTAGGGACATCATGCATTCCTCTATGGATCGATCATGGTTGGATGATCGCAGATTTTTTGTATTTTTCAGAGTTGCCCTAGCAGGCTGTCAAGCCAATCAGCAGCAATAGCATTACATACGAGAGTCAATTCTGATGTATAAGATATTAAGAAATCAAAATTTACGCCTGTAATGTATACCGTAAAAATTGCACAATCCCTATAAACACTTAGAAAATCTTTTAAGTGTCTAAATGAAAATACAGTTTTATCTTTGGTTTCCTCAAAAAAAACAAACACTTCTTCTTGATAGGGATAAGTTTTTAGTAAAGAAATTGAATCCTCCCTATTAGTGGATGAACAATCGTTTAGTTTCTCGAATAGAAACCTACTATTGGGATGTGAACTACTTAATTGGTGACGACTAATTACCTCATTCTTTAATTTCTGACCATCTGCTTCTGATAGTGTCTTATATAAAATATTCAGTTTTTTAGAGTGAGTAATGATTTCTTCTTTTGGTGTCCACATTTCGATTCCCTAAATTAACGATTAACCATAACTTCATCCAACAGAATGTGACCAACTTTTTTGGTTTGTTTTCTACCAACTTGCCAACCAACATGAGGGGCATCGGGCCCGGTAACCCACTCTCCTTTCCTGTTCACGCCATAATGAGGCCAATCGATATTAACTTCAGCTCCATCTGGCCCCGTCCATTCAACAGGAAATGTTTTTCCATATCTATCTTTACCCCATTTAGATATTTCGAATTGATCTCTGGTATATCCTGTTTGTTTAAATGCCTCCTCGATAGCATCACTTTGAATCTTACTTGATCCGCGCCAATCTGCATCATATTCACCTAATTTACCGTCATTCCATTGGAGTCCAGTATACTCCTTACAACTCAGCCCCAGCGGATCAATCCATTCTATGGGATTCGGACAATACTGATAAACATTCAATCCGCCAGCCAGTCCAATAGGATCATGACTGATATACCGCCCGGTCCGGGGATCATAATACCGATTAAAGTTCTGATACAACCCGGTTTCGATATCTTCGTACTGCCCGGCGAATCTGAGCTTTGGATCAACCGCAAAGCCATTCCTCGGATGGGTTTTATGACTTTGGCTGTTTTTGGTCTTACCATAGACCTCATGCTCAGTCGCCCAGAGTTGTTCTCCAGTCTCATGACTGTATAGGGCTTTGGCGGTGCCGAGGTGATCAGCTTCGATATCCAGCAGGCCCAGTTCATAATCATACAAGCCCACCGGTTTATGGCTGTAAGGCTCGTAGAGGTAGTATTGCTGGAAGGTTCGGTTATTGAGATTACAATCGATGTGCCACGTCTGAATCAGATTGCCGCCGTTCCAGACATAGCGTTCTGCGTATTGATACCAGAGATCGGGTTGGTTATGGGTGTGATAGCGTTTGTAGTTTGGACGGTAACAGCCTGGAGTGGCAGAACGCTTGCCGTGGGTTTTGAAGGCAAGTGGGCAGAACGTAAGGCAAGACCCAAGGTTTACGCTGGGCAAAGTGCGCGCAGGGCTTGGGCTATGGAAGCTGCGCGCTTAGGGAACGCAGGTGCAGGCCGCAACCTTTTGCGAGCATTGTGACGTGGTGCCGTTGACTACCACTGCTGACCAACTGAGTTGGCGCTTTGGCTTGCTGGGTTTGACGTGCACGGATGCACTAATGCCGCAGGCGCATGGATGCGCAGGAGCGGCGATAGCAAGCCATGTGACGGCGGGCCGTGGGGTTGGTTGTCTGATGGCGCGGACTGGGCGACTGGCACAAACAAAGCGGCTAAAGAAAAAGCCCCGGACTTGGGGCTGTCTGCGTTCAACTGCTCAAAGTTAAAAATCAATCGAGTCTGACCCCTTTGATTCCACGTAAAAACCACTCACTCTGTCTTTATCATTTTATCAATCAAGATTAACGTCCATCTCATAATTCTTTGCCACTATTTTGAACATATAATCATAAGTTGATAAGTAAAAGTAACGATACTGATCACCATAATCTGTATCTCCTTCAAAGAACGGTTTTGAACTTTCGTCAAAGCATGAAAGCGTGTCTTTTTCCCAATAACAGAGATCTAAACCTTGGCATTCATATGCAATGACATTTAGAAACTTCAATTTATATGGGATCCATTCTTTTTCGCACGAATTCCTTGCACATAAGTCCCCATTAAGATCACCTGAAAAAAGTAAAGTAGATGGAGAAAAGGATTGTTCAATTTGGTCAAGATAAATTCCATCCCTACCAGCTACAACTCCCAATGGTGTTTCAATACTTTTAATCATTTATTTAACCCTCGGTATTCCGCCTCCATTTGAAGTACTAAATCGTCTATCTAAATCAATATTGGATAATTCTTCTGGTGAAGCCCACCGAGAATTAACTTTTACCTTTGCTTCTCTTGCTGCATACAATCTTCGATTATCAAGCGAGAACACCGAGTATTCATTAGCACCTTGCGTTAATAATTTGGATTGAACTGAGGCAGGTAAATCTTTGAATTTAACAAGTCTAATTGACTCAACAGTAGAAGCGTACTCTGGGTCATTTTTAAAGTGCCAAATAAGGTCATTAACGGTACTGCCGTCTTCAAACTTGGAATTTACGGTGTTTTGGCTAAACCGGACTGTCCTCGGGTCACGTAAATGCCCTCCACCAACAGGCATTTCCTTACAACTCAACCCCAGCGGATCAACCCATTCAACCGGATTCGGACAATACTGATAAACATTCAATCCGCCCAAGATGCCTATCGGATCATGACTGATATACCGCCCGGTCCGGGGATCATAATACCGATTAAAGTTCTGATACAACCCGGTTTCGATATCTTCGTACTGTCCGGCGAATCTTAATTTCGGATCAACCGCAAAGCCATTCCTCGGATGGGTTTTATGACTTTGGCTGTTTTTGGTCTTACCATAGACCTCATGCTCAGTCGCCCAGAGTTGTTCTCCGGTCTCATGACTGTATAGGGCTTTGGCGGTGCCCAGATGATCAGCTTCGATATCCAGCAGGCCCAGCTCATAATCATACAAGCCCACCGGTTTATGGCTGTAAGGCTCGTAGAGGTAGTATTGCTGGAAGGTTCGGTTATTGAGATTACAATCGATGTGCCGCGTCTGAATCAGATTGCCGCCGTTCCAGACGTAGCGTTCTGCGTATTGATACCAGAGATCGGGTTGGTTATGGGTGCGATAGCGTTTGTAGTTTGTCGCCCATTCGGTTTGTTGTTCGGGTTTGTCCTGTTTGAAGACAGCTTTTGTGAAGTACTTCCCTGTACTTCACCCTACGGGTTCCCTCCGGTCACGAAAGCGTTGTTCCTGGCACGCTTTTCGATTCTTCTGCCGAATAGGTTGTCAGTGCTTGTTTGAGCGTAATGAGCGATCAATACTATTTATATTGTTAAAGAACTATTGGCCGAGCTGAGTCAGAATGGAGTACAACTTTACTTGAAATAAACGCTCTTTTTTTCTGCTCGAAGAGCTTGGGAAGTGATTTAGTCCTTTTTGAACCGTTCATTATACCTTTGTAACATATCGTGAGAACCATCCCAGTTTGGTGGCGTTTCCCAATTCTTGTTATGCTTTTTACCGATAAATATTCCCAGTAATATGTATTCGTCATTAAAATAAACTCTTCCTCCCCAATTCTCAGATTCAATCATATTCATAAAGACTGGTTGTTTTTGTTCTAGTTCCAGTAAAGCATTATTTAAAGCATCAAATCCAAATGTGAGATGGTTGCGCCTATCTGCGGATTCTTTTTGGAGCTCTATCGTTTTTTGAAAGTTTACAGCTATGTCAGATAGGGGTGTAGTATTCCTATAAGTAAAGTTTTCAGGTATTTGTCTTTCTAAGATAGATAGCTCATTTTTTAATACCTCAGGGATGGTGAGGTTGTTTTTTAGAAGACTGACTAGTTTCACGGTTTCAGTACCTCTGCACCATATCTTTCACCTTTTAAAAGTACTTCCATCTCATAGTATTCATCTATAGAAAACTCCCAAGACCATGTATCAGTTGGCCCTGGTTTACCGGTTGGAACACGAAGCAACACCCCTCCTTCCCCTCGAGATTTTGCAAATGACCGTGCTACCTCAGGATCATGGGACCATGATGTATATGGGCTTGCACTGGAATAACCTCCTTGATTATGTAATTCCGGTGAAATATTGCTCAAAGGGTTAGCAGGTTTAACAATACCTTTTTGTGCATCTTCAAGTGCAGGATGTTCTGCATGGACACCACGATATAGATATTCCTTACAACTCAACCCCAGCGGATCAATCCATTCTATGGGATTCGGACAATACTGATAACCATTCAATCCGCCAGCCAGTCCAATAGGATCATGACTGATATACCGCCCGGTCCGGGGATCATAATACCGATTAAAGTTCTGATACAACCCGGTTTCGATATCTTCGTACAGCCCGGCGAATCGTAATTTCGGATCAACAGCAGAGCCATTCCTCGGATGGATTTTATGGCTCTGGCTGTTGCGGGTCTTACCATAAACCTCATGCTCGGTCGCCCAGAGTTGTTCTCCAGTCTCGTGACTGTACAGGGCTTTGGCGGTGCCCAGATGATCAGCTTCGATATCCAGCAGGCCCAGTTCATAATCATACAAGCCTACCGGTTTATGGCTGTAAGGCTCGTAGAGGTAGTATTGCTGGAAGGTTCGGTTATTGAGATTACAATCGATGTGTCGCGTCTGAATCAGATTGCCGCCGTTCCAGACGTAGCGTTCTGCGTATTGATACCAGAGATCGGGTTGGTTATGGGTGCGATAGCGTTTGTAGTTTGGATGGTAACACTAGAGATCGTTAAGCTGGGAATCAATACCTTTGATGAGGGGGCCATTGAGATCATACTGCGTCATGCACAGGGTAATCTGAGACTGTGTTGTAATCTGTGTTATGGCAGTCTAGCCGAAACCTGTCGGGAAAACAAAATGACGGTGACGATCCGGCATGTGAATAATGTCCTGATTCAGCCGCACTGGAGCAGTCATGAGTAGTTAATTCAGCAGCAGGTGCGTTAGCGATGCGATCATAAACCCAAAACAATCCTGTAAAACTGAAAAGCCGGTTGCGTTTCAACGGGCTTTTTGTGTTTTTGGGTGATCGAAAAAGACAACGAAAACAGACAGACAACATACCGAGCCAGAATGGTCATAGCCTGGCTACGATGAGAGTGTGAAAAAACGTTCGATGGGAAATAGGTTGGGTGTTCGATGCCGTTTGGAAAAACGGTACGATATTTATTTGGCTGAGAGGAAAAATATTATGACATTAGTATGGTAAACACGGTGAAATCTTGTCAAAAGTTATGATGAATAATCTGGAAAAAATACGATGGGAGTTTGGACCGTAACAATAATGATTAGCCATATGCTTCATCTTCACTCACCAAAGAATCAATAAATTCATCCAGTGTATTGCAGAGCAATCTGGTATTTTTTTTGACATTATCTTCCATACTTAGATCATCATGCCATGAATCTGTCGCCAGAAAAAAAACCTTACCTGTCATATCAATACAGATATAGTTATTACCCCAATCCAATGCAAATGGAAGTAAGTGAGTTGGAATAAACCCTTTAGATATTCCATTTTGATATGTATCTTCAAGAGAACTTTCACCGGGAGACGTGTCCTTCATTTTCAAAAAACCTGAAACGTAGATTGGTTCAAAATCATCATCGCCAATCCAATGATCCGGTTCAGGAGTCCCACCATTGGTCTGCAAATAAAATACTTTCAATGTATCAGGTAGTTGAAAACCAAGCCGCTTTTCTATTTCAGCAAGATCAGATTTAGAAAGTTGTGATCCGATATCAGAAAATGTCGTTGTTGTCATTTCTTTTCACCTTAACCACAGTCGCCTTTGTTTTTCTTTTGTTGATTTTCTGGTTTTGGAGGTTTTCCTCGTAACCATCCTTGTTCTTGAGAAATAATTACTGCCTCTTGAGATCCATATTCTATCCCAAACGCCTTTTCAAACTGTGAAACAGAACCGCCATGAGGTAGGGTAGCCTCGTGCGCTTTTGCTTTAACCAACTGCATCGTTGTATAGCCGGTTTCTGAGTTGAAATCATCCACATGATGCCATGTGTATCCTTTTGTATCTTTTGGAGAAATACAGGCTTCTTTAAATCCCTGAGTGAAATCTCGCCCTCGAGTGCCTTGCATTTGGATTTTGACAATATTTTTCTGTCCTTCTCCAACAGGATACAGATCGGGAGAGTCGGTAAAATCAACACCAGGATATTTTGACAGACCAAGGGGATCAATCCAACTAACAGGGTTTGGGCAGTACTGGTAGGCATTGAGCCCACCAAGTATGCCGATTGGGTCTTGGTTGATGCAGCGGCCAACATCCGGATCATAGAACCGGTAGCAGTTCTGGTAAAGGCGGTTTCCTGATCCTCACTCTGGCCCTGGAAGTAACGGTCCTTCTAATGCTCACTCCATCTCATCGGACTAAAATGGTGAGTAGTCGGCATTAACTTCTCTTGAAACCACAAATTTTCCCACCTACTTCAATCTCAAGAAAATCCCATTGCGCATCGCTCTCAGCCCGCCCCCTTGGGTATCCGACAAAGTATGCTGGTCCAGGAAAGTGGAAAAAGAATACATCCAGATTATCTGCAAAGAAGTCATACGAACACACTAATGCAGGCTGTTTCGCAGAAAATACTACAGCCACTTCCTTGTAGTTGGCGAGCGTTGTTCGGTTAATAAAACTTTTTATTTCTGGATCAGAACACTCATCCCATTCAATACAAGTCGAATTTGGTACCTGAGACCAGTTAAGCCGATTTCCGCTAATTTCCCACGGAAGTTGGGTGACGTGCTCATCAAAGCACGAAGAGAACTGTATTGACTCTACTCTGGCGTTTCCGCGTTTTAGGAGATCGCGTATCGCCGGCATATCTACGATGTTCATTACTTGACCACAAGTTAAGTGTGAGGGAAGTGCTCTAAAATACTTAGGTAGTCAGACTTTGATGCCCCATCAACCTTGACTGCTCCTAGAGTCCAGTCTTTCCGTTTAAGCCCATTTTTAACCCACCAGTTGATATGGAATCCTTTGTCAGAACTGGGGTCAAAATCTATCCGCCAACCTCTTGTACCATCTGGTGACTGCATTCCCGTTACGCGCCCTTTGTGAGGACCTATTTCCTGTACAAATGGAATGGCGTCGTCTTCTAGCCCAGCCTTTTCCCGCGCCATTTGCCTTGCATTACCAAAGGCCTCATAGGGAGTGGCCCCTTCCGCAACTGAAACTATTTCCTTACAACTCAACCCCAGCGGATCAACCCATTCAACTGGATTCGGACAATACTGATAAACATTCAATCCGCCAGCCAGTCCAATAGGATCATGACTGATATACCGCCCGGTCCGGGGATCATAATACCGATTAAAGTTCTGATACAACCCGGTTTCGATATCTTCGTACTGCCCGGCGAATCTTAATTTCGGATCAACTGCAAAGCCGTTTTTGGGGTGGGTTTTATGGCTTTGGCTGTTTTTGGTCTTACCATAAACCTCATGCTCAGTCGCCCAGAGTTGTTCTCCGGTCTCATGACTGTACAGGGCTTTGGCGGTGCCCAGATGATCAGCTTCGATATCCAGCAGGCCCAGTTCATAATCATACAAGCCCACCGGTTTATGGCTGTAAGGCTCGTAGAGGTAGTATTGCTGGAAGGTTCGGTTATTGAGATTACAATCGATGTGCCGCGTCTGAATCAGATTGCCGCCGTTCCAGACATAGCGTTCTGCGTATTGATACCAGAGATCGGGTTGGTTATGGGTGCGATAGCGTTTGTAGTTTGTCGCCCATTCGGTTTGTTGTTCGGGTTTGTCCTGTTTGAAGACGGATTTCTCGATCCTTCTGCCAAATGGGTCATAGCGGAAGGTCAGCGCTTGTTTGAGTGTACCGTTGATGCGTTCTTCAAATTTAATAAGTTGATGCTTGGCATTGTATTCCAGGCTTTGAACGATCTTTTGATCTTTACCTTTTTTGATCTGAACAAGATTGCCGTATTCATCGTAGCTGAAATGCCGGTCACCCATAAATGGCAGGCGATTATTGTCGAGCCGGGTTAAGCCTTCCGGCAGACGGTTGCCAGCAGCATCAAAATGGAGGTCCTGCTGACCTTCCCGATCTTCAACTTTGGTCAGCAGATCGAGATCGTTGTAGTGGTAGCGGCTACTGCCATGCAGTTCGTCAATTCCGGCAATACGGTTTTTGGTATCGTAATGATAGTGCCGTTCATGCAGGGTCAGACGATTGGAGTCGTTCTGCAGCGACGTAATAAATTCCAGGTCGCGGTATGCTGGCCTTGATGACGCTTAGCTAATTGATCATGGGCATTAAACTGCTGATCAAACAACGATACAGGTGATATGGCTTCATGTGGGCGCACACTCATACGGCTCAGCATACCGCGTACGTTCCAGGCGTAATTCTGCTCAAACGTCCACGCCTGACCGATGCTGTCGCGATGAATAAAGTCGAAGTACCCACCACGCTGATAGGGCTGGTGTGCGGAGTAACGCACTGAGCTGATATAGCCTGCGTCAGTGTATTCGACAAAATCGATATCGTGCTTAAATGACTGGCATTCACCGTTATAGTCGACAAAGCGCTGGCTGGTGTGTTCTTTCGACAACAGGCCGTGTACGGTGTAACCCAGTTCAACTTTGGCATGTTCATTTACCGCGCCAATAAGCCGGCCATTGCGATCATACTGATAGGCTTGCACGATATTTTTGGTCGGGTCGCTGGCATGCTGATAGTGTTCGCTGATCAGTCGGCCCAATACATCTCGTTCAAAGGTTGCTGTGATCTCTCCCTCACGCTGTTCAATCAACTTGCCGGTACCGTTGTAGCGATAATGAATCGTACGACCATCGACACTTATTTCGGTCTTAATGCGTTCACAGCCATCATATTCAAACCGGTGTGCCTGACCATTGCCGTTGATGATCGCAGTAAGGTTGCGTTCCTGATCGTATTCGTAGCTGAGCCGGGTTCCATCCGGTAGGGTCTGGGCGAGGATTTGTGCGTAGGCACCGTAGTGACGTTGCGTGATACGACCAGCTTGATCGGTATAGGCAATCACGCGCCCCATGCGGTCGTAGGTATATTTTTCGTGTTGTCCCTGTGCGTTGGTTTTGAGAATCAGTTGTCCCTGATCGTTGTATACAAACTGGTCATCCTGGCCGTGCAGACTGCGCTGGCGGTGCAGACGGCCTTGTTCGTCATAATCGAACCAGAGTTGCTGAATGGGCTTGGAGGGCCCGGTATCGGTTTTAGAATCGTGTGGCCAGATACCTTTAGCCTCACTCAGAGAATCGGGTAATTCCGAACTCGGATATGGTACGTCTTCATGGAACAACCGGTATTCACTTAAAGTTCCCCAGCGGCTATTCCAGAAATATTGGTGGCATCGACCCTGACGGTCAATATAGCGCTGCAGGGTCTGACCATGGTAGTCCCAGTGTTCGGTTTCACCGCTTGGATGTTTGACACGAATAAGCTGATCAAAGGCGTCATAAAGATAATGAGTCGTCTCACTGGTATCGGGTCCGCCATTTGTCCCCCCTTGCCAATGCCTGGTGATGTGGCTGGGAAAATGTGTCTCACGCCAGTAACCGATTGTTTGTATCTGGCCGGCGGGATCGGTATAACGGATTAGGCGCTGCTGGTCATCATATTCATAGTCGTGTTCACCGCCATTGCCATCGATGTAATAAGCGATATCGCCTTTGTCTGTATAGGACCAGCGTTGCTCATGGCCTTCACCATCCATACGGTAAATTTTCCGGCCATGATCATCATTCTCATAGACTTCAACACAGCCTCGACCGTCGGTCACTTCATGAGTGTTGGGTCGGATATTCCAAGCAAACCGATAATCATAATGACCATCTTCAGCAAATTGTCTGACACAACGGGCATGGGGTGATAACTCATTCCACTCAAAGCCGAAACGTAAACCGCTGGGGGTTTTATGACGGACAAACAGGTGATGATCATAACGGAACTGCTCACCGGGTTTGCCAGGTTGTTTGCTGGCAATTAAATCGCCATTCCGGTTGACACGATAACGGATCAGACATCGCCCGCTTTCGACATCGTCCGGGTTCTGATTGTTGACGCCATAGAGAGTTTTGATAGCACGCCAACTGCCATATTGGTCAACTTCAAAGAACAGCTTCTGTCCCCAACTCGATTCTGCGTAAATCAGTTGTCCGTTTGCCGGGTGATAGTGCAGATTCCAGTGATGAACATGGTCACGGCTGTGTACTTGTCTAAGGCGATATTGATCCACCGTACCGGGACGAGTTTCAAATTCATAGACCAGACCATTGTTGATCAGACTGAAATCATCACCGATGACCTGAAGTTGCAAACCACATGGATGGTGAATGTTATGCACAGACGAGGATGACGCGTCATTCAGCGGAATCGGAAACGCAGCGGATAATCCTTCTTCAGTGCGCACTGTCATCACGGTCTGCTCAGTCATAGTCGCAGGCTGGGCGTCCTGATCCGCCGGGATCTCAATGATTTGTGTGCTTTGAGTCAGAGTAAGATCCCAGGGATGGCTCCAGCCATAGCCAAGCTCACTTTTGCGGCGAATGGCGCTGGAGCGGTAAATCCGCTTCCAGATCAGCGGTATTGGACCGGGTAAACTGAAATCCGTAATTTCGGTAATTTCTTCACCGGTGACCATGGAGATTGGGTGACCTTTGGTATCGCACCTGGCATTGACTGGTGAACATTCTCCGTTATCGTTCTGACTTTGATGCTGGGTATCTTGAGCATTCTTAGGATTAAGATCGTCCTGCTCGTATTGATGCTGGCCATTGGCGTGGTGTTTGTCTTTTTCCAGGCGCAAGCGGATGGGTTTAGGCAGGCGGTCTTTAAAGGTCAGGTACTGGAACAGTGTTTTGAGCAGTTCGGCCATGCGCACCAGATGGCGGGATTTGCTCAGCAGGCTGGTTCCGGCTACGACAACCGCGCCGACACCACCGGTGGCGACTGCCGCAGCAATGATCAAAATCAATTCCAGCGCCGCTGCACCAAAAAACCTGTGCTGTTCAACCCGGGACATGGAGCCAAACCAGTCTTTGGGAAAATGGATCAGCGCCTTCCAGACCTCGGCATCGGTGGCCAGCCATTTTAAGATGGTATAGGTCTGGCGAGCCTGATCGATTGCTTCGCCAAGCTCACTGCAGACGGTGACGTAATCGTCCTTGAGTTCATCGAGGCTGTAGCCATCGGCGAGTTTGTCATACAGTGCCGCCATAAGTTTCTGAGTGCCGGTGGCGATGTTGACAAAAGGCTCAATCACGCCTTCAACGATTTCTACTGACTCATCAAATAACCCATGTAAAAACGCCACTCCCAGAATCATGCCACGCTCAGCTGCGTTGTATTCCATCAGCAGGCTATCGAGCCTTTGTTTACGCTCACGGCGATCTTCGATCATCTCTGAAAGAGTGGATTTAAACTCGGTGCGAATACGGTTTATCTCAGCCTCGTCCACTGAGAACGACACTTCAGCTTCACCATCTGGCAGATGCTTGATTTCGGCTTTGCCTTCCTCATTGAGCTGGCCTTTATAGGCCACGCCATCGACGGTAACGAGGTATTTGAGTTTAGGTACCGATGCACCATCCTGATCGGTATAGTTCAACAACAGATCATGATCTCTACGGGTGACAACAGGTGCTGGTTGGAAGTAAGTCAGACTTGGATTTTCGGGCCCTGAAGACCGGGGAGTTGAGGATGACTCAGCGCCAGGACTACCGCTGTGATGAACGCCTGTCTGACTGCGCGTTACAGAACAGTCACGCAACAAAAACAGGGTGCTGTCTGTATTCCTGAAGCTATTAACGGATGCATAGCGTGACAGACGATAACTACTGCCATCACGGACATAAATACGGAATATATCCTGATCGAAACTGAGCCATCGCTGTGCCTCACCCGTGGTGATGCAACCCCAGTCAGACCAGTGACCAGGCAGTTTACTGCGAACGTCTGTGGGCAGGCGTGAAACGATGTCTTTATTACCGGAAAATCTGGTATTGGGCGGTTCAGTAGGAATAGTCGGTTTAGCGGAGTATTTGGGATACAGCTCATCATCCCCGGGTAGTCCCCAATAGGAATCGCTCATCTTGTGTCCTTGTCCGTGATGAAACTAAGCGTTCAACTCCAAGGTATACTATTTTATGCATGTATGGCATTCCGCGAAGCAGACCTCAGAACGAAAAAACAAAACTGTTCTCATACTAAAGAATGATTTTTTGAGTTGGTGTTCGGATATTTGATTCTTGCTGAAAAGAAACAAAGCGATGGTTCATTTCTCTCTCAAAAGCTAAATCGATCTGTGGGGCACAGTGAAACAAAAAAATGACATCAACAGAAACCATGAGGAAACTTTTTAACCATCCTGAACATCATGGTGTGAAATAGTAAGGAGTGGACCTGTTAATTTTTAGCTACAGCTTGAACCAAAGTCACTTGTTAAATGACATACCCTCACTCTCGCAGCGAATTTGGTAGAACTGCACAACTTTTGGACTTTCGTTAGATAGGTCAATGTTTCTGAGCCTACGTTTACCGAGCCTGGAATCAAGCATGGCCAAGCATCTTATCAGTAGATTATCAGACTCCAGAGATGCCTCAATAGAATTTTTACAGTACCCATCTAGCGAGTCATAGTACGTATATTGGTTAAATTTGCCTTCTGAGGCCAGCTCTTCATGGGCAATTTTCTGCGCCTCATATGGCGTAATACCCAGTCGATTTACAATTTCATCAATTCTCTCGTATTCGATGGAATAGAAAGAAAGCGTGCACATACTCCATATCTCAGTTTTATCGAATGTGATATATCCACGACCCTCTTCGTCGTGGGTTCCTCGATAATGAGTAGAACGTAATTCGACTCTTCCGCTTACAGCATCAGAAAAGAATTCTTCTACTTTTTTCTTTCGCTTACTCCATTGCATGACTTTACCCATTTAGCACCGACAGCACGCAAGAACGAAATGAGTCTCAGTGCCTTTCATAATTTGGTAGTTACCATGATTCAATGTGCTATTTATATAGCCTTACATAGTTGTTCATATAATAACCGGTGATAACTAAATAAACAGAATATCTATTCACTTATTACCAGTGCACAGAAACATAATACTTCTCAAATTTCCTATCTTTTAACTGCTGCATACATTTTCATTTATACCTAACGATTATCTCGTTTGCAAAATACTTGATCCGATATTTTTAGTACCAAGCTTCGTGACATATATTTCTCATCTGCAGTGATTTGTTAGTTGTATTTGAAACCTCATACTATTTTGACCCATTTCGATCGCCACTCTGGAGCTGGATAATCTTCCGGCCAAAATTCTACTTGCTTGCAGATTAAATCATTCTCTACCGTGTGAAATGTTATTGCTCGTGCTTTCAATTCGCCATCGGTAATTAAGACATCCGTTACAACTGTATTGTTCTCACAAACAATAGAGTTTATATCAAATAACCATTTACCGTTCGCAGGATAAGAACTATTTACCGCCGTAAAATTTTTACGTCCAACGATAAGTTCTGAACTCTGTGGCCAAAACACTTCAAAATCTTCCGAAAGCCATTCACTTGCTTTGGTAAAATCATTTGATTTCATCGCTTCCCAAAATGAAATCACTACATCTTTTGGGGCCATAAACCTCTCCGAAATTTTATACAATTAATGCCCGCAGACAGGGGGCATTTTGGAGCGACAGCACCCTACTTTCTCGCACTCGTTAGCATGGGTTGCCATCCCTATAGCTACGCCTTTATTTTCGCAGGTATAACACGTGAAAATCTGATTTGCGCTGATATGAAGCGCCTGGTTCACAGATATTCGGCTTATCTCAGGCTCTATAAACCTATAAAACATCTGAACATATTCAATAATATCTCAAGTAAATAAATTTAGAAGTGACTCGTTTCAATATGGAGTATTGAAAACGAAATCGTTTCTAGAGTGACTAATTACAATGCATTTTTCTCTGCTTCGTTCGCTAAAACCTTTAGCAGATTGTTATACTCTTCTGCGTCTTGAGAAAAATGAGCGCGTCTATGACAATTTGGGCAGAGAGCTACAACATTTTTGGGATCGTCAGGACCACCATCAGCAAGTCTATGCACATGATGACACTCAAGAAAAGGTCCATTTTTTGTATTGAACGGGGCAGGATCTCCACAACCCTCACAAATGCCATTTGAACGGGCAACAACATAAAGCTTTAGTGCTTGGGAACGATAGTAAACTACTATGTTATCGATATTTCCCTTCGCTTCATTTATTTCCCACCAGCCCATCCTTTTACTTTCCCTTTTAATTCGAGCCTTTCCAGCATATTGCTCACGTCTCTATGGTCGATACCGTAAACCACAAAGCCAAAGGCTTCTTTGCTGCCATAGTGTTTTATAAAATCAAAAAGGTTTTTTCCGAATGATATATCTACCCGTCCTTTTCTCTTGGGTCGAACTTTGCAATTCATATAGGTGACATTCCATGTACTGATTGCACCGTTTGAGCTTAAGACTTCTACGCGACCAGGTTTTATTCGATATCTGCCACCATTTCGAATGAACTTCGCTCGCTTATAAGGAGCATGGAACAGAGTCATATAGGCGACGAATACAAGAGCAAATAACAACATCAAGACCGCTACCCATAAACCAAGAAGTATGAAAATAGTGGTTTTTATTGCGAGAATAAAAAATGCCAATAAAAATATAAAAAAGTCGAATTTTTCAAAATAGAGATATTTATCGTATTTTGGAGCCAGCAAATATTCCGAGTGATCTGCATTCACATCAATCATTCCAGAGACAAGTGTTACATCTATAAGACGTCTTTTCAGTCAAAAAGTCACCTTACCTTATTGTTCATATGGTGACCGATGACGTTTATGGAGACAATATATTCGTATCCTCCAACCAGCTTACTTGACGCAGGTGTTTGTGAGCACAAAAAACCATCACATCACGCACGGTATTCCGTTTGCATTTGATGGGGATAATCGCTTTATCTGCATTGGCAAGCCCGGTAACATTTTCCGGCTGATGACGGATGGATGTGGGACACGGCGATTTGATCAAGGGAAAAACGTCCGTAAACTTACCCGATTTATTTGCCACACCTTAGATGATGTCATCGGCTCTCTGGTGAATGAAGATGAAGCATATGGTTAAAAGTTGTTCTATCTTTTAGCAAGAGGATGGAGACTGACGGACCAGGAAATCATTTAAAACGCTGCTTTCCCGGTTATCAAAATATTCAGGAGTTTTTGATCATGCACAGGAACAAGCTGAAACACGCCTTAAAAGTCATATTACCGTTACTGTTGCTGCCGGGTTACGCACTGGCTGACACCGAACTCAAGCCGTTTACCACTGATGGTTGCAGTGTTTTTCCGGATGGCACTCCGGCGGCCAACAGTAAATGGATAGAATGTTGTATTCGCCATGACTATGCTTATTGGAAAGGCGGTACGTTTGAACAGCGCGAGCAGGCGGATGCGGCTCTGGAGCAGTGTGTCAGTGATATGGGTGAAAGTGGTATCTCGATATTGATGCATGCCGGCGTCCGGTTGGGCGGGTCGCCATACTTTCCGACCTGGTATCGCTGGGGTTATGGCTGGCCAATGTTCAGTGGATATAAGGCGTTAACGACAGAGGAACAACAACAGGTACAGCGGCAATTACAGGTGTTTCATAATTTGATTGGCACATTGGTCGAGGAAAACGTGGAATAGTCTGAATGGTTTTATAAGGATGGAAAAAACAGTGAGGGAATATCCCTTCCCTCTAAGATCAACTTAAATGCCCCTTTCTCCGGCTCACCCCCCAAGACGATGGGATGAACCTGATTCGAGAACGCCATCATCCTCCCAAAGCCTACCAACAACAACCCGCCAGACCCCGCATTTACGGCGAAATCACTTAGCGCGTAACTGTGATTGACAGTCAGATCGGAAAAAATACCTCAATCTCATACCAAGAAAGGAAAAACCGGAGTAACGGGTGCGTTCTTCCGGTTTTAATAAGACCTCACTGAAGTCCTTCAGCGATACTACATTTTATATTCCACTGTCATACCAATCGTTCTGGGTGCACCCAGATTGGCTTCCTGATAACCGGCATCAAACCAACTGCCGTAGCTGCTTTGCGACAGCGTAACCCGTTCGTTAAACAGGTTGTTAACATAGGTACCGACCGTGATGTTGCCTCGACTATAGCTCAGATTGATATCAACCACGGTGTAGTCACCGGCAGTGCGGTCTTCGTCGTTGTTGATGGTTGAATAGTATTCACCGACATAGTTGGCATCCAGACCGGCGGACCAGCTGAGCCCGATGTATTTTTTCAAACCAAAGCCGAAGTTAATGCTTGGTGCGTAGTTGAATTCATTTTTCTTCCATTCTGGATTCTCATCGGTGGATTCAGTCACCAGTGACTTTAACAACCCAACGGTTTGGTACACTTCCAGGGTTGGCGTTACCGATGAGCGTACTTCCGCTTCGAATCCATAACTGTAGCCTTCTGGAATATTTTCGATTTCGATACCGCTCAGTGCCTGGTAGTCCTTGTATTGATTGTAAAAAGTATTGGTGCTGACGTTCAGGCGATTATCCAGAAACGTACTACGGGTGCTGAACTCGTAAGTCCAGACTTCTTCTTTATCAAACGTATAGTATTCATCATTATTGTTCAGAGTTGCACCGCCGGCGTTGTAGCCTTTGCGGGCGGTAAGTCCAAGTACGGTGTCAGCAGATACGGCATAGGTCAGGCCGATTTTTGGCAAAAACATGGTTTCATCCTCTACCGCGTCGATGGTTGGGGTGTCCTGCCAGGCACTGGCGACGAAATCGCGGTCCTGGCGCTCGTTCTCCAATCGCGCACCGAGAATCAGATCCAACGGCTCCATCAGGTTGTAAGTCACCTCACCAAATACCGCCAGCGTGGTGGTTTCATCATCTGAGGTAAACAGATCGTTAAATACGCCATCGGTCGGCTCGATCAGCACATCGAGATCCTTCTGACTGCTGTACAGATAAAAACCGATCATGCCACTGAGTGGCCCTTGCGCCGGTGCATAGACCACGCGGTTTTCCACTGTGGTGGATTTCTCGATCAAATCCATGCTTCTTGGCCAGTTATCTGGATACACTTCGAAAGCGGCGTGATAGTCGCTGTATGTAATACTCAGCACATTGCTCAAGGCATCGTTGAACGCATAATCGATATCCGTTGAAAACGAGTTCACCTCTGAGTCCTGATAGCGGGTATTAGTGTAATCACTCAGGGTCAGGGTGTAGTCCGACAGGTTGTGATCGTCGTAGTTATTCACAAAGTTCAGATACTCACCTTCCGCCTCACGGTGATTCACGGTTAACTTGGCCGATAGTCCGGCAATGTAGTCCGGTTCCCACAGCAGTTTTCCGCGCACGTTGATGTTTTCCTGTTCGGACGGATCCCAGGGGGCCTTATCGGTTCCATCGGCATATGCGTAATCGATATAACCGTTACCATTCAGGCCATCGATGGCCAGACGAAAAGCCAGCTCATCTTCGATGATCGGTCCGGAGACCATTCCGGCCAGCTGATAGCGATTGTGGTCATTGGCGGTTTCAAAACCGCCACGAATCGCCGCTTCCCAATCAAAACTTGGGTCTTTGGTTTGAACAACGATGGAACCGCCGATGGAATTACGTCCCTGGTTAGTGGATTGCGGTCCGCGTAAGACTTCTACCTGCTCGACATCCCAGAGGTCACCGTTTACGAACATGTAACCTGCCCAGGATTCTGCAATACCGTCAATCGACGTACTGACTCTTGGCCGGCTGCCGGAAATAAATGAAACCACTCCGGTTGCCGCCCCACCGCCATCAACACCTCGAATATTAATAGCACCACTGCCGCTGCTGATGACATTAGGGGCCTCGGTCACCACATCGGTTACATCTTTTTTGTCCCCCTCATCAATGGCATCTCCGGTTAAAACGGTGACACCGGTGGTGGTCTTTTTAGCGGATTTTTTAACTTTCTCTCCAGTCACCATCAAGGTATCCAGATTGATTGAACCATCATCGGCATATGCCACATTCGGCAAAAATGCTCCATTTGCTGCAACAATCGCCAGCGCCAGCAGCGAAGGAGAATAAATAGTTGCGGTTTTTTTTCCGCCAGCGGACTTGATATTCGACATGAATGTACTTCCCCATGTGTGAATGCACCAATCAAACACGTCAGTGCAAAATCTGAATTGCAAAATGTCAGCAGCGATGGCTGCGACCATTCCCTCGAAATTGAATCGATATTTACAAATTTATTGAAAATGAGAATGATTCGCAATAATATTTTCACACGATATCATGCCAAAACTGATTTAGAGCAAGAGACATTCATGATTCCAACAGCGAAGTCTGCAATAAGCACGCACCCTATCCGTCATCCTTGGCTGAGCATGGCTGATACTGGTTCACCAGCATGGTGGCAAAAGCTGCAGGCATGTGGGACACCAGTCATTGAGGAACACCATGACAACACCTGTACGGTGGCTTTTTTTTGGCGTGATCCGTATGGCAAGGAACATCAGTCAGACATCTGCCAGGTCCTGCTGGATGTCAATTCCGTGACCGATCACCATAGCTGGACCCCCACTTCGCTGGAGCGTATCAGCGGCACCGATATCTGGTTTAAAACACTAGTGCTCGAAGCGACCTGGCGCGGCAGTTATAGCTTTATTCCCCTGCGCCCCAACGAACTGCCGAATACCCAAAACCAATGTGGCAATGACGAACAGCAGCGACAATGGTGGCTGTCCATCGCCGCCAATGCAGTGGCTGATGATTGTAATCCCTGGCGTACTCACACTGGCGGCTGGGGCCCGGCATCAGCTCTGCATCTTCCGGGAGCCATTCCGCAACAACCCTGGAAAAACATCGATTTCGGCAAAAGTGATCCCTGTCAGCCGACCACTCTGAAAGTTCTGGAGTGGAACAGTGAGCGGCTGCAACGTCAGCGTCCGGTTTGGGTGTATTCGTCGGCATCACAACCCGATACCAATCTGCCACTGGTAATTCTGCTCGATGGCCGACGCTGGATCGAGGCCATGCCGGTGTTGCCGGTCATAGAAGAACAAACTCAGGCGGGTCACATGAAACCGGCGGTCTATGTATTGATCGATTCGATCAACGGAGCTGTCAGAAGTGAGGAACTGCCCTGTAACCGGCGCTTTTGGGAGGCCGTACAGCAGGAATTACTGCCACTGGTCAGGCAGTTTCACAGCTTTACCGATCAACCGCAAAAAACTGTCGTGGTCGGACAAAGCTTTGGCGGCCTGGCGGCATTGTATGCCGCGTTGCACTGGCCGGAGCGATTCGGCGCGGTGGTTTCCCAATCCGGATCCTTCTGGTGGCCGCATGATCATTTGATTCGCCACGAAAACACCATGACGGTTCAGCCATCGGATGCGCTCGGGTGGCTTGGAGAACAAATACTGTCCGGTCTGGGTGCCCGTGATCAGCTGACTGTTTTTATGGAAGTGGGTCGGCGCGAAGGCTTGATGAATGCCTTCAATCACAACATTCACGATGCTCTTTTGTCCGCCGGGCACCATCTTATGTATCGTCAGTTTGATGGCGGACATGACGTTCTGTGCTGGCGCGGCGGGGTGATCGACGGCATACAGTGGACCCTGCAAACGTAAAAATCTTTGACTCCGGCCCCGGCAGATTTACAAGCCAATGGGCCGGTCACTTCTTCATGAACACATTTCTGCTTCAGGTAATCTTTCCATGAATACACAAACCAACCCTTTCGACGACGACTCTCTTTCCTTCTTTGTGCTGCTGAACGATCAGGAGCAGTACAGCCTCTGGCCCGCGTTTGCAGCGATACCAGAAGGCTGGCGAACCGCCTGCGGCCCGGAAAGCCGGTCTCATTGCCTGCAGTACATTGAAAGCCACTGGCAGGATATCAGACCATTAAGCCTGCGAACCAAACTCGCCTGAAAGGAATATTGCCGTGTCTAAAGCAACTTCATTTATCGAACTGCCATTAACCAGCACGCAATTGGGAATCTGGTTAGGCGATCAGCTGTATTCACCGAGAAACGCCTACACCATTGCCCACTACATTGAACTGCGCGGTCACCTGAACAGTGAGCAGCTGAAACAGGCCATTCATCAGGGGCTGGCAGAAATCGATACCATCACTGCCGAGTACCAACACACCGACACAGGCCCGGTTCAGCGTTTGCCAACGAATCAAACCCCGGATGCGGTTATGGCCGTTGAAGAACGGTTATTGTCCGAACAAGATGCGCTGGCCGTGATCCGGGCCGATCTCGATCAGGAATTACCAGTGGATGGTTCTGAATGCCTGTACCGACAACTGCTCATTCAGATCGAACCGAATCGCTGGTTCTGGTATCAACGTTTTCATCACATCATGCTGGATGGCTACAGCTTCAACGCCTTTACCGCCAGAGTGGCGGATATCTATCGGCAAATACAGGCGGGACAAGCCATTTCGCCATCACCCTTCAGTTCATTTGCCGAAGTGGTTGATGAGTACCGGCACTATGAAACCTCTGCCAAATATGAACGGGATAAAGCATTCTGGCAGGACTATGTCAGCACTCTGGATAAACCGTTGAATCTCTCATTAAGGGAGTTTTCCGCCAATGATATGGGTACCGGACGCTGGCGCGAGCAGGTGGAAATCAGCACGGAGACCCTTGCAGCACTTGCTCAAATTGCCCCCGAAAAGCACGAATCAGAACGTGCCATGGCCGCCATTCTGGCCTACCTGCGGCGCATGAGCGACAGCGCCGCTCTGGTGGTCGGGTTGCCGCTGATGCGACGCATGGGATCAGCCGCAGCAACCACCGGTGGGCCAACCGTAAATGTGTTACCGCTCAAGGTCGCTATCGAACCACACATGCAGCTGCCGGAAATCATCCAACACCTGCAACAAAGCCTGAAAACCCTGCGCCAACATCAGCGTTACGATGCCGAGCAAATACAGCGCGATGCCGGTATCGTCGGTTCTGGCCGGGCACTTTACGGTCCCACCATAAATTTGCGCATGTTCGACTATGAAATCGATTTTAACGGCGTCAGTGCAATCACTCATCACCTGGCCGCCGGTCCAGTGGATGATCTGGATTTTGGTCTGCACTTTCATGGCGGCAGTCTGTTTATTGAACTGGTGGGCAACCGCAGCCGCTACCAACAGGCCGAGATCCAGCTGCATGCACAGCGTCTGCAACATTTCATCACCGCATTGGCACAGCAGCCACAACGGAGTATCGGTCAGATTCCATTACTGAGTGAGGCGGAACAACGCCTGCTGATCGACTGGGGGACTGGTCCGCGGTTGACGGTACCAGACACATTCGAGACCGTTATGGATGTGTTTTACCAGCGAGCACAGTTACAACCTGATCAGAGTGCTGTTATTGCCGGTCAAACCACTCTGACATTTGCCCAGCTGGCCGACCAGAGTACCCGGTTGGCGCGGCTGTTATTGCAGGAAAATATCCGCCCGGGAGATGTCGTGGCACTGGCACTGCCACGCAACGAACAGATGCTGATTGCCATCTTTGCGATTCTGACCGTCGGTGCCACGTATTTGCCACTGGACCCGGAGTATCCACTGGAACGACTGTCTTATATGTGTGAGGACGCCAGTCCCGGACTGTTGATCAGTTGTAGCCACATGTTGTCGCAGCTGCCAGAGTTCGAACGGACGCTGTGCCTGGATGAAACCACCACCAGAACACACTGGCAACAACAAGCTCCACACCCGGTCACAGTCAATGATCTGGGCCGGGCAGTGACGGCGGATGATCTCGCCTACCTGTTTTATACCTCGGGTTCCACCGGTAAACCCAAGGGTGTCATGATTGCCCATGGCGGTCTGCTGAACCTGCTGTGGGACCACGCTGAACAGGTTTACCTGCCTGTTGCCAGACAGTTGAATCGTACTGTTCGGGCCGCTCATACCGCGTCATTTTCATTTGATACGTCGTGGGATCAGATTTTCTGGCTGCTACTCGGACATGAACTCTACATCATCGATGAAGATACCCGACGTGATGCCGAAGCCGTGGTCGAGACGATACACCAGGCCAACATTGATACCATGGACCTGCCGCCTTCGTTTCTATCGCAACTGTTCAATTGTGGTCTCATGGCGGCCGGCAGACACCACCCGACGCTGATACTGGTCGGCGGTGAGGCGGCCTCACCGGCGCTATGGGCCGAAGCCCGCAAATACCCGCAATTGTTATTGCAAAACTTCTATGGTCCGACCGAAAACACCATCGACAGCCTCGGGGCTAATGCGCGTGAATGCGCCGAAGTGGTCATCGGCCGGCCGGTCGCCAATTCCGAAGCCTACGTGCTTGATCAACAGTTGCAGCGGGTTCCGGTTGGTGTCACCGGGGAGTTGTATGTGGCCGGTCCGGGGTTGGCGCTCGCTTACCTGAATCGACCGGAACTGACGGCTACCCGGTTTGTCGCCAACCCGTTCCGACCCGGCGAACGCATGTATCGCACCGGCGATCTGGTTCGCTGGCGCGCCGATGGCCAGATTGATTATTTGGGACGCAGCGACTTTCAGATTCAGATTCGTGGCTTTCGGGTCGAGCCCGGCGAAGTGGAACATGCCCTCGCTTCCCTGCCCGGCGTTTCTGATGCCCTGGTGCTGGCAGAACCACAAGGCAATACCTATCGGTTGCTGGCGTATTGTGTCATGCCGGATTATCACCCGGACACCGCTGAGTCTGCGGCCGTGAGCATCAAACAACAACTGGCAACCAAAGTCCCCGATTACATGGTGCCGGCTGCGCTGATGGTACTGGCGGAATTTCCGCTGAATGTGAATGGTAAAGTTGATCGTCCGGCTTTACCGAAAATCGTCATGACCAGCGGACAATCGCAACGGGCACCGGCTAATGCAGCGGAGCAACTGATCTGCGAAGCAATCGCCAGCAGTCTCGCGCTGGATCAGGTCGGTCCGGATGAAGACTTTTTCAGCCTCGGTGGCGACAGCATCTCCGCCATGTCCCTCGGTCATGTTCTGCGCCAGCACGGCTATCGCCTGCGTCCCCGTGATGTGTTCAACAGTCGCACTGCAGCGGTTATGGCCCACAAACTTGAAGCCTTGGATCTAAGGGAACGGCCAGCGGTCAAAACCTCAGGAACACTGGCACCTCTGCCAATCATGAGCTGGTTTGCGGAACAATACCGGCTCTCCGGTCATTACACTCAGGCGGTACTGCTGACGCTTCCGGCCCACATCACCACAGAACAATTGCAGCAGGGACTGTTGGCCCTGCGCACTGCCCATCCCATGCTCAGAGCCGCAGTGCACGACCAGCAGATCATGATTCCGGCTGCTGAAGCCACATTGGATGAACGGGTGCTGTCTGAACTGATCAGCTGTGACAACCTGGATCAGGCCGCAGATGAGGCTTTTCAGCGGGCCAATCAGATCATTGATGCCAATGCCGGCGTATTGATGCATGCCGTTCATATCTCTACCGCAGAACACCAGCATGCCCTGGTAGTGGCCATTCACCATCTGGCAGTAGATGGGGTGTCATGGCGCATTCTGTTGCCGGAATTGCAGGCGGCGGTTGAAAACGTCAGTGACAGTGGTACTGAAATAGCCATTGAAGAAATCAGCATCCTGAGCTGGGCAGATGCATTACATGCCGATATTGCCAACCGACAGAACGAACTTGCAATCTGGCAGTATCATCTGAGTCCGGGTCGTACCGACCTGGGGCAACGGCCACTGAATCCGGCTACCGATACCTGCGGCCATGCCCGACACCAGCGACTATTGCTCGACAGCGAGATCAGTAAGCAATTATTAACCGCCATTCCCAATGCTTATCGAATCGGTGTGGAAGAAGCTCTGATCAGCGCATTCAGTCTGGCCCTCAGTCAGCATTTTCAGCATTCAGACATCCGCCTGGCATTGGAATCCCATGGCCGCCAGACGCTGGCAAACGGCATCGAACCTGGTCGTACCGTGGGTTGGCTGACCGCCGAATATCCGTTGCGCGTTGATCTTGGACAAGGCCGGCTCGATCATCCGGCGGTGATCGTCAGCACCGTAAAACAGGCTATGCGCAGTATTCCCGATGCCGGACTCGGTTACGGCCTGCTGCGTTACCTGGACACCCACCACAAAGAACCGCTGCGAGCGCTCGAACAAAGCCATGGCCCGCAGATTCTGTTCAACTATCTGGGCCGCTTTCATCAACAACAGACTGACTGGACACCCACTGCTAACAACGGTGTCTTTGCCGACAGCTTCGCCGTCGATATGGCCGCTGACATGCCCATGGCCTATCCGCTGGAATTGAATATCTTTGTTGACGAAAGCCACGCCGACGGCGCGCCGCGACTGGCACTGAACTGGAGCTGGGCCGAGGGTGTGTTCAGCCGTGAGGACATCGGTCTGCTGACGGAACAGCTCAGTATGGCGGTCATGACCCTGGCCGACTTTGCCCGCCAGTCGCCGCTTCAGGCGGCCGATACCCTCGTGCCCGCCGATATCACGCTGTTAACGCTGGACCATGGTCAGCTACATGCCCTCGCTGCGCTGTACGGCCCGATTGCCAGCGTGCTGCCGGTATTGCCATTGCAGGAAGGTCTGCTGTTCCATGCCCGACTCGGAGAACAGAACAATCACTACAGCTCCATCTGCAGTCTCGATTTCACCGGTCTGCTGGAACGGCCGAGACTGCAGGCTGCATTGGATGCAGTACTGCAAAAACATCCGCAACTTGGGGCCATATTCGATACTGAAGTCAGCGATCACTTACTGCAATTGCTGCCGCTGCTAAGCCCTGAGCGTGATCACCAGCGCTGGCCGCTGCAATTCCATGACCTGACAGCACTGCCAGAAGATTCCCGGCAAAGCCAGCTGGCGGAGATCGAATATCAGGAACTGACCCGCGATTTCATGATGGCCACCAGTGCGGCTCCATTACTCAACGCAGTATTGGTAAAGCTGGCCGAACAACAACATCGCCTGTTTATCAGCGCCCATCATCTGGTGGTGGACGGCTGGTCCACACCGATCATGCTGCGCGATCTGCTCAGTGCCTATGACCAGGGACCGGAACACCTGACGGCCACCCAGGTTCCTTATGTGGATGTGGTGACCCAGCTGTTGCAACGGGATCTGACTCCGGCCAGGGCACTGTGGCAGCAAACGCTCGATCAGGCGGTACCCTCGCTCCTGTTCGAACACACGACGCTGGCAACGGAAGTCAGCGAACTGAACCTGCGCCTGCATCCTGAGCTCGAAGCCCGTCTGCGGCAACGCATTCGTGAGTGCGGCCTGACTCTGAACACCGTCATGCAGACCCTATGGGCAATGGTGCTGTCAGCCATGAGCGGACGCAGCGATGTGATCTTTGGATCACCAGTATCGGGTCGCTTCAGCCCCATTGCCGGCATCGATGAACACATCGGACTGTTCAGTAATACAGTACCGGTGCGTATCCGGTTAAATCCGGATCAGGATCTCTGGCAACAAATGCAGACCATTCAGGCACAGCAGATTCAATTACTGGAACATGATGGCCTGGGGCTGGCAGAAATCCAGCGGCTGGCAGATGCCGGCAATCTGTTTGATACCCTGCTGGTGGTGGAAAACTATCCCGATCATGATCGTCTGCAACAACAGACCTTCCATGGTGCGACCCTTACTGCCATCCGTAACCGGGGCTATACCCATTACCCACTGACAGTTTTGATTCTGCCCCAGGACCAGATCAACATTCTGATGGAGTACCGTATTCCGCAGGCTCAGGCGCAGGCAATTTCCCAACGTCTGCTCATGTTGCTGGAACAACTGGTCGACAGTCCGGAGCAGAGTTTTGCCGCCCTCAACATGCAACTGCCCGCGGAACAGGCACTGATCCGCAGTACCAACGACACCGGCCGGCAGATTGAACCACAAACCCTGCGTGACCTGCTGATCCTTCAGGCACAGCACACTCCGGACGCCATTGCACTGGCCGATACGGAGCACACGCTGAGCTTTGCTGCAGTCCGACAACGGGTCACCGCACTGGCGGCGCAGCTTGCACATCACGGCGTGGGTGCCGGCGATATCGTGGCCGTGTGCCTGCCCCGATCCGTCGATCTCAGTCTGGCATTGCTGGCTGTCATTGAAGCCGGTGCGGCATACCTGCCGCTGGACAGCAGTTATCCGGATGAAAGGCTGACTTATATGATCGAGGATGCCCAACCCCGGCTGCTGATCACCTGCACTGCTGAGCAGGCCCGTTTTGATGATCGGGCATCGCTGTTGGTGCTGGATTCACCAAGCCTTCCGGCGATGACCAGTTATCCGGCGACGCCGGATATCGGTATTGATCACCCGGCTTATATGATCTACACCTCTGGCTCAACCGGACGCCCCAAAGGCGTGCTGGTTTCTCATGGTGCCATCGTTAATCGGCTGCTGTGGATGCAGGCAGAATATCCTCTGCAAGCTGACGACGTAATTCTGCAAAAAACACCATCCAGTTTCGATGTATCGGTGTGGGAGTTTTTCTGGTCGATGATCACCGGAGCACAGCTGTTTATGGCCCCGCCGGATGCGCATCGGGACCCGGAACAATTACGCGAACTGATCGAAACCCGGCAGATCACCACCCTGCACTTTGTACCCTCCATGCTGTCAGCATTTGTGGCATCGGTTCAGGCGGCCAGCGAAACGCAAACACCTCCCTGCTGCCCGACCCTGCGACGGGTATTTTGCAGTGGCGAGGCGCTGAGTCGTGACCTGGTGACCGAATATGCCCGGCTCTTCAATGCTCCATTGCATAACCTCTACGGTCCGACTGAAGCCGCAGTGGATGTCACCTATCAACCGGCGCTGGATATTGTTGATCAGCTTTCACCCGGTGCCGGAATACCCATTGGCCGGCCGGTCTGGAATACCTGTCTGCGTATTCTGGATCACTGTCTGCGGCCGGTTCCGACCGGCGTGCCCGGGGAGTTGTATCTGTGTGGCGACCAGCTGGCGCTGGGCTACTGGCAACGGCCGGACTTATCCGCCAGCCGTTTCGTCGCCGATCCGTTTGCCCATGGTCAACGCATGTACCGGACTGGAGACATCGCCTGCTGGCGGGAAGACGGTTCAGTGGATTATCTGGGCCGCAGCGATGACCAACTGAAGATTCGTGGTCAGCGCATCGAGCTGGGGGAAATCGAGGCCGCCATCATGGAATATCCCGGCGTTGAGCGAGCCGTGGCGCTGGCCAGATCCCTGACCGGTAACGACATGACCGGTGCCGACAGCCGCCAGCTGCTGGCCTATGTGACAGCAGCCGCTTCAATGGACACCCACTTATTGCAACAGCACCTGAGCAATCGGCTGCCGGCCCATATGGTGCCGGTAGCCATCATGCAGCTGCCGGAATTTCCACTGAGCGCCAATGGCAAACTGGATCGCAAAGCACTCCCCGACCCAGAGTCCATTTCCACCGATCATCGCCGGTTACCGGCTCCGGGTCTGGAAACTGCTCTGGCAGGTGCCTTTGCCCGAACTCTGGGCATGGCGCAGATCTACGCTGATGATGATTTTTTTGCCCTGGGAGGACACTCACTGCTGGCCATGCGGCTGGCCGGTGAACTGCGCCGGACATTGAACCGCTCCGTGTCAGTCGGTCAGATCATGGTCTCACCGACCGTCACCCGACTGGCAAAAATACTGGCGGATGAACACCTGACCAATGATCGCAGCCTGTCAGGGTTCGGTCCGGTTCTACCCATGCGGCAGGGACACGGAACCCCGCTATTTTGCATTCACTCAGCCTCTGGTTTTGCCTGGCAATACAGTGCTCTGTCGCGCTATCTCGATACCGGTTACCCCATGATCGGCCTGCAATCCCCAAGACCGGAAGGGCCAATCGCCAGCGCTGCGGATATGGTTGCCGTATGTGGACAGCATCTGACCGAACTTCGTGCCATACAGCCCCATGGACCGTATCGATTGATCGGCTATTCTCTCGGCGGCGTGATTGCCCATGGCCTTGCAGCCAGGTTGCAGGCCCTCGGTGAAGAGGTCGCCTTTCTCGGTCTGCTCGACACCTACCCGCCGGAAGGACAGGACTGGAACGGACCCGTGGAGGAAGAAGCCGAACAGGAAGTACAGCGGGAGCAGGAACAGTTTATGGCCGGCGCCGGAGACCACATGGATGCGTTTATGGAACAGGAAAAAGCCAGCATGTTTGCGGAGATCGTCGCCAACTACGCTGATTCCGTCAGGCTGCTATCCAAGGCCCACACTCCCCGGTTTCATGGCACCGCCACCTTGTTTGTCGCCACCCAGACATTACCGGCGGACATGGACATACACGCCAGCTGGGAACCCTACCTCGATGGCCTGGAAACCCACGAACTGGACTGTTCTCATGAAGACATTCTATCGCCGGATTCATTGCCGGACCTGGGGCCGCTGCTGAACGCAATACTCAACCAAAATTAAGGAAAAACGGTACAGGGAAGTACCTGAAAAAGGACATGTTACCGCCAGCTGACAAACAGGCTCGTCATCCAGAACCGGTTTGCCAGCTACTTCGTGTTCAATACTGTGGTTACTTCGAGCACAGCTGATCACCATAGTAATTATTAGCGTAATTACAGAACATCAACTTGGCAGCAGCGACTTTTTCTTTATTCGGGCGAATCTTGCGGATTATTTTTTTTGAGATCTGTTTCATGTCAGGCTCCTTGGTGGTTATCAGGTTAAGCCAGCACCAATCGCTGGCGACAGACCCAGTATCCAAAAAGCCGATGGCGGGGTAAATTTCAATGAACTGATCTTCTGGATCTATTTTTTAGAACGATCATGATGATGATCAGTTTGTTTGATGGCGGGCCTGGAACCTGGCGGCGAGATAGGCCAGCGTTTCTGTTTTCCCTTCGTCAAAATTGGTTGAAAAGTCGATGTACCGAATACCATAGGTATGGCACTCACGACTTAAATACTCACTATATTGAATACCTTCTTCAATCAGTGCATATAACTCAGCATCCGATACTCCAGAGGTCCAGTCATTCGGATGACCTGTGTGTTTTCGTATCTGAGCCACTTTTTCATCAGCGGAAATGTCTTTGTAGCCAACAAAACAGGCATCAACGGATACACCATGATTTTCAGATAATTCATGCACGTGTTTCGGTAACATTTCGCCTTCAACGATATATTCAACACCCGTTTCAACGCAGTTCAAAATCAAGGTCGAAATAAACGGCCACAGCTCCTCTGAAACACTCACGGATGTCCCATCCGGATTCAGCTGATAGGTCGGCACAGAACGAACGAGTGCCATTTTCAGAGGGTCAATGGAAATATACGGCACTTCAATTAGCTTCATTAATGCCTGGGAAATTAATCCTTTGCCTGTTCTGGATGTGCCGCCGAGGATAATCACGGATTTTTAGAGTCTCTTCAGAAATTTATGTATTCACCCAATTGCTTGAAAATCACCTGGAGTTTTTGAAAACTCATCATGTAATTCCTGGTTAATCTCACCTGAGTAATGCCGACTGTTCCATAACCTGTTTAAATGAGTCATTGCATGGAACAGTTGAACTCGAAAATCCTCTTCATCAATTGCATCGTCTTTACTCATCTGAGTGACCAATGATTCTATATGTTCTTTTATTTCCTCAAGCTCCATTAGCCGAACATACCATTCAACTGGATTATCTTTTTTATTGATCACAACTGTTACCTTCCCCTAAAACATAGAACTGCTTGGATGTAACAGCTCTTACCCTGAGAAAAATCCATTTTCTGAAGCTGTTGCTGATGATGTACCGATGATATTTATAACAATATTTTTTTATGACATCCACTGATGCCATGCAATGCTGCCCAGGACAGGCATCATTATAATCAGAGCCACGACGCCTAAACAGCCTGTGCTCTGTGTTCTGTTCTGAAATGAAACAGGCTTATCTTTCAACCACTGATGATGGCAGGTTTGACAGTAAAACTTATTGAAACCATTATTCCATGCCCGAATGGTCCGTACATTGTGCGTCGACAGAGTTCCACAACGTACACATTTGAATGATTTTTCTTTTGGTTTTTTTTGTCTGTTTAAAATGAAATAAAAGATGATTGCCGGGACACCATACGGCCATGTGCTCTCTATATTTCTCGAGTGATAGAATTCAAATCCCGCCGCAATAATCGACCCCAGAATAACTAATATTGAAATGTAATCCAGAATGCCTTTCTTGGGTCCCTCTATTTGATCGGGCCCCCTCTTTGACGCTGACTTCGTGCTTGTGACAGTGATTAAGCCTTGAATTATAACGTTCCTGGCTCTGAGCCTCTGCTGAGAATCTCGCATCGATTCATAAAATACATAGTCGCCTACTTGCGGTCTTCTGGCATTAGTTTCGACGCTGGAAATATGGAAAAATAGCTTTTCACTACCATCATCAGGCTGAATAAAGCCAAACCCTTTGTCATCTTTCCACTGGGAGATTTTGCCTTTCATAAATACCCATTCACTCCAAACAATATACAATTCCACTCGCACCATGATGTTTTAGAACAATGGCAGGTCTGGCAAAATGAAAAAGTCGCTGCGTAGATCCTATAATCTACTTGTATGGTTCAATTCTCAATATTTCAGGCCAACTCAGAGATCATACTTTTCGCCCAAACAAAACGGTTTGTACTGTTAGTGTTTGTCTTGTCATACAGATGATTTTGTCACACGCCTGTAACTGACTCCATCAGCCACACACAAGTCCAGCAGCCTCATTCCAACCAACAAGGGCTAAGCGTTTTTCTTCCTGGCACTTTGATAATGAGTCAGTTGCTCACGGAACAGTTTCATCAGCAGTTCGATGTTGTTGACGCCGCCATAATTCAGTCGGGTCACAAAGGCGATTCTCCGGTGCGGGCCAGGTTCCTGAAGGTGCACGGCTTTGAGTTCTGAGTTTTCACCGACCAGCTGGTCCAGCGCCATTTCCGGCACCAGTGTTGTGCCCATTCTGCCGGCCACCATTTGAATCAGGGTATAGAGACTGGTTCCAGCGAGGGAGTTGTCAGTTTCGCTGGGATTGAACTGGCAGACGGCCAGTGCATGATCCTTAAGACAGTGACCATCTTTCAGCAGTAGCAGGCGCATATGATGCAGTTCTTTACTGGTGATTTCGGTTAATTTGGCATTCTCATCGTGGCGATGGAAGACCGTAAAAAAGTCTTCATCCCAGAATTCAAAGGCGTGTAGTCCGTCGTGGGCATAGGGTAATGCCAGTATTGCGGTGTCCAGGTCGCCATTACGCACCATCTCTACCAGTACATGAGACTGCTCCTCAACAATGGTCAGTTCCAGATCGGGATACAGCTCCCGTACCCGGGGCAGTACTTTGGGCAGCAGAAAGGGACCAATGGTTGGGATGACGCCCAACGACAACGGAAAACTCAAGGGGGATTTCTGACTGCGGGACAACTGATACAGATCATCGATCTGCACTTTGATACTTCTGGCCCTCTCCAACAGCTGCTCACCCATTGGCGTGACAAACACTTTTTTGTTGTCGCGCTCAAATATCTGCAGGTCCAGCTGGCTTTCCAACTCAGATATCGCGGTGCTCAAAGCAGACTGCGAGACCGAGCACAGGTCGGCAGCTTTCTTAAAATGACGGGTTTTGTCCACCGCCAGTGCATATATCAGTTGTTTTAATGAAATCATGGCAGGCCAATCTAAAAAAGTGATTATAGTCATCTATTTTATTCAATTTATTCGATGAGTATAAGCCCCTAGTATTTTCCTCAGCGCTGATGCAGATCATCGGCACATCATTAGTTAGTCATCCACGAGGAAATGTTTACATGTCTATTATCAACAAAGAAATCCCGGAATTTTCAGTTCAGGCGTTCCACAATGGTGAGTTCAAAACCATCACCTCTGAAGATGTCAAAGGCAGCTGGGCCATTTTCATTTTCTACCCTGCCGACTTCACTTTCGTCTGCCCAACTGAACTGGAAGACATGCAGAAGCATTACGGTGAATTCCAGAAACTGGGCGTAGAAGTCTACTCGGTTTCAACCGACTCTCATTTCGTCCACAAAGCCTGGCACGACACCAGTGATGCCATCAGCACCATCACTTACCCAATGCTGGCCGATCCTACGGGCACCATTACCCGCGGATTCGACATCATGATCGAAGCGGATCATCAGGCGCTGCGTGGTACTTACCTGATCAACCCTGAAGGGGTGGTGAAAGTGGCTGAGATCCACGATCTGGGCATCGGCCGTTCTGCCAAAGACATGGTCCGTAAGGTCAAAGCCGCTCAGTACGTGGCCAACCACGACGGCGAAGTCTGCCCGGCCGCCTGGGAAGAAGGCGAAGCCACTTTGACCCCAAGTCTGGATCTGGTCGGCAAGATCTAAGACCCCCAAAACTTGGTATGACCCGGTGGTGGTGATCTCATCGCCGCCAGGTCCGATAAGCGTTCGTCAGTCAGCCGTCCTGCCATAATCTACCAACCCTACACAGTACGAGTGCCGTCATACTGTGGGTCCGGGCGGCTGGCTGACACCTTTGACATATGTTTGAACATCGTATTCATCAGGACAATCAGGCAGTCACCATGTTAACGAATGATATTAAAACCGCACTGAAAAGTTATACCGCCAACATGACCCGTACCGTGACACTGGTGCTGCAAACCGGTGAACACGCCAAACGCGATGAGTTGGTGTCGTTTTTAACCGACTTTGCCTCAATCTCCGACAAGGTCCGGTTTGAACAGCGCGATCTCGCCGGTCAGGTACGCAGCCCGCTGAGCTTTGTGCTGGAAGTGGACAATGAGCCCAATGGCATTGTGTTTTCCGGTATTCCCGGCGGTCATGAATTTAATTCTCTGGTACTGGCGGTATTACAGTCTGCCGGCACCCCTTTGAAGCTCGATGAGTCAATTCAGAAGATCATTACCGGCGTTCAGGAGGATCTGCACTTTGAGGTGTTTGTGAGCCTGAGTTGCCATAACTGCCCGGACGTGGTCCAGGCGCTGAATCAGTTTGCCTTGCTGAATCCGCATATCCGCACGGAGATGATTGAGGGCGGGGTGTTTCAGGATGTGATCGAGAGCCGCAATATCCAAGGGGTTCCAACGGTGTATCTGAATGGCGAGGTGTTCGCCAATGGCAAGATCGATACCGCTAAGCTGTTGGAGAAGCTGATTGAGAAGTATCCCGGTATCACTCAGGGGGCGAACAACTGCCGGTACAGGATGTCACGGTGATCGGTGGCGGTCCGGCCGGGGTGGCTGCCGCCATCTACGCAGCCCGTAAGGGGTTGAAGGTGACGATGGTCGCCGATCGCATCGGCGGTCAGGTGAAGGATACGCTGGGCATCGAGAATCTGATTTCGGTGCCGAAAACCACCGGACCGGAACTGGCCGGGGCGTTACAGCAGCATATGGATGATTACACCATCACCAAGCGTGAGCATTTACGGGTGGATCGCATTGAAAAGGGTGCATTGAAAACCGTGCATCTGTCTTCAGGGGAGTCGTTTGAGACCAAAACCCTGATCATTGCCACCGGTGCCAAATGGCGTGAACTTGGAGTACCGGGTGAGCAGGAAAACATCGGTAATGGCGTGGCGTACTGCCCGCACTGCGATGGTCCGTTCTTTAAGGGTAAAGATGTGGCGGTGATCGGTGGCGGTAACTCCGGCATCGAGGCGGCACTGGATCTGGCCGGTATCGTGAAATCGGTGACGGTGTTTGAATTCCTGCCGGAACTCAAGGCCGATCAGGTGTTGGTGAAACAGGCGGAAGCCCGCGACAACATCACGATTCTGAAGAATGTGGCGACCCGCCAGATCATTGCCGATAACGGTAAGGTCACGGCCATCGAGTATCAGGACCGCGAAACCGAACAGGTGCGGACACAGGATTTAGCCGGGGTGTTTGTCCAGATCGGTCTGGTACCGAACAGCGCGTTTTTGAAAGACGTGGTGGAGATGACCCGTTTTGGTGAGGTGGTGATCAATGAAAAAGGTGAGACCAGCGAACCCGGCATTTTTGCCTGTGGTGATGTCACCACTGTGCCCTACAAGCAGATCGTGATTGCGATGGGCGAAGGGGCAAAAGCATCACTGGCTGCGTTTGAGTATTTGTTGAAGAATTAAAACAGAGTTCCCTTGTGTGGTAACAACGTGGCTCCTTCGGGAGCCTTTTTTTTGGAAACGTTACTTTTGCGGATAACAAAATCACGGGTAGTACCCTGTTTTCCATATTTACGGAAAATATTACTACAATAATTTAACTACATCGTTCTACCGCAAGACCATTTTCATAACATAGAAACGGATGCTCCATCAAAAGACTGAATACTGCGCTTATAAGGTGCACTGTTGCGTGGTTGCGCACTATTTGGAAATATTGCCTTATACTCATAAATGCCCTAAAAAATCAGTCAACTGCACATTATTATAATGTTATCAATGTAAATAACCGATATTACCTTATTCGAAAAAAACGATAACCCAACAACTGCTTTTTCAAAACACTTCACAGAACCTCTCGAAAAATAACCTTATTCAAACTAAAGTAGGATTAAAACAAGATACCTTTTATCAGATAGAAATGAGATCTTAGCTAACGAAGTCTCTTATTAAAGATTCATCACTCTGATTTTGTCTGATATTAAAAGGTCTCTTATTTGGCCTTTCAAGTTTTTAAAATATCAAGTTCAAGAGTCATGATCTGGCACAACACAGTGGCTACAGATGATTCCTGAAAATCCTGTCACAAGCCAGATTTTAATTCCGGCGGTAGCTTCATAACACGTACGATACTGATACAGGACGCCTCTGAATCAGGTCGGCTGTAATGCCAGCAGAAACGGACTTGAGCCGCTCTTCTGGCTAACGACCAAGACACCGGATGTGCCACTCCAAAACGGGGATTTATAGAACATGAATAACCGATTTGAGCATATTTTTAACGCTCTTTTGGCAACACGGATCATTACTCAGAAGCATCACCGAATAGATGTGGTTGGTATCAATCTGCATCAACTGCAGCGGTTATGAATCCACTTCCATAGAACCAGAAAATTCCATATATTGGAGGTTATTTGTGAGAAAATTACCCTTTACTCTGACGTTGTTGAGTAGTCTTCTGACGGTTAATGCTGCAACAGCTGCAGCCCCCAAAGCATCCGGTACTGATGAAAAACAGGTCTGGATCACTATCGGTGCAGATGCTGTACAAACCATTCAAAAACAATATTCCACCGTCGTTCCGATGCAATATCTCGATACCATTACGAGTCAGGGAGATGCTGTCTCAGTGGTCAGTGTTCCGGAATCTTCCCTGAACAGCCTGAGCGAAATCATGCACGAAGAATTCAATCGCTGTGGCGGTTACTTTTATCATGAATCCAGGGAAGAAGCGCTCAGTTATGCCAGCTCTATTCAGACCATAGAGCCCATCGCTGTCAGCTACAGCATTGACAATCCGGAGGGAGTACAGGCACTGACATCGCAATTGAATGCTGACAAACTAAGTGAAACCGTTGCGGTGCTATCAAGCTACCAGAATCGCTACTATAGCCAACAGAGCGGCGTTGATTCTGCCACCTGGATAAAAGACAACTGGGCAACTATCAGTGCAAGCCGTTCAGATATTAGTGTTGAACTGTATGATCACAGCAGTTGGGCGCAGCCTTCGGTAATCGCGACTGTAACAGGTAGTACATATCCTGACGAAATCGTCATTGTCGGTGGTCACCTGGATTCCATCAATGGTTCAAACCCAAGTTATGGTTCAGCCCCCGGCGCTGATGACAATGCCTCAGGTATTGCTGTGGTAACAGAAACTTTGCGGGCTATTGTTCAATCCGGCTACAAACCCGCGCGTACTGTCATGTTTATGGGTTATGCTGCTGAGGAAGTTGGTCTGAAAGGGTCAAACAGCATCGCACAAAGTTTTAAGTCCGCCAATAAAAACGTCCTTGGAGTGGTGCAGTTTGATATGACCGGAGTGCAGGGAACTGCAGATCTGGATATCGTTTTTATATCAGACTACACCAGCAGCGCTCAGAATCAATTTATGGCAACGCTGATCGATACCTACCTGAGTGACTTACGTTATGGTTATAGTCAGTGTGGTTATGGTTGTTCTGACCACGCTTCATGGTATAACCAGGGATATCCGGCTGCCATGCCATTTGAGTCAGATTTCAACGATTACAATCCTAAAATCCATTCCTCTCAGGATACCGAATTTGATCAGGAGCATGCCCTTAATTTCGCCCGTTTGTCTGCCGCATTTGTCGCAGAACTGGCCAAAAGCGAACCCAATCCGCCGGATGGGGGAACAGATCCAGAACCAGACGATAATGCACTGGAAAATGGCGTGGCGAAAACAGGGTTATTTGCTGACACTGGAGACAAACTGACCTATACCTTTGATGTTCCCAACGGTGCCAGCAATATTTCCATTTCCATCAATGGCGGTTCAGGGGATGCAGATCTATATGTGAAACTTGGTTCAGAGCCAGGTAATTTCAACTATGATTGCCGCCCATACAAAAGCAGTAATAACGAAACCTGCAATATGAATGGCGGTGGAGGGAGATACTACATCAATGTCAAAGCTTACAGTTCATTCTCTGATGTAACGTTGACAGGTAGCTATAGTAACTGAGTGAGGTTTAGAAAATCTTATCAGTAATTACCCGGTAAAATCCGATGAACTTCTGGATTTTACCGGGTCGTTCAGAACTTTATTTCCTGAGGGATAGACTGGACTATTGAATACTGACTTGTACCGGCTGGCTGAAGTCACTGTACAAACCGTTCACATCATAAACCGCAACCGTGAATTCATAGATACCGGCGCTATTCAGATCCAATGTCGTCGATGTAATCAGTTCGCTGGGATCCAGTGTCAGCAACACTGAGCTGTATTCACCATCGTTCACGTTACGGTATTTCACTTCGTAACCCTGAATTTCGTAAGCATACAGACTGCTGCCATCTTCACGCGAGGTGGGTGTTTCCCAGCTGACTTCCACGCTTCTGGCTGTGTTCATCATTGGATAGTCACCATTGTCCAGCGGATCGGTACCGGCATAGGCTTCATCACTGTCGCTGAAACCGTCACCATCATCATCGGCATCTGCGTTATTGCCTAAACCATCATTATCGGTATCGACATATTCAGATGGGTCATTCGGGAAGGCGTCCACATCATTCAGAACACCATCGTTATCATAGTCATTATTGGAAACTGAGCCATTATCGGTGCCGTCATTCTGGTCATAAGAGACATCTCCAGTGCCAGTGAGCGTACCATCAGTGGTGGTGATTTCCACCTGACAGCCCGATACCACAGAAATAACGATAGAAGAGAAGAGGAAAGTTTTAACAGTGTTGGTAAATGTGTTCATGATTTGGCTCGCACTTTGTTGAGTTGGACGAATAAAAAATTAAATTTTTTCGAATGACCTTATTCGGGCGTTTCTCAGTACGGCTTGATTTAAACTGTTAACACTCGCTCCTTAACATGTGCATAAGATTAATGGCTGCACGATGGCAATCCATGTCGCGAATGAGACCTCGTTATCATTCCAAACAGGTTTGCATGGAAATCAAATCAAAACGTGAAACAGTCATCTTTTTGGCGTGTTTCGGCTCCAAATAATTACCATGAAAACTGACTGTGATTGTCGTCTTATGACGACAAAAGTCAGCTTTCAAAAAATCCTTAAGAATCTGATAAAACACTGATTTTCAGCGGTATTTTGCTTTGTGAAGGTTTGTTTTCAGGAAGTCGTTTTTACGTTTGAACGAGGCATTTGAGGCGTCAAAAAACAGCCACCTGAGGCCGTCAGGCAATGAAATGTAATCCCGTGGAACAATGACCGGTCAAAAGTCCGTTTTGCAACAGTGCAAGCTTTTATTTAAAAATCGATATTCGATTTATTACAGATAAAAAGCCTGAAGACACTGAATGGAAAGCCTCAGCTAACTCTGATTTAAATGACAATCGGTGATACTCAGGGTTTTTCTATCTGATCTGATATCCACTGCCCGAGTTTTCGAATCGCGGCTTCGCGTTCCCGTGTCCACCGTGGAGCATAGTTCAGGCGAAAACAGTGTTTGAACTGTTTGTTAATGGAAAATATTTCTCCGGGTGCAATAAGCACTCCCGCATTACGGCAAAAATGATACAACTCTGTGGAGTCGAAATTTTCAGGCATCTCCAGCCAGGCAACAATTCCTCCCTGAGGACGAGAAATTTTGGTAATCGCAGGAAAGGTTTCGGAAACCAGATCCACCAGACGCTGATAGCGCTGACGATACGCTTCTCTGGCCTGCCGCAGATGACGCTCGTATATCCCCTGCCCTAACACCTCGGCACATACCAGTTGTGGCAGTACTGGTGTAGATAGCATGTTTACGAACTTACGATGCAGAATCTCTTCGTAATAACGCCCGGCCAGCACCCAACCAACCCGCAGCTGCGGATCAATGGTCTTGGAAAGCGATGAGCACAGCAGCACCAACCCTTGTTTATCAAATGCCTTTATCGCACCAGGTCTATGCGTACCAAAATACAGGTCACCATAAACATCATCTTCAATTAGTGGCACCTGATATTGCTCCAACAGCCTGACCAACGCTTTTTTTCGTTCATCAGGGATGCTGCAACCCAGCGGATTGGAAAAACTGGGAACGGTGAGGATCACTTTCAGTGGCCATTGCTCCATAGCCAGCTTCAGAGCCTCAAGGCTTAAACCAGTCTCCGGGTGAGTGGGAACTTCAATCGCCTTGAGTCCGTATGCTTCAATTAACTGCAATATGCCGTAATAACACGGAGACTCAACCGCAACCAGATCCCCTGGCCGGGTCAACACCTGTAAACACAAGCCCATGGCGTTAAGACTTCCAGCAGTGGTTACTATACTATCTGGTGATACAGCCACGCCGGCATCCATGGCATGACGTGCAATCTGTTGTCGCAAAACATAAGGCCCTTCTGGAAGACAGCTGACCCCGAGATGTTGCTGGGTTCTCGACAGCCGGGTATAGGTTTGTCGCAGGTGACGACTGATAGGGAAGTCCAACGCCGGAGTCGCCCGACAGAAATTGATTGCATGGGGTTTGAAGCCATCCCGCTGTACGTCCATGACCAGCTGGGATGTAGAAGCAATGACGGGATCAGGTTCGACCACCGACGCACTTGGAACCGCCAGTGCTTCACGTATCTGACGACAGGCGTAATATCCGGACTTGGGCCTGGCCTCTACCCACCCCCGCTCTTCCAACAGACTATACGCAGCCATCACCGTAGAAATACTGACTCTTTCCTGTCTGGAGAGATGCCTGACCGATGGCATGCGCTCACCAATGGCTATTGCTCCATGACGAATCTGTTCAGTCATTTTATCCGCCAGTTGTGCATACAAACTACCTTCCATAACTGAGAACTCCCCATTACCAGTACAGTTGCACCCAAAAAAGACCATTACAGATAGGCTTTTTCCCAATCTGTATTGGTTGCTATATAAAAAATCTGAATCTGTTACGGTGCAGATAGAATTTGTAGCATATCTTCCAACACAGCTAGTAGCAACGGAGGACAGCAATGAATAATAAGGGGGTACTCATCAGGTCATGGGAGGATCAATCCCTGGCGACCAAATGGTTACAGTGGCTCAGGCCGGCAGCTCTACACCATTCTTGGTCAATCTGGCGCCAGAACGCCCAAACCCGAAGGCAGCTTCGCCTTCTGCCAGAGCACCTTTATCGGGATATTGGCTTAACCAACCATGAGGTCCGGCAGGAATCGAATAAATGGTTCTGGCAATAATTCCTCCGTGCTATCGCATTACACGTTTGATCAGTTATTTTTATTAACCAGACAACAAACATTACCGGGTTGATTGTGGTAGCGGCATAACCGCTCCCTCTTTTAACCCCATCATCAAAACAACAGTATTCATCCAGATTTATCTTCGTCCACCCCCAGATTACTTCCGTATGCTCTCAGCTCCTCTCGCATCTATTTGGAGGGTTCCTCTGGCACTGTTTCGATCACTGCCCGGCCCTTTTCAGCAGCCCTGTCAACCAGCTGAGGGTTATAACCCCAGTACATAGCTATAGCCAAATTCAATGAGCGTTAGAAAAAGATTGTTTGCCTGTGGGTGAGGAGTTCATCAACATGGCTTTATCAGCACAACCAAGCTGTAAAGATCAACTCAGATACAAAAATAATAAGGTGGGGAACCATGAATATTGGACTATTGATCAATGGTGAAGAAATCGCTGTCGATGACAAACATTGTTTTAAACGGTTGGATCCGGTAACGGGTGAGGTTGCAACGAAAGCGTCTGCTGCTACGGTGAAGGACGTAGAGGCGGCGGTGGATGCGGCCCAAGCGGCCTTTCCTGCCTGGTCAAAAACAGGCCCCAATGCTCGCCGTGCTCTGTTGCTCAAGGCTGCAGATATACTGGAATCCAAAGTGGAGGAATTTACCGGCCTGATGATCTCTGAGTGCGGGGCTACGGGTCCGTGGGCAGGTTTCAATACCATGTTCGCGGCCAGCCTGCTGAGAGAAGCGGCCGCCATGACGACGCAAATCAAGGGTGAAATCATACCTGCTGACAAGCCGGGTACCACTGCCATGGCCGTGCGCCGTCCTGCCGGTGTATGTGTCGGCATCGCTCCCTGGAACGCTCCGATTATCCTGGCCACCCGGGCAATCGCCATGCCCCTGGCCTGTGGTAATACTGTGGTACTGAAATCGTCTGAAATGTGCCCAGGCACCCATCAGTTGATCGGTAAAGTACTGATGGAAGCGGGTTTTCCAGCAGGGGTCGTCAATATCATCAGTAACGCTCCAGAGGATGCGGCAACGATTGTGCCGGCGCTTATCGCCCATCCGGCGGTCAAACGTATTAACTTTACCGGTTCTACCCGGGTCGGCAAAATCGTCGCGGAACTGGCAGCAAAAGAGCTGAAGCCGGTATTGCTGGAGCTGGGTGGCAAAGCCCCTTTTATCGTCTTGAGCGACGCGGATATCGATGCAGCCGTCAATGCTGCAGCCTTTGGTGCATTTATGAACCAGGGACAAATCTGCATGTCCACTGAGCGCCTGATCGTGGAAGAAAGCGTGGCCGATGAGTTTGTGGAAAAACTGGCCGCCAAGGCTGCCGCACTGCCAGCTGGAAATCCACGTGAGCATGTCGTTCTGGGTTCCCTGATCAACGAAGATGCGGCGCTGAAAATGGACGCTCTGATGGCAGATGCCACCAGCCATGGCGCCACGATTCGTGCCGGTGGACAACGCAACGGTACGATTGTTGAAGCGACACTGGTCGATCATGTTCAACCCAATATGCGCATGTATGGCGAAGAATCTTTCGGTCCGGTAAAACCGGTTATCCGGGTTAAGGATGAAGATGAGGCGATCCGCGTGGCCAACGATACCGAATATGGTCTGTCTTCCGCAGTATTCAGCCGTGATATTCAGCGTGCTATGAGAGTGGCAGAACAGATTGAAAGCGGTATTTGCCACATTAATGGCCCAACCGTTGGAGATGAAGGACAAATGCCTTTCGGAGGTGTCAAATCCAGTGGTTACGGTCGCTTTGGCGGAGAAGCTGCCATTGCCGAATTTACCGATTTACGCTGGATTACTATTGAAGATCCTGCTCAGCATTATCCTTTCTAGGGCATCCTGATTCCGTCTGATTGCGGATATTCCCGCAACCATCGGCTGAAAGATAATAATAAGCTGTCCGAAATGATTACACCTTGTTTTAGACCGAATGCAGCATGGAGGCTGCATTCGAGCCCATGAGGATATATTGACGGTGGGTTTGAAACGGGGTGTACTCAGTCATGAATACAATCCGATGGTTGCTATCCTACCTGGCCACCCCCTTGCCTTTAGCCTGGCACATACCCACAAGTGATAATGCCGGGTAAATCACCGGGACAAATAGGTCGATCACCTGCCTTTAAAGCTCTGAGGTTCAAAACACCCGGTATTTCAAGAACTCTAACTGCTGATAAAAGTTACAATACAAATGGATCTGAAAAACTTAGTTACAGGCCAGACTGTTAATAATGATTATCCTCCTTCGCCAATAGCTATTTTCTCCATAAAACAATCCCTTCCTACAAGAGCATCACGGTATCTATGACCCCGCAACGCTGTACATACCGAAATTGAATCGTCAACCCCTAAAAAGAGGCCCTCTGAAGGAGCTTTTTCCGTTCCATATGCCAAACAGATAGGACTCAACACGATTTTCTTTTCTTAAATGAACCTTAAAAGCCAAATACGTAAACAAATTGTCATGAAATAGAGAAAATTTGCATTTAACCCACAATAAGGCTCTTTTTTGGCGAAATTAAAGACTTATTATTAACTGCTAATGTTGATAGGCATTTTCCTATCGAAATTTTTTTTATTTTTTTTGTAAAGGTCATATTTATGTACCGTCTTTTTTTTAATCTTGCTGGCCGCAAACCTGTGGCGGTAGGAAAAACCAGATACATCTATGAACATCCCGATAATCCTGACTGGCTCATCAAAGTCCATCGCTCAATGATTCCCCATCAAAACATCGGCATATTCAAGACTTGGTATGCCCGCATGGAAGACCGTTTTGTCTATATGACGGGTTATCTGCGTGAACTGGCCGTGTATCTTGATTCCCGCTACGGTGCTCCGGATGGAATCATCAAACATATAGCCCCTATTGGGGGATTGGTTGATACTGACCTGGGAATTGGTCTGGTGGTGTCTGCCGTCCGTGATCGTAGCGGCAAACTGGCACCAACATTAGGCCAACTGATCAATAACGGTCAGATCGACGAACAAAGATATCAGAAATTAATGCTCTTTCTGGACATTATCCTCACCAGCAAACTGGTATTGGGCGATTTGAACCTGGAAAACGTCGTTTTGGAACAATTGGAAGATGGCACCGAGGAGTTTGTACTGATCGATGGCCTGGGTGAACGGACTTTTATTCCAATACAAATATTCAGCAAGCGAATCCGCCATAAACGCAAACTGAAGTTTGTTCAACGCGTCATGGATCGCTTGAAAGCGGCAAAGGTGATACCGCTTGAACAACAGCCGGGTTTCTAGTCGGCTGCTGATTTTCTCCTCACGTTGTAGATAACGGTATTGGAGAAACTTCACACAGCTTCACAGGCGAAGGGCCGATACATTCTATAAGCCGGTCGCTGACCGACTCAAATGCACTTCCGACAAATTTGTCCAACAGCAAAAACAACATTCCCTGCTGGAACACTCACCAGAGGAGCAGCGCGCTGTTACCTGCTCCAAATGTCATATCGGGCAGCTGCCGGTTTCGGCTAGTCAGTTAAAAAGATAATCGGCCAGCGGCTATCTGCATTCATGTTTTCCAATTCAACCTGAATCTGTTGTTTCAACGGAAGATCCAGTGGCAACAGGTTAAACTGTTCCTGATAGCTTCTGCCGCCGCTTTTGTCGATATGGTATATCAGCTTGTGATTCCAGACGGTCAGGCTGTCTTCTGCAATTTCGACCCGCATATTCACTTCCCAACTACGATCATCGCGCGACGCATCCCAACCTTTTTTATTCATGGAGTGGAGATTAAACCGAGTCAGAAGATAGGTTCCCGGCTGCACTCCTGTTTTTACCACCATGTTTCGCCCGTCGAGAGGGTTAACGATCACCCGAAAGGGCTCACCTGGACCCACCGGCTCAAAGTCCAGCCAGAATGACTTAAGATATTCAGCATTCTGATGTTTTTGAAACTCTGTCGGAACCACGAATATAGCCCCCTCAGTTTCTTCTCTGGCCGGTAATGAAGCATTACATGCAGTCAACAGACCGACCCACAATATCATCCATACAGCATTGATTTTCACAAACGACTCCTGGTATCTGAAAAGACCATCAAAATTAGCGCGCCGATTATATATTTTCTTTACGAAAAAAATACAGTTATGATCAGGATTCAGACTGGTGCTGAGATCTCTTTTTTTTGACCTGTGATGGCTTGACACACTACCAACCGGTTACTCATGAATCACAACCAGCCTCAAAAAAAAACACCACTATTGGATTTGGCTTTATCATCGGCGAATATCACACCAACCTTTGTTCAACACGGTTTTCATATCACTGACGCTCGTCAATCAACCAGGCGGTGAGCATATTTCCGTCCATCAGACCAACGGACCATACCTCTGCCATAAAAACCACCCTGTTGATTTCCCTGCATTTTTCAGGGGATTTGCTGAACTTTGCCAATTCCAGTTCAAATCTGGCAAAGTTACGCATTCAGACCAACACAGATTCGGCGATACCCTGCCGAACAGCCAGTAATCAGCCTAACCAGAGAGAGAACAGAATATGGCAGATAAAAATGAAAAACATAAAACAGCGATGGCCAAACAAAAAGCCAAGGTGGATAAAAGCATCGCTGCTGCCACGACCGAACGTGGCATCGTTCTGCTATTAACAGGAGATGGCAAAGGTAAATCCAGCTCAGCATTCGGCATGGTCATGAGAAGTCTGGGATATGGCTATAAGGTTGGTGTTATACAGTTCATCAAGGGAGAACAAATGTCCGGTGAAGAGTTGTTTATCCGTAACCATCACCCTGAGGTGTATTTTTATCAGATGGGTACCGGCTTTACCTGGAATACCCAGGATAGAGAAGCGGATATGGCAGCGGCACAGCGTACCTGGGAGCATGCTGAAAAATTACTGGCCGATGAAACATATCATCTGGTAGTACTGGACGAAATCACCTATATGATTGGATACAAATATCTGGATGCTGAACGTGTGATTAAGGCAATCAATGAACGTCCGGCAGAGCAATCCGTTGTGATAACTGGCCGTGGCGGTGGCTCAGCCATTCGTGAACTGGCTGACACCGTATCGGAAGTGCATGATGTCAAACATGCCTTTAAAGCAGGCATCAAAGCAAGAAAAGGCATAGATCTTTAGAAACAACCGCTCACTTGGTGCCATACTCACTGATCGAGATATATGAAGATTCCTGGGTCAACGAAACCATGAGCCACCATTCAGAAAGCAACAGAATAAACGTTTCCCATTAATCATATAAGTCACTGTACACGGTCCAGAACATGAACTCTTATCTTTCGAGTCGTGTTCTGGTCCAGCATGAACTCAAGATTCTGATGGCCGAATTTCAGCAGTAAATGACGCAAACCGATAAACCTACTGTCTTTCTCAATTTGCATATCACGAAGCTGGCTGTAAGGGATATAACTGAGAATATAACTGCTATCGACTTCCATACGACGCTTTATGGGTTTGTTGCTGCTGATCACAATAATTTCCCGCTCAGCACTCAAAAACAGACTGCAATATAATGTGTAGTTGTTATAGATGTTTTCAAAGCGCTCATAATCATCGGAGGAGTTTCCTTCCAATGCCATATTAGGTTGATAGGCCAATAATGAAATTTTTTCGTTTGCCCTCAGTTTATTGAGCGCGTTTTTGAACAACAATGGCAGCTCAACATTCGGAAAATTTTCGTCCTCTAATTTGATCAGTATATCTGAGCGAATATATTTCTTTCGAAGAATACGGACAACCCGATCAACCATCTCCTGGGATACCATGCTATAGGGAATACTGTAACTGCGGCTATCCGTCTGAATTCTCAGTTCTCCCATTAACAGATCCCGTACATCCTGAATAGTGACCATATCTTTATAACAGGCACTTTCAACCAATACCTGTTGCTGCTCCAGATGCAGTATTTTCACTTCACGGTCATACAGGCAAACGATGCCATCGTAGAGAACCTGCCCAGGCCTGGCATCCCGGCGCTCAATCGGCCGGGGCACTTTTAGGGCCATTAGAATATCATCGGTCAGTTGGAAGTCTTCAGCAAACACCCGAGGAACATCTTGGGGTTGCTTGATCTCCAACAGCCACGGTCCAAATGAATCGTATTCATGCTGTAACGTTGAATCTATCGCCATCACCTCTAGGTACCAACCTTCAACCGCGATTAGGAAATATCGCCGACATTGCTCAACTGCCCTGATCTACTTATGCTTCAGGAGACACACGGTTGATAATTCGGGAAATAATCAACCCGTTCTCCTGGATCCCTACTGATTAATTAAAGTCCATTTTTGCTGGTTTTCAACTTGCAACATTCGTTATGTAAGCGTAGCTCGAAAGCACAGATTCATACCGACCGGCCATATTCAATGATTTGTTCCAACCTGGGCTGTAACTGCGAGGCCAGTCGATCCAATTCGGTGTCCAGGAAGTCATACCAGTTAGTCTGTTGGCTGAACTGCACACCCAATGGCTTTAAAAACCACTCGCAAAAGCAGGCATTTTCGAACAACCCATGCAGATAAGAGGCGTATACATTGCCTTTCCGAAATCCGGTACCAGTTTCGATAAAAGCTTCCAGTGAGTCTTCCAGCGCCTCGCTTTCTCCCTGATGAATCTCATAGACGGCCAGCTCATTTGCCTGCCAATTGATCGTTCGTCGGACCGTTGTCTTGGGTTTTTGAAATCGCGTCTGTAAGGGAAGAATATCCAGTCCACTGAAAGACCCTCCTTCAACGAGAAGTTCATCAGTCACCCCCCGCCCTAATAATTGCAGCCCTCCGCAGATGCCCAGCACTGGCTTACCTTGATCAGCAAACTGCCGTATTTCAACATCCAGGTTCTCTTCCCGTAGATACTGCATGGCGGCAGCGACATGTTTGGCTCCCGGTAAAATCAATGCGTCCAGATTTTTAAGGTCAGCGACATGTCTGACCACCGTCAGTTGCACATCATCGTGATAAGCCAAAGGGTCGAATTCATCCAGATTACTGGCATAGGGATACATCACCAGACCGATATTGACAGCACCTCTGGCCGCTTTGGAACGATGAAAAAAAGCATCCTCCTCGGGAAGTCGATGACGGGTGTAGGGTAAAACCGCCACAATTGGGACACCGGTTTGTTGGTAAAGCCAATCGTTGGCTTCGGACAACAACGATTCATCACCTCGAAACTTATTCAAAACAAAACCTTTGACCCTGAGTCGCTCAGCCTCGGTCAGACACATAAAGGTACCCAACAGGTGCGCGTATGCCCCACCCCGATCGATATCCGCCACCAGGAACACATCTGCATCCGCATGGGTAGCCACAGCAAAATTAACAATATCCGATTTTTTGAGATTCACTTCTGCCGGACTGCCGGCCCCTTCGATCAGAATCAGCGGATACTGTGTCTGTAAACGATCAAGGCATGCCAACACCTCCGGCCACAGACGCTCCTTTCGTGCATGCCATTCCATGGCATTCAGATGATGATCCACCTGACCATTCACAACCACCTGACTCAGAACGTTGGCCTGAGGCTTCAGTAATATAGGATTAAAATCCGTATGTGGTTCAACCCTGGCAGCGATGGCCTGCAGATACTGCGCTCGCCCCATTTCTCCTCCTTCCCTGGTAACCGCAGCATTATTACTCATATTCTGCGCTTTGAACGGCACCACACGTTGCCCGAGGTTGGCAAATATCCGACACAGGACACTGACAACAAAAGACTTCCCGGCATCACTGGTACATCCCATGATCATGATACTTTTTGACATAAGGAAAAATAATTCTTGAGTAAGTAATTTTCACATGCCCACCAATGGGCACAATGCTTAAAACATGACAAAGTAATGCATCTTATTCAATCCCCTGACAAAAGTATCGCTATGAACAAATCCACCTCTGGACTGATTATCAGTGGCTGCCTGTTATTGGCCCTTTCAATCGGCTACCGCTCCGGTTTCGGAATTTTCCTGCAGCCTGTTTCAGCCGAGTACGGTTGGGGGCGTGAGGTTTTGTCATTGGCGCTGGCAATTCAGAATCTGGCCTGGGGAATTTTCGCGGTTCTTGCCGGTGCACTCGCAGACCGCTTCGGCAATCTGAAAATACTGCTTTCTGGCGTACTGTGTTATGCCGCCGGCATGATCGGAATGGCCTATGCCAGCACTCAGACAACGATGATTGCAACCGCCGGGGTACTGGTGGGGGCAGGTATCGCCGGAACTGCCTTTGGTATCGTGTTACCGGCCCTGGCTCGCTCAGTACCCGCTGACAAGCGCAGCTGGGTACTTGGATTGGGTACCTCTGCTGGCAGCTTCGGGCAGTTTCTGGTGGTGCCATTCATGCAACAGCTGCTTGATTGGTTTGGCTGGTTTCACGCCATACAACTGCTGGGACTTTCCGCGCTGCTGATGGCCGTGCTGGCGATTCCTCTGGCTCCTTACAGTGGCACCAATGACCACTCGGACAAAAACCTCAACCTGCCATTGTGGCATATCCTGCGCCAGGCTTTTCGAATACGTTCCTACACCTTGCTGGTTGCCGGTTTTTTCGTATGCGGATTCCATGTCGCCTTCATCACCGTCCACATGCCAGGGTATATCGTCGATTTGGGTTTCGACGCCAAAATCGGTGCATGGAGCATTAGTCTGATAGGTCTGTGCAATGTCATCGGTGCTTATTATTCCGGTGTACTCAGCGGCCCACGATCCAAACCGTACATCCTCGCCTGCATTTATTTTGGTCGGGTGATCGCCATTACGCTCTTCCTGCTGATACCAGTATCACTACCAAGTATTCTGATCTTCAGCGCATCCATGGGTTTTCTCTGGCTGGCCACTGTACCGCCAACATCAGGTCTGGTAGCCAGCTTTTTTGGTACCCGTTATATGGCGTTTCTCTACGGCATTGTGTTTTTGAGTCATCAGCTGGGAAGTTTTTCCGGAGTCTGGCTCGGAGGGTTTCTCTACCAGCATTTCGGCAACTACCAGGGAATATGGATTGCAGGCATTATCCTTGGACTGATAGCAGCAGTACTGCATCTGCCTATACAAGAACGGGATGAGTCCGCTATTCTGCAAAAAACAGCCCACTAACCAATTTAGTTATCATGAAATCAGTCATCATATTGAAGGGTATTCAATGAAACACCAAAAATTGTAATGTTGAAAATCTGCCCTAAACTGAATTCTTGAAAACAAGACGGTCTTTGATCCAGATACTGGCTGATACATCGGGATCTGATTAGACATATACAGGCCTGGGCCTTTTACAGGAAGCCCATGTGATCATTCAAGTCACTGACAGTGCAATCGGGAAACTGCCGCCTCGGTACTTCGTGGCACTCTGTCTCTGGCTGTTATGTTTTGTGGCACTTGGTGCCCCACAGACCTTTTTTGATCAACTGAGCCCCACCCAAAAAGAATGGCTGGAACAGCACCCTGTCATTCGCGTTGGTGCCATGGATAACTGGCCACCGATTAACTTCACTGACAACCAAGGTCGGGCAAAGGGTATTGGTGCCGATTATGTTGAAGCCCTCAATCATCGCCTTGATGGTCGTCTGCACATTATCAGCAGTGACTGGCCAAACCTGTATCAGCAGGTGGTCGAGAAAAAACTGGATGCCGTATTGGACATTACGCCAAAACCAGAACGCGAACCCTTTTTCAATTTCACCGAGGCCTACCTCAATATCCCTCATGTCATCGTTGCAAGGAGCGACGCGCCTTACTATCAGAACGAGAATACACTGATTGGAAAAACCATTGCTTTGGAAAAAGGGTTTGGCAACGTCCGATATTTTCAAGAGCATTATCCGAAAGTCACCATACGGGAATACAGTAACACCTCTGAAGCACTGGGAGCGGTAATCAGAAATGAGGTCGATGCCTATGTTGGCAATCGGGCAGTTGCCATGTACATCATTAAAAGCGAGCTGATGCAAAACCTGAAGGTACATGGTCGGGCGCAAAAACAAGGTTCCATACTCACCATTGGTATCCGCAAGGATTGGGCGCCATTGACCGAAATTCTGAACCTGGCACTGAGTGATATGAGCACTAGTGAGAAAGCAGCACTCCAGGGAGATTGGGTGGGTACGGCGAATATGAACACGTCTCCATCACAAATTGTGCTGACCGCCGCTGAACGAAGCTGGTTGAAGTCACACCCGGTCATCCGGCTTGCATCGAAATCAGCCAGTCCACCCTTTGAATACACTGCCGCTAATGGCGACTATCGGGGCATCGCTGCTGATTACATCCGCCTGATTGAGACTCGCCTGAACATTCAGTTTGAACGTTCTCCCGTTGCTCCATGGGAAGAACTCCAACTTCAGCTGCAAAACCGGCAGTTGGATGTATTGTCATTTGCAACCAAAACCCGGCAGAACCAGAGCTATTTAACATTTACCCAACCTTATCTGAGTGCCGGGATGATCATCGTAACGCGTGACAATGTCCGCTATGTGGCCAATTTGAACAGCCTCAAAAATCAATTAATAGCGACCGAAACACACTCCATCCCCTATCAGGAACTGCATCCGAAATATCCGGCACTTAACTTTATTGAATATAACAGCACTGCTTCGGCACTGGCTGCCGTCGCCAAAGGTGAAACGTTTGCCTACATTGGCAACATTGCCTCTGCCAGCTATATCATGCGCGAACAGGGCCTGACCAATCTGGTGATCTCAGGAGAGGTACCCTATCGCTATCAATTCGCGCTCGGTATTAGAAGTGACTGGCCTGAGCTGGTTTCCATCCTAAATAAAACTTTGGCCACTATTACCGAAGAAGAACGCAATCGGATCTTCAATCAATGGGTGGCTATTTCCATCCATAAAGGTATTCCGGCCCTATGGTTGATTGGCTGCACATTTCTGGCACTGGCGGTTGTCGCCGTCGTTCTTTATTGGAATTACCTGCTGAACAAAAAAGTCGCAGATCGAACTCAACAACTGGAATACCGGGCTCAACACGATACTCTCACTCAGCTACCTAACCGCAATGCCATCTTAAATCATGTTGAGTATCTGCTGGAAAGCGCCGAACAAATTTCCAGCAACCACTGCTTTGCGGTCATGTTTCTGGATCTGGATGATTTCAAAAAAATCAACGATACCCTTGGGCACGCTGCTGGTGACCAACTATTACAGGCAGTGGCAATACGATTGACCCATGCACTCAAGGAAACCTATTTCATAGGCCGTTTTGGAGGGGATGAATTTGTCATCATGACAGGGCACTCTCTTCACCTTCAACACATTCTAAGCATGGCCGAAACCGTACTGCTGGAGATACAGAAAGGTTTTGTGATAGGTGAACGAACATTGATGATCACGACGAGTATCGGCATCGCCATCTATCCCAATGACGGAAACTCAGGTGATGCTTTGTTACGTCATGCGGATATGGCTATGTATGATGCTAAACACCAGGGTGGAAATGTCTTCTCTCTGTATTCAGGTGATATGGATGCGAATCAACACAAAAAAATGACCATCGAAGAACAAATGCTCAGGGCACTCGATCACAACGAGATGTATCTGACCTATCAACCCATCGTCAATCTTATCAGTAATGACACGGTACGCTTCGAAGCCCTGTTACGTTGGGAAAATCCCATATTGGGTCAGGTAAGTCCGGAAGACTTCATTCCAATTGCTGAACAGAATGGCTACATTCTGAAAATCGGTGATTTTGTCTTTCAACAAGCTATTGCTGAATGCAAAATACTGCAGCAGCGCTTTAACCAGAACTTTTCCATTGCGGTTAACCTGTCGCCACGACAGTTTCGTGATCGGGAACTGCTTAGCAAGCTTACAGATACACTTCAGAAATACCAGTTGCCGGCCCGAAATCTGATTGTTGAAATCACCGAAGGCGTATTGATGTCAGATATAGAACATTGCAGCAGAGTGTTAAGAGAACTGAAAGATTTGGGAGTCAGCATAGCCATGGATGATTTTGGCAAGGGTTATTCGTCACTCAGCTATGTCCGCAATCACCCATTTGACATTATCAAAATAGATCGGGAGTTCGTACGGGACATCGCTTCTGACCATAAAGACAGGCAGTTAGTGGAAACAACCATTGCCATGTCAAAAAGCCTGGAATTGGAAGTGGTTGCAGAAGGGGTTGAAAATCAATCGCAGGTTATGGTGCTACGTAATAATCATTGCAAATATGCCCAGGGCTACCTGTTTGCACCTCCGATGACCTGCGAAAACCTGTATATTTGGCTATCGCGGAGTATGCGAGTGCAAATGAACTAGACATGAGAGTAAAACAAAAGTCCCGCTGACAAGTTGTTTTTTGGTTTCTGAGGCAACAAAGTCAAAAAAGCATCATTGACAAGCCAGTTAAAGATCCATATGAATAAATGTCGTATAACTGGAACGAACCAGCACATTTTTTTGCTGCAGAAATTTCATCTCGTCTTCCGCTTCCGGGTCATCCTTAGGATCACAGGCCAGCGCGAGAGAATACTCGCCTGATGATATGAATCCAAAGTGATAGGCATTGTTGTTTTCCAGATTGACAGGAACAATGACCTCAGGATCATTTTTGGGATTTATGTCAGACGGCGCAGCATCATAGCCACGGAACAAATACATCGCAGCCTGGTTACAACGATTACTGGACAACAGGCTAGCATCCACCCGGCCGGCAATACGGCCAATATCATCGTTGTTCACAACTCTGATGACGGGCTTCAAACGATAACCGTTCTTAGTCCGGATCAGGGATTTCTGTAGATCCAGATCCAGCGTGAAACTGACATTTCCATCTTCGGGAACATAAAAACCACGGTTCAGCTTTAATCCGGTTTCTGAGATAACTTCAAGTTCATGAATACTGCCATCTTCCAGCTCCACATAGGTGTCCAGATTTCCTTCTGTAGCGAGATTCAACCGAATCCAATGATACGCACCTGGCGCTACCTGGGCATCCTTCAACAGACTGACTGATATGCCACCATTGTAATCCAGCAGCGGATACTGAAGGTAATCATGGATATCATTTGACAGTTTATAATTCAGCGTGCCATCTGGACCATGAAGGCTTACTGATGAAACAGCCAGATAAACCTGGGCTACATTGTTGACGGCAGCATCAGTAAGATCCAGTGAGACCGTTCCAGAACCGCCTTCCTGTTTCTGACACCCCATTAACATCATGATAGACAGGGTACTGATTGCCACGAATTGTTTGATCACAGTGCTCTCCTTAACGTCTGTGTCCGCGCATCATAAAAGCAATTACCACAAACTGTAAGCGGACAAGCTCAAAGTTGTGACTAAATTACATGTCCAAGTGCCTATTAAGTCAGCTTTTATACAGCAAAAACCTTTTTGAAAGCCAAAATTATGTCACCCCAACGAAACTCTATTCGTTTCTCTTCAGCGCATATACAACCGTATCCCACCAGCACCCTTTAAAAAAACGGTGCTCAATCAGATGTTCTTCTTTATGCATCCCCAAACGCTCACAGAGACCAACCGCAGAATGGTTTGCAGCCAATGTTTCAGCATAAATCCGATATACTCCTAGCGCCTGAAAACCAAAACAAATCATGGATCGGGCTGCTTCAAATGCATATCCAATCCCCTGGTATTCAACAGCAATACCAAATCCCATGGAGGCGTGGTTGTCATTTTCTGCACGAATACCGCAGGTGCCTATCAGCTGATCGGATGATTTTTCAATAATGGCCAATTGATATTTTCTACGCGGAACATCCCGGGCTTGAACAACAAACTGATTAGCCAGGAATTCTGATTTTTCCCGGCGGCAATCCTCTTCGCTGTAGTATTTCTGATAATCAGGATTGGCGGTAAAACGCACATACGATTGCACATCCGAAGGTTGAAAGTCACGCAACCATAAACGATTGGTTTCTATCTTAAACATCCACTCAGGCATTCCCCTTTACATACTTTGATCCCACTCAGGATAACTGCATTTTGTCAGTTCACAGTCAGTCGCCACCAAAAGCCAGACTACAGGCCAACACCGCTGAGTATAAATACCATGATTCCCTTCAACTATTACCCATGATACATTCCGGACGTCCATTCACCTATTTGATAAGGAGGCCCCATGTTACTGTGTTCGCTTCCCAGAGTTTATCTGGGCACAACACAAGTTCTCTCTGGAGCTAGCCACCAGTCCTCTTTCGCCTCACGGCGCTGAGCCTGTCGGACTGGTATACACAGCTATCCATTTTGCCTGTCCGGTCGGGCCGGTGCTTGTTTATTCATTAAGCACAGGACTGAACCATGGCAACTTTATTACATACTCATAATCTATCTTGCTCCATTGGCGGCAGGATGCTGTTCGAATCCCTTAATCTGAATATCCATTCCGGAGACAAAATAGGTCTGGTTGGCCACAATGGCTGCGGTAAAAGTACTTTATTTGCACTGCTGTACGGCACACAGGAACCAGACAGCGGCGAGGTCATCCGTGCCCGTGGCGTGAAGATTTCCTGGGTGGAACAGTTTGTTCCAGAACAGCTTCTCGAAATGACACTGCTGGACTCCATTCTCCAGAGCCTTGAGCCCGAAAAACAGCTGTATGAAAAATACCGGGTCGAAACACTGTTGAGCAACCTGGGATTTCAACCGTCGCAATGTACGTCTCTGGTCAAAACACTTAGTGGCGGCCAGAAAAATCTGGTTTTGTTCGCTCGCGCCATCATCAATGAGCCTGAGCTGTTACTTATGGATGAGCCAGGCAACCATATGGACGTTTTGGCTCTGGCCAACCTGACAGGTTTTCTGCAAACCCAGCAACATATCAGCTTCATCATGGTGTCCCACGATCGACAACTACTCAACGACTGTTGCAACAAAACGATCTTTTTAAGGGATGGACGCAGCTACTCGTTTGATCTGCCTTTTTCCCACGCCAAAGAAAAACTGCAACAAGCCGATGTGGTCGCCCGACAAAAACGTGAGAGCGAAGAGCGGGAAATCAAACGTATCAAAATCAGCGCCAATCGACTGGCACGCTGGGGGCGGGATTATGATAACGAAGACCTCTCCCGTAAAGCGAAGACCATGGAGCGACGCGTCGAACGCCTGCAAGAGAACCTGACTGCCGTCAGTCAAGGCAGTGGGTTGACGTTGAAGCTCGACAGTCAACAGCTACAGGCAAAAACCATGTTGATTCTGGAACAGATGAACATACGTCACTCAATCGACCAGCCGCCCTTGGTTCACTGTGAGTATCTGACTATACGACCTGGAGACCGCATTGCTCTGCTCGGAAGGAATGGCGTCGGAAAATCGTCAACTCTCAATGCCTGGATGACCCAATACCGTGAACCTGCCAATGACACGATACGTTTCAACCCTGGTACCGCCGTTTTCTATTATGATCAGGAGTTAAACAATTTCCAGCTACCCGAGAGCCGGTTTGAATGGTTGCGTCAACGAGCCCCAGGTACAGATGAACAGATCAGACAAACACTGATTTCTGCAGGTATCCCTTATCAACACCTCAACCAGCGATGCGTTCAGCTCAGCGGCGGTGAACAGGCGAGAATGATGTTCATGCTCATGCAGTTGCAACAGCCCAACTTCATCATTCTGGATGAGCCCACTAACCATATTGACCTGGATGGCAGAGAACAACTGGAACAACAGCTTGTGGATTCTGGTGCAACATTACTGCTCACCAGTCATGATCGCTTGTTTCTGGAAGCAGTGGCCAACCGTTACTGGCTGATAGAGAACGGAATATTACGGGAAATTCATGACCCTGAGATCTTCTACCAAGGTCTGCAGCAAACACATCACGAGCCTTTTAGCAGACACTCCAAGATAATTGATGAGCCAAAGGACGAAGAGAATATGCTGATGGAAATTGAACAATTGGAAACGTTACTCAAGGAGGATAAACAGCGAAAGCCCCGATTCCAAAAACCGGAAAAGCAACAGCAGTGGCAAAGCCGGATAGCGGAACTCTGGCAACAGCTGGAGCGTTGAATCGTTACCAACGTTGCAATTAAACCGGTATAGATGTTCGCCGGATTAATAATGCAGCGTTAAACATCTGCTCCCGACGAGTTGGCCACAGGTTTTGTCCTGACTTTCTCGTCGATATCATCCAGAACGACTTAACTTACCCTGTTCAGCCATTTAATGGCTGAACCGGTTGATATTTTCCGGTAAGCGAATATGTGGATTGGCGCTTTTAAGCGCTTCATACAACCGTTTGCGGGAGTACCCGTAAGTCATACAGACCTGATACCGTTGGTTATTATTCAGTACCATTACAATGGTTGCATTAGGCTCATGGCCATATCCCAGATTATGTTCAATCCGATTGATCTCTCTGGGATGGACGCGAAAACACCACTCTGAATACAAGGGATGGTGACAATAAAACTCAGAGTCTGTGACGTATATTTCGAACTTTGCCGGACTGACCATCAACCAGACAAACAATCCCAGCAGGATCACCGCAATGGCCGCCAGCACATGTTTCGTTATCAGATACATTTCCAGAAACTGACTTTGGCTCTCAGCAATATATCCAAGAGCCCCCAAAAAAACCGGCATTAAGAGGAGAATTATGGCAACAGTCAGAGCATTGCGCCTGCGCGTTCTCTGATAGTGAAACAGCATCATTTTTTGTACTTCATCGCACACTATATTCCACGAAAACTGAAAGCGCCTCCCAGCAATACAGTTAACAGGATAGATATCACAAAACCAAAATAAAACAGCGGTTTCCATATCCCGGTATCGGTAGGCCGGAACACAGCCATCACAACGTTTAAATAGGCCCCAATGGAATAACAGATATTGGCACTCAATCCATAACTGATAACCATTATCCAAATCGTAACCTTAGAAACCGTTATAGCCGGCAACAGTAACGACAACATCATAATCCCGATGAGGGCATTCACCAGGTTGTACAATAACCGTTTTTTCTCTCAATAAACGACTATCTGGCGAACTGAAACTGATTTCTCCATGCCTGCTACATCTGAGACAAGGGCCTCGTAAAGGTTAGGATGATACATGGTCAAACCACTTATTCATTATAGACAATATTCTGCAGCATGGCTTTCCGAAGATGAACAACAACTTCATATCTTTCCTGTAATTGGTGGAGGCAGCGTGAAATATCTGCTGTTTGAGCCGTTCTGTCAAAAAAAGAATCCAATAGTTGCAGATATGCTATTCAGTTGAGCCGCACCGTCTCAATAACAAACCGTCCACTCGGGCACCAGGAACATGTATGCCGGGTTTGCAGAACCGTCCAGACGCAGCGCCAGGCAGTTCAACGAGGGACCGGAAATACGAAGTCCGCCTCAAACTCATGATCAGGTTCATACAAGTGTAAGTCGCGTTCAATGAAATATCTGTCAGATAAACTCAGTTGGCTTGATAATTTATATGGGTGACTGCGGCTATAAGGAAGAGGAAACTTGGAAAGTGCATCAGGAAGCACCTGATGCACAATGGCGGACAAAGATTGAGCTATATGACAAACAAATCCATAAACTCGTTGACCGCTGTCTGACTCAGCGCTTTACTGTCTTTACACAGATCAAAGATTTGATTCACGCGCGACACCGGAAAGCGGGTAGCCAGATTACGTTTGAACTTGGTCTCCAGAACGGGAATTCCTTCTGCCCGACGTCTTCTGTGTCCAATCGGATATTCGACTTCCACTTTTTCAGTACAGCTGCCATCTTTAAAAAATACCTGAATGGCATTAGCGATACTGCGTTTGTCCGGATCGTGATATTCGCGGCTATAACGTTCGTCTTCGACGATTTCCATTTTCTCACGCAATGTATCAATGATTGGATGGCTGTTATGGAACTCATCTTCATAATGCTCGGCAACCAGATCTCCAAAGGCCAGCGGCACCGCCGTCATATACTGAATACAGTGATCACGATCTGCCGGGTTCGACAGTGGACCCACTTTGGAGATAATCCGGATCGCCGACTCATGTGTGGTAATCACGATTTTTTCGATATCATCAAGCCGGTTTTTAACCTGGGGATGCAGAGTCACTGCAGCTTCACAGGCCGTTTGTGAATGAAACTCGGCCGGGAACGAAATCTTAAACAACACATTTTCCATCACATAAGTATCGTAAGACCTCTGCATTGAAAAACGACGTTCATTCTCCGGTTTCAACTGCTGATCCTTATTCGTCTTGCTGAACAATATGTCGTAGAAACCCCACTGTGGAGCCGACAATACACCCGGGATACCCATTTCACCACGCATGGCAATATCCACCAACCGCACAGCTCTGGATGTTGCATCTCCGGCAGCCCAGCTTTTACGTGACCCCGCATTAGGCGCATGACGATAAGTTCTCAGACTCTGACCATCAACCCATGCGTGACTCAGCGCACTGAGCAGTTGCTCACGACTGGCACCATGCATTTTAGCAATGACGGCCGTCGATGCGACTTTCACCAGAACGACATGATCCAGTCCCACCCGATTAAAGGAATTATCCAATGCCAGTACCCCCTGGATTTCATGAGCCATAATCATGGCCTCCAGTACCTGTTGCATTTTTAGAGGTGCTTTTCCCTGGCTGATATATTTTTGCGAAAGGTAATCAGCAACCGCTAAAATTCCCCCAAGATTGTCTGATGGGTGACCCCACTCTGCCGCCAACCAGGTGTCGTTATAGTCCAGCCAACGAATGATACAGCCGATGTCCCAGGCCGCTTTGACCGGATCCAACCGTAACTGGGTACCTGGTACGCGTGCACCGTTAGGTACAATTGTCCCCTCCACTATCGGCCCGAGATGCTTAGTGCACTCCGGAAATCGTAGGGCCAGCAGACCACACCCAAGGGTATCCATCAAACAGTTACGGGCAGTGTCCATGGCTTCTGCACTTTGTATACTAAAGTTCAGGACATAATCCGCGATATCCTGCAACTCCTGATCATAATCAGGGCGGTTGTTTAAATCGACGTTGGCACTCATTCGGCTATTTCCTAGTCACGTTCTTCAATGGGTTGATAAGTCTGTAAATTCGGGCCGGTATATTCTGCGCTGGGTCGGATAATCCGGTTATTGGCACGCTGCTCTTTCACATGAGCCGTCCACCCCGTCACCCTGCTCATCACAAAGATAGGAGTAAACAGCGGTGTCGGAATTCCCATGAAGTGATAGGCCGATGCATGGAAAAAGTCCGCATTACAGAATAATTTTTTCTCTCTCCACATCACTTCTTCGCAGCGCTGTGAAATTTCAAATAACGAACGATCACCATACTCATCAGCCAGTTTATCTGACCATTTTTTGATGACCGCATTCCGAGGATCGGATTCACGATAGACCGCATGACCAAAACCCATAATCTTTTCTTTTCGGGCGAGCATCCCCATCAGGCTTTGCTCGGCGTCATCAGGATCACGGAATTTTTCGATCATGGCCATCGCCGCTTCATTGGCACCACCATGCAGAGGCCCCCGCAGAGTGCCGATTGCCGCTGTCACGCAGGAATGAATATCACTAAGTGTGGATGCGCAAACCCGGGCCGCAAACGTGGAGGCATTGAATTCATGCTCAGCATAAAGAATTAATGACGCATGCATGGCCTTGGCAAACAACGGATTAACCGACTTTCCGGTAAGCATGGCAAGAAAATGGGCGCCAATCGAAGATTCATCGGAATCTGTTTCAATTCTGCGACCATGGTAACAGAACTGATACCAGTAACAGATAATACCCGGCAACGCTGCCACCATGCGCTCAATATGATCATCCTGTTCGGAAAATGATGCTTCTTCTTCCAGATTTCCCAATACCGAAACACCGGTTCTCATTACATCCATGGGGTGGGAGTTGGTTGGAATTTTTTCAAGCACTTCTTTCAGCTCGACCGGTAAGCACCGTTTGCTTTTAAGTCTGGATAGGTAGTTGTCATACTCAGATCTGTTAGGTAATTTGCCGTACTGCAATAAATACGCAACTTCTTCAAATTCAGCATGATCTGCAAGGTCAGAAATATCGTAACCGCGATAAGTCAGCCCACTGCCTTCCTGACCGACCGTACACAATGCAGTTTCACCGGCAACCTGTCCACGTAGACCGGCACCTCCTATTTTTTTATCAACCATCGTTGCACTCCTGTTTGATCAGTGTTGCTGGCAATCGTTCTGACCAGCCTTGATTGTTATTGTTTAAACAACTCATCCAACTTATTTTCGTAATCATGATAATTTAGAAATTCGTACAACTCAGACCGGGTTTGCATATCCGCAACCACGTCTTTCTGATCCCCATTCGTCAGCAGACATTGATACACTTTCAATGCCGCAGCATTCATGGCTCTGAAAGCGCTTAAGGGATAAAGCGCCATGGCCACTCCGGCCCGGTGTAATTCTGTCAGGGTAAACAAAGGGGTTTGGCCAAATTCAGTCATATTGGCCAACACCGGTACCGACAATGCTTCTGAAAATGCCTGATAGTCCTCGAGTGAATGAACAGCCTCTGCAAATATGCCATCGGCTCCGGCCTCCACACAGGCTGTGGCTCTTTCGATTGCTGCTTCGAGACCTTCCTGAGCAAACGCGTCGGTCCGGGCAATAATGAAAAAACCAGCATCGGTTCTGGCGTCGGTGGCAGCCTTGATCCGATCGACCATTTCTGCTTTGGAAACGATTTGCTTATTAGGCCTGTGACCACATCGTTTTTGCTGTACCTGATCTTCGAGATGAACCGCCGCCACGCCCGCACGAATCATTTCTTTAACGGTCCGGGCGATGTTGAATGCTCCACCCCACCCGGTATCAATATCAACCAGCAGCGGAGTCTCTGTGATTGCAGTAATTCGGCGGGCATCCTCCAACACATTTTCCAGGCTGGTCATACCCAGATCCGGTAATCCATATGAGGCATTTGCGACACCAGCACCGGACAGATAAATTGCCTGGTGTCCCACTTTTTCGGCCATCAAAGCTGTGTACGCATTGATGGTACCGACGATCTGTAAGGGCTGATTGTGTTCGAGTGCGGCTCTGAACCTTGATCCTGCTGATTTCATACCTGATCCTCCACCTGAATGAGATGAGCACTCTGACGTGCCCGCGAAATGTGTCTTTGCATCAACATGGCAGCCAGTTCGCCATCACGTTGACTGAGTGCTTCATAGATACGCCAGTGTTCCTGTAACGCTTTGGCTGGTGTATTACGTACTAATATACCGCTGTGTCGAATCATCCGAACCAGCTGATAAAGTTCATTGCATAAAAGGTTCACCAGCATCTGGTTACGACTGCCCTGAATAATGCAGTAATGAAAATCCAGGTCATCCTGTTGCAACAAATAACGACTGCCGGACTGGTCCTGAATATATTGTTCATGCTGATGTAACAGCTGCTTCAGTTCATCCAGCTCGGTCTGTGTCATTTCCACAGCTGCCAGACGGCACGCCAAAGCTTCCAGGTTTTCACGAATCAAATAGATTTCCTGAACTTCCCGGGCAGTCAGGTTTACAACCTGGGCCCCGACATGTGGCACTTTGACAACCAGCTTTAAACTTTCAAGGCGATTCAGGGCTTCACGCAGCGGAGCCCGGGAAATACCGTATTCCTGACTCAAATCGGCTTCCCGAAGCTTGGTCCCGGCTTTGATCTCACCCCTGACGATTGCTTCCTGCAATTGCACAAATACCTGACTGGCTCTCGATCCTACGTTTTCTTCAATATGCTGCGACATTAAATTGTCTACAATTTATGAAATCGACAGCTAAAATATCGACTAATACATGAAAAAACAACCTCAATTGTCTACAACTTTGGTTTTATAGTGCTTGATATAGATTTTTGAGTACCCGCCAGAAAGAAGACAGTCAAGCGCAGTGCGATTGGCTGAACGAAGTCTTTGAAAGGAGGAATTAAGAACTGAAAAAAGTTCTACAAGATCAAAATAGAGCTGTCATCATACAGCTCTATTTAAGTCGGCAGGTTTAACAGTAGAGTGATCAGAGTATTAATCAAACACCTGTGGATTCAGGCAATCCGGTGGCATTTCCCCCTTCAACGCAGCAATCAGGTTAGTTGCGGCCTTAACGGCCATGGCATTCCTCGTAGCATAAGTGGCTGAACCAATATGGGTTGTTAATACCGTATTTTCGAGTAATTCCAGTCCCTCAACCATATCCGGCTCAAATTCATAGACATCCAATCCCGCCCCGGCAATCTGCTTGCTTTTGAGAGCCTGAACCAGCGCCGCTTCATCAACCACAGGTCCTCTTGCGGTATTGATGAGATAGGCTGTCGGCTTCATCAACGCCAACTCACGCGCACCAATCAGATGATATGTCTGAGCATTGAGAGCAACACTCAGACTGACAAAGTCGGATGATTGCAATAGTGTATCCATGTCCACAAAGCGGGCATTGAGCTTTGCGTCCAGCTCAGAATTGTTACGGCGCCCGCTGTATAATATCTGCATATCAAAACCACGGGATTTCATGGCGATTGATGTGCCAATCCGGCCGGCACCAATGATACCGAGGGTTTTACCAGTAATATCACCGCCAAGAAATTCCTGTGGCTCCCACCCTGTCCATTGGCGCGTACGCATAATACGATCCGATTCTACAACTCTGCGCGCGACTGCCATCAACAAAGCCCAGGCCATTTCGGCAGTAGAATCATTAAGGACATCGGGAGTATTGGTACACAATACCCGGCGCTGAGTGGCAGCAGCAACATCCATATTGTCAAACCCAACGGCATAGTTGGAAAAGCATCGGATTCCCGGATTTAAATCCATCAGCTCCGCATCAATTTTGTCCGTTCCAGAAGTCAGCACTCCATCAACACCTTTTATACCGTCCAGTAGTTCCTGGCGCGTCAGTTTTCGGGGCTGCTGATTAGAACGTACGTGGAAATGTTGTGATAGCAGATCAATTCCCACCTGAGGAATACAACGGGTGACATAAACATTTTTCATAGTCAACTTGTCCATGCTGATAATTCACCCGGACCATGTTAAACCTTATCCAACAGATGTTCCAAATGATCGATATAGCTTTGTGGAGGAGCAAGATTCTGTGGCCAGATATGAAACCCGCGAAACCAGATCGCTTTCATCCCGCAGTCCATCGCTCCCTGATAGTCATTGATGGGATGATCGCCCACATATATCGCATCAGTTGCCTGACATTGAAGAACAGACAGCGCCGCTAAAAAAATCCCAGAGTCAGGCTTACTCATACCAGCCGCTTCTGAAGTCAGTATCACATCGAAATACTGCTCAATTTTCAATGCGCAGATTTTTGCCTGCTGAATACTCTGAGCACCATTGGTAACGATACCAAGGGTATATTGCCAATGTTTAAGTTTGTTGAGAACGTGATACAGGCCGGGCATCATGACCGGATGAGCAGGCACCCAGGAAAGCCAGTGCTCCAGGAGATCATTGGCATCCGGCCTTGTACGCCAGATATCGAGCATCGCCAGTGTGAACGAACGCTCCCTGTGCCCGGAGTACCCACCTTCATCAAGAGTGACTATTTTGTCCGCCAGCCATATAGGATCGAGACCGGTAATTAGCTGATGAGCGTAATCAGAAAAAAAGACTCTGGTATAATTTCGAATCGTCTGTTCGCGATGAGTAAGCGTATTATCCAGATCAAACAATATAGTTTTCATACAAAACGGTCATTTGGATAAACCCCCTTTAGTGCCATTTTTTTAGCCGGATATGATCAGAATCCTGAGCATTGCAGCATCCCTTTGAAATCTCTGCCAGTTAGTTTACAACAATGCGTTGAAATGAATATCAGTCACTGACAGTCAGTTCCAGAGCCTCCGAACCAGAGGTCGATGACTCAATATCAACCGGTAAAATAATGGTTACACAGGTGCCATGACCAATGTTTGGTTCTATTTTGATACTGCCCTTGAGCACTCCATGTACCCACTGATGAATCAGATACAAACCTAAACCAGTGTGCCCATGGCCCCGCCCGGAAGTGACAAACGGATCAAATATTCTTGTGCGAATCTCTGGGTCAATACCTTTGCCGTTATCGACAACATGGAGACATACCTGTCGACCCTGGTGGACCAAAGATGCGGAAACAGAAACAATGCCGCTCTCTCTGTCGGAAAAACCATGATAAATAGCGTTATCGATCAGGTTCTGGAGCACTTGCGATATTATACCGGGAAAACTGTTGAGCTGCAGTGTATCCGGTAGATCAACAGTTATCTTTATTCGCCCGTCTTTGAGCCTTGGCTCAACGGTATGAATCAAATCGCGAATACACTCAATCAAGTTGAACTTAACCAGAATCTCCTGATTACGATCTACTGCAAGGCGTTTGAAGCTGCTGATCAATTCACCGGCACGACGCAGGTTTTTTTCAGCCAATTGAAGGCCCTGTTCCAGGTTTTCAATAAAAGCCTCCATCTGCCGCTGAGTTAATCCCTCCAAAATATTTTGTTTCAATTCATTCAACTGTGACTGCAATGCCGAAACCGCAATCAATGCTCCTCCATTGGGGGTATTCAGTTCATGAGCAACTCCGGCAACGATCAGTCCTAGAGCAGAGAGTTTGCGTGCTTCCACCAGTTCATCCTGAAGAATACCGAGACGCTCATGAGACTGCTTGATTTTTTCCAATGCTTTTTGCAGTTCTTCTTTTTCATTCTGCAATGCCTGGGTATAAAATTGGCGATCCATCTCTGCAACAGTCAACGATCGTATAATCATAAAACCGACCAGATACACAAGCAGACAACCGGCAATGAATGGAATGGAAACCGCACGATTGACTGATGCCAAGACACCCTGATCGGTTACTGCAGCAATAATTATCCGGTTAAGATCTGAAACCACCAGACCATCATTCGTGTCAAGCGACAGGAACATATAGCTGACCAAGGAATTATCGGCTGTTATTCCTGTTGAGCTGTATGACTGCATCATGTGATGCCATACCCCCGGCCTGAGAGTTCTGACATTGTTATCCGGATGGCCTAACTGAAAACCCCATTCCAGCTCTGGATTATCTGCCAACAACCAATATCCATCGGAATTTAGTACCTCAAGATGCTGCCTATCATTCCCCATTGTTCGTAAATCGGAAAACAAGTCCGTTAATTGAAAGTTCATTACCAATACACCGTCTTGTAAACCTTCACTGTTCTGCGTCAAAATAGTCGCTCGAATGGTGGGTTCATAAGGGTACACAATTGTCCCCCCTTCAATATTCAGATCTATCGGCGAGATATAAACAGAATCACCAGCAACAATGGCTTTCTGGAAATAATACCGATCGCTTTTGTTCTGCAGATCTTCTTCATGAACGACACTCGCTTCCTGCCCAACCAGGTTAACGCGCACCCGTTCATTACCTTTCATATCAATCCATCTTACCTGGGAAACATTGTTTGAGGACTCAGCAAAATAAATAAAAAACTGCTGTAGCAATGCAGTATCAATCTCTCTGTCTAATGCAAGCCCGGCTCGTATTTCAGAGCTGTTTTTCAACAACAGGATCAGATTACGGATATAACCTATTTCACGATTCATCATGGAAATCGACCGAGACACGGATCTCACCTGAGCCTCTTCAATCGGTGAAATCTTAAATCTGATAAACTCGGTCATTCCCAAAACACCAACAAGAATCGTCAAGACCAACAACAAAACCAACCGCGGTACCATATTCTTAAATACGATGGCATGTTGCTCTTTTGCTCGCGAGGTCGTCATATCATTATTCCTTCCACAGAAATATGTGCCGAACAAAGCCAGCCAAGGTTCATGAGGATTAAAATGATAGAATGATGCTCTTTCCTATCCTTCAGACGACTGCGACTGAACTACCGGAAGTTAGAATGCCTTATCAAATATCAGCCTAGCATACATCCTGAAAAGACAGCTGATATTTTCCTTCAGCCGGTTATTTGGCATGAACGGAAGAAAATAAAACGGCTTCGTCCAATGTTAGCGGTTTGGCAAAAAGGTATCCCTGACCATACTGACATCCCTTTTGCAGCAATTGCTGTTTCTGCTCTTCCGTTTCAACACCTTCAGCAATGACTTTAAAACCCAGCTGATTTCCCAGATCCAAAATCATATCAATGACGTAATTGTGTTCATGTGATGTATTCAGACGAGTAACAAACGTTCGATCTATTTTTAGAGTGGTGGCCTTTAAATCGGTGATATGAGCAAGTGAAGAATATCCGGTACCAAAATCATCGATACTGACATCCATCCCTAGCGCCATAATGCCTTCAAGGGCACCGGATATTCTCTGATATTCTGGTGCTGCCTGAGACTCAGTCACTTCAAGCTCCAGGTATCTTGGATCGACATCATACTCACGAATTATCTGAGTTAAATTCATAATATAACTCGAATTCATGAGTTCCGAAGAGCACGCGTTAAATGATACTGGTGCATAAATATCATGGGCATTCAGATATTTTACCGCTTCACAGGTTAGTCGCAAAACCTGGTTATCCAGCTTACCAATCAAACCAGATGCTTCTGCAAGTGGGATGAAATCACCAGGGGCAACTACTGAACCGTCAGTTTTACGCCATCTGACCAACGACTCAAAACCAACCAAACGATCATCTGTAAGTCTTACTTTAGGTTGTAACAAAATAAAAAACTGCTGTTGCAGAAATGCCTTTCTTAAATCATCAAGCATGGAATGTCGATATACCACCTGCTTTTCGAGGTCAGCATTATTCTCAATATAATGAACACCTTTTAATCGCGACAAGCCAACCAGACTCTCTGCTCTGCGGATAATCTGTTCCGATGAAAAGTACCCTTTGGTTTCCATCATATTGATCTTTGAAACGGTGATGGAAACCGCATGCTCAGTTCCTGCGATGGTCAATGGGCATGAGAAGAGGTTATCAAAAAACGCCCAGTCAACATGGGATGCGCTATCTACCAGGACACCGATAGCACTGATCCCTACCCTGGCAATATTGGCACTGCCCGGAACATTTGAAAGCAGTTTCTCGCTAACGCATTTCATGAGTTGGTCACAAAATACATTGCCAAATGTAATACTGATTTCTGCAAAGTCATCCACATCTACAACAAATAATTCTGCTTGATATGTTTGGTTGACATTCAATCGAGCGATCTCTTTCGCCAACCAGCTCCGGTTTGGCATTTTCAGAACTGAATCCTCGTAAGCAACCCTTAACAACTGACCGTACAAAGAAATATTATCGAGACCCACACTGACGTTTTCAAAAAATATCTGCAACAGATGTATATCCAGTTTTGACAATGGTTTTTCATTCTTCAGAATGACAATGTACTCGGCTAATTCAACATTGTAACGAATATACAGAATGGAATAACCCGGAATAAAAACGTGATGCTTGGAATTCAAAACCTGTTTACAGGCTTTAAGCAACAAATCATGTTTTATCTGACCGAGGTTTTTATTTTTTATATCTTCAAACTTACCCGTCACCACCATAACATTTGCTTGCTGAATATTCGGAGTACTTTCATCGACAGCACAAATCAAACTGCTGTCGATATTAAAGATATTACCCACCTGAGCCAGGATAGTCTGAAGATACTCGTTAACGTCACGTGTGCCGTTCAGTTGTCTGCTGGCATTGATGACCTGTTGCAGGCCGGTAGTGGATTTTCTGATTTCTGTCAGATAGTTCCAGGTGCGGATGTTACTGGTAATGATGGTAAGCAAATGATCATTGGTCAGTTCTGATTTACACCAGTAATCATCAATATCATACCGACTCATGATGTCTTTCTGCGGTGCCATGCCAGGCTGACCTGTCAACAAAATAATTCTGACATCACTATTGGCAAAAAGCTCGCGAACCGTTTTCACCAGAGTCAGACCGGATTCGTCATGCTCCATAACGACATCCAGCAATATCACTGCTATATCCGGATTTCGGGAAATAATACGAGTGGCTTCCGTGGTTGATCGGGCGGTCAGTAAGCTGATCACCTTACGCTGAACCTTCATGGATCGTAACGCGAAGACCAGAGATGCCTGATAGACTGCGTCATCCTCTACAGTCAATACTTTCCAACCAGGGTCCTCAGAAGGTCTGCTATTATCATCACTGGAAGCAAATTCAAACTTTCTTTCCAAGTTTGTCATATCATGGCTCCGAATACTTCAAACATTGTCAACAACCAATGCAACCGACCTGGGCCTTATACCATAATTGCAGACGCATCATGCCTAACCAAACCCACACAAAATATCATTCACGAAACTGAAATTAAGTAACCGGTGAACTGAATACAATCAGTTGGTTATTCTATAATTCATAGCAGAAGGACAGTTCCGGTCAACTCATCCTTTTTTCCTACTACTGGGAGAAAAACCTTATTATTCATAGACTTGAGTCGCTGACAGAGCATATGTAAAAACGCCAGTCTGAATCATGGCATTCATCAGTTTGTCATACGAATATGAAAATATGATCTATATGATTAGATTAATATACTTACTTTTATTATCTCTTTTACTGTCTGTCAGTGCATTCGGCACAACAATAAAAATAGCAACTGCTTATCCTGAAGGTACTGAAGTTGTAAAAAGCCTGAGAGCGCTGGATGCTGAGTTACGTCAGCAGACGGATAATAGAATTAAGCTGAAAATTTATCCGGCTGGAGTCATGGGGTCTGATGAAGCGATCAGACGTAAGATGATGATCGGCCAGTTGGACGCAACTGTTTCTCAAAGCAGTGCCTGGACCAAAGAGTTTCCAGGGTTACGTGTTTATGGTTTGCCTTTTTTCTTCGATAATTTTGACCAGGTTCTGAAAGCACGCACTGACTTTGATGCGGATATTTTAAGGCTTGCCGAAGATAGCCGCTTTAAAGCAATAGGATTGATTGATGGTGGCATGGCCTACGCGATGACTCAAGAGCCTGTTGTCAATCTGGATCAACTACAACGACAGAAACTGTGGCTACCTGCAGATCCGGCGTTGTTGTATTACGCCAGCGAATTTAATCTCAAGGCTATAGATCTGAATCTTTCCGAAATAACGACCTCACTACAGACTGGTTCAATTGATGGTCTGATAGCACCACCAGCGGCGGTAATTACCTTGCAATGGCATCATAGCCTGAAGTATCTCACCAATGTTCCGGTGGTTTATTCGTTCGGGGTATTCGTCATTAGTCAACGATCTCTGGAAAGCCTGAGCGAGCAAGACCGAACCGTGATGATGAACCTGACAAAAGCATCACTGAGTACGCTGGACAACATCATGGTTCGCCAAAATAGCCAGGCATTGGCTGCTTTAGACAAATTGGGAATCACTATCCTCGAACCTACTGACAGCGAAGTTCAAACACTGAAAGCTCAGGCAAAGATCATATGGAAACGGGTTATCGAACAAGGTCTGATTCCTGAGAAACTATTTACCAACCTGCGCACTATGACTCATGGCGATTGATCCCGGTTACCAATCGTCAGTTGAAGTATTTTTTCTGGTCAAACAACTTCACCCACTCGGGTCTGAACACGATCATCCCGGTTATAAAAATACCATTCAGAATGGCTTCAGGCAGCGCAATTAACGGGACGTATATCCAGAACTGACTAACGATATGCTCAAGATCATAAACACCAGCCCCCAAAAAAATGGCAGTCATTAATATTCCTGAAGCAACCACGGAGACAATCGCCCCCAGAAAAGCAACCAGAAAAATAAATGCAAACGGGCTGTTCAACCGGCTTTTTCGCTGGATTCTCCAGAGGCTATAAGTACAAAGAATGGGTACCACCCCACTGACAAAACCGTTAATGCCAATACCCTGCCATGACTCCTTACCAATCCATACCATCCCGACCATAGCTAATGCCACCGCGTACATTGCCAATTGCCAGCCAAAGACCAGATGAAGCGTAGTGACCAGAAAAAAATGAATGCCCAGTCCTGTAGAAACACCTGCCCGCATAGACCAGATAAGGACAAGAATCACCAATGACAGACCAAACCGATGCTGCAACTCCCTATCAACCCGTAGAACATTCCATTCGAGGAAGTTTGTCGCTAACAGCAGCAACAATGCAAAAGCAATATCAAATGACCAATACCAGATGGGTGGAAACAGATCAGCGGTTATGTTCACAATGAAACTCTATCCCAGGTGTATTAATTAGAAAAAACTGTTTTAAAGTTTTTCACACCATATAGCAAATAAAAAAGCCCGACAATGTCGGGCTTTTTGGATACTACTGATCAAGGATCAAGCTGGATATTAACCCTGACCTTTGATTTCTTTCAGACCATTGTAAACGGCTTTGTCACCCAATGCTTCTTCAATTCTGAGCAGTTGGTTGTACTTGGCAACACGGTCAGAACGACACAGAGAACCAGTTTTAATCTGACCGGCAGCAGTACCCACTGCCAAGTCAGCAATGGTCGCATCCTCTGTTTCACCGGAACGGTGAGAAATAACAGCAGTATAGCCGGCATCTTTAGCCATTTTGATGGCTGCCAGAGTTTCTGACAAAGAACCAATCTGATTGAATTTAATCAGAATGGAGTTGGCGATGCCTTTTTCGATACCTTCTTTCAGGATCTTGGTGTTGGTGACAAACAGGTCATCACCGACCAGCTGGATTTTGTCGCCCAGTACTTTGGTCTGGTATGCAAATCCATCCCAGTCAGACTCATCCTGACCGTCTTCGATAGATACAATCGGGTATTCTTCACAAAGCTTAGCCAGGTAATCACTGAACTCATTGGAAGTGAAGACTTTACCTTCACCTTTCATATTGTATTTGCCATCTTCATAAAATTCAGAAGAGGCACAGTCCATCGCCAGAGTGATATCAGTACCCAGCTTGTAGCCCGCAGCTTCAACAGCTTCTTTGATGGCCGCCAGTGCAGCAGCATTGCTTTCCAGGTTAGGCGCAAAACCACCTTCATCACCTACAGCAGTACTAAGGCCCTTGGCACTCAGAACTTTCTTCAGTGAATGGAATACTTCTGCACCCATTCTCAATGCTTCTTTGAATGACGGTGCACCAACGGGCTGGATCATGAACTCCTGAATGTCGACATTGTTGTCAGCATGCTCACCACCGTTCAGGATGTTCATCATGGGAACCGGCAGGCTGTATACTCCAGGAGTACCATTCAGGTCTGCGATGTGTTCGTACAGAGCGACGCCTTTGGCTTGAGCAGCGGCTTTGGCATTGGCCAGAGATACGGCCAGGATGGCGTTGGCACCGAACTTGGATTTATTCTCAGTACCATCCAGGTCGATCATGATCTGGTCAAGAGTCGCCTGATCTTCAGCATCTTTACCCAGTAAAGCTTCTTTGATAGGACCGTTAACGGCACCAACCGCAGTTAGCACCCCTTTACCCAGATACCGACTCTTGTCACCATCACGCAGTTCAAGCGCTTCACGAGAACCTGTAGATGCTCCAGATGGTGCACAGGCAGAACCTATATGTCCGGATTCCAGGATAACATCGGCCTCGACGGTGGGGTTACCACGGCTATCAAGTACTTCACGAGCTTTAATATCGACGATTTTTGTCATTGCTGACTCTCCAGTGTTTGGTAATAGGGTGTATCACCCTATTAAATAGAAATTCGATGACGAGAAGATTGCTTCGAATCAAACATGAGTAATTTTCTTACAAAAATAACCCAAAAACCAGCCATCCTCTCTACCCTCAGCCATTGAAGCTGTAAAAAAACTACAAAATGGGCAAATCAGTTCTGAAAATCCCGGGCCGCACCAATAAATCCACTGAACAATCCGTGCCCATCCCGTGGAGTGGAAGTAAACTCCGGATGAAACTGACATGCAACATACCAAGGATGCTGATCTTTAGGCAGCTCGACCATTTCAACCAGTGCACCATCCACAGATCGCCCTGATATCACCAGACCAGCATCTGCCATTTGTTCAACATAATGATTGTTGACTTCGTAACGATGACGATGACGCTCATAAATCACCGGCTTACCATAGCATTCCCGAGCGATGGAATCTTCTTTCAGCTCACACGCCTGGCTGCCAAGACGCATCGTACCGCCCAAATCTGACTTGTCGTCACGTTCAACTTTTTTACCGTCTGCTTCAATCCACTCAGTAATCAAGCCAATAACCGGATGACGGCATTGCCTGTCAAATTCAGTACTGTTTGCGCCTTCCAGCCGGGCAACATTGCGGGCGAATTCAATAAACGCAACCTGCATACCCAGACAAATACCCAGATAAGGGATTTTATGTTCTCTGGCATAACGGGCTGTCATAATCTTGCCTTCAACGCCACGATGACCAAACCCCCCCGGAACCAGAATAGCACTGACACCAGTCAACAGCTCAACACCTTCTTTCTCAATACGCTCGGAATCGATATACCGAATCTTCACTTTAGTGCGGCTGCGAATGCCGGCATGGTCGATAGCTTCGATCAGGGATTTATAGGCATCCAGCAGTTCCATATATTTGCCTACCATGGCAATGGTGATTTCTTTGTCCGGATTCAGTTTGCGGTCAGCAACATCATTCCATTCGCTCAAATCTGCTTCAGCACACTCAAGACCAAGCTTTTCGACCACAAATGCATCAAGCCCAGTAGCATTCAACATGGCTGGAATTCTATAAATGGTATCTGCATCAGGTAAGGGAATAACGGCCCGTTCTTCAACATTAGTAAACAAGGCAATTTTTCGCAATGAAGACTTATCGAGCGGTTGTTCAGAACGACAGATCAGAATATCCGGCTGCAAACCGATGGTCCGCATTTCTTTTACCGAATGCTGGGTAGGCTTGGTTTTCATCTCGCCGGCAGTAGCAATATAAGGCACCAGAGTCAAATGCATAGTCAGTGCACGGGAACTCCCCAGCTCAACCCTTAATTGACGAACAGCTTCAAGAAATGGCAACGATTCAATGTCCCCTACTGTGCCACCAATTTCCACCAGTGCCACATCCGCATTGCCGGCTCCTTCAATAACACGACGCTTGATTTCGTCGGTAATATGCGGAATAACCTGGACAGTTCCCCCCAGATAATCACCACGACGCTCTTTACGCAGTACATCCTGATAAATACGACCGGTAGTGAAATTGTTACGACGGGTCATGGTCGTACGAACAAAACGCTCATAGTGCCCAAGATCAAGATCTGTCTCCGCACCGTCCTCGGTCACAAAGACCTCACCATGCTGGAACGGACTCATAGTGCCCGGATCAACATTAATATAGGGATCAAGTTTGAGTAGAGTAACCTTAAGACCTCTGGCTTCCAGAATGGCAGCCAGGGAAGCTGATGCAATGCCTTTACCCAGTGAAGAAACAACGCCACCGGTAACAAATATATAACGAGTCATAATGATCCCATCTGAAATTGGACCTCACAGTATCAAATCCAAACACCAATAAATAAAAAACTCCCCTTCGTCCTCGATTGATTTAGACGCGGGTAGTGGAATGAAGTTGATTGTGTGAGTGCTGTTTAAGACGGGACGCCAGTCTATCAGAGGCGACTTGCCGCCTCAATGAGATTCTTTCTGATGCTTTAAAATTATGACAGTCAGGTTCTTGGGCGTCGCCACTTCAGGCGGTAACCCATTTCTCCAGGTGCAGCCTGAAAGCCTTCGCAAACAAACTGATCAGCTACCATAACTAACTCACCGTTCCAGTATAATAACGGCAAGCGATCCCGCCACCAGGGCTCAATCCGATACTCCTGCAAGAGTCGCTTCAGATCCCGACTGCCCTGCCGTCCAACGGGAATAGCGCGCTCCCCGCCGACCCGAAAAGCAACCGTTAATGGTAAAAACCGGCCAGACAACAACCATCGCTTATCGTCTTTTGCTATCTCACTAACCAGTTCCACAGTTCCGACTCCGGGAATATCTGTTGCGACATCCGGTTTGATCACAATCGTTGTTCTGGGCAGTTCAGCCAGTACAGGTACTGCATAAATTGCCGTCTTAAATCGACGAATAGAATAATCTTTCAGATAGACTGCCGGCTCAGCGTCTGCCCTGGCAAAAATGACTGAACTAACTATTTCCTCCAGCACTTTTTGTGAGGGCACGGTCAGATTCATTAAGCCCAACCAAAGCCGTAGTAACTTCATAATAAGAGCACGATCTGTTTCTTCAAAACCAACGATTTTTAATGCATTTTCAACCGTCAGCCGATGATTGAGTTCCGGATACAGTTGTTCCTGCTCATTGCCTGCAGCATTCTGGATATGATTAATCGCCCGGGTAACTGTCTGACGATACTGGGGCCAGCGGCTTTCTATAAGCGGAAACAGTTGATTTCGAAGAAAGTTTCGATCATAACGGTTATCATCATTACTTTCGTCATCCACCCAGCGAAATCCTTCATCTTCAGCATATGCCATCAACTCGGAGCGCTGCAACTGCAGCAGCGGTCGAACCAGCAACCCGGCACCACAGGAACGGGACTCACTCATAGCCGACAAACCTTCCAAGCCGGCGCCCCGTAACAGTCGCAACATGAAGGTTTCAATCTGATCATCAGCATGATGAGCAGTTAACAGAATATCGCCAGATACCAGCAATTTTTCGAACTCCTGATATCGGGCATCTCTGGCCGCCGCTTCTATTCCTTTACCCTGATTTTCAACCTGAACATACAGACACTGACAAGCTACTCCATATTGCTGGCAAACATCAGCACAATGTTCAGCCCATTTGTCAGCGTTTGGACTAAGTCCATGATGCACATGAACGGCAAGCACAGGTACAGAAGGGTTACTTCGAACCAGTGCATGAAGCAATACGTGAGAGTCAACGCCACCACTGTAGGCAATCAATATTCGGGTGGGTTTATAACGTTGAAGGCAATTTTCGATAGCAGCTGAAATCATGATGGTTTCAATATCACTCAATTACTGGAGTCTGACTGATTTGATGATCACGGCACCGACACCTATCTGGTGCCCTGTCGTCAACCGGGCCTGGGCGCGTCAGTTAATGCCCACAAGTACCGGCATTTACGATAATCACCGCGATTAAACAACTCTGTACCAGCAGGAACATCTACAATATTGACAAACACTGCACCCAGTTTTTCGCAGGTCTTTCTTGATGCAGTATTTTCGGGGTTGCAGGTAATCCACAACTCGGTCATACCATGTGCAAGCGCAACGTCTTTAATAATATTACAGGCTTTTGCAGCATACGAATGCCCCTGATACGATTCATGGACACTGTAACCTATATGACCACCATACAGAATCAGATGACGAGTATTACCAATCCTGACGTCAATATCACCAACCCAGGTCAAATCACGGCAACGTATTATTTTGAATTTATAGGCAGGAACCCGATCCATTGCCCGATGACCGCTAAGGTAATCGTCAATTTCGAGTTTAAGTTCACCATCTGTCAGTAAAGGAAATTTTTTAAATTGAAACAAAAGAAGTTCGCATCAATGTTGCCCGTTAACTGTATATGGTTTGTGCCACAGTTAACGGACCGTTGTAAATACCCATATTAAGCGAGGGCTCATTTTTCAGTGTCTGTTGGGTGATCAGGCACTTAGTCCATAAGACATGAGTCGTTGATAACGGCGCTCCACCAACTGTTCTACGGGCATCGCAGTGTACTCTTCCAAAGCCCTTGCCAGACAAGCCTTCAGGTTTTCCGCCATCAGTTGATAATCCCGGTGCGCACCTCCCAAAGGTTCATCCACCAGCTCATCACAGATACCCAGTTTATGCACTTTTTCAGCAGTCAGACCCATAGCCTCTGCGGCGTCGGCAGCTTTTTCCGCGGTCTTCCACAGGATTGATGCACATCCTTCAGGAGAAATCACCGAATAAATTGAATATTTCAACATATTCAACTGATCACAAACCCCTATCGCCAACGCTCCGCCAGATCCGCCTTCACCGGTTACCGTTGAAATTATCGGCGTTTTGAGGCCAGACATTTTCAATAAATTAAAGGCAATCGCCTCGCTCTGGCCACGCTCTTCAGCATCAATACCCGGATAAGCACCTGGAGTATCAATAAAGGTAAATATGGGCAATTTAAAACGTTCGGCAAACTCCATAAGCCGTAAAGCCTTACGGTAACCCTCTGGCCGGGGCATACCAAAGTTACGCTTGACTTTATCAGCGACGGAACGACCTTTCTGATGACCGATAACCATAACCGGGCGACCATCAAAACGGGCTGTACCTCCGACAATTGCACCATCATCGGCAAAGTGTCGATCACCGTGCATCTCGTCAAAATCAGTAAAGATCAAATTGATGTAGTCATAGCTGTAAGGTCGTTTGGGATGACGGGATAACTTAACAACCTGTTCCGCCTTCAAACCATCAAAAATATCTTTGGTCATTTTTTGACATTGCTGCTGAAGCCTCTGAATCTCGGCAGAAATATCAATTTTATTGTCATTGCCGACCAGCCGAAGCTCTTCTATCTTGGCTTCCAGCTCGGCAATAGGTTGCTCAAAATCTAAAAAGTCTGGATTCATTGGGACCCTTTACTTTATCTAGTGTCGGCTGTAGCCGGGGAATCTTGTTTTACAGGCAGGTGCCCACATTCTTACAATCTGATCGGACCTGCAGCGTACGATTCAGGTCACATGGATTCCATTAAAATTTTGTTCAGACTAATAACAGCCCTCATTAAATACAAGTAACCCTGGTCTTTTGTGTGCAATACATTCATCACATCACAAAATTTCAAATTCTTCCCTTCGAAACCGCAATTTAACCCGTTCTTCTCCAAACAACTGCCGCATCATATGCAAGCTTTGATCATCCAGAGAGGCAGTCAACTGCGGGTTAATACGCACCAATGCTCGAGCACTGGAATGGTGATAATCCACAAACAGGGGACAGCCATCATTCTGCCGGGTAATACATTGTTGCAGATCTCTGACCAGGTTTCTGGGATTGATCGAATCATTGATCTCAATGGTAATTCCGCTGATCAGTTTCTTTCGTGCGTCGGAGATGGAAAATACCGAACGGGCCATTACTTTGTTGCGCTCAGAGTAGTTGTCCCAGGAAACATCACCTTCGACAACAATTAACGAATCCACTACGAGGTATTCCCGGTACTGGTTAAAGGTATCGGAAAACAGCGCCACCTCAACCCTTGCAGTCCGGTCATCAAGGGTCACAAATGCCATGGTATCTCCCTTACGGGTCTTCATGGTTCGGATGGCTATGATCAAACCCGCCAGCGTTTGGGTATTTTTGCTGGCCTCAATTTCGGAAAGGCGACGGTCTACAATATTCTTAAGTTCATGTTCGTATTCATCAATTGGATGACCGGTCAAATACAACCCGAGTGTTTCTTTTTCGCCCAGCAAACGTTGTTTGGCAGACCACTCATGAACCTTTAAAAACATCTCATATGGATCCCCGGCCTGTTCCGCTTCCAGTTCACCGAACAAATCGAACATACCTGCACTTTCATTACGGGCAGCCTGCTCCGCCGCTTTCACTGCACTTTCCATAGCTGCTTCTGCAACGGATCTGCTAGGCACAATGGAATCCAATGCCCCGCAGCGAATCAATGCCTCTATGACCCGCTTATTTACCCGGTGGTCAACACGGGCACAAAAATCAAACAGATCTTTAAATTCACCCCCATGTTTACGAGCCTGCACAATTGCCTCAACCGGCCCCTCACCAACTCCTTTTACGGCTCCAAGGCCATATATGATCTGATCCTGATCATCTACGGTGAACATGTATTCACCTTTGTTGACATCCGGCGGCAACAAGACCAGGCCCATTTTCCGACAATCTTCAATAAAGGTGACCACCTTATCGGTGTTCTGCATGTCAGAGGACATAACCGCCGCCATAAAGGCTGCCGGATAGTGTGTTTTTAACCACAAGGTCTGATAGGACACCAGGGCATAGGCTGCAGAGTGGGATTTGTTAAAACCGTAACCAGCGAACTTTTCCACCAGATCAAAGATTTTCACTGCCAGATCTGGGTCAATTCCCTGGGATTTCGCGCCGTCCTCAAACACAGCTCGCTGTTTGGCCATTTCCTCCGGTTTCTTTTTACCCATCGCCCGACGCAACAAATCCGCGCCGCCCAAAGTGTAGCCCGCCAGTACCTGAGCAATCTGCATGACCTGTTCCTGGTACACAATAACTCCGTAAGTGGGCTCCAGAATCGGTTTCAGGCTCTCATGCTGATAATCTGGGTGAGGATAGGCAACAGGGGCGCGACGGTGCTTACGGTTGATAAAGTCATCCACCATCCCCGATTCCAGTGGTCCTGGTCGGAATAGCGCCACCAAGGCAATCATGTCTTCGATATTGTCGGGCTGCAGACGGCGAATCAGGTCTTTCATGCCGCGCGATTCAAGCTGGAAAACAGCCGTGGTCTCCGCTTTTTTCAGTAGCGTAAAACTGTCCTTATCATCCAGCGGAATTTCCTCGATGCGCAGCTCCGGCTCACCTTTTTCCCGCCGTTTATGGTTGATGGTCTTCATCGCCCAGTGAATGATGGTAAGCGTTCTCAACCCCAGGAAGTCAAATTTGACCAGTCCTGCTGACTCAACATCATTCTTGTCAAACTGTGTGACCAAGCCAGTACCGTCGTCTTCACACAACAACGGTGAGAAATCCGTTAACTTGGTCGGAGCAATCACCACTCCACCGGCATGTTTACCAGTCTGCCGGGTTATACCTTCAAGGCGCTGGGCCATTTCCCAAATTTCCTGGGCTTCTTCGTCACCGTTGACAAACTCCTGCAACTCAGCAACACCGTCCCAGGCTTTGGCCAACGTCATGCCAGGATCTCCCGGGATCATCTTCGATAACTTGTCGGCCAGACCATAGCTTTTTCCTTGAACACGGGCTACGTCACGAACAACGGCCTTTGCAGCCATAGTACCAAAGGTGACAATCTGACTGACGGCCTCCCGGCCATAGGCTTCAGCCACATACGAAATGACCTTGTCGCGGTTTTCCATACAGAAATCGACGTCAAAGTCAGGCATGGATACCCGCTCCGGGTTCAGGAACCGCTCGAACAGTAAGTCATATTCCAGGGGATCAAGGTCAGTGATTTTTTGTGCATAGGCCACCAATGACCCTGCACCGGATCCCCGTCCAGGCCCAACCGGAATATCGTTGTTCTTGGCCCACTGGATAAAGTCCATAACAATGAGAAAGTAGCCGGGAAACCCCATCTGGATAATAATATCGAGCTCAAAGTTCAAACGGTCGAAATAAACCTGTTTCTTTGCCTCGTAATCAGGATCGTCTTTTCGTAACAGGACTTCGAGACGTTCCTCCAACCCCTCAATGGATACTTTCTGAAAAAACACTCCTTCAACAACCTGCTTCTGCCACTCTTTGGAAGCAGTATCAGGATCCGGGGTTTTGATTCGCATCGCCCGTTCGACACGCGCCTGAATTTCATCCCAAGGGTAGCGGTCAAAGAAAGGATCATTATGGAAGTCTTCTGGAATTGGATATTCCGGCAGAAAATACTCACCTAAATGCACCGGAACACTGCAACGCTGGGCGATATGCCAGCTGTTCTCGACAGCGCTGGGAATATCACTGAAAAGCTCGCTCATCTCCTCACTGCTTTTCAGGTATTGTTCTTCAGTAAAACGCTGTTCACGCCTCGGATCACCCAGAGTGACCCCCTCATTGATGCAGACTCTGGTTTCGTGTGCTTCAAAATCCTCTCGCTGCAGAAACACCACATCATTGGTAGCAACCACTGCAATCGAAAGACGGCGCGCAATTTCGACACTACCTTGGACAATCAACTCATCCCCGGAACGCTTGGTTCGCAACAACTCAAGATAAAACCGGTCTCCAAAAACAGACTGCCACTCAGCAGCAATTTGTTCGGCCAGTTCCATATGGTTACGCTCAAGCGCAAAACCTATCTCTCCTGCTCTGGCACCGGAAAGCACAATCAATCCGTCATTTTTATCAAACAGCCATTCGCGCTTGGTCTGTGCATACCCCATTTTTTGATTATGCTGATATGCCATTGAAATCAACTCGGTCAGATTCCGGTACCCCTGAGTATTCTGCGCCAGAGCTGTCACTCTGAACGGACGATCAGGCTGTTCCGGATTCTCAATCCACAGATCACTACCCAGAATGGGTTTGATACCGGATGCAAGTGCCCCCTGATAAAACTTCACCAGCCCAAACATGTTAGTGAGATCAGTGATCGCCACGGCGGGAATATCGCGCTCCACACAATGCTGTAACAGCTTTTTGACTTTTACGATACCGTCAATCAACGAAAATTCGGTATGGAGATGTAGATGTATGAATGGATGTTTCACAGCAGGCTCTCTTGTATCTGTAGTGACGGAGCTTGTTTTATTGCAGCTTGGACAGGTGCATATGATGTTCGATGTACAGGCGTAATCCCATAACGTGATAATGCCGTCAGGTGCTCTTTCGTCGGGTAACCCTTGTGGCGGGCAAACCCATAACCCGGATACTGTTGATCCAGTTCGACAATTTCACGATCGCGGGTCACTTTTGCCAAAATTGACGCAGCTGAGATGGCCTGCACCCGACCATCGCCTTTAACAATGGCTTTAGCTTCACACTGCAGGCCAGATGGAACCTTATTTCCGTCAATGAGCGCAAATTCAGGTGTTTTTTTAAGACCTTGTACCGCACGGACCATCGCCATCATGGTTGCCTGAAAGATATTATACTGATCAATCTCTTCAACAGAGCAACGGGCTATACAATAATCTTCGGCATCTGTAAGGATCATTTCAAACAGCCGCTCGCGCTTCTTTTCACTAAGCTTCTTGGAATCCGTCAGTTCCGGGCAAAAATAACCATCTGGAAGTATGACCGCAGCGGTCACAACATCACCAGCAAGCGGCCCCCGACCAACTTCATCAACACCACAGAACCGCAACCCCGGACATAAGGAAAGCTCGAGATTTTCATATTCATTTTTCATGGTCATCAGTTTCGGACAATATCCGTTTTAACACCGCGTTAGCTGCCACTTGATCGGCATCTCTGCGTAATTGCTTGTGTATAAATTTAAATGTATCCATCAACTGGTCAGTACGATCGGAATTCTCCAGATAAGTTAACAGCTCATCAGCGATTTTTTCGGCAGTAGCATCATATTGCAATAACTCTGGAACGACTGAGCGTTTGGCCAGAATATTAGGCAATGAAGCCCACTGTGTTTTGACCATTCGTTTGACCAGGAACCAGGTTAATGGAGACATTATATAGCTAACAACCATGGGCTTTTTCAGCAGCATCGCCTCCAAAGCAGCAGTCCCGGAGGCCAGCAATACCAAATCAGCGGCAGTCATCACCACACGGGATTGGCCATCAAACAATGTAACTCTCAGCCCCAGATAATTCTTCAGCTGCTGCTCAAGCATTGACCTGATGGTTGGTGTGGCACAGGGAATAATAAATTCAATACCAGGGTGTATCTGCTGAACCCGCTGTGCCGCCTCAAAAAAAACTGACCCAAGGCGCTCCACTTCGGAACGCCGGCTACCAGGTAAAACTGCAATCCGTAAAACGTCCGAAGATAAACCAAGTTGTCGACGAGCTGCGTTTTGGTCAGGATCCATTGGAATCTGATCTGCCAGGGTATGGCCAACAAACTCCGCATCCACCTGATAACGGGCATAAAAATCTGGTTCAAATGGAAACAGACACAAAACCAAGTCTGCCGCCTTTTTGATTTTAAAGACCCGCTTTTCGCGCCATACCCATACTGTTGGGCTTACATAGTGTATGGTTTTTATGCCATGTGCTTTTAAGCGGGCTTCAACAGTCAAACAAAAGTCTGGAGCATCAATACCGATCAGCATATCCGGCGGATTTTTAAGCAGGTATTGAATAGTTTTTCTACGAATGGAAAGAATTTCAGGCAGGTGCTTCAGTACTTCTACCAACCCCATAACTGACAGCTTTTCCATCGGAAATAGCGAGCGAAAACCATTGGCGATCATCAATGGACCACCAATTCCTTCAAACTCTACACTAGGATACTGTTCTTTGAGAGCCTGAATAAGACCCGCACCCAGAATATCCCCAGAGGCTTCGCCAGCGATTATTGCAATACGCAGGCGTTTCTTCATTCCGGCAAAATACCTCTGGAAGATGCTTTAATGGATTCAATGAAAAGATTCACATGCTCAGAATCGAAGTCCCAGTTTTCCATTTCTTCAATCGCTTTCTGCACAGTCAAATCAGACTGATATACCAGCTTGTAAGCTTTTCTCAACTGGTTGATAACTGCTTTCGGCAAGCCATTACGCTTCATACCTTCATAGTTCATACCACGGGCAACCCCTGGATTACCGACAGCCATCACAAATGCTGGGACATCGTTACGGATCATTGTCCCGCCACCAATCATCACATAGGAGCCCACATGGCAAAACTGATGAATGGCACTAAGTCCACCAATGATAACGTTGTTACTGAGGTGAACATGACCCGCCAGTTGAGTACCGTTGGCAATCACGCAGTTATCCCCAACCACACAATCATGCGCTATGTGAGTGTAGTTCATGATCAAGCAGCCATTGGCAATTTGGGTCAGGCTATTGTCCTGAACAGTCCCTCTCTGAATCGTGACAAACTCCCGAATAACATTATTGTCACCAATTTCCAAAAAGGTACGTTCGCCCTTATATTTTTTATCCTGGCAATCCTCGCCCACTGATGCAAACTGATAAATCTTATTGTTTCGACCAATTCTGGTCGGCCCCTTAATCACCACATGTGGCCCGACCCAGGTACCTTCGGCTATTTCAACCTCAGCACCGATTACACTGTATGGACCGACCTCAACATCTGCCGCCAGCTTAGCCGCAGGGTCTACCACTGCCGTTGGATGAATCACTCAGTTATACCTTCCTTTCTGCGAACATCAGCTCGGCGCTACAAGCGAGCTCACCATCAACATATGCCTGAGCATCAACTTTATGAATGCCACGCTTGGAAGCGATCAGCTTGGCTTCCATATCCATTCTGTCACCAGGTATTACCTGACGTTTAAAACGCACATTATCCAGCCCGGCAAACAACACCAGATAGCCTTCTTCTGATTTATGTCCCGAAGTCAAGTATCCCAGCACTCCTGCCACCTGAGCCAGCGCTTCACAGATCATTACTCCCGGAAAAACAGCCAACCGGGGAAAGTGACCGTTAAACACATCTTCGTTACCAGTAACGTTCTTGTATCCTTTTACATAATTACCAATCTCAAGCTCAGTAATTCTATCCACCAACAATAGAGGATAACGGTGCGGAAGGATCTTTTTTATGTCCTCATGGTTCAGAGGCAAAGCGATATCAGTCATGTACTTGTATCTTCAGTCATTAATTAGAATTGAAGGAAACTGGCCGTTTCTGATCGGATTTTGGCCACCTTCCTACCAGAAAGGCACCATATTAACCGTTAATCAGACGAGTTGCCCGCCATTTGTTTTTCCAGTTTTTTAACTTTGTTTTGAAGATCCATCAAATTTCGTACCCGAGCTACCCATTTTCGCCATTCTTTAGACGGTTGAACGGGCACGCCACTGGAGTACATACCAGAAACCGGAATCGACTTTGTGACCATGGACTGCCCGGTAAAGACACAACCATCTGCAATTTGCAGGTGCCCGGCAAAGCCGGTCTGTCCACCAATCATGCAATGACTACCAATTTTTGTACTGCCTGAAACGCCGACCTGCGAAGCAAATGCCGTATGATCCCCGATCTCGACGTTATGTCCCAATTGCACCAGATTATCAATTTTGACGCCATTACCCACAACCGTTGAACCGATTGCACCTCTGTCAATGGTTGAGTTAGTACCTACTTCCACGTCATCCTTGATCACAACATTGCCAACCTGGGTTATCTTGTTCCACACGCCTTTATCATTGGCAAACCCAAAACCGTGAGAACCTATGACACAACCGCTGTGGAAGATACATCTCTCACCAATTTCAACACCATAATAAATAGTGACATTAGGATATAAACAGGTATCTGCACCAATAATGACATTTGCTCCAACAACGGTGTTGGCACCAATCCTCACCCTGTCTCCCAGAACAGTTCCGGCTTCAATAACAGCATGGGCTCCAACAGTAACATCAACCCCCAGCCGTACACTTGGATGTACGACTGCTGTTGGATGTATGCCCACCTCGGGAGCCGGTTCAGGGTCAAACAGTTTTGACACCTTCGCATACGCAAGATATGGGTTGTCAACCACTATGCGATTGCCCGCAAATTGTGCTGCAAGATCGGCACTGATCAACAAAGCACCAGCCTTACAATCACTCAAATGTTGCACATATTTAGAGTCACTCAGAAAACTCAAACTGGACTCAAGTGCAGAATTAAGTGGTCGAATTTCGACCACCTCATATGTCGGGTCACCCTCAACCGTTCCCGATACCATTTCGGCAATGCGCTGCAAGGTTAAAGACATAATTACTTACCTTCTTTTACCAGCTTGTTAAATTCATCCTGAACCTGCTGGGTAATGTTCAGTGTTTCATTGACATAAATAACTGAACTTGCTTCCACGACCACATCAATCTTTTGCTGTTCAACAATGGCTTTAACTGCCTTAGCCATAACTGGTTGGTACTCACGGATGAACTGGTTCTGACGCTGACTCTGTATCTGTTTGAGTTTATCAACTAGAGATGAACGTTCTGCCAAACGCTCCTGAATAGTTTGTTTGATTTTATCTTGCTCAGCAGCTTCCAAAATGACGGCATCAGTTTCCAGCTTTGTCTTAAGTTCATTTACTTCGGCTTCAAGCTTTTTAATACGCTGTTCATCACTGCCGTATTCAGATTTCAGTTTTTCTGTTTCGGATTTGGCTGCTTCACTACCAAACAACGCCATGTTTTGATCCAAAATTGCGATCTTGGCCTCAGCCATCGCGAGAGTGGACAAACTTAGCAGCAAAACTGCGAATAGGTTACGAATCATAATTATGGATCCTTATTTATCATTTTCTGCTTTAAAAGTTATAGCCAATGGTAAAGGCAAATGTCTGAATCTCATCATCTTTACGACGATCAACCGGCCAACCCCAGATAAAACGTAATGGTGCAATCGGAGTCATCCAGTCAAACTCTATACCATAACTGTAACGGATATCATCCCAGACGACGCCTTCTGTACAGTCGGCATTCTGAGATAAACAATGGTCTGTAAACACATTACCAGCGTCAATAAAGAATGATGACCGGAACTGACTCTTATCTTCAACCAATGGCATGGGGAAATAGAAATCAACGCCATAGTTCAACAGTATATTACCGCCTATACGGGAAGGATCATCATTAGTACTTGGCGTACTGTACGGCCCTAAACCACCGTAACTAAAGCCTCTCAATGTTGATATCCCACCAGCATAATAGTTTTTCAGGAAAGGCAGTGTAGAATCTCCATATCCCGAGCCATACCCAAGTTTGGAACGGAACTTCAGAAAATACCCATCACTGATAGGCTGATAATACTTACCTTCATAAGTGATCTTGTAATACTCAAGATCACTAAATGGCATAGAGGCCTGAACTGACACTCTGTGATACTGCCCCTTGTTCGCGAAAGTCGTACCGTTCAAAGTTGAACGGGTCCAGGCGAGATTCAGATTAACTTCTTCGAATGCGTAATGCGCGCCCTCTTTCTTACCATAATCATCGATGAACTCTTGTATTTCCAGGGGAGGTTCATTGACGTACAAATTAGTGTTGGTATATCCAATTCCATAACTCAGACGATCATCATTACTGATTGGGTATCCAAAGGTAAAACCACCACCCCAATTGTTAGTGCCGTAGTCATTCTCACTAATTTCGCTATAGTCCTCTTCTGACAGGAAAGCGTTATACTCAAGACTGACACCATCCAAAGTAAAGTAAGGATTGGTATACGTGAGCTCGAGTGATTTTTCATAATTCGCAGTTTGTGAGCCAACTATCGATATATCCCGACCACTGCCCCGGAAGTTCTTCTGGGTATATTCAAGCGAATAAAAAATACCGCCAGGGTCAGCATAACCTATCGAGCCTTTGATGATTCCATCGCTGGCTTCGGCAACGTTGATATTCAAATCCACTTGATCATCGGTGTTCTGTACTTTGCTGGTTGAGACCTCAACCGTTTTGAAATAACCGGTCCGTTCCAGTCTGCTCTTTGATGTCTGAATATTTTTACCAGATACCAAAGCCCCCTCCATTTGAGTCAACTCCCTACGAATCACCTCGTCATTAGTTGATTCATTACCGGTCACATTGACTTTTCTGACATATGTCCGCTTCCCTGGCTCGATTACAATAGTCAAATCCACCAGTCGCTTTTCATCATCAATATCCGGCACGGTATTTATCTGTGCAAATGCATATCCAAGATCAGTCAGACGATCTTGCAGGGCTTTCTGCACATCCGAAACTTTCTGCCTGGAAAACAACTCACCCGACTTAATGGTCACAAGGTCCCGTAACTTCTGGTCATCTCCGACCAGCTCACCTGTCAGTTGCACATTACTGACGGTATATGGCACACCTTCACGAAGATTATATGTCAAATGAACATTTCTTCGGTCAAGGCTAATTGCGACCTGGGTGGAGGTCAGTTCGAAGCGGATATAACCACGATCAAGGTAATAAGCCGTCAGAGCTTCCTGATCACTGCGGGCTGTTTCACTGGAATACCGGTTATTACGGGTAATCATTTGCAACACATCACCAGAACGGGTGGGCTGCATATTCATGGCTTTGATGAGTTCCTGATCACTAAAGACACTATTACCGGTAATATCAATAGAGGCGACCCGAGCGACCCGACCTTCATCTATTTCTAGCTCTACTTTAACCCGGTTTCTGGGAAGAGGCGTGACAACAGCTTCGACCTTGGCATTATAACGGCCAAGCGCAGCGTACTGGCGCTCAAGCTCATAAGATAACTGGTCCAGATTGCTACGATTGAAGACTTCTCCTTCCTGAATTTTGGCATCACGAAAAACCTGTTTCAGAATATCTGTGGATACTGCCTTATTTCCATTAAAATCAAGCACCGATATTGATGGCTGCTCTACGATCTGGAACTGGAGCAACCCTGATTCTGCATCGGTATAGGCCTTGATATCCCGAAATAAACCGGACTGGTACAAGCGCTTAATCGCTTCTCCTATCTGACCTTGACTGACATCATCACCCTGCTCGACCAAAATCAAATTCAAAGCAGATCCAATAGAAACTCGCTGAAGCCCTTCAATCTCGATCTTTTTTACAACCATAGCGGAAGAGCTTCCTGTGTAGGCTATCAACGACAGGAACAACAAAGATTTTTTTTTGATCATCAACTACTCACATTAAAGGCTGTTCATGGCCCAGCTTGAATTGTATTTTTTATAAACGACTAAAATCATTAATGACAGCAAACACCATGACAGCCAGCAGCAAAGACGCTCCTATCTGAACTCCGAGTATCTGCACCTTCTCTGGCAAAGGTCTTCTGAAAATCCCTTCAATGAGATAAAACAACAAATGTCCACCATCTAGAACCGGTATGGGCAGCAGGTTAAATACCCCAAGACTGATACTGACGAATGCCAGAAATCCAATAAAAACCTCAGGCCCCGAGATCACACTTTCACCCGCCATTTTGGCAATGGAAACTGGTCCACTGATATTTTTGACGCTGACTTCGCCGGTCAGCATTTTGCCAAACATCCGCAAACTTAAACTAATCGTTTGCCAGGTCTTTTCAAAACCTTTGATCAGCGCTGTTGCCGGGTTATCCTGATGAGATATGATCATATCGTCCGGTATACTGGGAACCACTACCGTTGCTCCCAAAAACCCACTTGTCTTGCCATCGGCATTGCTAACTGCGTCAGGTACGAGTGTCAGTTGAACGATTACATCGCCACGCTGCACCTCAGTTTGCATTGAAACACCTGGGCTTTGTTGCACCAAATGCACCCAATCACTCCAGTTATCAACCTTACGACCATTGACTGACAACAGTCTATCGCCGGACTTTAATCCACCCTTTTCAGCCTGGCTATCTGTCACCACTTGATCAATCACTGGATCCAAGCGGGTTGGAAACGGACTGATCCCGATACTTTCGACAGGATTGGGGTCCTTAGCATCCTCCAACCAATGGTCAATGCGAACCAAATATCGACGTTTGTCGGCAGCGGTAAACTCAATGGTTCCAGTCTCTCCAATCCGTTCAACCAGACGATAAGAAATGTCCTGCCAGTTTTCCACATCTTGACCATCTACTGCACGTATCGTTATGCCTTCAGTCATACCTGCTTTAGCCGCAGGGCTATCGACCACAACCTCTCCTACAGTGGATTTAATCGCTGAAGTTCCGATCATAAACAGCAGCCAGTAGGCCACAATTGCAAAAATAAAATTTGCTATTGGCCCGGCTGACACAATAGCAATACGTTGCCACAGTGATTTATGAGTGAATTCCTGGCCCAGGTCAGCCGTATCTACCTCTCCTTCACGGGCATCCAGCATTTTGACATAACCACCCAGAGGAATTGCGGCAATCACATATTCTGTCCCATACCGGTCATACCATTTGAACAATGGCTTGCCAAACCCGACAGAGAATCGAAGCACCCTGACGCCGCAGCGTCTGGCCACCCAAAAATGTCCATATTCATGCACTGTTACCAGGATTCCGATCGTCAGAATCAACCCTATAATCATCATCATGATAATTCTCCCGCAATTCGGCTTACCGCACGCTCTGCCTGTGATCGGGCCAAAGCGTCAAATTCTAATACAGTTTCGATGCTGTCGAGAGTAGAGACTGGAATCTGGTTTAAAATTAATTCATTTACGTAGGCTATTTTTGTAAAACCAATCTTGCCATTCAAAAAGGCATCAACCGCCACTTCATTGGCAGCATTTAACACAGACCCGGCGGTACCTCCTGCTGAAAAAGCCTCTCGAGCAAGACGAACACACGGAAACCTGATTTCATCCGGCGCTTCAAACGTTAACGAAGACAAAGATAAAAAATCCAGCGCACTGGCACCAGAGTCAATCCGCTCTGGCCAACCAAGTCCATAAGAAATCGGAATTTTCATATCCGGCGCCCCCATTTGGGCCAAAATAGATCCATCTCGATAACGAACCATGGAGTGAATAATTGACTGTGGATGCACAACCACCTCAACCTGATCAGGACACACTGAAAACAGCCAGCAAGCCTCTATCAGCTCAAGGCCCTTATTCATCAACGTAGCAGAATCAATGGTAATTTTTGCCCCCATACTCCAATTGGGGTGAGCCAGGGCCTGTTCTCGTGATGCATTGGTAATCTGCTCCATGGTCCATGCTCTGAACGGACCACCCGAGGCTGTCAGCACGATAGATCGAATACCTTGTGAAGAGTCAGAAATATCAAATTGATTGGGTAGACATTGGAAAATCGCATTGTGCTCTGAGTCTATTGGCAACAACAAAGCATCAGAGTGTTTGACCGCCGCCATAAACAACTGACCGGATGTCACCAAAGACTCTTTATTCGCCAGCAATAACTTCTTCCCCGCTTTGGCTGCTGCCAGACTGGGCTCCAAACCCGCGGCACCAACAATTGCAGCCATAACAATGTCGGCTTTCTCTGCCTGAGCTATATCGACTAACGCATCCTTACCGCAAAAAAGTTCGCATGAATGACGAACCGGCAGCAAAGTTTTTAACCTGACCAGATCCTTCTCGCCACCTACAACGGCAATATCCGGATTAAACTCGACAATCTGCCGAGCCAGCAGCTCTACATTTTTAAAACCGGACAATGCAAAAACCTTGTAGCGATCAAGATTTCGACGAACCACATCCAACGTACTGCAGCCTACCGAGCCCGTTGAACCTAAAATCGTTAAATTCTGCACGCCTGTATCATCCGATTGGAAATAAACTCAATGCCAGAGCAAAAATGGGTACCGCTGCACACATACTATCTGCCCTGTCCATCACCCCGCCATGACCTGGCAAAAGATTGCTACTGTCCTTAACTCCACGATTACGCTTTACCATGCTCTCAACCAGATCACCTATTATGGAAAACAGGACGACCAGAGTCGTTGAGGCAAACAATACAATCCAGCCCGACAACGTAAAATCCGGATCACCCGCCAAAATCAAACCAGCGACAGTGACAACCAGATAGACTGTTAAAAGCCCGCCAACAACACCTTCCCAGGTTTTTCCCGGACTAACATTAGGGGCTAGCTTGCTGCGTCCAAATGACTTACCCGCAAAATACGCCCCAACATCTGCCCCCCATATCACAAGCATTAAAAACAGTATCCACAGATTGCCATGATCAAGCCCCTTAAGTTGATATAAACCAACCCACATTGGGACCAGAACGAACAAACCCATAATCCGCTGTCGTCTGGGAGATCGCCAGTGAGAACTACTCGCAGGAAAACTTCTGACCAATATAAAAGCAATCAGCCACCAGACCAATGCCAGCCATAACACGATTTCGTCAAACCAATGAAAATAAAGCTGACCAACATAGCATAATGACAGAAGTGTCAGACTCCCCATGGTATAGGTCACCCTCTCCGATATCACATCACTACCGGATAAATGAGCCCACTCCCAGGCACCCAAAGCCACAATAATGGCAGTAAACAGTGCGAAATAGTCGAGTGGCAGAAAAAAGATTCCCCACACCATAATAGGTGCCAGAACCAGAGCGGTAATTATTCTTTGTTTGAGCATTGTAATTCTTTGAGTTGTTCAACCTGATCGTCAGTACGACCAAAACGGCGAATTCGACTGGCATAAGAAGTTAAGGCCTGATGCAATTCTGCACGACCAAAATCCGGCCAGTATACGTCTGTAAAATAAAATTCTGTGTAAGCAAACTGCCATAGCAGGAAGTTGCTGATACGCTGCTCTCCAGCGGTACGAATACACAGATCCGGAGCTGGAAACTCAGCCAAACACACTTCCTGTGATATTAATTCGGCACTGATATCCTCTGGCTCCAACGTCCCTTCCCTGACTTTGCAAGCCAGTTTTTTTGCGGCCTGAGCGATATCCCACTGTCCACCATAATTGGCAGCAACGGCAAGCGTCATAGCTGTATTGCGGCATGTTAACGATTCGGCCTCACGAATCTGGTGCTGTATACGCTCATTAAATCCCGACTTATCCCCAATCACCACCAACCGAATATTGTTCTTATGCAGCCTACGAACCTCTTTTTTGAGCGCAAGCAAGAATAACTCCATCAAAGCGGTTACCTCATCCTTGGGTCTGCGCCAGTTTTCACTGCTAAATGCAAACAGGGTTAATACCTTAACCCCCAGCCGGGCACATTCTTCGACTACTGTTCTGACTGCGTCCTTTCCTGCCTTATGCCCGGCAATTCCCCCCAGCAGCCTGGACTTGGCCCAGCGATTATTACCATCCATAATAATGGCAATATGCTTTGGGAGATTGTGATACTCCGACATATCTAAATCCTGTAAATAAAACAAAGGCTCACGGAATATCCGGGAGCCTGTTGTTAAAACATTAGCATCAATACCTAAACTTTCATCAGATCAGCTTCTTTTTCTGCCAGCTTACTATCTATTTTAGCGATGTAACCATCAGTCAGCTTCTGAATAATGTCCTCTTCACGCCTGGAGTCGTCTTCACTGATCTCTTTTTCCTTGAGTAAGTCCTTTATCACAGAATTTGCGTCACGACGCTGGTTCCGGACAGATACCTTGGCCTTTTCAGCCTCACTACGGGCCAGTTTGACCATATCCTTTCTGGTTTCTTCTGTCAGCGCAGGAATTACTATACGGATAGTGCTGCCGGATGTCGCCGGGTTCAACCCTAGGTCTGATTTTAAAATCGCCTTCTCAATTTCCGGGACCAGTTGTTTTTCCCAGGGATTTATGGCCAGGGTTCTACCATCTTCTACAGAGACATTGGCCACCTGATTCAATGGCGTATCTGCTCCGTAGTAGGACACATGAACGGTATCCAGCAGTGACGGATTAGCCCGTCCAGTTCGGATCTTATTAAATGCATATTCTAATGCTTCAAGAGCTTTTTTCATCTGGTCTTCGGTTTCAACTTTAAGCTCTTCAATCATATACTGGGCTCCTCACTCATGAGCGTACCTTCAACGTCTCCTACTAAAACGTTCACTAGCGCTCCTGGTTTATTCATATTAAAAACTCGAACCGGCATGCCATGATCGCGAACCAGGCACACCGCTGTTAAATCCATCACACCTAATTGCTTTTCCAGCGCTTCATCATAACTCAATCGGCTGTATTTTTTCGCATTTGGTTCTTTACGCGGATCTGCATCATACACACCATCAACATTGGTTGCCTTTAAAACAACGTCAGCGTTGATTTCGATTCCACGCAGGCATGCCGCTGAATCCGTGGTAAAAAACGGGTTTCCTGTTCCTGCTGCAAATATCACCACATCCCCCTGCTCCAAATAACGGATAGCCTTACGTCGATCATAATGATCATCAACAATGCCGCTCATCGGAATAGATGACATAACCCGAGTACGGATACTGCTGCGCTCCAGAGCATCTCTCATTGCCAGAGAGTTCATAACAGTTGCCAGCATTCCCATATGATCACCCGTAACCCGATCCAGCCCAGCCTCACTAAGTGCCGCACCCCGGAACAAATTACCACCACCGATAACCAGACCAACCTGGACACCTATACCAATTAACTGGCCGATCTCCAGCGCCATACGATCCAGAACTTTTGGATCAATACCAAAAGGATGCTCACCGGTTAATGCTTCACCGCTCAACTTCAGCAATATTCGCTTGTACTTGGATTGACTCTTGACAGAAGGCATGTAGAACTCCATTTAAAATCAGGCGTGCAAATATATTTCAGTGGAAGCAGAAAATGAACTCCATACAAACGATTAGAAGCAACAAAATCACAATTAGTTTGGATGAGCACTTTTTTCATGCATTGTGAACAAGCAAAAAAAAAGGCAGTCTCAACTGCCTTTTTTCATACTGCCTCTTACTTGGAGAGGCCCGCTGCTTCTGCGACTTCTTTAGCGAAATCGACCTCTTCTTTTTCGATACCTTCGCCAACCTCAAAACGCACAAAGTTCAAAACTTCAGCACCTGCGTTTTTAACAAGAGTACCCACTTTAACATCCGGATCTTTTACGAAAGGCTGCTCAACCAAGCTGATCTCGGCCAGAAATTTCTTGATTCGACCGTTAACCATTTTTTCAATAATCTCGGCAGGCTTACCAGAGCCTTCGGACTGAGCACTCACCACTTCCTTCTCTCGATCCAGCACGTCCTGAGGAACCTGTTCAGGATTGACATACTGAGGATTGATAGCCGCAACGTGCATTGCAACATCCTTACCCAGCTCTTCGTCACCACCGCTCAGCTCAGCCAGAACAGCAATACGACCGCCATGGATATATGCAGATACTTTAGAATCTGAACCACCAATTACGGCAGCGCGGCGAACGCTGATATTTTCACCGATTTTTTGGACCAGAGCTTCACGAGCACTTTCCAATTCACCCGCCATCAGCGCAGCAATATCAGTCTGTTTGTCTGCAAAAGCTTTGTCAGCAACAGTATTGGCAAAGTTCAGGAAATTTTCATCACGGGCAACAAAATCTGTTTCTGAGTTGATTTCGATTACCAAACCATAAGTGCGATCATCAGAAATACGCGTTAACACCACACCTTCGGCAGCTGTTCTACCTGCCTTTTTGGCAGCTTTAAGACCAGAAGCCTTGCGCAGATTATCAATCGCTACTTCAATATCGCCATCGGCTTCCACGAGGGCTTTTTTGCACTCCATCATACCTAATCCGGTACGTTCACGGAGCTCCTTAACCAGGCCAGCTGTAATATTTGCCATTGCCTTTACCTCAATGATTTATCAATAACTAAATACGGAAGGGGGATTTCCCCTTCTTTTGAATTTCTATATATAAACGCCCGAGCTTACAGTTCGATGATCAGGCTTCACTATCTGATTCAGATTCTGACTCAGTTTCAGCAGACTCGTCTTCAGCAACTTCAACGATATCGTCTTTCAAACCACCAGCCGCTTCACGACCTGCTGCGACTGCATCAGCAATTGCCTTGGCATAAATCTCGATGGCACGAATGGCATCATCATTTCCGGGAATTACAAAATCCACACCATCGGGGTTGCTGTTAGTATCAACCACGCCAATCACTGGAATACCAAGTTTGTTTGCTTCCTGAATCGCAATACGTTCGTGATCCACATCGATTACAAAGATAGCATCCGGCAGCCCACCCATGTCTTTGATACCACCAATGGATTTTTCCAGCTTCTCCATTTCACGGTTACGCATCAGCACTTCTTTTTTAGTCAGCTGATCAAAAGTACCATCAGATTTTTGTGCTTCGAGGTCACGCAGACGGCGAATTGACTGACGAATAGTTTTATAGTTGGTCAGCATTCCACCTAACCAGCGGTGGTTGACATAAGGCATACCTACACGGGTAGCTTCGTCACGAATCACGTTTTGAGCAGATCTCTTCGTACCCACAAACATGATTTTGTTTTTGTTGGAAGCCATTTGCTCAACAAAGGTCAACGCTTTATTGAGCGCAGGAACTGTAAATTCCAGATTGATAATATGAATTTTATTGCGGGCACCGAAGATATATTTGCCCATTTTTGGATTCCAGAAACGTGTCTGGTGACCGAAGTGTGCACCTGCCTTCAACAGGTCGCGCATTGAAACTGCCATAATATTCTCTCTTAAAGTTTGGGTTAAGCCTCCATATACCCCTGCCTCCAACCCTTTCCATACAGAAAAAGGCACCCAGAAAACAGTGTCGGTACATGTGTGACGTTATATTTCCCATGCACATCGCAAGGGGCGCGCTTTATACCATAAGCAGAGAAAATAGCCAAAGGAAAAATGACCATCACCCTATTAGGCACTCAAGCTGCACAAGCGGCACAATTTGCGTACAATCGCACATTTGGCAATCAACCTGTTCATGAGACACTATGCCTGTAACCATTAAGACCTCTGAAGAAATTGAAAAAATGCGTATCGCCGGCAAACTGGCAGCTGACGTACTGGAAATGATAGGTCCACATATCGTGCCTGGTATCAGTACAGGGGAACTGGACAAAATATGTCATGAGTACATTATCCAGGAACAACAAGCCATTCCTGCACCGTTAAACTACAAAGGTTTTCCCAAATCTATTTGCACCTCTGTAAACCAGGTCATATGCCATGGCATCCCCAGTGACGACAAAATCCTGAAGAAGGGCGACATCGTCAATGTTGACATCACGGTCATCAAAGACGGATATCACGGCGACACCAGTGCCATGTTCTATGTAGGCGAAGTTGCAGCACATGCCGATCGTTTGTGCAAAATCACCCAGGAATGCATGTACAAAGGCATTAGTCAGGTACGTCCGGGTGCATACTTGGGGGATATCGGAGCCGTGATTCAACAGCACGCAGAATCAAACTATTACTCTGTAGTACGAGAATACTGTGGCCACGGTATTGGCAAACAATTTCATGAAGATCCTCAGGTACTCCATTACGGCAGAGCTCAGACTGGCCTGCAGTTAGAAGAAGGAATGATCTTTACAATTGAACCGATGATCAATGCCGGCAAACGGGATTGCAAGGTTTTAAATGACGGCTGGACTGTCGTCACAAAAGATCGCAAACTCTCAGCTCAATGGGAGCATACCTGTCTGGTAACTGCCAACGGTGTGGAAATCCTGACCCTTCGGTCCGATGAAAAAGTGCCGTTTTAATCATGTCCTATCTTTCTGCTTTTGATGATGTCAATTTACTGGATGCCGCAGGTCTTAAATGCATGCTGGATTCTTCCACCAGTCGCATCTCTGTATTCAAACAAGCATTAAATGATCTCAAAGAGAAACTTGATCAGCGATTTTTGCTGGCACTGGAAGATAAAGATGACATTCGCAACATTATTCATGGTCGAGCTCTGGCCATGGATGAACTACTTCGTTGTGCCTGGTCCCAATTTACCTGGACCGCCGGAGAACGCTCACTAATTGCAGTGGGAGGCTATGGTCGGGGAGAGCTCGCCCCTAAGTCTGACATCGACCTGCTGCTACTTTTTCAATCTGAAGCAGATATCAATGACAACTCCGATTCCATTCAGGCCTTTCTGACGTTCTTGTGGGACATCAACCTTGAAGTGGGTCACAGCGTCAGAACCCTGGAAGCTTGCGTCACTGAAGCCACCAATGACGTTACGGTTGTGACAAATTTGATGGAGTCACGACTGATCGCTGGTAGCGACCCGTTGCGCGAGCAAATGATGGAAGCAACGTCTGCATCACATATATGGCCTAGCAAGGACTTTTACAAAGCCAAGCTGAATGAGCAATATAACCGCCATCAGAAGTATAACGATATTGAATATAACCTCGAACCCAATCTGAAAGCATCGCCAGGTGGCCTGCGGGATATCCAGATGATCGGGTGGGTGGCAAAGCGCCACTTTGGTGACTCTGACCTCATCGATCTGGTTAACCGCCAATTCCTGACAGAGTCTGAATATCGAACACTGATAGAAGGACAAAGCTTTATTTGGAAAATCCGTTACGCTCTTCATATGCTCACCAACCGCGAAGAAGATAGAATTTTATTCGATCTCCAAAAACGGCTGGCAGATCTGTTTGGCTATCAGGATCAAAAAGGAAAGCTTGGCATTGAGCGGCTGATGCAAAGTTATTACCGCCGCGTTTTTCATTTACGGCAGCTCAGCGACACCTTGCTGCAGCTATTTGACGAAGCGATCCTTCAGGCAGGCAGTGGCGATCAAATCACCGACCTGAACAAGCGTTTTCAGATACGCAACGGCTATATTGAAGCCAAAAACGAGAGTGTTTTTACCACCACCCCATCAGCACTGATGGAAATCTTTGTGCTGCTGGCACAAACCAAGGATGTTGTTGGCATCCGCGCCGAGACCATTCGTCTGATCAGCCAGGCACGTCACCTGATAGACGGTCATTTTCGGCAGGATATCCGCAATATCATGTATTTTGTCGAACTGCTCCGATCCCGCAATGGTGTTTCAACCAATCTGGGACGCATGAGCCGTTATGGAATTCTGGGCCGCTATCTTCCGGAATTCGGTGCGATCGTTGGGCAGATGCAATACGACTTGTTCCATATTTATACGGTAGATGCCCATTCGCTCCAGGTTGTTAAAAACCTGCGCAAGTTTCGACATCGTGGGAACACAGAGCTCTTTCCATTGGCAACTGAAGTCATTAAAAAGCTGCCTAAAGTCGAGCTGGCCTATGTTTCAGCCCTGTATCACGACATTGGCAAGGGCCGCGGAGGCGATCACTCGCAATTGGGAGCGGTAGATGCCAAGCTGTTCTGTAAACGCCACCGTTTTGCTGAGTGGGATACCAACCTGGTGGCCTGGTTAGTGGAAAATCATCTGTCCATGTCCACTACCGCACAAAGAAAAGATATTTCCGACCCGGATGTCATTCTTGAATTTGCCCGCCATGTTGGAGACCTGACGCGGCTAAACTATTTATATGTGCTAACCGTAGCCGATATCTATGCCACCAACCCCAACCTATGGAACAGCTGGCGCGCATCATTAATAAAGCAGCTGTACCTGGAAACCCAGCGCACCATACGTCGCGGACTTAAAAATCCGGTTGGGAAAGATGAACGTATTCAACACACGAAAGAAAGAGCCCTGGAAATTCTGGCGGCTGGCGGTTTCACCAGAGATGAAGTAGACGCCATATGGGATAATCCTGGCGATGACTATTTCCTGCGGGAGACTCCAGAAAATATCGCCTGGCACACAAAAGCCATCGGTTCCAACGGCCTTGGGGTTCCATTGGTTCTGATCCAGGAGATCGACGAAAACTCCTACGCCGGCGCCACCCAAATATTTATTTACGCTCCGGACCGTGCACATCTGTTTGCCGATATCGCAACAGTTATGGAGTCACTGGGTCTTTCCATCCACGATGCCCGCATCATGACGTCATCAGGCAGCCAGTTTTCGTTGGATACATTTATTGTGCTTGATGAAGAAGGCAAAGGTATTGGCAACGATCCTGAAAAAATCAGAACCATCCAACACAAGCTGTTATTTGCCATCAGCAACCCGAATGAAATAAAGACCATTCGCCGCCGAACCCCCAGACAGCTTAAACACTTCAAAATCCCTACCCAGGTCATTATCAGCAACGATCTGGACCATGATCGAACCATCGTTGAGTTGATTTCTGTTGACCGCCCCGGACTGCTGGCCCGGATTGGGGAAATTTTCCGGGAACTTGATATCAGGCTTCAAAATGCGCGCATCTCAACACTAGGTGAAAGAGTTGAAGATATCTTTTTTGTTTTGGATAAAAACAACCAACCCATCACAGATTCCCAGCTATGTCAGCGACTCAAAGAACAACTAGAACGGAAATTGACTGAAGAACAATGAATACTCACTTAGCAGCATTACAGCCCTACCCCTTTGAAAAGCTGGCAAAACTTAAAGCAGGGACCACCCCTCCTGACGGAGTTGACCATATCTCTCTGTCCATCGGGGAACCTAAACATGAAAGCCCACAGCTGGTCATAGATGCGTTAAAAAACAGTTTTTCGTTGTTGGAGACCTATCCCTCTACCCGGGGAACTGTCGAACTCCGAAAAACCATCGCAAGATGGTTAGAACGCCGCTTTAAACTGAACAAAATTAATGCAGACACCGAAGTATTGCCGGTTACCGGTTCTCGGGAAGCCCTGTTTTCTGCCGTGATGGCATTGTTTGATCATGATCGCCACGATGACCAAATCGCATTCCCCAATCCCTTTTATCAAATCTATGAAGGCGCCACCATACTCGCCGGTGCAAAGCCTCTACTAATACCTTGCACTCAAGAATCCAGCTTTAAGGCGGACCTCTCCACCATAACGCCACAACAATGGGATCAGACCCAGATCCTATTTATATGTACTCCCGGCAATCCAACTGGGGCGGTACTGTCAGAAGCAGAATTAATTGAAATCATTAAACTGGCTGACAAGCACAATTTTTTGATCTTCAGCGACGAATGCTACTCCGAAATCTACTTTCATGAATCAAGCCCACCTCCAGGACTGCTACAGGCTTGTGCCAAAATGGGACGTACCGACTACGCCCGTTGCTTGGCTTTCAATAGTCTGTCAAAACGCTCCAACATTCCCGGCATGCGCAGCGGCCTGGTAGCAGGAGATGCCAGTCTGATCAAACAGTTTTTGCTATATAGAACTTACCATGGCTGTGCAATGCCACCACACCACCAACAAGCCAGCATCGCCGCCTGGAATGATGAGCAGCATGTTCTGGAAAATCGCAACCAATATAGGGATAAATTCGCGCTCGCATTAAATACTCTGAACCCAAAACTTCAGATCTATCAACCGGATGCAGCGTTTTATCTTTGGGCAAAAACTCCTGTTACCGATACCGAATTTACCCGAGGCCTGTTTCAACACAGTAATATAACGGTTCTCCCCGGTTCGTTTTTGAGCCGAAAAACGGGTCATGGAGATCCTGGAAGCAACCATGTGCGAATCGCTCTTGTTGCCAGCCTTGAAGAATGCACTCAGGCTTTCAACCGTATCAATGCATTCCTAGACACTCTCTAAAATACAGGAGTCTGTTCATGACCATCATGTATGGCATCCCCAACTGCGACACCATCAAAAAAGCCAAAGAATGGATGCAGGGTAATAATCAAACTTTTGAGTTCCATAATTTCAAAAAAGATGGCATCTCCAAAGAAAAAATACGCCAATGGCTAACCCAAATATCCTGGCAGGAACTCATAAATCGCAAAGGTACCACCTGGAGAAAACTGGACCAGGATTTACGGGATAATATGACGGAGCAGTTAGCTATAGACACTATCCTGGCAAACCCTTCCATCATAAAACGCCCGGTACTTGAAACCGGACAAAAAGTATATCTGGGCTTTTCTCCAGATATGTATTCTCAACTGTTCACCTAAATTTGGAGAGAGAACACGACATGCCTCACTTTGCCTTGGCATTTGGTACTGCCACAAAAAACAAACAGGGTAAAATCATCGAAAGTTACTTCCCAGAACCCCTACTTTCTCCCGATGAAAATCTAACAAAGGAACTCGCCCAACTACTTGCCTGTACCGGTGGAAATCAGGTTACGGAAGTAAGCGTGGACAAATGCCCTGATCTGGCGGCCATTTTTGAGTCATTTGGGCTTAACCTGAGCGCAGCACTTGCTAAAACAGCTGTAGATTCTGACCAGCCTCTGATATTGGTAACTCTCGAAACAGACAGCGCGCCATCCACGATCCCCGAGGCATTCCTGAAACTGCACCTGCTTTCACATCGGCTGGTCAAGCCTCATGGAACCAATCTCGATGGTATTTTTGGACTGCTACATAACATCGCCTGGACCAATCTGGGAGCAATTGATCTACCAGAACTGCCAGAGTGGCAAATACAGACACGCTTGAGAGGTCAGGTCTTACAGATATTCAGCATCGATAAATTCCCTAAAATGACAGACTATGTCGTTCCCAGCGGAGTTCGTATTGCTGATACTGCCCGTGTCCGCCTGGGAGCACATTTAGGTGAAGGCACAACTGTCATGCACGAAGGGTTTGTTAACTTTAACGCAGGAACAGCCGGAGTCAGCATGGTGGAAGGCAGAATTACCGCAGGGGTTATTGTTGGCAATGGCTCTGATATCGGCGGTGGAGCTTCCATCCTTGGCACTCTGTCCGGAGGCGGCAAAATAGTGGTATCCATCGGCGAAAACTGCCTGCTCGGCGCGAACTCAGGGGTAGGTATTCCATTAGGCGATAGGTGTACCATCGAAGCTGGTTTATATTTAACAGCGGGAACGAAAGTCACCGTACTAGACACTAATAAAAAACCTGTCGAAACGGTAAAAGCGAGAGAGTTGGCCGGCAAAAGTGACTTACTGTTTTGGCGCAACTCACAAACCGGTGCAGTTGAATGCCTGACGAACCAAACCGCTATTGAACTCAACGAAGCTCTTCATTCCCACAACTAAGTGGAATAACTCTGGTGTCATCTGGCTGATGTCAGGTGACCCTTCATTCCAAATTCGCAGAAGCGATACATTCTCCACGACCGAAATCAATAAATATTCATTTATTGATATGTACATGACAGCCGTTAATGACAGGCGGTTATCGCCTGTGATGAGATAAGTCCGTAGATAAAAAACATGTCACCCAGGAGACATAGCGTATGCTTATAGTTGTCCCGAAAGAACGAGACCCTCTTGAACATCGAGTTGCTGCAACCCCTGCAAGTGTCGAAAAGCTGATCAAGCTAGGATTCACTGTTAGCGTCCAAAGTGACGCTGGAGCAGATGCAAGCTTTACCAATGAATCATATATAAAGGCAGGTGCCGATATTGTCGAAGATGCTGCTGAGTTATATTCCGCCGCTGATATCGTACTTAAGGTCAATGCCCCAAAAGGCAATGATCTGCGCCAGCTAAAAGCAAATACCATTCTGATTTGCTTCGTCTGGCCAGCACAAAATGAATCATTGTTGAAATCGCTGGCCAAGAAAAATATCCAGGTTCTGGCCATGGATTCTGTTCCAAGAATCTCCCGCGCACAGAAAATGGATGCCTTAAGCTCCATGGCTAATATTGCCGGTTACCGGGCAGTAATTGAGGCAGCGCATCACTTTGGCCGGTTTCTGAATGGCCAAATTACTGCAGCTGGAAAAATTCCTCCAGCCAAAGTGCTAGTGATTGGTGCTGGCGTCGCTGGCCTCGCGGCTATTGGAACAGCGAAAAGCATGGGAGCAATTGTTAAAGCTTTCGACACCCGCCCCATCGTTAAAGAGCAGGTCGAGTCCATGGGAGGGCAATTCCTAACGGTCAATATAGAAGAGGATGGCTCAGGCATTGGCGGCTATGCCAAAGAGATGTCCCAAGCATTTATTGACGCAGAAATGGCACTGTTCCGGGAAGAGGCCAAAGATGTCGACATCGTCATCACAACTGCCCTGATTCCAGGCAAACCTGCCCCCAAGCTATGGCTGGCTGATATGGTTGAGACCATGAAAGATGGTTCCGTTATTGTCGATTTAGCAGGAGAGCAAGGAGGTAACTGTGAGCTGACATCTCCAGGTAAAGTTGTCACCGAACATGGTGTCACTATCGTTGCGTATACCAATCTTGCAAGCCGCTTGCCCACCCAATCATCAACTTTATATGCACAAAACCTGGTACACCTCCTGACCGACTTATGTCCGGACAAAAATGGTGAAGCTGTTATAAATATGGAAGACGAAGTCATCAGGGGTGCAACCGTTGTTAAAGACGGCGAAATCACCTGGCCACCACCGGCCCCGAAATTGAGTGCTCAGCCAACACCAACACCTGAGCCCAAAGTTACCATTCCTGAGCCTCCTGCCAAGAAAAAATCGGACGCAAAGTCCATTATTGGCTTCTGGATTGCCGCCGGCATTTGCCTGCTAGGACTGGGAAGCGTCGCTCCTGCTGAGTTCGTTTCTCACTTTACAGTGTTTGTATTGTCCATCTTTATAGGCTGGCAGGTCATCTGGAATGTAACCCACGCACTGCATACCCCACTGATGAGTGTTACCAACGCGATCTCAGGAATTGTAGTCATCGGTTCGCTATTACAAATCAGCGGCTCCGGCTCCTGGCTGGTTACACTCATGGCATTCATCGCAGTTCTGTTTGCCACCATCAACATTGCCGGAGGGTTCTTTGTAACCCACCGCATGTTAAAAATGTTTCGTCGATAAGAGGCCAGCATCATGAATGGAATGATTACCATGGCTTATCTATTTTCAGCCGTTATGTTTATCCTGAGCCTGTCCGGACTAAGCTCACAAGAAACAGCCAAACGTGGGAACTTTTATGGAATTGCAGGGATGGCCGTTGCGGTTCTTGCAACGATCTTCAGTGCCGCAGTCGAAGCCTATAGTCTGCTGATCATTGCAATGGTCATTGGTTCTGCGATTGGCCTGACTCTGGCAAGACGCGTGGAAATGACCGCCATGCCTCAGTTGGTCGCCATGCTGCACAGCTTCGTCGGTCTAGCAGCAGTGCTGATAGGCTGGGGCGGTTACCTCGATCCACGTTCACACCTTCAGGGAGCCGAACTGGTCATTCACAACACCGAAATTTATCTTGGGATCTTTATCGGCGCAGTGACACTGACTGGCTCATTGGTAGCATTTGGCAAACTCCAAGGCAAAATTTCCGGACGACCACTCACCTTGCCTGGGCGCCACATGCTTAACCTGGTCGCACTGATTATCACCTTTATTATGATGATGATCTTTGTTAGTAACGGGCATTCCAGCGTCAATACAGCCATGCTGCTTGTTATGACAATCATAGCACTGTTAATAGGTATCCATTTGGTAGCTGCAATTGGGGGCGCAGACATGCCGGTAGTGGTATCAATGCTTAACAGCTATTCTGGATGGGCGGCTTCTGCTACAGGATTCATGCTGGCAAATGATCTGTTGATCGTAACAGGGGCACTAGTCGGTTCATCCGGTGCAATCCTCTCCTATATAATGTGCAAAGGAATGAACCGTTCATTTATATCAGTAATCATGGGAGGATTTGGAACCGATGGTGGCACTCCTACTGACGATGATGCTCCCCAAGGTGAGGCCATAGCAATTCCGGCAGAGGAAGTCGCTGAAGAATTGGAAAATGCAGACAGCATTATCATCACCCCCGGGTTCGGAATGGCCGTCGCACACGCGCAACAAGCAGTAAGCGAATTGACAGAAAACCTTAGAAGAAAAGGCAAAATCGTCAGATTTGGCATTCACCCGGTTGCAGGGCGCCTGCCAGGCCATATGAATGTTTTACTGGCAGAAGCGAATGTGCCTTACGACATTGTTTTGGAAATGGACGAAATCAATGAAGACTTTCCAGACACAGATGTTGTACTCGTTATCGGTGCCAATGACACAGTCAACCCAGATGCAGTAGAAAAACCAAACTCACCGATAGCTGGTATGCCTGTATTAGAGGTATGGAAATCCAAACGTGTTGTTGTACTCAAGCGCTCAATGGCGTCTGGCTATGCAGGTGTTGCCAACCCTCTCTTTGTAAAGGAAAACACCAGGATGCTATTCGGTGACGCCAAAGACAGCGTTCAGGAAGTAATCAAAAACTTAAAGTAAACTGAAACCTGAATAGTGGTTATAAAAAGGGGCATAGTGCCCCTTTTTTATAAAAACAAGCAAAAAATGATAGCCACGACCAGAATCCGCTGATAATTCTGTATAAACTAACACTATCATCTGTACTTTCTGACATTTTTATTGCTCACAGTTCAGACAAGAATTCAACCCTGTTTCAGATTACATGAAATTTACAAAATAAAACCAACAGACATATTCTTTACAGTTTAAAATCTTAAAAAACTCATTTATTACATTTTTCCTGCTTTTTTCGTAAATATATTTACATTTTTTGGATATTTTTTTGTAAACAATCTTGGTTCAATTTCACTTTTCTAGCGTTTACTTGTCTGACACTAGTATCTAGCACCAATACTTCAATTACTGAGCTCAAAAACTTTACATATCGTTTATTCATCAGATGAACAATGGCTGAATGGTCTTATTAGGTGGCTTGTATGAATTTATAGGTAGTGGTGTCATATGCGCCGAAGTGAGTGGAATAAACATCCTGCTACGGTGTCGTTTTTGCCCACAATCATAAGTAAGAAAATCAACTTAAATGATAAATGGTGTGATTAATATGAAAAAAATGGCCTTATCGATTGCTGTTTCAACAGTGGTAGCTGCTTCTGGCGCATCTGCGGCAACAATTTTGGAGCAAGACAACCTCAAACTGAATCTGGAAGGTGATTTCCAGGTTAACTTTGAGAAGAGCAGAGTCAAAGATAGCAAAGTACAGATGGAATATGATGATCTGGAAATAAAATTCAAACCTACTTATACCCTTGATAATGGAATGACCGCTTTCGGAGTTCTTGAAATTGATTTCAACAAAGAAGGTGACAGTGGAGCCGCAAAAAATCTAGACGATGGTTATGTCGGCTTAGGTTACATGGGCGGCAAAGTTTCCATGGGTGATATGGTTTATGCATCAGATGATTTTGGCATCGGTGAAGACTATGAACTAGGAATGGATACTGCATTTGCTAACACTTCAGGCTCTGATGTTATCAAAGCCGAGTACAGTACTGATATGTTCACTGTTAAAGCCTCTTATGATATGGAAGAGAATCATGGTAGCGGTGACAAAGATGAGTCTGCCTTTGATCTTTATGGCGAAACTTCATTTGGTGATATCACTGTTGCGGGTGCATTTCAATCTTATAAAGCTGATGGCGACGCCGATGAAGTTAATAACTTCGGTGCAAGTATCTCTTACTCTGTAGATATGTTTAGTGTTGCAGCAGAAGTGTCTAGTAGTGAAGGATTTATAGTCGATAATATCAATATCGAAGACGCTGTTGAATATCAAATCGCTGGTACTTATAGTGCCACAGATGCAGTAACTTTGGCTGCTGGCATTGGCCAAATCCTGCCAGACAACGATGATATCGCAAATATCACGGTTTATTATGTAAACGCTAAATACGCTTTTGCTGAAAAAGCATATGTTTTTGCAGAAATTGGTGGCGCTGACACTGATGATGTAGATACAGACCTGGGTTACGCTGCTGGCTTGGCTGTTAAGTTCTAAGATAGATAGCATTTAGTTATCTAAGACGAAGCCTCATAGAGATTCTCTTTGAGGCTTTCCAGAATTTTCAAAACATTGCCATGATTGACTAATACCAATAAAGGCGATGTTAAAAAGAATTTGTACTCCGGTTGAGTACAAACAAGAGTCATCTGGTAGCTAAGGATGACACTTTGATGTTCAGATTTTTCTGACTTCAAGATTCCCAAACTTCGTTAAGCGGCATAAAGGTAACTTGTTCGAAATTGCTACCTTAAAACAAGTTTACCGCCGCTCTTTTTCCCACAAATTCATCTCAGCTAGTCTCTTCCTTAGTATTCCTTCAGAATAAAAAACCAATCAGATGACTCATTAAATCACTGTTTCAATGAGGTTTTTATAGAATCACCTTCAGACATGTAAACAAACTCCTCAAACTCAATTCATTCAGAATTCTTCTATCTCTCAATTAAATAAATATTTTTATTTACAAAATATCTGTTTAGAATACCGGAACAGCTCTTTGACATAGCGATACAGGAGAATCTGTCATGGTTACAGCTGTTCAATATGAATCGGTGTTTAGTCAATGGGCACCAGATCACCACAATGGTCTTTCCAATCATCTACCAATGGCCATATTGGCATTAATTCGCCTGGGTGCTAATGAACAGGATATAGAAGAGTTCTCGAAACTATATTGTCGCCAACTTGATCCATTACAAGAGATTCCGGCTCAGATCCTGACCAAACAGGAACTACTGTCTTTAATAGGAAAGGGAGAGAAGTTTTATCAGGTACAGTTTACTTTCGATCATTTGATCCAAAAGAACGGAGCAGAAGATACACTCAGAACCTGGCTTCCCATCTTATGTACGGGGCCTTCTACCCGGGCATTTCATCCGCTAATTCGCTTGGGTTATGCTCTACAATTCCAGCTAAATAGCGAAGTTGCTCATGCATTGGCAGACTGGCTGGTTCATTTGGTCAGTTACCCCTGGCCGAATAACCACCACTCTTCCCATCCAGGCAGTCTGGAGAGTCTAATTTCTGACCTCCAAAATAAAAGACAATCTTTTCAACCAATAACACATCGATTGATTGATGATGAACTCCGGGCCGTCACTCTGTTTCCCGAATATCAATCTCTGGTCTTACAGCCTGGAACCAGCGACCTGAACCTTGCAGATATGCAAAAGGTTGCCCTTAGCTGGTATATACAAAGCCATGACTTCTGCGCTTTACATGCTATTACAGGTGGTTATGCATTCAATATGACTATTCCATACCTGGAAAACCCCTACTTCGCTATTAAGACATTTTGGTTGAGTCTGGTGCTCGCCTACCTGTCTCGCTCCCCTGTTGATACAAAAGAAAAAACATCGATTTCAACAGATCTGAGTACCTTGAAGTCTAAGGCAATAGCATCCATGGATGCTCATACCATCAAGTTGGCGGATATCTGTCTTCAGCAATACGAAATGACGGGCGATATAAAATATCTGGAGGCCGCCTGGACCCGTATATAAGCACGAGCATTTACCAAGAGGTATTTACATTGTCCTACACGAGTCGTTTTTTTGCTTATCTAAACCGCTTAAGCCTGATAAAACGTTGGGGGCTTATGCACAACACAGTATCTGAGAATGTCATGGAACATAGTTGGCAAGTTGCCACTATTGCCCATACTCTCGGTGTCATCGGCAAGGATATATTCGGGAAAGAATATCAGCCTGAAATGATAGCCACAGCCGCCTTGTATCATGATTGTAGTGAAATCATCACCGGTGACATGCCATCACCTATCAAATATTACTCTGGAGTGATAGCTGATGCTTATAAAGCTATCGAGAATGAAGCTGAGCAGCAACTCCTGGCATTGCTACCCGATAAGCTAAAGCCTGAGTTCAAGCGCTTCCTGGTACATGAAAATATCGCTCCACATGTAAAAACCCTGGTCAAAGCAGCGGATCTAATCAGCGCATATCTGAAGTGTCAACAGGAACTTGATCGTGGAAACAGTGAGTTTAAAACCGCCGCCAAAGAAATCGAACGGACCATTCGCGAACTTGAGCTGGTCGAAGTGGATTATTTCATGGCGACCTTTGTGGAAAGCTATCAGTTGACCTTAGATGAACTCCTGGCCAAACACGATAGCGAGAACTGACCGTGCCTGAAATTTGACTAACACAGTGAAAATCATTGAGCCTTTTAGCAACCCTTCTCATCTGTTGTGATCCAACAAACCAGTAGTCCAAGGATATTGGTTTGACCAATTTTGACTAATTGTCGCGCTCCCTACTGGTCCTAAAAGCGTCCTTTCACTAAAAAAAACCATATTAAAGCAGGTAAATTATTAAGCGTTTATCCCCTAAAAACTGAGATCTTTGCCTTTCAGGTAGCGACAGCACACACAATATATCTCAAAAACAACAAATTTTTAGACTTTTTCACTATTTAAATATTTTTCAAATTCCCCTAAAGTGATTTCAAACCACAGCGATAAACAGGCACTGGCCTCCTAGAAAACCGGCCTGGGAACTATACATCCTTCTCTAGTTTGCCTATTTCTATAAAGCTCTGGTTTCTATTTGACTCTGACATAAAAATAACAAAATCCGGTTCCTGTGAATTACTCCTGGTTGATGCACAAAGGTTCCCGGAGGAGAAAATTAATGAAAAAATCTGATGCATTAAAAAGACGTGAAATACTTAAAAAGGGACTGACGGGAGCGGGTGTTGTAGCTACCGCTGCTACAATTTCCGCGCCAGCCATTGCTGCAAATCGCATGGAAGTTACCATGGTTTCTACTTGGCCCAGAGATTTTCCGGGCCTTGGAACCGGTGCTCAAAGGTTTGCCAAACGTGTAACAGACATGACAGATGGTCGTATTTCCATCAAATACTATGCTGCCGGAGAACGGGTTGGAGCTTTCGATGCCGTCGATCACGTGGCTTCCGGTGACGCACAGCTTTACCACGGTGCAGAGTACTACTGGAAAGGGAAACACCCTGGTTTCGCTTATTTTACTGCGGTTCCTTTTGGCCTGACTTGCAGTGAAATGAATGCATGGATTCGCTTTGGCGGTGGGCAGGAACTTTGGGATGAACTGTCCGCGCAGTTTGGCCTGAAAGGGTTAATGTGTGGGAATACAGGCGTGCAGATGGGAGGCTGGTTTCGCAAAGAAATCAACACACCTGATGACTTTAAGGGTTTAAAATTCCGTATGCCTGGTCTGGGTGGAGATGTCATCGCCAAACTGGGAGCCTCTCCAGTTTCTTTACCCGGCGGTCAAATCTATGAAAACCTGATTTCCGGTTCCATTGATGCCACGGAATGGGTTGGTCCATGGAATGACCAAATCATGAAGTTCTATGAAGCAGCAAAATATTACTATTATCCTGGCATGCACGAGCCAGGCTCTATGCTTTCAATCGGTATGAATAAAAAATGGTGGGATAGCCTGTCCAAATCAGATCAGCTGATCATCGAAGCAGCAGCGTCCATGGAAAACGACGTTATGTTTGCCGAATACACTGCCAAAAATGGTGCCGCGTTACAGCAGCTTATCACCCAGCAGGGAGTAAAGCTCAGAAAGTTCAGTGACGAAATCTATGATGCTTTCGGAGAAGCCAGCGAAGAAGTATATGAAGAAGTACAAAAACATAGTTCTCTCGCAAAGAATATACATTCGAGCTTTGTCAAAGCGCGCAAAGAAACAGGTGCCTGGGCCAAAATATCAGACGTTGAATATATCGCCCAACGTAACAGGGTACTTGGCTTTTAAGTGACCCTCGAAAACCATAATCACGCGATAAACAACTTATAGACCTCCTAACTATAAGCTTTATCGCGTGCTTACGAATGGGTCTCAATGTAATTGCCTGTGCCATTAGCCTGTAGAGCTACCAAACATTATGAGTCTGCCAGCGAACTAAATAAGTTGTTATCTATGAACTCAACTAGCCTGAAGGAAGAGCCAAAAAACAAGCTCTCCACCACAGTCAATTCTAAAACCCTGGAAGTGACTGCAAGAGTTGTTGCTGCATCAGTGATTTTCCTGACAGCCTGCTTTCTATTAAATAATTACCTCAATTTCTGGCATGCCTGGCCAGGCATGCTGATTTTTTTAAACTCGGGACTAAACCTCCCTGACAGTAATTCATTAGGGTGGTTACAAGTTATCAGTTACCTGCTCGTTATACCCGCAGCTGTCTTATACGTATACCGAAACGCCACGGATACGTTGATAGAAAACGCCCACAAATGGGACTCCCTGGTTAGATTTATTATCAGAGCAGCATTCTGGGCGGTATTTTTGATCGGCCTATTCGACAGTCTCATCTCCTTCTTGCGTATAGAAGGCTTTCTTCCCTATGTGGTAGGTGACAACCTATCGACTCAACTCGGACGATCAAATTTTCGCGGTCTCTATCTGCATTTTCCCTTAATTGGACTCTCAGTTTTGATCGCCGCCATGGTGAAAAAAATTGATTTTTTCTGGCTGGCTTTAATGGTCGTGCTGACGGAGTTCGGCATAGTTATCTCCCGCTTTGTTTTTTCCTACGAACAAGCATTCATGGGAGATCTGGTCAGGTTCTGGTACGCCGCCCTGTTCCTGTTTGCCAGTGCCTATACCTTCTTTCATGACGGCCATGTGCGTGTAGATGTCCTTTATGGGCGATTCAGTAAGCACACCAAAGCATGGACAAATATTCTTGGGATTTTGTTTCTTGGGTTACCACTCTGCTGGATCATTCTATCAACGGGCATGTGGGAAAAAACCAGTAGCATTATCAGTCCGCTTGTTAATTACGAGATCACCCAAAGCAATTATGGGTTGTACGTGAAATATCTGATGGTGTTCTACCTGATCATTTTTGCAGTAACCATGATCATTCAGTTCTGTAGCTATTTCCTGACTAACATTGCAGACCTACTCGGTCAAAGTGATGAAGATCCATCAGTAGCCTTTTTACAAGATCATTAGGAGCATTACAAAATGGAGTTATTTTTTCTATGTGTACTCATCCTAACAATGATCATCGCCTTAACGTCAGGCTTTCCTGTCGCCTTTGCATTACCCGGCTCCGCCATTCTAACCATCAGTCTGGCAGCTTTGTGCGGTTATCTGTTTGCTGGTGACAGCAGCGCTTACTTCGCTGAAGGAGGTCCCTGGCAATGGCTGAATGCTGGAGTGACTAACTTCAGAAGCATATATTGGAATGTGGAACGAGATACACTCATCGCTATTCCCCTATTTATCTTTATGGGAATCATGCTTCAACGTTCGAAAATTGCAGAAGATCTCCTTGTTTCCATGGCCAGATTATTTGGTCCTGTACCAGGAGGACTTGGTATATCAGTCATCATTGTTGGAGCCCTCTTAGCGGCAACAACAGGTATTGTTGGAGCAACAGTCATTGCCATGGGAATGATTTCACTGCCGGCAATGCTAAAAAACAATTATTCGAAATCCCTGGCAACGGGCACTATCTGTGCCTCCGGCACATTAGGACAAATCATCCCTCCGTCAATAGTGCTGATCATTCTGGCGGATCAGCTTTCAAGCGCAGCGGATCAGGCCAGCACGATTCGCAAAGCCGCCTACCGGACAGCGACCGGTGAATTCTCAATGCCCTCTTCCCTGGACATAACATCTGCCAGTGCAGGCGACATGTTCATGGGAGCGATCATTCCAGGAATGATTCTGGTGTCCCTGTACATTGTTTACATTCTGGCGGTCGCGCTATTAAAACCTGGATCCGCTCCACCGGTTGGTCAGAACGACAAGTACGACAAAACATTTATCATCACCATGTTATGGTCGTTGATACCTCCACTGATGCTGATATTTGCGGTATTAGGTTCGATTCTACTTGGCGTCGCCACAGTCAATCAGGCCGGTGCCATAGGAGCCGTTGGAGCCATCTTTATGGGAAGCTATCGCCTACATAGAGGCGAGCGTTTCCGTTTTCTTCCTGCCTTGATTGGTTTAATTTCTACGATAGTGATTCTGGGACTGTTATCAGTCTGGCAATTGAACATAAAAAGTATTCAATCTGATGCAGAAGCGATGGGTCTGGTGCTAGCGGCTATTGCCGTTTCAACAATGATAGTCGCTCTAATATGGGCAATTGTTCGAATTCATCGCGTTGACAACACACTGCATGAAGTGATGACCGCAACAGTCAAAACCACGAGCATGGTATTTATTATTCTCATTGGGGCCGCCATGCTGACTTCCTCTTTTCGCGCATTTGGTGGAGAGGAATTAGTAAAACACTTTCTGACCAGTATGCCAGGAGGGTTTTGGACTCAATTTATAGTGGTAATGGTTGTGATTTTTATCCTCGGCTTCTTTCTCGACTTTATTGAAATCGCGGTTGTGGTCGTGCCAATTGTTGCCCCTATTTTATTGTCAGCCACCGATGCAAATGTGACTGCAGTCTGGTTAGGAGTCATGATCGGCATCAATATGCAAACATCTTTTTTGACACCTCCATTTGGTTTTGCCTTGTTTTATCTACGAGGCGTTGCATCTGCTGCAGTAAAAACACTTGATATCTACAAAGGCGTGATTCCGTTTATCAGCCTGCAGCTTTTAACCTTGCTCATCGTAGGATTGGTCCCTCCTCTTGTTAATTATCTTCCTAACCGAACATTTTTAACATCCGAGAACGCGCCACCACCAATGAACCCCCGGTTGCAGTCCTGCATTGATGAACAGCAGATTCGATCCTATCTGGCTCCGGATAATTCTTTGTTTACAGAAGTGGAACGTATGGAAAATCTTGATATGACATTCCTTCCGGAAAACTACCGTGATGATCTGATACAAAGTTATGAAGCTATCAAAAAAATCACTACTCTGGTAACAAACATCAAGGAAGCTGAACTTGCCCTTAAAACATACGAAACAGAATATGCCTCACTCCACCACCAAGTCAGGGACATACAAAGTGCACAACAACGAGCGACGACCCGGATTGAGCAGCTAAAACAGGATATCAAACGTATTCAGGGAGAAAATCAGCCAGAGATGACACAGGTGAATCAACTAAAGTCTCAAATCACAGATGCAGAACAGGAAATAGACCGTTTGCAAAAACTTATTCCGGATGACTGGTCTGAGCGCCACGAAAAATTCATTGATTTAACCAAATCACATACCCAGGCAGTTAACCGATATCACAATAACTCAGACACAGCGTACGAAACGATTTCAAAGATAGCTAAAACACTACAACAGTACGATGAGTATGAAACTCTCAAAACCGACCTTTTGGGGCTCAAGGAAGTCATCGGAAGAGAGGATCCTGACTCAGCCATCACTCAAATTCAAAAGACAGAAAACGCTGTTGCCAGCATTGAAGGTACCAGTCGCATCAAGTCGGCTCTGTATAAAGCTCGTAAAGCCTTGAAAAGCGAGATACCTGATAGAGATAAAGGACAAGAACAACTCAATCATGCACTGGAACTATATCAACAACAGTTCCCTTGGCGGGAAGCGGGCTACAAGCAACTATCGCCTGCATTAAATGCATTCGAACTTGCGCTCCGTCAGAATGTAGGCCTTCGTCAGCAACCTAAACTGGAGACAGCTATGGCGAAAAAAATCGCTGTCTGTCTCTCCAGCCACAAAAATATATCTCTGAGTTTTTAACAACAATGAGCCAGGCCGGGCAATGAAATCATCACAAGCATTGATCCCGGCCTGATAAACCCTAAATCCAGTATGTATTTTCGGCATTATCGCTGGAATCGGCTTCAGCCTTCCGGTATTGTCGGCGCCCAACAACCGCTTAAAGTGTGACCAGCAATAAAACTGATTGGTCAATTACTTTCCTGACCCCGGTTGTTTTCGTAACCGGCCGATATCGTCGGGACATACCTATCTTGTGAGGTCGGTTTCGTAATTTCAGGCTGCTGATGTCATGCTGTAGCAAGCCAGGCAAACACGGCTTCCACGGACAATTAGACGCACAAAGCATGAGGGTCACGTGACACTAAATTATGTAAAAGGAAACCAAATGGTAGAAAAACCAAGTTCATTAACGAAAGAAGAACTGTTGGAATGTGGTTACGGGAGGATGTTTGGTCCCGGCAATGCACAGCTCCCGGTTGGCAATATGTTGATGATGGACCGGATCAACCTGATCTCGTCTGAAGGTGGTCAATATGGCAAGGGGCAAATAATTGCTGAACTTGATATTACCCCGGACCTGTGGTTTTTCGACTGTCATTTTCCTGGAGATCCAGTAATGCCCGGCTGCCTGGGACTGGATGCGATGTGGCAACTGGTTGGTTTCTTCCTGGCATGGTCCGGTAATCCTGGTCGTGGCAGAGCACTCGGTGCTGGAGAAGTAAAATTTACCGGTCAGGTCATGCCAACAGCGAAAAAAGTTACTTACAAAATTCACATCAAACGCATGATTGCCCGCAAACTGGTTATGGGTATTGCTGATGCGGTCCTGGAGGTTGATGGAGAAGAAATATACAGCGCCAAAGACCTTCGGGTTGGCTTGTTTAAACCTGAACAGATGGATTTAAAAACATGAGACGCGTTGTAATCACAGGTATGGGTATTGTTTCCTGCCTGGGAAATGACAAACAAACAGTGACAGACAGCCTGAAACAAGGGCTGTCAGGTATCACATTTAGTGAAGAATATAAAGAAGTGGGAATGAGATCTCATGTTAGAGGGCGTCCCAACATTGATCTGACAGAACACATTGATCGGAAAACCTACCGCTTCATGGGGGATGCAGCAGGATATTCTTATGTATCCATGCAGCAGGCAATTACCGATGCCGGGCTTCCTCCTGAAATGGTCAGTCATGAGCGTACTGGTATTATCGCCGGCTCGGGTGGGGCATCATCATCCAATCAAATCGAAGCTGCAGACATACTGCGCGAACGCGGTCTGAAACGGGTGGGCCCATATCGCGTTACCCAAACCATGGGATCTACCGTTTCAGCCTGCCTGGCAACACCGTTCAAAATACGTGGGGTTAACTATTCCATTTCCTCTGCCTGTGCAACCAGCGCTCACTGTATTGGAAACGCTTACGAGCTGATTCAAATGGGCAAGCAGGACATTATGTTTGCCGGTGGCGGTGAAGAAGAACACTGGACACTCTCGTGCATGTTCGATGCCATGGGTGCGTTGTCCACTGGATATAACGATACCCCTGAAATAGCCTCACGCGCATATGATGCGGCCCGCGATGGTTTTGTTATTGCCGGTGGTGGCGGTATCCTGGTATTGGAAGAACTCGAACATGCCAAAAAACGGGGCGCAAAAATATATGCTGAGGTCGTCGGTTACGGAGCAGTATCTGATGGTTACAACATGGTAGCTCCAGCCAGCGAGGGCCAGATCCGGTGTGTCAGTCAAGCGCTTTCCACGGTTAATGGGCCGATCGACTACATTAATGCTCATGGAACCAGCACCCCAGCAGGGGATTTGGCGGAACTGCAGGGAATTATGGAAGTCTTCGGAAATGATATGCCTGCGATGAGTTCAACCAAAAGCCTATCCGGTCACTCCCTTGGCGCAGCAGGGGTGCAAGAGGCGGTTTATTCGCTACTGATGTTGGAAAACAACTTCATTGCCGGCTCTGCCAATATTTTTGAGCTGGATAAAGACGCTCAAAATGCCAATATTGTTACCAAAACCAGGGAAAATGTGTCCTTACAACGCGTGATGAGTAATAGCTTTGGCTTCGGCGGAACCAACGCCACTCTGGTTTTTGAAAAATATACAGACTAGTGTGATCTCAGATGAGCTTCCCGTCCGGGAAGCTCGCTAGTGTTGAACAGAGAGGAAAAGCAGAACATTTGAACTTAGTTAAATAAGATTGTGCTGGATCTTATAGGCCCTTAATGCTTTTCTGGCCTGTTCCACTTCCGTATACAAAGCGACTTTGGTTGCTTTATCTCCTTCTCCGGCTGGGTTGCTTTTAATATATTCTCGTTTACGTTCTTCAGCTTCAACGATTGCCTGCTCAAGCTTTTCAAGTTCCGTCATTGACTTTCCTCTAGGGGGTCCCCCCTTTTTCATTACTCATAGTTAAAGACTACAAGCCAGGTTAAAAATTAATGGCTGCATCATATGTACTTCAAGATCTTTCCATTTTAGACGAAAAATCTTTTTTGCGGAGGTTTTGCATTGTAAGAGAATAGAATTCTTAAAGTTTTCACATTTTAGCCGCCTCCATCCATAAGATAAATCAATGAAATTGCCTATAGCTGAAACACATAAAAGCTAAGTTATTGATTTGACTGAGAGTGCTTAAAAACCCTTAAAAAACCGTAAAAAAAAGCTAGAGATCACTATTCTGTTTGCATACAATGCGCGCCCTTTTTCATCATAACATTGAGGACAAGATGGCCCAAAGCGCAGCAGAAACACAAGGGCAAGGTTATTTGTGCTTAGCATCCAGCCTTATTTTAAATGAACGCCCGATGCCCATCCGTTTTTTCTATAAAGAAACGCCCCAGCATGCCAACGATACCGGTTTCAGATTTTACAGCGGAATGGAAACAGACGATTTTCTCATGAGCGAAGATGCCGCTCTGGTTGCACCATTAGACTCGATGGTCAGGTTGGACAAAACGATTAAGGAACTGCTCGATCAGTCAGAAGTCGGCAGTGTTTGGGAACGCCTACCTGGACGGAATGACTGGGTTCCGGTTTTTGACTACGAAATTCCCGATTAAACATCTATCTGTATGCCTGGGCAATTCCCTCCCCGCCCAGGCCACAATCCATAGAATAACTAACTGTGTTGAGCGATCTTCTCTGGTATCAACCCCTTAGGGGCATAGCGCAACACCATCGTGATTATCAAGCCAATCACAAACACCCTCGCTTGTAATGCTCTACTGTCAAGATCAGCCGGCGCCTGCCAGGAAAACCATTTCTCTCCTAAATCCCGAACCAGATCAAATATAACCAGCGCAACCGGCTCTGACATGGTCCAGATAATGTATACAAACACGGCTCCAAAGATAGCACCTCTGTTATTGCCAGCCCCCCCCAGGATCACCATGACCCAAATCAGAAATGTGTGATTCAATGGAATGAAACCAGACGGATCAAAGATACCGTTAAATGTGGTGAGCGCAGCACCACCTATTCCCATTAAGACAGACCCTAGCACAAATACCTGCAAACGTCTTTTATTGACATCTTTACCCATTGCTAACGATGAAATCTCGTTATCGCGAATGGCTCTCATCATTCGCCCCCATGGAGAATGTAGCGCCCGCTGCAACAAAAAGTAAGTCACAACAATCAGGCATACAATCACTGACAAATAAAGAGCACGTGCCAATACAAAACCGACATCAACAGGTTCCGGCACGGGCCAGGGCAAAGGCGACACTGTTAAAATTCCTCGTGTCAGCCAGTCAGCATTTTTCAGAAACGCTTTGATAATTTCAGCTATACCCAAAGTGGCAATAGCAAGATAATCGCTTCTCAACCCCAGGCATATGTGACCAATGAAATAAGCAATGGTGCCCGCCAGGGCTCCCCCAACGATCCAGCCCGTCCAGCCCGTCCAGACCGGAAACCCAAATCCACCAATAAAACCAGCCTCGGATTCAATAGTTCGGGTAACTGGATCAAGGATATTCACCAGCATCAGATAAACGATTGCCGATACAATCACCAGCAAAGGCGTTTGAAGCCTCTTGGGCATCCCCCAACGAGCGGATTTCGCCAATGCGTAAATAATTGCAATACCAACGGCGGCCTTGAGCACCACCATCCCCAACTGAGCCGGCATATCCGAATGCCAGAAATCCTCGTTGACCGGATAACTGAACAACATAGACATGAACCCACCAACCGCAATAAACCCCAATATTCCGGCATTAAATAAACCGGCATATCCCCATTGCATGGTCAGGCCCAGGGCAATCAGAGAATAGCATGCAGCTTCGACCAGCATCCTTATTCCATAGGCACTTCCCATAACAGACATTATGAGCAACACCAACAACAGCAATCCGGAAAACAACAGTACTTCGCGTTTCAGGGAATGATCTTTCACAGCACTTTACCTTTAAACAAACCGGTAGGTCGCCAGATCAAAATAGCAACCAGGATAAAAAATGGAATGGTGATTTTGTATTCAGTTGGAACAAAAGCCAGCTTGGTCGGCAACTGTGCCCATTCCGGTAGATGTTCATTGAGAGGCCGAAACAGTACACCCCAGTTAAACACTGCCAGCGTTTCGGTAAATCCAACCACAAAACCACCCGCAACTGCACCATAAGGATGACCGACCCCCCCAACGATTGTTGCTGAGAATATCGGTAACAGAATCAAGAAACTCAAATCAGGCTTGAGTGCCACATCCAGAGACAATAAAGTCCCTGCAGCGGTTGTCAGACAAGCCGCAATGACCCATGTAATTGCCACGACGGCATTGGTGTTAATTCCGGATACCCGAGCCAGATCCGGATTATCCGACATCGCCCGCATAGCCTTCCCCAATCTGGTTCGGGTGAGGAACAAATGGAGCGAAACCACCGCCACGATGACCACCAGAAACAATAACAACTGGGGCTCTGTAATGGTGATCTGCCTGGAAGACAAATCAAATGGCAGACTCAGCCGAAAGATTTCTTTGCTGTCATCGATGTACAGATTTCTGGAGCCAGTGCCTGCAAACAACCGAATCAACCCCTGCAGCATCAACGTGACCCCGATCGACGCCATCACCAGCACAATTGGTTTGACGTTATGCATTCGTAACGGTTTGTAAAAGGTCTTATCGACCCCAACAGCAACTGCCGAACAAATCACCATGGCAACAGGCATCATGACGAACGCCGTTGGTAACCCAATGGCTGGCCCCGCATGAGGAAACATAGTAGTCAGTACGAAGGTCATAAATGCGCCCAAGGTCATAAAATCGGCATGAGCAAAATGCGAGAACCTCAGAATGCTGTATATCAGAGTGACACCAATCGCACCCATAGCATAAATGGAGCCAATCACAGCTCCAGAAATAATGACTTTATTGATGAAAAAAACCAGCTCGTTCAACGTAATACTCCTGCGGCGCGATTTAGGTATACCTGTTCGCGACGCGTATCATAAAAATGCATGATGAAAGGTTAACCGCCCAGAAAACTCTTGGCGACTTCAGGGTCATGAATCAGATTATGGCCTGTATCCGTAAAACGATTCATTCCGCCCGCGAGCACAAAACCTTTATGAGCTATCTTCAAAGCCTGCCTGGCATGCTGCTCAACCATTAAAATGCCAACACCGGCTTTATTGATAGTGATAATGCGATCAAAGATCTCATTCATGAACAAAGGCGAAAGGCCTGCTGTCGGTTCATCCAACAACAACACACTGGGCTCAATCATCAAGGCTCTTCCCATGGCAACCATTTGTCGTTGCCCACCGGACAATTCACCGGCCGCCTGATGACGCTTCTCTTTAAGAGGCGGGAAAAACTCGTACACTCGTTCCAGCATATGACGAAAATCATCCTTTCTGGAAAAAGCGCCCATTTGCAGATTTTCTTCAACGGTCAAACTGACAAACACATTTTTTTCTTGAGGCACAAACGCCATTCCTTTACGAACAAGTTCTTCTGGCGCCGCATTCCTGATTTCTTCTCCTCTCAGTCTGATTGACCCCTCTGTCACATTCAACAAACCAAAAATGGCTTTTAAGCAAGTGGACTTCCCCGCACCGTTGGGGCCTACGATCACACCAATTTGCTCCTGCTCTATCGAGATATCGACACCATTGAGGATGTTCATTCCACCATAACCGCCATGGATATTCTTTACTTCTAGTACCGCCATGCCTGCCTCAACTTACATCTGTGCCAAAATACGCATCGATGACTTCCGGATTACTTTGAATCTCTTCAATAGTTCCCTCCACCATGACACTACCCTGGGCTAATACAATGACCGGATTACACAGTTTCGCGATCATATCCATGTCGTGTTCAATCACCAAAAAGGTATAACCCAACTCCCGGTTCAGACGAAGGATATTATCGTTGAGGTCTTTCAACAGAGTCCTGTTTACACCGGCAGCGATTTCATCCAGTAATACAACATGTGCATCAACCATCATGGTCCGGCCTAACTCAAGCAGCTTTTTCTGGCCACCGGACAGGTTGCCTGCCAACTCGTTTTTGACATGCTCCAGCTTCAAAAAATCGATTACATCCAGTGCTTTTTGTCGTACTTCCTGCTCCTGACTACGGACAAGAGAAGGCTTAAACCAGGTATTCAACAGGTTTTCACCCAATTGACCGGAGGGTACCATCATCAGATTTTCCAGCGCAGTCATATGAGAAAACTCATGAGCAATCTGGAATGTTCGCAACAACCCTCGGCTAAACAACTGATTCGATGGTAATCCGGTGACATCTTCACCATCAAACACAATTCGACCCGAGTCGGGAGGAAAAACACCAGCTATTATATTGAAAAGGGTGGATTTACCCGCACCATTTGGACCGATCAACCCAGTAATGCTTCCTTTTTCAACTTGAATGCTGCACTGATTGATAACATTGAGTTTGCCGAATGATTTGGAGACATTATTTACTTCAATAACGGATTCCATCCATCCTCCATTCAGCATAATTAACTAACCACATAACAAAACACAACCTGAGAAACCTGAATGAATTCAGCAGCGTGAGATAAGCATTCACACAGCTGTTGATAATGTTCGATAGATATGAGCTTTTATCTATCGGGTAAACCCGAGACACCATGCCAGGGTGCCCCAAAAACGATAGTTTCAATAACCTGCCCTGGACCAGCCGGTATCCGAATATTCAGACACATACCAATTGATCCCAGGCAGGGCATGAATCATTCCCGGCAAATACCGCAAATGGTTATTATAGAAACAATTATTTGAGCTGGCCCAGCTCAACGAACTTACCGTTCTTGATGCCCATCTCTACGATAACGCCTGGAACATCGCCATTGGCATCAAATTCATGATTTCCGGCTGCACCCTGATAGTTAATATCTTTACCTTCATCAAGCAGCTTTTTAGCTTTGGCCCATTCTCCAGGCAAAATGATTTCACCAGGAGCAGTGGCTACTTTACGCAGCGCTTCAGACATACCTTCCCGATCAGCAGAACCTTTTTCTTCAATCGCCAGACCGATTAAAAATGCTGCATCATAAGCCTGGGCCGCGAAAACGGCTTTCGGATCGAAACCCACGACTGTAGACGCAAGTTTAGAAAATGCAGTTGTCCCCGGCGCGTCAGGAGTCCCCGGCTTGGTTGCTATCATACCTTTCAGAGCATCAGCTCCCAGTGCAGAAATGAGGGCATCACCAACCATCCCGTCACCACCCACAAACAAGCTAAAATCGCCACTTTCAATGGCCTGACGCAAAATGGTTTGCCCAGAACCATCTGCATATGCCAGAACAACCAGATTCTGAGCACCGGTCGAGGCCAAAGATCCCAGTTCAGCACGATAGTCAGCCTTGCCATCTTCATGAGCTTCTTTGGCAGCTACACTACCACCGAGTTTTTCAAATGCAGTAGCGAGCGCATCTGCGAATCCCTTGCCGTAATCATTGTTCACATAAGTAATGGCAACTTCATCAATGCCTTTTGATTTCAGCAACCGGGCCATTACTTCCCCCTGATAAGCATCAGAAGGGGCCGTCCTGAAGACCAGATCGTTGTCTTTCAAATCTGTCAACGCCGGAGATGTGGAGGCCGGTGACACCATCAGCACATTACCAGGGATGCCCGCATTGTTAGCGGCAGCAATGGTTGCTCCGGAACATAATGCACCAACGACAGCTACCACTTTTTCAGAATTGACCAAACGATCGCCGGCATTGGAAGCAGCTGATGCATCAACACAGGTCGTATCCGCGGTCGGCATTACCAAAATCTGACCGTCCAGCAGTGACCCCTGAGAGTTAATATGACTCACGGCCAGTTGTGCACCACTCAGAATCGGTGGCGTCAAACTCTCAATCGGTCCGGTAAATCCCCCAAGGAATCCAACTTTTACTTCCGAAAAGGACGCCATAGACAAACTGCATAATGCCCCGGCAATTGTGAGCGATAACAGCGACTTACGAGCATTTAATTTCATATTCTGCCTCTCATTATTTGGGTGAAAATCTGAATACAGCTACTCTGCTGATCATTGAAAGCAACATACCTGCAAGCATCGCTCCGAAGTTGTAATCTGGGCATTAAAAAACCAAATTGAGGAACGTTACCTGATAAGTCTTTCAGACATTATGTTCAGCTTGTCAGCATGACTATTATTGTTATTTTTCAGTGCTTTTTAGCTTTTATCTGCACACGCTACAGACCCAAAAGCCATATATTCACGAACATGAAATGTTCGGGATCATGCCAACTATTCCTTTTTTACTTCAGGAAAACAAGAGCTTAGGAATATTAGCTACCTTATAAATTCATACCACCGCCTATTTGTGCACAAAAATAGAACTGCATGGCACTTTTTTGGAGCAAAATAATAAGTTTAAGCCTGATAGTTATGAATCCGGCCTAAAACGACCATGACGCAAAAAGAACAGAGTCTCCTTTTGAACCCGCTGGTTATTCATGATCGTGGTGTGCCCCACCGGCAACACCAGGAAGTCTTTCATACCTGCGAGCCTTGCCGAGGTCACGGTTACCTTTCCATCCGTGGTTTCATCAAACAACCAGTTGAACCAGGGATCAGAGCTGTCAGAACCGGTAATAATACCGAACTCGGCACTAATTCCCGGAATTACATTTGGAAGGCTGTCTGTAGCAGTAGACAATTGCAAGGCAGCTGGCCCCATAATCCGACTGAACAGCTTCCAGCTCTGAAAGCGATCAATGATTTCGCTACCATGATTCGGTGGACTCAGCATCACAATACGACTGCCCGCCGGCAGAGACATATACTGCAGACTGTATCGGGCCAGAATACCACCAAGACTATGAGTCACCAGATGAATGGGCTGGGTGTTATAGCGTTCTATACGCGCAATCGAATTGCTCAGATAAGAGGCCAGCGCTTCAACAGGGTACTCCCGGGAGGGATAATCGATACGGCAGACATTGTAGCCCTGGTCCTGTAAAAAGTGCTGCATCGACTGCATGGAACGACTTGTTCGCCCCAGGCCATGAATCAGAATTACATTCTGTTTGCTCTTCTGAAAATCTTGCACATCGCAAATATCTTTCATATCGGGAACCAGATAGGTTGGATCAATGCGCACATCCAGCCAGTTCATACGCCAGTCAAGATGAGGGCCTGTGACTCTACCGGTAGCGCCAACACGACCGATCATCTGACCCTGAACAATCTGCTGCCCCTTTTGCACAGAGACCTCACTGAGGTGCATCAATGTGGAACTCAACCGATATCCATGATCAATAATGACCGTACCACCGCTGAAATATAAATCCGGCTCTGCCAGCACAACCATACCGTTGGCTGGCGCATACACGGGCGTTCCAATCGGACGGGCGACATCCACACCAAAATGAGGGTTTTTAGGTTCACCGTTGTAAAACCGCTGGCTACCATAAACACCGGTAACCGGTCCAAACAGTGGCCATATAAATGGCTGAAGAAAAGCGTCGTCTTCTCGATAAACTGACCGGACCTCAAAGACCTCTTCAGCTTCCTGAACAATGCGTGCCTTCACTGCTTCGGGAGGATTGACCATATTCGGAGCAATGCCGGTCAATCGCTGTATATTGAATGTTCCCGGTTCCAGTGTTATGTCCGAATTTTCCGTCCTGCCATCCGGAAACGTAATGGTCAGTGTATGCTGCGGCGTTTCATCCCGGCCAAATCCTATAAAATAGTGGCCTCGTGCATTGACCGGGATATTCCGTTCATCAAAGCGGACAACCGCTCCCACCTCAGTATGACCATATATATGTCCGCCCTGAATCATATAACCGGTATAAGACATGGCCTGAGTCCAGACTCCGGAAAAACAGGCTGTCAAAAATAAAAATATGGCTGTCAGTCTGGTCATCGTTTGCCTTATGTCACTATTGAGATTGCTTCCCATACCTATACTATACTGATTGTATATTCATCAGTGGATCACTCTGGAAAAATTTTCATCCCAGACGCTCTACATAACTCATCAGTCGCCTAGGCGGCTGCCTTCTGTATCAAGACTAAGGAATACATTAATGAGCCAACAGGTATTGGTATTCAACAGCGGTAGCTCATCTTTTAAGTTTTCAATATTCAACGCCGAATCTCATGATTTATTGCTTTCCGGTATTGCCGAAAGACTTGGGCAGGTAGATGCCGAAATTACCTTTAAAACTCAGACCAGTAAAACCACTAAACAAATTCCCTCAGCTGATCACGAAACTGCCATCAGTACTTTATGTAATTCCCTGGCAGATTTCGGTCTGAGCTTTGAGGATGTCGCCGTGGTTGGGCACCGGGTTGTAAACGGTGGTGAAGCCTTTTCAGACTCCATCGTCGTGACCCCGGAAAACCTGAGCAAGTTGGAACAGTATAACGATTTTGCGCCATTGCATAATCCCGCTGCTGTGCTCGGAATCAAGGTCATCAGCACCTTGTTCCCGGCCCTGCCACAGGTGATGGTTTTTGACACCGCCTTCCATCAGACGCTCGCACCAAAAGCGTACCTTTATCCCATTCCTTACTATCTCTATAAAGATCACAGCATTCGTCGTTATGGTGCACATGGTACAAGCCACCGCTATGTGGTTAACGAAGCGGTTCAGCAGTTGGGCCTGGACCCCAATGATCACCAGGTTATCAGCGCACACCTGGGAAATGGATGCAGTGCGGCGGCCGTGATTAATGGGCATTGCGTTGACACAACCATGGGACTGACGCCTCTCGAAGGCTTAATGATGGGAACCCGTTCCGGAGACGTGGATCCAAGCCTGCATCAGTTCCTGGCGAAGAAAATGTCATGGTCAATTGAACAGATCACCAACATGTTAAATAAAGAATCCGGATTATTGGGACTGTCTGGCATAAGTAACGACATGCGTACTCTGGTCGAGGCACGAGACAGCGGTAACCAGCAGGCAGGCCTCGCGATTGATGTCTTCTGTTTCCGTTTGGCACGGCAAATTGCCGGTCTCGCTGCATCGTTGACCCGCCTCGATGCACTCATTTTTACCGGCGGTATCGGCGAGAACTCTGAACCGGTACGGGCTCAGGCGCTCAAGAATCTGGCCATTCTGGGATTTGAAGCAGAGCCGGAATACAACCAGAAAAACGGCAAACAGAGTAATGGCCTGATCACCAAGGCCGACAGTACTCCCGCAATTGTCATTCAAACTAACGAAGAACTGATGATTGCTATGGATTGTCTGAGATTAACCAAATAGAAGTTGGAGAAACGTTAAGTGCATAGTTTTTTTATCGCGCCCACGACATCTGGTACAGGTCTGACTTCAGTCTGTCTGGGTCTGGTTCGCGCCCTTGATCGTTTAGGTGTCAGAGTTGCCTTTTGCAAACCGATTGCCCAGGTATTTGGTAAGGATATCGGGCCGGAACGCTCCACCCATTTAATTCGTGAAACTGTGGGACTGCAACCCGCAACCCCATTAGGTCTCACTTATGCCCAACAACAAATGGCGTTGGGTCATGAAGATCAACTGATGGAAGAAATCATCAGTATCTACCAACAGTCAGCCCAGGACGCTGATGTAGTGGTTGTGGAAGGGTTGGTTCCTCTGGTCAACGAAGACTATATTGCCCGGCTAAATTCCGTCATTGCCAAAACACTTAACAGTGACATTATTCTGGTGGCAGCCAAAAACCAATACTCATCAGCCCAACTGAATGATCGGATCAAAATGACCGCCAGTCTGTTTGGTGGCCTGACTAACCCGAAACTGCTCGGATGTATTCTTAACAAAGTCGGCGCACCACCAGTGGATCATCAGCAGGTACAGGCCCGGGATGAGGAAGAAAACATTGAGGTGCGGGAATACACCCTGGATGACGTGAAACGCAAGTTACCGGTATTTGATAACCCAACATTTCGCTGCCTGGGCATCATACACTGGAATCCCATTCTCGTTGCCCCCAGAACTTTTGACATCGCCAGTCATCTTGGTGCCAGAATTATTTCTGAAGGCAACTATCGCGAACGCCGGGTAAATTCGATCACTCTGGCAGCGCGTACCGTGCCAAACATGATACACACCTTGAAAGCCGGAACTCTGTTGGTAACCCCTGGTGATCGTGAGGATATTTTCATCGCATCGTCACTGTCTGTACTGAATGGTGTGCCGTTGGCTGGTGTTCTGTTTACTGGGGATCTGGTACCCGACAGCCGTATTTTTGATTTGTGCCAAAGTGCTATCAATACTGGCCTGCCGATCATGCTCACCAGTACCAATACCTTTGTCACAGCCCAACTGCTTAATGAAATGAGTACAGAAGTACCGGCCGACGATGTCACCCGGATGGAAGCAGTTATGGATGCAGTGGCCCAGTCACTGGAAACTGAATGGCTGGCTGAACGTGGAAAACTGCCTCATGAAGTACGATTGTCGCCACCGGCTTTCCGCCATTTACTGGTAAAACGTGCCAACCACGCGCACAAGCGCATTGTCCTGCCTGAAGGTGAAGAGCCAAGAACGATCCAGGCGGCCTGTATTTCTGCCAGCAAGGGTATTGCCCGGTGTGTACTGCTAGGTCGGGAACAGGAAATTCAACGTCTTGCCGGCAGTCAGGGCTATGAAATCCCCGATGGGGTGGAAATCATCGATCCGGAGAGTATCCGCAGCCATTATGTTGCCCCACTGGTAGAACTACGTAAGGCCAAAGGGATGACAGAAGCGATGGCTGAAAGCCTGCTGGAAGATGCCGTGGTATTAGGCACGATGATGTTGGCACAGAATAAAGTGGATGGTCTGGTCAGTGGAGCGGTTCATACTACCGCGAATACCATTCGTCCGGCCCTGCAGCTGATCAAAACCAAGCCCGATGCCGCGTTGGTTTCATCGATCTTCTTCATGTTGCTGCCTGACCAGGTACTTGTCTACGGCGATTGCGCGGTCAATCCTGACCCAACCGCAGAACAGCTGGCAGACATTGCGATCCAATCTGGGGATTCCGCCAAAGCATTTGGTATTGAACCGCGCATCGCGATGATCAGTTACTCCACGGGTGGATCAGGTTCCGGTACCGATGTCGAAAAAGTGCGTGAAGCCACTCGTCTTGCCAAAGAAAAACGGCCTGATCTGATTATCGACGGGCCACTTCAGTACGATGCTGCAGCAATCTCCAGTGTGGCGAAATCAAAAGCACCGGACAGCCCGGTCGCCGGAAAAGCCACAGTATTTGTATTCCCGGATCTGAATACCGGCAACACAACCTATAAAGCAGTGCAGCGAAGTGCCAACGTTGTCAGTATTGGTCCGATGCTGCAGGGTTTGAAAAAACCGGTAAACGACCTCAGCCGGGGTGCATTGGTTGAGGACATTGTCTACACCATCGCGCTGACGGCCATCCAGGCTGATCAGTTCGCCCTCGAATAACAGCACCTCCAGGCCCAAACCGAATGGTTCGGGCCTCTTCACCCCAATCAGGTTCCAATTGCCGACCTAAGAATCACGGCTGCTTTTAGCTGATTTTTACCATACTGCATCATTTTGTTCAGGTTGAGTCTGGAGATTGGCACAAAAGAATTATCGAAGCTGTCCTGGTCGTCATCGATATCCGGATCATTCACAAAAGCATATTCATCATTCATGGCAACCAACCAGATCCAGTGAGGTGCTTTATTGCGATTCAAACGATACGTACTGATCAGCAATAAAATCCGGCCACCATCACGCAATGTTTCTTCAATTTTGTCGAGGTTGGCCGGAAAAGGCTGTGGAACAATCCCCTGTTGCTGACAGCGGCGATCAAAGTCCTCAGCCACCAATGTCATCACCTCTCTCTTATGTGCGTCCCGCACAGAATTTAAAAATGGCACCTCCGTTGACGAAAGCCACAATTCCACGTCGAAACCTCGACTTTTTGCTGCCAGCGCCAGCCCCTGTGGGGAGGTGCCGCCATGGCCGGTCGTCAGGTACACAGTCGTTGACTCCCGCCATATGTTTAACTCTTCAATAGTGCTGATGGTCACTGTTGGTTTCAGGCTGTGCATGGCCATCAGAAGAGAAGCCGGACCACAGGTAAATGGAGTACTTTGAGGGTAATAACAAACGTTATCCGGCACTTTGACAATAGGCTGAAGCCGCTTCTCCATTTTCAAACCATCGGTGCCATCCTCGTAGTAATGGCTCAAATCAGCGACTTTTTTATAACCACGTTTTTGATACAGACGAATGGCCGCTTCATTATCCACCTTAACTTCAAGACGCAACACCAGACTGGTTCGTGCAAGCACTCTCTGTTCGATGTGATCCAGCAGAAGCGAAGCAATTCCGTTCCCCCGGTTATCGGGATGAACCGCAATGGAATACAACCTGGCCAAACCAGTTCCGCGATGAAACATCACTAATGCATATGCGGTCACAGGCTTGCCAACCACCCATAACTCACTCTTATCATTGTGGAGAAAATAACGAAATCGCCTCGCATTCAGACGATCACTGTCAAACACCATATTTTCCAGCCTGACCAGACTGGCAATGTCGCTGACGGCAGCGGCACGGATAGCATCCATATAAGTTCCAAAACAGAAATATCAGCCAATAAATTATAAGCCTGGCATTTGCTCCAGTTCAGTAATAATTATTTCCTTTTTTAAAAAATAACCGATAATTTCCAAACTGACCGCTGTCGTAGAGTACACCATGAACGTACTGACTGATTTCAATCAGATCGTCAAAGAACTATCTGAAAAACTCAATTCATTGCAGAGCCCGATTCGCATTCTCGACTCTATCAATTGGCCGGCCAATATCCGGCAGGAGTTCCTGAAGCAGGAAGGCAAAGTGTTGCCAGAAATCAACAAAGATACCTACTTGAGCAAAAACCTGGGCTATGACCCCCAGCAGCTGCAACATGATTTCTTTACCCTGGAAACTGAAATTTCCAAAAAGCTTGGACAACTCAATCCAGCCGGTGCGTTGCTCATCAAAATGTGTCGTGAGTTCAGAATTGTTTTAAGGATGATTGAGGCGCGCGGAACTCCAGCTTTTCATGCCTTGTCCACCGAGCTGTACGGAGGTGCTCATGATGTCTTTCATCCGGGTGAACCATCTTTGGCGGAACTGGGTATCATGCTGGAAAAAGTACTGGAAGGTATGCGTCACGACTTCCTGCCACAGGACGAAAAAAACCTCACTGCTGAAGAAGCCGTTGTCATACTGGCAGACAAACTTAACACCAGTATGAAAGGTATTCCGGTTAAAGTAGTGATTAGCGATGGTATCGTTTCTGACGCCGCAGCTGGCAGTGATACCATCAAAATAAACAAAGATGCCATGTTCTCTATGAGAGAGCTGGAAATTCTCGAAGTACACGAAGGTTGGATTCATTTGGGTACGACGTTTAACGGTCTCAGCCAACCTTATTTAAAAGCACTTGCCAAGGGAACACCTTCAGCCACCGTTACTCAGGAAGGCCTGGCAGTATTAACCGAAATTATCACATTGCATTCTACCCCCGAACGTCTGAGCAAACTGGTCAGCCGCATCCGAGCCGCCACAATGGCCACTGACGGGGCCGATTTTGTCGAGATTTATCGTTATTTTACCGACAAAGGTATCCCCGCTCCGGATGCTTTCACTATTACCAGCAGAGCGTTTCGCGGTTCCGTTCCTACCGGTCTGCCGTTCACCAAAGATATCTCTTATATCAAGGGGTTTGTGCTGGTCTACAATCTGATTAGAGTGGCAATACAGTTGGGCAGAATAGATCGATTACCTATTCTGATGTGCGGAAAGATCAATCTCGACGACTTTAAAAGCTACACTGAACTGCTGGACAACGGGACCATCATGGCTCCTTCGTTTATTCCACCCCATTTTTCAGACTTCAGAGGTCTGGCTGCATGGCTGAGTTTCGGTAAATTCATTGGCAATCTGTCATTTGAAAAACTGGAGCAGGACTATGCTCATCTGTTTTAACTGAAAGGCATACTTATGAAATCACTATTGATCCTGGTGGATCAACTGTCTGACTGGACACCGTTTTATCAAGACAGGCACGTTACCGAAATCAACGATTATCTGGCAGCACCGATACCGGATATTGGTTATGTTATTAACCTGTGCCGGGACTTCAGCTATCAGAGTAGCGGCTATTACGGTTCATTATTGGCCGAGGCCCGAGGTGAACTGCCGTTCCCATCGGTACGATCCATCACAGAATTTCATAATTATGAAAAAGGCAACGTACTGGAGCGAAAGTTCGGAAAGTTACTTGAACACCACGCTAACGATCATCAGTTTGAACTGGAAATATTTTTCGGTAAGAGCGCCGTTAAAGAATTGAATGCACTCACCCGACATTTGTTTGAACGCTTTCGTTTTCCGGCACTCAGAACTCATTTTAAACGACTGAGCAAAAACATCTGGTCACTGGAAAATGTCTCTATCATTTCTATAGACCAGTTGGACGATCACCAGCAAACACTGTTTGCCGATGCTCTTGATATTTTCAGTCGTAAAGTGTGGCGTAAAAGCAGTTCCCGTAAATATCAGTATGATCTGGCGATTCTGGTCAATCCTGACGAGCTACTGCCACCTTCGAACCAAGGAGCTTTAAAACTGTTTGAAAAAGCAGCCAAGGAGACGGGTTTGGATGTCGATTTCATTACCACCCGGGATGCGGATCGAATCCCTCAGTACGATGCGTTGTTTATTCGCCAAACCACATCGGTCACACACGATACCTATCGTTGCGCCCAGATTGCAGAAAGAAACAATCTGGTGGTCATTGATTCTCCTTCAGCGATCCTGACCTGTGCCAATAAAGTGTACCTCCATGAGGTACTAACCAGAAACAAAGTCCCCACCCCCAAATCACTGTTATTGATGAAACATCGTTTACCTGATGTAGACAAGATTATCGAGCAGATTGGTTTGCCGGCTATTGTGAAAATTCCGGATGGTGCCTTTTCCATTGGTGTTGAAAAAGCCAGAACAGCCGAAGAGCTACAAACCAAAATGGCCCTGATGCTGGAGTCCTCCGCGATTATTTTGATACAGGAGTTTGTCCCCACTGACTTTGACTGGCGTATCGGCGTGCTGAACGAGCAGGCTTTTTTTGCCTGCCGTTACTTTATGGCCAAAGGCCATTGGCAAATATACAACCACGGGGCCCGTAAAGCCTATGATCAATCCGGTCTTGCCGATGCCTTTTCCATTGATCAGGTTCCTAAGAAAGTCATTCAGACTGCCGTAAAAGCCGCCAGATGTATGGGCGATGGTTTATTTGGTGTGGACATCAAACAATCTGGAAATCGGGTCATGGTCATTGAGGTCAATGACAATCCGAGCATAGATAAAGGCGTTGAAGACCAACATCTCGGATACAAAATGTATCAGACAATCATGGGAGATTTTTATCGTCGCCTGGAACTGGCAAATGGTCGTTCAGACAAATAATCATTCCAGGGAAAGAAACGAACACACTTTGTTCCAGCCCTTCCGTGATCAGGCTGAAATGCAGCATAAGTAACTACATGCAGAGTGAACCAGGACGCGCTGATTTCAAATGCTTTGATTGAAGAACAGTCGACCTGGTTTACTTAGGCCGACTGGATAAATCCTATGAACCTTATGCTGCAAGCGGGTCTGGTGCTAAAAATTTGATAGCCAATAGTCCCAACGTATAGAGAACCACACCCCATTCCACTTGCTTACTCAGTTAATGATCAACAGATCTTGTCAATGCATCAGATTTAAATGGTTTGAATAAAATCAACAACTGCGGAAGCAGAGTCAGCGACCCTACCAGAGCGACGAACATCGCCAGTGCCGTCAGAAATCCAAAGTAAATCGTCGGCCTGAAACTCGACAGAACAAGAATGGAAAAACCAATGATAATGGAAAGACTGGTATAGAACATCGCCCGCCCAATCGTTGAGTGACTACGCTTCAAGGTGGCCATGTAATTATGGTCCAGTAGGAATTCTTCTCTGAATCTGACGATATAGTGGATAGTGTTGTCCACCGCCATGCCGATAGTAATCGAGGCAATAGTGATGGTCATAATGTCGAGAGGAATCGACGCCCACCCCATAATACCCAACACAAAAGTCGCCGCCAGAAGATTTGGAGCCATGGCAATCAACGATAATTTCAATGAACGGAACAATACCAGGAACATGCACATAATAGCCACGAATACCAGACCGAGAGTTTTTATCTGACTGCTGAACAGGCTCTGCAACATATTATTGTAAAGTACCATCAGACCAGAGAGATGAACCCGCTCAGGCGCTATGCCCAGTTTTTCGCTTATATCCTGCTTGATTTGTTTCAACAGCTGATTGCGGTTCAACTCTTTTTTACTGTCAATGACACGCAGGCTAAAACGTGCCTGCCCATGTTCGACAGACACGTAAGGATCAATGACCAGTCTTCTAAACTCTTTGGGAATCACAGAATACAGTAGTGCCAACTGAACATCTGTCATCGGTTTGTTGTTGTTAAATGACTCCGCAATTTCAATCATCGTCGCCAAAGACAAGACTTTGCCGATGTCAGGATTACTGTCGAGATAACTGTGCACTTGTTTGATGACAGCAATTTTATCAGCAGTAAACCAGTATTTTTCCGGATCTTTATCGCCACCAAAATCCGATTCAAAATCTGAAACATCATCCATTGAACCAAAAAAGTCTTCATCGACAAATCCATCATTATCACCGTTGTTCTGATCGGACTTGGTTGCGGCTTTATTTGGTACAATTTCAGTACCGGGGAAATCAATCAACACATCCAAAGGTGTTGTGCCTCCCAAACGCTGATCGATCACACTTAAGCCCTGATAAACCTCGGTATCTTCAGCAAAGTAATCAATAAAGGAGTTTTCCACCACCAGTCTGGAAACGCCGATCACAGTCATTCCTGCCGCAAAAACACTGACCACCAGCACTTTGGTCCCATGACGAATGGTCAGGTTGGCAAACCACTGGCTGAACGGAACATTGCTCGCATCTTTTGCTTCACTCTCATCTTTACCAACCAACATCATCATTGCAGGCAGGAACGTAAAAGCCACCAAAAATGCCACCAGAATACCGACGGTCATCATTAAACCAAAGTTAATGACGGGCCTGATTCCACTGACGATCAATGAGATAAACGCCACGCCAGTTGTTAGCGCCATGTAGAGACAGGGAATAAAGATCTGACGAACCGTCGCGCTGACAATTGCCCGCTGCTCCCATTCAGGATGTCGTTTTAACAGCTCACGATAACGGACGATCAAATGAATCGTCATCGACAGAGTCAGAATTAACAGTAACGAAATAAAGTTCGACGAAATGACGGTAACCTGCCAGTGCATAGACCCCAGCATTCCCATCATAATGATAACCACATCGGCACATGCCGCCATGGGTACAATGACCCAATGAATACGGCGAAAAATCATTCCCAGGGTTATGATGAGCAGGACCAGTACACCGAGACCAAAAACCATCAGATCAGATCGAACATAGCTGACGATATCATCAGCAAGCAAAGGCACCCCACCAATATGCAACTCAGCGTGGTCCTTGTACTTCTCCATAATGGCCCGGATCTGATCAATCTGTTGGCTGAGTTTTTTCGTAAGTAACTTGTTGCGTTCCTTGATCAGGATGTTCAGCTGATTCAATTGCCGGATATCTTCACCGGTCAATTCAGAATCAGATTTTTTATCCAACAGTTTTTGGCGAGTGTCCTGCAAATTACTTAACACCTCATCCACTGGGAAGTTGATCTGCAGTGCGGTGGTGTTGTAATCCAGGTTGAGCAGCAGGTTGACGTAGAGAGGGGAGTTGGCGAGTTCCTGCTTGGCCATTTCAATATTCGTTTCCGGATCTTCAAGAGACTTGATATTTGATACCAATTGATCCAGCGGTACGGGCGGGTTGGACAACAGCGGTACATCCATCACGGTGACGATAGACTGAATTCCATCAATTTTTCGTAATTCGTCACGTAGTTTTGTCAGCTCTGCGAGGGACTCAGGAGAAAATAAAGCCGACTGCGGAGTGTACGTCATAAACATGAAACTGCTGGCACCATAGCGCTCAGAAATCTCACGGAAATAGCGATAGTCAGGATCACCTTCCAGGACCAACGTATCCGCCGATGCATCGAGTTCAAAATTACGGGCGCTATACCCCATAAATGCTGTTACTACGGCAAGCAAAACCAACATCCAGATGGCATTGTCCAAAACAATACCGTCATATTTTTCCTGTATCCAGCGCAACATGAGTAAGTCTGTCCTTTTAATTTTTCTGGTTTGAATCAGTAAAACCCAGGGCGATATGCAGTTATGGGAGGCAAACCGAGATTCTACATGGAGTCACCGTTAGTCAGCACCGGTGAGCTATCGACATCAGCGTTTGATAATATAACGAAAGCTGATCAGACCGATAAAATAATTTCCATTGTCTCTTTCTCTTTACGCTCCATTTAATCAGGATTCAAGGTCAGTCAACCTCCCTGAATGATGCTTTAAAAGCATCGGTAAATATTTCACAATACAGTGCCTAATTTCCGGAGAAACCGTTGTAATGACACTTTCATCTTGGTTAACGATTACCACAATCTGTATTTTGGGAGCGATGTCGCCTGGTCCCAGTCTGGCGGTCGTGATCAAAAACACTTTATCAGGTGGGCGCAAAAACGGCATAAAGACGGCAATTGGTCATGGACTGGGCATTGGTATCTACGCCTTCATATCAATGAGCAGTCTTGCAATCATCATCACCGCTTCAACTTTGTTATTTAATACTTTACAGGTCGCTGGAGCCCTGTTTTTACTATGGTTGGGCATTAAAAGCCTGGGAATCATCAAAAGTGCCCAAACTGAAGGTGGTCACAGCGCTGTTACGGAGTCTGTCAATCAGGGGTTCAGAAATGGCTTCTTCATTGCTTTTTTTAATCCCAAGGTTGCACTGTTCTTTATTGCACTCTTCAGCCAGTTTATTTCCGCCGACAGTCTTCTCAGCGAAAAATTCATATACGCCTTTACCGCCGCAGCCATCGACACATTCTGGTACCTTCTGATCGCCAGCCTGTTTTCAAATTCCCGTCTGCTGAACAGCCTGAAACAAATGTCAATCTGGTTGGACCGTGTTTTCGGTGTACTGCTGATCAGCCTGGGATTGCGGCTACTATGGGAAGTACTGAGTCATGGCGAGATTTGATCAGTCAAACGACTGATCGCGCCATACTTCCGGTAAGGCTGCGATAAGATCGCCTGCCTGCATGCTTTCTGGATAAAACCTCAGAGCGGCGAACTCGCCACTGCGGCCATGTATCCATACCGCTTCGCTGACAACATCAATATCAAAGCGTCCGGTTCTGGCCAGCCAACCACCGATCATGCCGGCCAGCACATCACCTGATCCGGCCTTGGCCATCCCCGCATCACCTGATCCATTGATCACACTTCTCTGACCATCACAAGTAATCGAACCCAGCCCCTTAAGCACACAAATGCCGCCATATTTTTTCTGAATCACGCTTGCCCAATGAACCCTGTCAGTCTGGATTTCCGACACACTGACGCCCAGCAATCGGGCAGCCTCTCCATCATGAGGGGTCAGAACCCAATAATCATATTCCCGCGGTTGTTGTGCCAGCCAGAACAGACCATCTGCATCCAATACGACAGGCAACCGTCGTTGCTGCGCCTGTGACACCAACTTTTCCAGGTAACGGGTCGCAAACTCATTCCTCCCCATGCCAGTACCGGCCACAACGACGGTCGTTTTTTCCACCAGGCTATCGGCTTCATCCCAGCCTCTGGCCATGATAGCGGGATTACGGGTTAACAGCGCAGACAGGTGCTGGGTATCCGTTGAGGCCATTACCCAACCGGCTCCCATATAGGCAGCGGCTTCCGCTGCCAGAATCAGAGCCCCTCCCATACCATTACTCCCACCAACAACACTTACACAGCCGAAAAGACCTTTATGGCTTGCCAGATCACGACGGTACTGGCTCAAACGAATCCCCTGGCGATATTCCATAGCGCTTTGACTGGATGAAACGTCAACATCCAGGGAAGCCAGGTGCAGGTCTCCGCAATATGCCCTGGCCTTTCCGCTAAGCAACCCAGGCTTGTAAGCAATAAAACTTAACGTTGCAGTTGCCTGAACGGTATGTTGGCTGAAACTGCCCTGATCCGCATCGACGCCAGTTGGTACATCCAACGACAACACCGGACTGTGACTGTTATTGATAAAGTTAATGAATGGAACGTATTTGGGCCTGACCTCTCCGTGTAACCCCGTACCGAGTAACGCATCAACAATCAGATCATACTGCTGCGATGCATCCGGAAAGAACATCTCGGTAACTCCCCCGCTTTTCAAATACTCACCTTTAGCACGTTCTGCATCCCCTCCCTGACGAGATTCACCAGCACTGATCAGCGTTACCATAAACCCAGCCTGCCTGAGCAACATGGCCAGAATATAACCATCGCCGCCATTATTACCCGTTCCGGCCACCACACAAAATCGGGAGAATTCCGGCCACTGTTGTCGAATCAATTGAAAAGCCGCATCGCCGGCCCGTTGCATCAACACATAGGTTGACTGTCCTGATTTCTGCGCCCACTGCTGCTCAATCGCTTTTACTGCCGAAGATAACAATACCTTACTTAACATACAGACATTACCTGTTCTCACCGTTCAATCACCATCCCCAAAACCCAGCATCCAGGCCAAAACCAAAAGCATCTCAATCACTTCCCTGCACACAGTAACAACCGGTATCATCCAAACACGATATCGGTTTTCCTGGAATACAAACATGCAGGTCATACATCATACAATCCCAAACAGTTCGATCGGTACATACAGAGAACTGATTGAATATCAATTCAACACAGCCCCATCAGCTCCTGTGGTATTTATACAGGCCGGACTTCACGCCGATGAATGGCCAGGAATACTGACCATACAACATTTAATACCTCTACTTGAACAGCTGGAAGCTGACAACAAATTAATCGCCAACTTCCGAATTCTGCCCTACGCCAACCCTATCGGTCTCGACCAGCATTTTTATGGCTACACTCTTGGCCGGTTAAACAGAGAGAATGGACAGAATTTTAACCGAGGTTTTCAGCTGAATCTGGAATCTCTGGTAGAAACCGTCAAACCTCAGTTATCCAATGATAGAAACCAAAACAAAGAGCGAATCCGAGCCGCCATTCTGCAACAGGTTTCCGACCTTCCAGAAGTAACCGAACTGCAGTGTCTGCATAAGTTGATACTGTCAATTTCCCTGCAGGCAGACTATGTCCTGGATTTGCATTGCGACAAAAAAGCTCTGGGACACATATATTGCTCGGATCACCTGCAGGAAACAGGAAAACAGTTGGCAAGCTGCCTGAACTTTCCTGTCGTCATCCTAGAGGATGTCTTGGAGCAGAATGCGTTTGATGGCGTACATATCCAACCTTGGATATGGCTGCAAAAGCAATTCACTGAATACGACATCCCACTTGCCTGCTTCTCCACCACTGTGGAATTGCGTGGAAAAGCTGATGTCAATGACACCCTCGCAGACATGGATTCTCAAAACCTGATTCAGTTCCTGATCAATCAGGAACTGATTGCAGGCAACAAGCAATCCCGCGATATTCAACTGCATATTTCCAGACTCGAGCAAATAGACGCGGTCACCAATGCGTCTCCGGGTTTTATAAATTATACCTGCCAGCTAGGTAATACTGTTCAAAAAGGCGACAAGATCGCTGAAATTATTCTGATAGGCAAAGATAAAGCTAATCAACGCACACCAGTAGTGGCCGGAACCTCGGGTCTGTTATTTGGTATTCATGACCTGGCTCTGGTTAGAAAAGGAGAGGTTGTTGCAATGATTGCCGGAACGGAAACTGTTAGAGAAGCAAAACAGATCAGCGACTAGTTACGATATGAAAACAAAAAGGGCAGCCTGTTAAGCTGCCCTTTTTATTGAATGCAGTGTTATCAGATGTTAGAACGAGGCTGCCAGTCCCATATATATGCCCTTAGCGGTAACGTTAGACGCATATTTGGCAGTATCTGCACCAAACACCTCATCACCAACATCCATACTGAAGTCATGATAACCAAGCTCTACGCCAAGCCTGCCAATGAAACTTCCAGGTAAAGGAAGGTAGTATTTTGCATAGAGGTTATAATCAGATACTGATGACCCATCTCCCAGCGGCAGAAAATTATACTCCCCTCCCAGGGCCAGACTGATACTATCCAACTGCAGTTCTGCCGCTAGATGAGCCATAGGAAGAACAATGGAAACGTCACCAGACTCATCATTAGCCGTAAATTTTCCATCCACCCAACGGAAGTTGGCTCCCAAGTCAACGTCGACACTGGGAACCGGCAATTCGTAATTCAAAATAAAGTCAGTATAAGAAAGGTCAAATTTGGTATCGATTTTCTCATCTTTATTCAGCGTGACCCCTGCATACTCTGTAGTCACATTTACGGTACCACTGCCATTGGCGACCAATGACTGATACCGTACTTTAAAATCCGGCAGGAAGAAAATCGGATGATCCACTTCCGCATATAGATACAATCCTTTGTCAGCCTCCAGTCCCAGGTCTTTATCAAGATCGACCTCTTGATTGTTGGAAGCATTTATATGGCCGGATATTCCAGGGGCCCATGCACCAACTCCCAGATCAACATCTATCAATGGCGCTGCCGATACAGTAGACGTCAATATACCAACTACTGCAAACACAGGTATCGTTCTCATTCTTCTTCCTATTGCCGTAAACAGTTTGTCAATGCCACAAATAGCACAGACAACCTGACTAAAAGCTGACTCCAATTCTTCTGCCAACTTCTTCATAGGCTTCAATGACATTGCCAAGGTCCTGACGGAAACGATCTTTATCCATTTTTTCCATCGTACTGGCATCCCACAAACGACAACCATCGGGAGAAAACTCATCACCTAACAACACTCGACCTTCGTAAACTCCAAACTCCAGCTTGTAGTCCACCAGGATAAGGCCTCCATCCAAAAACAATTTGGAAAGGACCTCATTAACCTGATGGGTAATGGTTTTCATCTGCTCGATCTGCTTGGCCGTTGCCCAACCAAAGGTAATGATATGACTGTCATTGATCATCGGATCCCCGAGGGCATCACTTTTATAGAAAAATTCAAACACTGCCGGATTGAGTTCACGACCTTCCTCAATACCCAACTTGCGCACCAGACTTCCTGCAGCCCGGTTCCTGACCACACATTCAACAGGCAACATTGCCATTCTTTTGACCAGCGATTCGGTATCAGACAACAACTGCTCAAAATGGGTCTCGATACCGGCCTTGGACAGCTTATCCATGATGAATGCATTGAATTTATTATTCACCATCCCCTTACGATCAAGCTGCGCAACCTTCTTACCATCGAACGCGGAGGTATCGTTACGAAACTCGATAACGAGCTGCTGAGGATTCTCTGTTTCATAAACAGATTTGGCCTTACCTGAATACAGTAGTTTGCCTTTCTTCATAATTATTAGACCCATCTGGTAAAAGAATATTGTGCCAGTCCAACCCGTCTTCCTGATCGATAACTGGGAATGTCGATATATGAGTCATTACTCTTGCTAGAGAGTGAACAGCGAGTTCAGGTTCGTTATTTTGCTCACTGATATGAGTAATGACGACGTGTTGCAATCCATTGTGAGCAACACGGTTTAAAAAATCACCGGCTTGTTCATTGTTTAAATGGCCATATAGTCCACCTACACGCCGTTTTAACGACATAGGGTATGGGCCATTCCTCAGCATTTCCAGGTCATGATTGCATTCCAGCAACAGGGAATGGCAATTCTGGTAGCAGGAAATCATATGATCAGTCACATGACCACAATCAGTCAGAATCCCCAGACGCCGATGATAACGGTCTTGGAAAACAAACTGACAAGGCTCTCTGGCATCATGCGGAACTGCAACCGGTTCTACCATCAAATCCCCAATGTTAAACGATTGCATGAGATTGATCGGTGTATGACAAACTCCAGAAGCATTCCGAACAGACTGCCAAGTTCCAAATGAACTGAATACCGGAATATCATAGCGACGACAAAGCGCAGCAACTCCTTTGATATGGTCACCATGCTCATGAGTCACCAGAACCGCATCAATGTTCGCAGGCGAGAGACTCAGACGTGCCAGCCTCTGCTCCACGTCTTTTACAGAGAACCCACAATCCACCATCACTACGGTCTGATCAGTACGGACCAGTGTGGAGTTACCTTTGCTACCACTTCCCAGAGAAGCAAATTGCACCGGAAAGCTATCTCCGCAGTTCAGATTCTATAACAGTCAGGATTTTTTCTGCCGTTTCTTTAGAGGCCAGTTCATCCGAATCCGTTTGCACACTAACCTGTACGTCTTCGGTTGTACTGAACAGAGAAAGCCTGAATTGTCCTTTGATTTTTCGGCCGAAAAACCAGTGTTTTTTCTGACTGCCATCATCTGTATCGTAGTAGTTCAGAAAAATGATGCCTTGGGTACGGTTGATATCAGTCACACCATACGCACGTGAACCTGCAGCAACCACATCTTCCCAGACGCTGTCAAAATTATCTTTGATCGATAGTAGAGGATTTTCATTACCGTCACGTTTAAGCACAATCTCACGATTGTTACGATCAGTACTGATAGGCGGACGAATGTCTGCCGCTGCACGTTTAAGCTCAACCGGCCAACTATCCCCTTTTGGGATAATGTGCTGATCGTCAATATTCAATGCAACTCCATCAGGTAGGACAATCGTCTTATCCTGCTCAGCTTCATACATGCGTGGTTTATTGGAACATCCAACCAGCGTCGCTACCACCACCGACACTACTAATATTTGCCTAATCACTAAATTACACCAGCCTGAATGAGAGCCTGCCTAACAATATCCTGATGATTTTCAGCCAGCCGGGTCAACGGCAAACGGATCCCAGGGGGAATCAAGCCCATTTCCTCCATTGCCCATTTCACTGGAATTGGATTGGATTCTGTAAACAACTTTTTGTGCAACGGCATCATTTGCTCATTGAGTCTCTCAGCAAGCTCCCAATTGCCCTCTGCGCAGGCCTGACAAAAACTGGACATTGCCTTTGGCGTAACATTGGCAGTAACTGAAATCACCCCATGTCCCCCAGCTTTCATAAATTCAAGACTGCTTGCATCGTCTCCTGACAACACATCAAACCCACTGTCGACCAGATTTAAAATCGCTTTGGCACGATCGATATCACCTGTTGCTTCTTTGATTCCCACAATATTTTTGTGTGTTGACAACCGCCCGACAGTTTCTGCTTTTATATCACAGGCAGTTCGTCCTGGAACGTTGTACAGAATCTGCGGAATACTCACAGCGTCCGCCACCGCAGTATAATGTTGAAACAAACCTTCCTGACCAGGCTTATTGTAATAGGGGGTTACCAACAGACAACCATCAGCCCCTAGCTCTTTGGCAGAATGAGTCAGATGAATCGCTTCTTTCGTCGCGTTAGCACCGGTACCGGCAATCACAGCCACTCGACCGCGTACACGTTCAATGGTAAATTTAATGACTTCGGTATGCTCTGCCACATCCAAAGTGGCCGATTCACCAGTGGTACCAACAGCCACAATACCTGTCGTGCCGTTTTCAATATGAAATTCAATCAAGTTTTCCAGGCTGGTCCAGCAAACGCTTCCGTCTTCCAACATAGGCGTTACCAGCGCCACCATACTACCCCTGAACATTGATATTCTCCCGACTTTTTTGAGCCACGAATGGTACTTGCGGCATGCCTATGTCTCAAGTCAAATCTATTTCTTCCCCCAATATTTCACAGAATAATTGCGGTTATACACAAGTCGATCAAACAACATACTCACTTTATATGAAAACCTGAAACCGTATGACTTTTGTACGATACAGCCCCCTGATGGAACATTGTAAAGTGGTCCTTTTTAATGAGCAGGGAGCCTTGCGATGAGAACCGTCACCATCAATCAACAGGTACCGGATTTTATTGTACCTGCAACAAACAATAAGAACGTACGACTGTCGGCACTCAAAGGTTACAACGTTATTCTGTATTTCTACCCCAAAGACGCCACACCAGGCTGCACTATTGAGAGTCAGGATTTCGCTGCAAACTACAACAGTTTCCGGGCTACCAATACATTGGTATTTGGAGTCTCAAGAGATTCATTGGAGTCCCATGAACAGTTTAAAGCGGCCCAGATTCTGCCATTTGAATTAATTTCAGACGAAAATCAGGCTCTGAGCGCCTTATTTGGCGTTATCAAACCCAGAACATTGAAGGATCAGACGTTTATGGGAATGATTAGAAGCACATTTTTAATAGATTCAGATGGCATTCTCAGAAAGGAATGGCGGGACATCTCAGTCAAAGAGCATGTCCATGAAGTCCTGGCTTACTGCCAGAGATTATCTGAACCAGGACTAAAACGAACGAATATCAGCTGACAGCGGTGGAATCTTTATCTAAAGGATGTTTTGGCCAAGCGTTATAAATAGCCTTAAAAAATGTTGCCAGAGGGATGGCAAAAAACACTCCCCAAAAGCCCCAGATACCACCAAACAACAGAACAGCAATAATAATAGACGTAGGATGAAGGTTCACAGCTTCAGAAAAAAGCAGCGGCACCAACACATTTCCATCCAAGAACTGAATGATCATGTAAAACAACAACAAATATGCCAACTGAGCTTCAGGCCCCCATTGGAACAACCCAATCAAAGCGATTGGAATCGTGACAACAATTGCTCCTATGTATGGAATCAGCACTGAAAGCCCAACCAAAAGCGAAAGCAACGCCGAATACTTAATGCCCAGAATAGTAAAGACAACAAACGTCACTCCCCCAACAATAAAAATCTCGATGACCTTCCCTCTCACGTAATTGGCAATCTGCTGGTTCATTTCTATGCCGATTTTGTTCAAAAGATTACGCCTGCGAGGCAACAAATCGATGAACTGATCCCATAAATGAGCACGATCCTTCAGCATAAAAAACACCAGAATCGGCACAATCAACAAATAGATAGAAAGACTGAATATACTTGGCAGGGTAGACAATGACAGTTGAAATAATTGCCCCGTCCATCCAGCGACTTTCTCTCCCATTTGAGAACTGTTTACGTAGGACATCCACTGATCAACAATATCCGGCGAAACGATCTCTGGAAAAGATTCCGGTAAGCGTTCGATCAAACCAACAACACTGCGATAAATATTGGGAGCCTCAGACACGAGATTCGATACCTGCCTGAATACAAGAGGAAACAGCATAAACATCAGAAATAAAATGACACTGACCAGCAACAGAAACACGATAATCACAGCCAGCATATAGGGTACTTTCCACCTGACCAAGCGATCAACGAGCGGTGAAATGATATAAGCGATGATCACTGCTGCAATGATTGGGGCCAAGACCTGTCCTAACCAATAGATTACAACCAGGGTAAGAGCCAATATCATGGCCAGAACCACAGCTTCTTCATCAGAAAAATAACGATTAATCAGCTGGCGAAAAACATGCATCATGAATTGTCAATATCCTTCTTCTCAATAAGAAACTCATACTCATGAGTATCCTCATAAAATATGACTGAAATAAGATTATGAACACTTGATTTAATAAAGGCAGGAATATCTCTGTAAGATCCTGAATCTGTTGCAACAACCTTTAAAATTTCTCGATCTTTCATCGAGCTAAGCATCATTTTGGTTTTTAATAATGGCAGAGGACACCTCAGATTGCGGGCATCCAGGTCGTAATTGGCATTGTCTTTACTCATCACTGACCCACAGCAGAAAGTTGCTGAAAGATTATATCGATGGAAAAGGTAAAATGAGAGTTATGTTTAAAAAAATACTTATTTCTTTATGGATAATCCTGCTCTCACAGGCCGTGAGCTCAACAGCCACAGCTGAACTTCCAAACATGGGGAGCGCAACAGCAGGGATCACTCTGGAACAGGAGCGCAGCCTTGGAAATGCGTGGTTACGTAACCTTAGAGGAAAAGCAGACTTATGGGACAATGACTACGCCAGTGACTATCTTGCAGCACAACTGTCTCTGATCGCCCAATATACTGATACTCCGATTGGTCCATTATCAACAGTTATCATTGATTCTCCTTATCTGAACGCTTTTGCCGTTCCAGGCGGCATTATTGGTATCAATTCCGGGTTATTTTTAAATGCAAAAAACGAAGCTGAGTTCTCCTCAGTACTAGCCCATGAGATTGGTCATCTTTATCAGCGTCATTATTCAAGAACGCAAAACAACAATAAAAATACCAATAAAGTCCAGCTGGCAGCAATTATTGCGGCCATTGTACTGGCCCAACAAAATTCAGAGGCAGCACAGGCCACGCTGTTTGCCAGCATGGCAAACAGCGTAAACAACTCTCTGGCCTTCAGCCGGGAAATGGAAACAGAAGCGGATAGGATAGGGTTGGACTTACTTCAGAAAGCAGGCTATTCCAGCGAAGCTATGGCAGACCTGATGGAAACATTGATGAAAGATTCCAGTCTGTATAACCGTGGCGCTCTGGAATACCTGCAAACGCACCCCCTGTCAAAAAACCGCATAGCAGATGCAAAACATTATAGCCAAAACCACACAAACAATAGCAAAATTGATTCTGGTGAGTACGAGTTTATACGGTCTTTGAGCATGATTCATCATACTACAGAGGAAGAACGAGCCAATCTGATTACCCGGCTTTCGGAGACTACCGATACGAACTATTTTTATGCAACACTGACTGCATGTGCATTCTGGTACCTGGATCAGGGCAATTCCACCAAAGCAGCAGAACTTCTGACTAAACTAACGGAACACCATAGCGAGTTTTATTTCGTCCGCATACTACATATCAAACTACTGACCCGACAGGGCCGGTTAGACGAAGCAAGAGATGCAATCAACCAGCTCAGACAAGACTATCCAAATCGTCTGGCCCCCCAATTCCAGGCCGCAAATATCTATCTACAACAAAGTGACCGCACCGGTGCTCTGGAAATCCTTAAAGAAATAACCTTACTGCACCCGGATAATCCTAGAGGATGGGAGAAAAGACTATTAATTGAAAAACAGGTTGGAGACACTTGGGGCGAGCTCAGAGCGAACACAGAATATTTATGGCTCATTGGTCAAGAGCGAAAAGCCATGAGTTACCTTGAAGCTGCTCAAAAGGAACCTCAATGGACTGGACAGCAGAAGTCCCGAATTTCTGCCAGATTGCAACAAATGCAATACGATGTTCAACAGTACCAGTTCTGACACCTGTTCTCAGACATACAAACCGTCTGAGAACAAACACAAGTCCCGACTAGCCTTTACTGAAAGTCAGCATTCTGTTGAGAGGCACTAACGCTCGCTCAATCAAAGTCGGATCGACTTCAATGACTTGATCATTCTTTGTCAGAACGGATTTCAAACGCTCTAAAGTATTCATTGCCATCCAGGGACAATGTGCGCAACTCCTGCAGGTTGCCCCATTTCCAGCAGTCGGAGCTTCTATAAAAGACTTTTGCGGCGACGCCTTCTGCATCCGATAAAAAATTCCCCGGTCAGTTGCAACAATAAACTGTTGATTGGGAAGTTCCTGAGACGCTTTCAGTAATTGCGTAGTAGAACCTACAACATCCGCAAGCTCGATAATTGCTGTAGAACTTTCAGGATGAACTAAAACAGCTGCATCCGGAAACATAGCCTTCATTTGTTGCAAACCATGAGCTTTAAATTCCTCATGGACAACACAACTACCATTCCATAGCAGCATATCCGCTCCCGTTTTAGCCTGCACGTAGCGTCCCAGATGCTGATCCGGAGCCCAAAGAATTTTCTCTCCCATAGAACTGAGATGGTCTACCACATCAAGGGCAATACTCGATGTAACTACCCAGTCAGCCCTAGCCTTGACTGCTGCAGAGGTATTTGCGTACACCACGACTGTACGGTCAGGGTTCGCATCACAAAAGGCACTGAACTCATCGGCGGGGCAACCCAGGTCAAGTGAACATTCTGCCCCTAAAGTTGGCATTAAAATCGTTTTCTCGGGGCTCAGAATCTTGGCGGTTTCGCCCATAAAGCGAACACCGGCAACAACAATCGTACTTTCCGTAGCATCACGTCCATAACGAGCCATCTCCAGGGAATCACCGATAAACCCACCAGTTTCATCGGCCAACTCCTGCACCAGAGTATCGGTATAATAATGGGCAACCAAGACAGCATCCTTTTCTGCCAGTAAAGTTTTTATTTCTTCTTTTGATGCCAGAGTTTCACGGTCAGATAATTCTGTTCCTTGTTTAGTCACCGGAACATCAAAATTGATTTGCACATTATGCGTGGTTACCAAAGGTGTATTCACTAGCAAAGACTCCCAATTGCTTGTAAGCATAACAACTGACAATGAGATTCGTTTTTAACATTCTCACAACAAACATAAACTCTGTTAACAGCGATACCGGGTACTCGTTTCCGACCAAAACCAATCCACCACCCAAGTTTAACTACTCAAACTCATCGAAGGTTCAGCAGCAGAATCGTCTGATAACTCAGATTCATATCATAGCATGATGACGACGCAAGTTTGTTGCCAATAAAGAAAAGTACAGATAAGTTATTTTGAGGCATAAAAAAAGAGAGCAGTGCTCTCTTTTCTTTTTAATTTGGTGGGTCGTGGGCGACTCGAACGCCCGACCAATTGGTTAAAAGCCAACTGCTCTACCGACTGAGCTAACGACCCTCAGCGCCGGCGCATTCTACCTTCTTCAAATAAAAAGTCAATAAAATTAATGACTTAACTTCATCCGCCGTTGATGAAGAGTTGGTGGGTCGTGGGCGACTCGAACGCCCGACCAATTGGTTAAAAGCCAACTGCTCTACCGACTGAGCTAACGACCCGAAGGAGGCGCATATAATATGGATTTTTACTCAGCTCGCAAGCAAAAATCCTGAATTTTTTTATTTAAGTGTTTGAAAGCAAACAATTTTCGTCATATTAGCTGTATATAGTGGGGTCGGACAGTCCTGCATCTGCAAACCCCTGAGCCCGCAAACGACAACTGTCACATACTCCACAGGCCTTTCCTGCCGCGTCAGCCTGATAGCAAGAAACCGTTAGGGCATAATCCAAACCGAGTTTTGTACCCTGCGTAACAATTTCAGCCTTGGTCAAATCAATTAAAGGCGTATTTATCTTAAGCTTCTGCCCTTCAACCGACGCTTTCGTGGCGAGGTTAGCCATGACTTCAAAAGCATGAATAAACTCCGGCCGACAATCAGGATATCCCGAATAATCAACCGCATTCACACCAATAAAGATATTCTGGCTACCGATAACCTCAGCGTAGCCCATAGCAATTGATAAAAAGACCGTATTTCGGGCAGGAACATAGGTCACAGGAATATCAGAACTGGTTAGATCAGAATCCGTGGGAACAGAAAAAGAATCATCTGTTAACGCCGAACCACCTATCAAACGGAGATTCAGGGGAATAATCTTGTGCTCTATAACACCGGCACTCTCCGCTATGGCTTTGGCCGCGGACAACTCAGAGCTATGTTTTTGGCCATAATCAAAGCTTAGCGCATAACAATCAAAGCCCTGATCTTTAGCCATATAAAGTGTCGTGGCAGAATCCAAACCACCAGACAATAATATAACCGCTTTTTTCATGAATTTTGTCAATTAAGGTTTTTTAAGGAAACAGACGCTTTACCAGCAATCTGAGAACCAGGGTAATCGTTAATTACTTTTTCAAATAACTCCCTGGCCTTGGTCATGTCATTCAACTTGGCATAACAGGTAGCCAACTTATAGAGCGAATCAGGGTATTTCTGGTGATCAGGATATTGATCCACGACCGCCTGAAAAGCGCTTTTAGCTTTCTCAGTCTCTCTGAGCACCAAATATACTTCACCCATCCAATACCATGCATTCGGTGTATAGGAACTATCAGGAAAATCATTGGTATACTGAGTGAATGCAGCGACAGCCTCATCATACTTTTTCTGTCGAATCAGATCTTTAGCCTGATCATAGCGTTGCTGCTCTACATCACTATCGGCCACAGCGACTACACCGCTTGCCGTCGACTCAGCAGCACCAGAAGCACCTGAGCGAAGATCCGAAATACGCCGATCAAGATCTATGTAACGGTCTTTTGACTGTTGTTGAGATTGTTGTAGTTGATATGAAAGCTCTTCGACCATACCGCGCAGAGTCATTAACTCCTGCTGCATCTGCTGCATTTGATACAACATTTCTGACAAGGCCTGCTCGTTGACCGGAGCAGCTGCTCTGGAACCAGAAGTCGCTGAAGATTGGGATCGGTTAACTGCATCAGCCTGAGACTGAACGACAGGAGGCGCGGCAAATACAAGGCAACTGCTAAATGCAGTTGCCGATATTATAGTTTTAATAAACCATTTAAACATATGGAGATTTAGTTTTGATATTTAATCTCTACACGACGGTTCTGGGCATAAGCAGCTTCTGTTTTACCCAGATCAATTGGCTTTTCTTCACCAAAGCTCACGATAGTAATCTGATCGCTACTCACACCTTTAAGTTTCAAATACGCAGAAACAGCGTATGCGCGACGCTCACCTAAAGCAAGGTTGTATTCACGAGTGCCGCGCTCGTCAGCATGACCTTCCAGAATGACCTTTACTTCAGGATGAGCAGCCAGATAATCACCATGTTTATCCATCAGTGAACGGAAATCATTTTTTACAGCTGCTTTGTCGAAATCAAAGTAAATGACATAAGCATATGGACGCTGTACTTCATCAGCATACTCCATAGTATCGCCGCTATCCGCTTCAGTAACATTATTCTCAATAACGACTTCGGTAGAATCCATAGGCGTTTCAGACATAGTTGAGTCTGTAGTGGTTTCAGTCATTGCACCTGTACTTTCTTCAGTGCCGCCTTTATTGGCACAACCAGACAGAACGACTGCAAAAGTTAAAGCAGCAACTTGGAGCAGTTTAAATTTAGCCATTTTCCTTTCCCATTCGGTGTTGTTTTAAAAAAATTATTCACGCACTACCATATAACAACAGTAGTACTCCTTCCACTCCTACCGTCAACGGATGAAGGGAGACCACGCGGGTTCCCTGACATGACCATTAACTGCAGGCATGATACTTGCCAGCTGACCATCAACTGATGCCCAAGCTAACACGCCACGACCTTTATTTTGAGTAGCATACACGAGCATTGTGCCATTAGGCGCCATACTAGGCGATTCATCCAAATCCGTCTCTGTCAGAATTCGCAATTGCCTTGTGGCAAGATCCAATGCAGCTACATGAAACGGACCACCATCCTGATGTACCATCACCACATACTTACCATCAGAACTGTACTGTGCCCGCGCATTGTATATTCCTTCAAAGGTTAAGCGTTCTACAGCCCCAGTGTCCAGAGTTACTTGATAAATTTGTGGCCTACCTCCTCTCTCTGAAGTAAAGAGCAGTTTTTTTCCGTCTGGCGACCAACTCGGCTCAGTATCTATTGACCAATGCTTGGTTATACGAGTTATTTTTTTGCTCTCCAAATCCATTAAATAGATATCAGGATTGCCCGTCTGAGAATTCACAAATGCGATTGTTTTACCATCAGGCGAAAATGAAGCCCCACTATTAATACCAGGATATGCTGGCAGGGTTTCCACTTTGCGGGTAAACCGGTCAACAATTTTTATACGGGTTTTACCGTTAGGCTCAAAGTTAGTAAAAGCCAGTTTTTTTGCATCACTAGACCAACTCACAGAAATGATAGAGTCATTTGATTGATACAGTGTCTTGGCTCGATAACCATCTGCATCTGCAACCTCAAGACGATAAGTGGACTTTTCACTCTCCTTACTTAAAGTGACATAAGCTATCTTGGTAGAAAAGACCCCTCGAATACCCGTTATCTTCTCATAAGCAGAATCCGCAATTGCATGCGCCAAGTCGCGCAACTGCTCTTTACTTCCAGTGACCTTGGCGGACTGAATATTTTGCTCCCGGAAAACATCATACAAGCGATAAATCACTTCATAACTGTTTGCTCCCGGCAATTGAGAAATGCGGCCAATTATCAGGTAGTCCTGTTTAAGTAACTTCCAGTCACGAAAATACACATCATTATTGTCACATGGCTGAGACAGCATATTTTCCGGTGCCAGGGAACTGAACTGCCCCGTTCTAGAGAAATCTGAACCAACGATAGAAGCAATTTGTTCTGGCAAAACCTCTGTACCATTCCAACAAAAGGGCACAACCGCGATGGAAGTCGGCTTATCATAGCCTCTGGTAATGACAAACTTGAACTCGGCTAATGCCTGAGTAGCAAGTGCCAAAATCGAAACCGTAAAAAATACTCTCAACAACTTCACCGCATCAAATCCTCTGGCTTGAATCCAAACTGAATAACTCTGAAGTATTTTTCAAAAATTTTCGGATCATCCGGTACCTGAAATTTCCTGACCTTTCTTACTGCAACTTCTGCAGACCTATCCGTCGCTGCATCACCACTGGACTGAAGAATAAATACATCCTGAAGTTCACCATTTGGCAAAAGGTGTAGTTCCATCGCAACAATCATCCCATTTCGGGCACTGGCTGGCCGCGACCAGTTAGCAGCAATCTGAGCCTTTATTAACTCATAATACGTAGCCGCAGCAGCTTCGTCCTGTACCTGCTGTTCGATCTGAGTATCCTCTTCATCCAGCCCCTCAAGCAGAGACTCTTCCCTCTTAGCGGCATCAATTTGCTCTTTCTTCTGTCTCTCCGCTTCCTGCTGTCTTAGCTCCTCTGCTTTAAGTGCTTCCTCAGCCTGCTTTTTCTCTTCAGCCTCTTTTGCCGCACGTTCCTTGGCCTGTTTGTCTGCCGCTGCTTTTTCCTTAGCTTGCTTGTCTGCTGCTTTTTTTGCTTCTTCCTGCTTTTTCTTTTCTGCCTCCAGACGCTTTTTCTCAGCGTCTTTTTTGGCCGCATCATTTGCTTTAGCAGAAGTTTTTAACCTGTCCTTTTGATTGCTTTTAACTGCCTTGGGCTTGTCCAATACAACCAACTTCGCCTGAATATGCTCAGGAATTTTAAACATCTCGGGGTCTTTGGGCTTAACACCAAAACTCCATACCAGCCCAGCACCCGCCACTATGTGAATGATTACCGCCAGCAGTAAGGCTATGGCATATCTCTTCATCATCAAGGCGCTTCGGTTACCAACCCTACTGACGTTGCACCGGCTTTCTGCAGGATAGTCATGAGCTCCACCACCGTTCCATAGGGCACGCGCTTATCCCCTCTCACCAACACTGTCGTCTGTGGAGATTGCTTGAGAACTTTACCAACATATGACCCAACAGCTGATACTTTGACGGGTTCGGGTTTGTCCTGCCCTCTTTCTATAAAATATTGGCCATCAAAGTCTACGCTGACAATTAAATGTTCATTATCGTTTTGGTTCTTGACTGGATCTGCCGGGGTTTTTGGTAATTCGACCTCCACTCCCTGAGTCAACATTGGCGCAGTAATCATGAAAATCACCAGCAACACCAGCATGACATCAATGTAAGGTACAACATTGATCTCTGAAACCGGCTTTCTTTTTCTACGAATAGAAGTCTGCATATTTATGCATCACTCCACTGCCGTCGTCGGTTTTTTGACTGTTTGGGACCGTACGATATGAAGCTGCCTGTGTAATATGGCAGAAAACTCTTCGGAAAAAGTTTCATAATTGGAAATTAGAGTATCTGCCTTACTTGAAAAGCGGTTATATGCCACGACTGCCGGAATTGCCGCAAACAAACCAATTGCTGTTGCAACCAAAGCCTCAGAAATTCCGGGAGCGACTGTTGACAGCGTAGCTTGACTCGCATTCGCCAATCCCCGAAAAGAATTCATAATCCCCCAAACGGTTCCAAACAAACCGATATAAGGACTTGTTGATCCCACTGTCGCCAAAAAAGAAAGATTGTGATCGAGCTTTTCAATTTCCTTGCTGGTAGCTACTCGCATTGCTCGTTGAGTCCCTGCCATAACGGCATCTGTATCAGCACTGGGCTGCTGACGCAAGCGAGTAAACTCTTTAAAACCTGCCCGGAAAATTGATTCGGCACCGCTATCAGGAGAAGGGGTTGCGTTGACTTGCCGAAACAACTGATTCAGATCCATACCGGACCAGAATTTACTCTCAAATGCATTCAGACCCTTGGTTGCTTTTCGAAGTACTTGGGTACGTTCAAAAATCATCACCCACGAGGTCAGGGAAGCCAGAACCAGCAGAACCATTACAAGCTTTACAATCAGACTGGCATTGCTAACCAGACTCCAAAATGACAGGTGCTCGGTCACTGACTACGCTCCTAAAAATACAATCTTTACAATCGTTAGCTAGGCTAAAGTTTTTTCACTCACTTGGCTACCCACCGAACTGTATTTTCATATTGATTACAGTGAGTTAGCAGTGCTTTTTTCAGAAATTCGGTTAAATATCTTTACAGGAATAGCCTGGGGCTTCAGTGTACGTGAAGAAACTGAACACACCCTGACCGCGGCACTACAGGCAAGTCTCATATCTTGTTTGTGATAAATATATTGCGCAAATGTGACACTACTTCGTTTTAATTCCTGAATATCAAGAGCAATAACTATTTCTTCATCCATCTGCAGCGGAGATTTGTACCTGATATCAAGACTGTGCACGACGAAAATAAAACCATCTTCAACAGAGGTTTTTTGATGCTCATATCCACATAGACGCACAAAGTCGGTTCTGGCACGCTCCATGAAATTCAGATAGTTACTATGATAAACCACCCCGCCAGCGTCCGTATGTTCAATATAGACGCGCTGTGCAATTGAAAATAAATGCTTCATTTCTTTTCCGGAACCGGTAACTCAAAGTGTAAATAAGCCAAATCCGTCACCATCCTTCCTCTAGGGGTACGCAGAATGTAGCCTTGTTGAATCAAATATGGTTCAAGCACGTCTTCAATCGTATCCCGCTCCTCACTAATTGCGGCAGACAAGGAATCAACCCCTACAGGACCACCACCAAACTTTTCAATCATGGCCAACAACATACGACGATCCATATGATCAAAACCGTGGGAATCCACATTTAACATATTCAATGCCATATCCGCTATATCCGCCCGAATTCTGCCATCAGACTTAACTTCCGCAAAATCTCGCACTCGACGCAGCAGGCGATTGGCAATACGAGGTGTTCCACGAGAACGTCTCGCAATCACTTCAGCTCCTTCCGGATCAATCTCAACGGCCATGAGCCTGGCGCTACGTTGTACAATCCGGGTCAGGTCTGAAACATTATAAAATTCGAGTCGCTGGGCAATACCAAAACGATCCCTTAATGGAGAAGTCAGCATTCCGGCGCGGGTGGTAGCGCCAACCAATGTAAATGGGGGCAAATCCAGTTTAATAGAACGAGCTGCGGGACCTTCACCTATCATAATATCAAGCTGATAATCCTCCATCGCTGGATACAGAACCTCTTCCACATGAGGACTCAGCCGGTGAATTTCGTCAATAAATAAAACATCCCCAGCTTCCAGGTTAGTAAGCATGGCCGCAAGATCACCGGCCTTTTCTAGTACTGGTCCAGAGGTTGTTTTTATAGAAACCCCCATTTCGTGAGCAATAATATTTGCCAGAGTGGTTTTCCCAAGCCCAGGCGGACCAAATACCAGAACATGATCGAGAGGTTCTTTACGCTTGCGGGCCGCTTCGATGAAGATCTCCATTTGTTCGCGAACAACAGGCTGGCCAACATAGTCTGTCAGACTACTTGGTCTTATAGCTCGATCCTGAACATCTTCAACATTGTTTTTAGGTTCAGGAGCTACAAAGCGATCAGTTTCAATCATTGTGCTAGACCATCAACTTGAGAGCCTGACGGATAATTTCGTCGGAAGACATGCCAGGCTTATAGATTTGCTTTACTGCCTTACTCGCCTGGGGAGGTTTATACCCTAAAGCAATCATGGCGCTTTCTGCATCAAACAGACTGTTATCCATTGACGCAATCGAAGCCTCTGCCCCCAATTGCTGGCCACTGTACTCTTTTAAACGGTCGCGTAACTCAATAACCAACCTTTCCGCCGTTTTTTTGCCAATTCCCGGAATTTTTACCAGAGCCGATACATCTCCATCCATTACCGCCGAAACCAATGAATCAAAGTCAATACCAGACAGAATAGCTAAAGCCATCTTAGGGCCGACACCATTGGTCTTGATCAGCTTTCGAAATAACTCCCGTTCCTTCTGAGTTGCAAAACCATATAACTGATGTGCATCTTCGCGAATCGCCAGGTGCGTATATAGAATAGCCTCCTGATCCACAGAAGATATCTGATAAAACGTACTCATGGGAGCCTGTAGTTCATACCCCACCCCCTGAACATCAATCAATATATCAGGAGGCTGACGTAAAATAATACGGCCTTTCAATCGACCTATCATAATCAAATCCGGAATAAATACTGGTTAAATAACCATACCACTAAGCCTTACCGAAAAACGAGTTCTATTTATTATTTGGTATCCCCCATCAATCGTCCGCGACGACTGTGGCGAACTCCACTCATACGAATAAGGCTCTCGCGGGTATGCGAATGACAAACAGCAATAGCCAATGCATCTGCTGCATCTTCCTGTGGCAGCCCCGGCAACTTAAGTATCGCCATCATCATATGCTGCATCTGCGCTTTATCTGCAGAACCATTACCAACAACGGCCTGTTTCACTTTTTTGGCCGCATACTCATATACCGGCAAACCATTCTGCATCGCGGCAACAATCGCGGTACCTCTGGCCTGCCCTAACTTCAATGCAGAATCGGCATTTCTTCCTAAAAAAACCTGCTCAATTGCAAATTCCTCTGGATGATACTGCTCAATGATTTGACAGACAGCCTGATAAATACGGTGCAGTTTTTCTGGTAAGGACGGTTCACGCTCCACCCGTATGCAGCCACTGGTGACATATTCCAAGCGAGAACCAACCGCATTAACAATTCCAAAACCAGTTCTTCGGGAACCGGGATCTATTCCGAGAATAAGCGCCATTATGATTAATCAGCCCGGTTTTCGCTGGCAAAAGACAAGACCGGCTCGTAATGCCGGCCTGAGAGATCTATTCTTCTTCAGAAAAATTAGCATTGGTATAGACATTCTGGACATCATCAGAGTCTTCCAGCATATCAATCAGCCGAATCACTTTTTCTGACGTTGTCGAGTCTAGATCACTATAGGTAGAAGGCAGCATAGTCACTTCCCCTTCTGGTGCAAATCCCGCTGCCACCAGAGCATCCTTGACCACCAGGAAGTCAGAAGGTTCTGTCTGCACCTCAAAACTACCATCATCATTACCAATCACATCGGTAGCACCGGCCTCCAGCGCCACTTCCATGATAGTTTCCTCATCACCAGACTCGATAAATAACTGACCAGCCTGGGAAAACAGATAGGCAACAGAACCATCCGTTCCCAGGTTACCGCCACATTTGGTGAACGCATGACGAACTTCAGAAACAGTACGATTTCGGTTATCTGACAAGCATTTAACCAACACGGCCACCCCGCCTGGACCATAGCCCTCATACGTGATTTCGTCGTAATTTTCGTCACCCTGAGTACCTGCGCCGCGAGCGATCGCTTTATCTATAGTGTCACGCTTCATATTGGCGGTTAAAGCCTTATCAATAACCGCCCGCAGAGATGGGTTATCTTCTGGAGCCGGACCACCGGTTTTGGCGGCAACGACAATTTCACGAATAATCTTAGTAAATACTTTTCCCCGCTTGGCATCCTGAGCGGCCTTGCGGTGTTTGATGTTGGCCCACTTACTATGACCTGCCATCTTTACCTCCAAAAAAGGGGAACAGAATTCCCCCAGTTCAACTCAAGTTATACAAGTTCATTTTTCCTGCACAGCCTTCTGGCGCAGGCGGATATGAAGATCTTTTAACTGATTGGCATCAACCAGCCCCGGAGCATCAGTCATGACACATGCAGCTGTTTGAGTTTTCGGGAAAGCGATCACTTCACGGATGGAATTTGAGCCCGTCATCAACATAACCAGCCGATCCAATCCAAATGCTAATCCCCCATGCGGCGGTGCACCAAACTTCAATGCATCCAGAAGGAAACCAAACTTCTCTCGCTGCTCTTCAGGACCAATACCCAGAACCTCAAACACCGTCTGTTGCATTTCCTGACTGTGAATACGGATAGATCCACCACCCAATTCAACACCGTTTAAAATCATGTCATAGGCCCGTGACAACGCAACGGCTGGATTCGCCTGCAGTGCTTCGGCACTGCAACTCGGTGCAGTAAAGGGGTGATGACAAGCAGTTAGACTGCCGTCGCTGTCTTCTTCGAACATGGGAAAATCGACAACCCATAGAGGAGACCATTCGCAAGTATAAAGATCTAAATCAGCACCGAGCTTGTTTCTCAAGGCCCCAAGAGATTCATTAACAACTTTCGCCTTATCTGCACCAAAGAAAATAAGATCACCGTTTTCTGCAGCTGTTCGCTCCAAAATAGCCTTACGAACATCCAGAGGCAAAAACTTAACAATTGGCGATTGCAGACCTTCTTCCAGGTCGCCCTTGTCATTTACTTTTATATAAGCCAGCCCTTTAGCCCCATAGATACTGACAAACTTGGTGTAGTCATCAATTTGTTTTCGGGTCAAAGATTGCCCACCGGCTGGCACTTTCAGCGCAGCAACCCGCCCCTTAGGATCATTGGCAGGCCCGGAAAATACTTTAAATTCAACCTCGGTCATGAGATCGCTAACGGTTACCATCTGTAATGGAATCCGCAAATCCGGCTTATCCACACCATACTTTTCAATCGCTTCAGAATATGGCATGACCGGCAATTCGCCCAGCTCCACACTCAGCACATCTTTGAACAGGTTGCGAATCATATTTTCTGTTACAGACATGATTTCCTGTTCAGACATAAAGGAGGTTTCAATATCGATCTGAGTAAATTCCGGCTGACGGTCAGCCCGAAGGTCTTCGTCTCTGAAACACTTGGCGATCTGATAGTAACGGTCAAATCCAGACACCATCAGCAATTGCTTAAATAACTGTGGCGATTGTGGCAGGGCGAAAAAATGATGCTCATGTGTACGAGATGGCACCAGATAATCCCGGGCACCTTCAGGTGTTGCACGAGTGAGAATCGGAGTCTCTATATCCAAAAAGCCCTTTTCCTCAAGATAACGCCGAATATTACCCGTAATTTTTGACCTCAAAATCAGCTTTTGCTGCATTTCAGGGCGGCGCAAATCAATAAAGCGATACTTAAGCCGAACATCCTCACCCACCTGCTGATATTCATCCAGAGGAAAAGGAGGCGTCTGGGCAGCATTTAATACCTGAATCTCCAGGCCCAACATTTCTATCTCACCAGTGGCCATTTCCGAATTGGTTGTTCCTTCCGGCCTACCTCTGACTTTGCCGGTGATCTGAACAACATATTCATTACGAACTCGGTCCGCGACACTAAAGTGCTCTGGATTATCAGGATCAAAAACCACCTGCACGATACCGTTACGGTCTCTCACATCCAGGAAGATCACGCCACCATGATCCCGTCGCCGATGGACCCAGCCACAAATTGTCACTGTCTGGTCAATATGTGTAGCTCTCAAATCGCCACAATACAGGGTTCGCATAACTGTCGATCCTTTAAAACCTGATGATTAAATCTATAGTGAATTTCAACTCAAGAATACCAGCTGAAAAAAGGGTCGGCATTATACTCATAATAAAAACACAATTACACTGAGCATTAAGCCGCAAATATCTGTTAAAACAAGGGTTTTTTACTTGTTCGGGCAAAAGTTTGGATTATACTCCCGCTTCCAGGCCCATGCCGGCACTAGACTTTAGTAATTTTAATTGACAACCCACCCTGTAAGGATCATTTCATGGCTGCAAAAAGACCAACTGCCATTACCGAGCGTTATAACAAAACCCAAATTCTGGCAGAAATCGCTGAAAACACTGGCCTCAGCAAAAAAGATGTAGGTGCGGTATTGGATGAGCTGAATACTCTCATTGAACGCCACATCAAGAAGAAAGCTGTCGGCGAATTCGTATTGCCTGGCATGTTCAAAGTAGTAACCGTAAAAAAACCTGCAGTGAAAGCGCGCAAAGGAATCAACCCATTTACTGGCGAAGAAACCACCTTTAAAGCAAAACCAGCTTCTACAGCGGTTAAGGTCAGACCTCTGAAAAAGCTGAAAGAAATGGCTCTTTAATCTGCCAGTTAAAAAAGCCGGGGCACCGGCTTTATTTTATTCATGAAGTTATTAATCGCTTTTTTTGCACTACTCGCTTTATCTACGATGACCGTAGGTGAAAATACCGATATTGACCCCGGGCTTATCAGCGAGCTGCGTCAGGCTGCCAATTTTAATAAAAGTTTTGATGACCCCTATGTTGCCCAGGTATGGCTGGTCGACATGTCCTCACGGATCAGCCCTTATATAAAAGATCCTAAAGAGCGCATCACCTTTTTAACAGTTGTGCACGAAGAAGCCACCTTGGCAGGACTGTCCCCCGAGCTTGTATTATCTGTAATACACATAGAAAGCCTTTTTAACCGGTACGCCATATCCCGGGTCGGCGCACGAGGGCTCATGCAGGTAATGCCATTTTGGAAAAAAGAGATTGGCCGCGAAGAAGATAATTTATTTGATATGCGTACCAATCTGCGTTACGGGTGTACCATTCTGGCCCACTACATCCAAAAAGAAGATGGCAACATTCAAAGAGGTCTGGCCCGATACAATGGCTCCACCGGTAAAACGTGGTACCCCTCCAAAGTATTGGTTACCTGGGAAAAAAGATATTTTGTAACCGGATAACCCACCATTTGTACACTTCTTTACAGTTTTATATTTGATCGATAAGAATTCGTCTATGATATTTATTATGTGAACCATTTCACAGGCAGTATGTGTCGCACACTGAAAAATAGGCGTTTTTATGAGCTTTAATGATTTACGTTTGAACTTACCTCAGGCGTTTACCCCCCTGAGCGGTGAACAGGAACACAGGATGTCCATTCACCTGGTGGACACACTCTGCACTGACACGCTATGCGTAGAAGGTAGCATACCTAGAGAACTGTTATACACTCTCAACCGTTGCGAGGTAGATAGCAATACTCGACTGCAACTGTCCGCCAAAACCATTGAACTGTTCATTTCCAACAAAACCCCGATCAAAAACTCTCTGACATCAGATTATTACAGCCAATTGGTTACCGAGATATCTAACGCCTGTAAATGGCTACTCAATAACAACAGTTCTATTCCAACAGACCACATAGCCAATCTCTATCATCGGGCAATTTATATGATAGGCGAAGAGATAAAGCAGTATTATGAGCAGTATGCCCCCGCACCCAATCATTTATGGGGTCAAATTCACCGCCTGTTCGAGCATGCCCAACTGCACCGGTTCGACCATCAAATAGATGAAGCGCTCAACTGCTCACTAATCAATACCTACAAACGCCTTGTCTTGCTGGCTATCGCCGGGCCATATCAATTCAGTCAACAAGAAAGTGAAGATCTTAACCTATGGCTTAATTCTTATGCGGGACTCATTGAATTCAGCCATCAGATTGGTCAGAACCTTAATCCCGAACATTACTATATCGACCTCGCCAGAGATGCATCCATACTTGGTTATCAACAAGTCGAATCCAAAGGATTAACCGAATTTTCAATCTTGGCAGTCAACCCTTTGCCGGTTTACGAACAGCTAAAGAAAGACCTGAAATCAATCAGACAAGGGAACATGGCGCAGGTCAAAGGCCTCTCTGATCACGATCCGATAAGCTGCTTTCTACTATTAAAAAAAGCACTTGCGATATGGAGCAAATCAACATCCCGAAAAACAGAGCGCATATCGTGCCAAAAAACTGCTGAGGTAGTTTTTGGACTACACAACATTCATGGCAAATTGAGGCACAAATACAATAGCAGCTCAACCAAACAGGGAACTGTCACCAACGACAGCCTGCAGGGAGCCTGTATTCAATTACCACTGACTGAAGCCTCCAAGATCAGCGTTGGCGACCTTATTAATTATGAGCTGAAAGAGAACGAGAACACATATCGGTATTTGGCTATTGTCAGATGGGTCCAGCGCCAATCCAACCAGTTTATACTTGGCATTGAGTTCATTAATGGAAAAGCTCAGCCCGTATCAGTTAAAAGCGGTGGCCAGCAAATCGAAGCAATATTAATCAGTTTTGCATCCGAAGACTCTCTGGTGACCGACTCTGGTGTCTATAGGAATGGCTCGATAGTCAAAGTCAAACTGCCAAACCAGTCCTTCACACTTAACGCTTACTCCGGCCCGCTTATCAGCCGTCACAGTGGTGTTGATCATTTCAGGATCCGTCGCGCCAGTGCTTACCAGCAAACCATTCCTGCAGCCGCGAGTGGCTAACCCTTTTTTCTGATCTTTTCTAAAGAAAAATTAAAAGCTTCTCGGGCATGTTTTCAACATGCCCGAGAAGCTTTTTTGCCTTTTTTTGAGTACTTCATGACCAACATTATTCAAAAACTTCATTTTTACACAAATAAAATGGTTTAAGTGGCCACTTATTGCTTCAGGTCATTTGCAAAAAAAAAACGTTTTACTCATACTTTCGCCCGTTTTCGAACCCCTTCTCATAAAATATTAATAAACAAAAACCTCGACGGAAGCTGATCTATGAGTCATACAACCTCTGCAACAGAACAGCCGCAATACGAAATGGACGTGGTGAAATGGTTTTCCATCATGACCGTTGTTTGGGGCATTGTCGGCATGAGTGTCGGTGTATTGATTGCTGCGCAATTAATATGGCCTGATGCCCTGACCTGGGGACCATACCTCCATTTTGGGAGACTACGTCCTCTTCACACGAATGCAGTTATTTTTGCATTTGGTGGATGTGCACTGTTTGCAACTTCTTATTACACGGTGCAACGCACCTGCCAAACACGCCTTGCCCTACCTGGACTGGCTTGGTTTACCTTTTGGGGCTGGCAACTGGTCATTTTGTCTGCCGCAATCACTCTTCCTCTCGGTTATACCAGTTCGAAAGAATATGCTGAGCTGGAATGGCCGATCGACATCCTGATCACTATCGTGTGGCTGTCTTACTTGGCTGTTTTTGTTATGACTCTCAGAGCCAGAAAAACATCCCATATATATGTGGGAAACTGGTTCTACCTGGCATTTATTATTACGGTTGCGCTACTGCATACCGTTAACAATGCAGAGTTACCGGTTAGTTGGTTCAAATCCTACTCTGCTTACGCGGGCACCATGGATGCTATGGTTCAGTGGTGGTATGGCCATAACGCTGTAGGCTTCTTCCTGACAGCTGGTTTCCTGGGCATGATGTATTATTTTGTTCCCAAACAAGCCGAAAGACCGGTTTATTCTTATCGCCTTTCCATTGTTCACTTCTGGGCTTTGATTGGTGTTTATATGTGGGCTGGTGGTCACCACCTGCATTACTCTGCTTTGCCTGACTGGGCTCAAAGTCTTGGCATGGTGATGTCTTTGATCCTGTTGGCCCCATCCTGGGGTGGCATGATTAACGGCATGATGACCTTGTCAGGTGCCTGGCATAAGTTGAGAACCGATCCCATTTTAAGATTTTTGGTTGTATCTCTGTCGTTTTATGGCATGTCGACCTTTGAAGGTCCGATGATGTCCATCAAAACCGTCAACGCACTTTCCCACAATACAGACTGGACAATTGGTCACGTTCACTCTGGTGCTCTGGGTTGGGTTGCAATGATTTCCATTGGCTCTGTCTATCACATGATGCCAAAACTGTTCGGTGTGCGTGAGATGTATCGTTCTTCCCTTGTAAACCTGCATTTCTGGTTAGCTACTATTGGTGTTGTTTTTTACATCTGCGCCATGTGGGTCAACGGCATTATGCAAGGCCTCTTCTGGCGTGCAGTTAATGAAGACGGAACGTTGATGTACAGCTTTGTTCAGAGCGTTGAAGCCAGCCGTCCCGGATATATAGTCCGTGTAATCGGTGGTGCAATATTCCTTCTGGGCATGTTAGTAATGGCCTATAACGTCTGGAAAACTGCGCAGATGACCAAAGAGTCTGATGCTGACCCAGTTCCTCAGACAGCCTAAGGAGAAGTGATATGCAACATGAATTTGTCGAAAAAAACCTCGGCCTGATGACCTTGTTTGTACTGATTGCTATCAGCTTCGGCGGTCTGATTGAGATTGTGCCTTTGTTTTTCATCAAAGATACAACCCAACCAGTTGCAGGGCTCAAGCCTTACACTGCAGTTGAACTCGAAGGTCGCGATATTTACATTCGCGAAGGCTGCAACGTCTGTCACACCCAAATGGTTCGTCCTTTGCGTGCAGAAGTTGAGCGTTATGGACCCTATTCTCAGGCTGGTGAATTCGTTTATGACCATCCGTTCCTGTGGGGATCAAAACGGACAGGACCTGATCTGCAAAGAGTCGGTGAACGTTATTCAGATGAATGGCATAAAGCCCATCTCTGGAACCCAAGAGATGTTGTTCCAGAATCTATCATGCCAGCTTTCCCGTGGTTATTTGAGAACACCCTGAACGGTGAAAAAACAGCCGCAAAAATGAAGGCTATGAAAATATTGGGGGTTCCTTATACGGAAGCTGACATTGCAGATGCTAAAAATGCGGTTGCAGGTGTCACAGAGGTAGATGCTCTGGTCGCCTATCTCCAAAGCCTCGGAACGGCGATTCCACGGTAGAGTCCTATGGATATTAACGATTTAAGAGGACTGGCTACGGTGACAACGATGATTGGCTTCATCGCTGTGGTGGTATGGGCGTACAGCAGCAAACGAAAGTCCAGCTTTGACGAAGCCGCTAATCTGCCATTCGCAGATGAACCCGAGTCAGCCAAAAAAAATACGGAGAAACAAGATAATGAGTAGTTTCTGGCACTGGTATATCTGGATCATTGCAATCGGCTCAATCGGCTTACTTTTCTGGCTGATTAGTGCTACACGAAAAGTCACCGGCGCGACTGGTGAAGATGAGATTCTAGACCATTCATACGATGGTATTCAGGAGTATAACAATCCCCTGCCGGCCTGGTGGCTATATATGTTCTGGGGAGCCATGGTATATGGACTTGGTTACTATGCTTACTTTGGGCTTGGGAACTGGCACGGTTTTTCTGGCTGGACTTCACACAAGCAGCTGGAGCAGGAAATTGCAGTTCATGACAAAAAATACGGGGACATTTTTGACCGTTATGCAGCCATGAGCATCGAAGATCTGCAGAATGAGCCTCGAGCTCTGCAAATGGGTAAGCGCATATTCCTGAACAACTGTGCACTCTGTCATGGTAGTGCAGCCACCGGTGGTTATGGCTTCCCGAACCTTACCGACAATGACTGGTTGTACAATGATACAGATAACAGTATCAGTCAGACCATTCATAAGACAGTGTCAGCTGGTCGTCGTGGTCAAATGCCTGCCTGGGGTCAAGCTCTCGGTACTGCTGGCGTGAACGCTGTTGCCAACTATGTTCTGAGCCTGTCCGACAATGAACACGATCAAACGTTAGCAACTCAAGGGAAAGCTCTGTTCATGACATCCTGTGTTGCTTGTCATGGGGTCGACGGCAAAGGCAATCAGGTGCTTGGCGCACCAGACCTGACCGACAACGTGTGGTTATATCGCAACGACAGTGAATCTCTGCTCAACAATATCAAGCTCACCATCAACAACGGTCGAGCTGGTAACATGCCTGCCTGGAATAGTATTTTAGGTTCTGCTAAAGTACAACTGGTCTCAGCTTACGTCTACAGCTTAAGCCACTAAAAAGTTCTGTGGAAACCAGCTTCGCCTGGTTTCCACTTTGTTAAGTGGTCCAATTCGTTCACGGTCTATTTAACAAAGTGGAAACACTGCATCTTTAAAAATTCAGGTAGCTCAGTTCTATGTCGGAAAAAATTAAACTTCAAGATGTCACTCCGAAAAGCGAGTCGTACGATCTTTACCAAGCTCACGAAAAGATATATATCCGTCGAGTCAAAGGTTTGTTCCGGTCACTGCGCTTTTTCGGTGGTATTTTTCTGTTTTCCTTATACTTTGGCTCTCCATGGCTGAACTGGGACGGCCGACAGGCGATCTGGTTTGACCTGCCTTCACGCAAATTCTACATTCTGGGTATTACCTTCTGGCCACAGGATTTTATGCTCCTGTCGTGGTTGCTGATTATTGCTGCTTTTTCTTTGTTTTTTATAACCGTCTATGCCGGTCGGGTCTGGTGTGGTTATACCTGTCCACAAAGCGTCTGGACATGGATTTTCATGTGGTTTGAAGAAAAAACTGAAGGGCAACGTAATCGTCGTATTAAACTTGATGCTCAACCTATTAGTATAGAAAAGATCCTTCGTAAAACAGCGAAACATGCCTCCTGGCTCATGGTGGCATTCTGGACCGGTTTCACGTTTGTCGGATATTTCTCTCCAATCCGTACTCTGACTATGGATCTTGCAACATTTGCCATCAGCGGCTGGTCCCTGTTTTGGACCCTGTTTTTTACAGTGGCCACTTACTTGAATGCCGGCTGGATGCGTGAGCAAGTTTGTATCTATATGTGTCCATATGCTCGCTTCCAATCCGTCATGTTTGATAAAGATACCTTGATCGTGTCTTACGACCCTAAACGCGGTGAGACACGGGGTAGTCGCAAGCGCGGAGTCGACCCCAAAGAACTGGGTCTTGGTGACTGCATAGATTGCGACCTGTGTGTTCAGGTTTGCCCAACCGGTATCGATATCCGGGATGGCCTTCAATATGAATGTATCAGTTGTGCCGCCTGTATTGATGCCTGTGACTCAGTCATGGATAAGATGGGCTATGAAAAAGGGCTGATACGTTATACAACAGAACATAACCTGTCAGGAGAAAAGACCAACCCTGTTCGCCCAAGACTCTTGGGTTATGGTGCTGCACTGATTGTGATGATGTCCTTGTTTAGTTACACCATCGCAACTCGGATTCCACTTGCAATGGATATCATTCGTGATCGCGGGGCACTACACAGAATGACTCCCAACGGACTGGTCGAAAACACCTATCAGGTTAAGGTTATGAATATGGCTGAAGAGCGGCGTAATTTTGTTCTGACCGTTAAGGGCCCTGATTCTCTTAAGATTGTTAACAACGCATCCATTTCACTGGATTCAGGTGAAAGCATCGACCTTCCACTCCGTTTGGTCGCTTCGCCTAAAGCATTAACCACTCCAAGTCAGGCAATTTTCTTTACTTTGACAGATAAAAGTGATGACAACGTTAAAGTAACCACGGAAAGTCGCTTTTTTGGACCAGCGGACTTTAAACATTGAGTATGACAATGAATCGTGATTCTGCACCATGGTATAAGCAGGTTTGGTTGTGGCTAGTTCTGGCACCTCTTATTGTGGTCATTTGTGCCAGCTTCCTGATGCTCTATCTAGCGATCAGTAGCAACGATGGAGTTGTGGTTGATAATTTTTATAAAGATGGTCTGGCCATTAAAGTCAGGGAACAACAGGACGAATACGCTACCAGCCGAAATATTCAAGCTCGAATGAGCCTGGAAAATCAAATCATCAGACTCAGTTTATCGGGCAACCTTGATACTCTGCCTGCGCAGCTCAGCCTGCAGATTATTTTTCCAACTCAGGCGTCGAAAGATGTCAATATTGTTTTAACCAATAGCGGTGGTATCTACACAGGAGCCCTCTCTGAGGCAGTTTCCGGACGCAGGTTATTGCAGATACAACCTGCTGACGAGAATAACCATTTAAATGACTTCTGGCGCCTGCACGGCGAAGCAGTATTTCCGTTAAATGAACAGGTATTCCTCAAACCGAAGTCATAGTGTTTATGACAGATAGACCAGATGAGGTTTGTTTTCACTGTGGCCTGCCCAATGCAACAAACCAATTTCGCGCGACCGTATTAAACGAAGAGCGTTGTTTTTGTTGTGCCGGGTGTATGGCAGCGGCATTGGCCATAGCCGGCTGTGGCTTGGACCAATTTTACAAGTTTCGGGAAAATGCCAGCGAGAACCCCGAAACTTTTAGACGTCGCCATACCAGCCAATACAAAAGTTATGACGATCCTGATATCCAGGATGATTTCGTTGACCGGACTGACCCAACCCATGCCTCTTTTACCCTTGCCATTGAAGGAATAAGCTGTGCTGCTTGTGTCTGGCTGATCGAAAAACGATTACTACAACTTGAGGGCATTCATCAGGCCAATTTGAACCTGACCAATCACCAGTTGCGCATAGAAATCGATCTTACCGCGCGAAAACTCTCACAAGTGTTTGTAGAACTTCATCATTTGGGGTATCGGGGAAAACCTTATCAACCCAGCCAACAAGTCAGCATCATTGACAGAACCCAGAAAGACTTTCTTGTACGAATAGGCATAGCGGGTATCGGAATGATGCAAGTCATGATGAATACTTTCGCGATCTATTTGGGGCAAATAGACTGGCAATTTGAGAACCTGCTTCGTTGGACCAGCCTTATTCTGACTCTACCAGTGTTCTTCTATTCTGCTTTTCCGTTTTATCAGGCTGCCCTGAGAGACTTGAAAAGCAGGCATCTGGGCATGGATGTTCCGGTATCGCTTGCCATCATACTGGCTTTCGTTCCAAGCGTGTGGGCAACGTTCACTCAAACAGGCGAAACCTATTATGAGTCTGTTACCATGTTTACATTTTTTCTGCTGCTGGGACGTTTCCTCGAATTCAGGGCCAGACAACATCTTGCCGTCAGCAGTAATTCTATCGACGATCTGGTACCAGCAACCGCTCATGTTGTCAAAGAGGATCAACTACTGGAAATCCCCAGTAAAAAGTTGACCGTAAACGACATCATTGAAATTTTACCGGGAGAATCAGCACCTGCCGATGGATCCATCATCTCTGGCCAGGCAGCAATTGATGAATCCATGATCACAGGCGAATTTGATCCAGTACATAAGCAGCCCGGAGATCACATACTTGCCGGATCAACCAATACCGAAGGAGTTATACGCGTCCAGGTATCACACGCGCCCAGCTCATCATCCATCAGTCTGATGGTTCGCCTGCTAAACCGTATGGAAGCGGAAAAACCTCGTATAGCGGAAATTGCAGATCAGGGAGCCAGTACATTTGTTTTGGTAATTCTCGCTCTTTCAATATTCACTGGAATAGGCTGGTATTTCGTCGATTCGGAAAGAGCATTCTGGATAGCATTATCTGTTCTGGTTGTCACCTGCCCTTGTGCCCTGTCCCTTGCCACGCCTGTTGCGTTAACGGCCTCCAGCGCCAATTTACGTACAGAGGGAATAATCGCAACAAGAGGACATGCATTACCTGCTCTGGCAGGGGTTTCTGAAGTCGTATTTGATAAAACAGGGACACTGACCAACGGGCAGTTTGATGTTGTCCAAGTAAAGTCACTCAGCAACCAATGGAACGAACATCAAATACTGATTACCTGCGCAGCTCTGGAAGCTCACAGCGAGCACCCTGTTGCCGTCGCCTTCAAACCGTTCATAGGTTCACTACAGGTGAGGAATATCTCTGTTCACACCTCTGAAGGTATTGAAGGGTTTGTCGATTCACATCAATATCGCCTGGGCAAGCCCGAATGGATTCGCCCCGGCATCACCAGACCGGGAAACGGCCATTGGTTATTGCTCAGCTCTGCTGATACCGATATTGCATGGATTGAAGTCGCTGATCAGTTACGGCCAGATGCTATGATGGCCGTGCAGGCTCTCAAGCAAAAGACCCTGCTGACAACTCACATGCTCACGGGGGACAGAACTGAAAGAGCCCGGCAAATCAATGATGTTTTACGGCTCGACCATGTTGCTGCAGAGCAAAGTCCACATACGAAAGTACAATATATAGAGGCGATTGAGCATCCGGTACTGATGATTGGCGATGGACTCAATGATACTTTGTCCTTAAGCCGTGCAGATGTATCCATTGCCATGGCCAGTGCAACCGAACTGACCAAACAAACTGCTGATATTTTGCTGCTGAACAACCAGTTGGCTAAAATTCCGATGGCCATTATCCTGGCCCGAAAAACCCAACGCATCATCCGCCAGAATCTGGCTTGGGGACTAATCTACAACCTTATTGCATTACCACTCGCCATGACTGGGCTTATCAGTCCGTGGATGGCTGCCGTAGGCATGTCTTTTAGTTCGCTTCTGGTAGTATTAAATGCTCTCAGACTGACTCGAAAAGTACAGATATAACATGCAGATTCTATATTTACTGATACCACTATCTCTTTTGTTACTGGGTACAGCTCTCGCAGGCTTGGTCTGGGCCGTCCGAAAAGGACAGTATGATGACCTCGACAGTCCAGCACATAAAATTCTTTATGACGACGATCTGGACAAAATGCCGCAGAAGAAAGATTCAAATAAACATGATTGAACAATTACTACCCGCATTCTTATTGGGTCTTCTGGGAGCCGGTCACTGTGTCGCCATGTGTGGAGGGATTGCCACGGCATTAGGGCTCAACGCGCCAGGTCACCTCGGATATAGCCTGCTCTATCAAGTGGGGCGCATCAGCAGCTACATGGTAATAGGTTTGATCTTTGCGTTATTTGCCAGTCTCATTCCACAATCTTTTATTTTCTACCTGCGGCTACTGGCAGCATTATTGTTGCTGGGAATGGCACTGTATCTGTCTGGGGTCTGGAATGCACTGGCTGGTGTGGAGCGCTTGGGTAAGGTGTTATGGTCATTGATACAACCTTTGGCGACCAAAATAAAACGTCCTAATTCAATGATCATGGCATTCGTGGCTGGTGTTATTTGGGGCTGGTTGCCCTGCGGTATGATCTACTCAGCCCTGGGTCTGGCCAGTTTGTCAGCAAATCCTCTCTACGGCGCACTGACCATGCTGGCATTCGGGCTTGGCACATTTCCGGCCATGGCCGGACTCACAATTTTCAGCCAATCCGTGATTAAACTGATCTCCCACAGAATCACCCGGATTTTCAGTGCATTATTGATCTTTTTCCTGGCGATATGGACCGCTTATTCTGCAGTAGAGGCCGTTATTTCATGAACAATTACATTTTTGGTTATGGCAGTCTGATTTGCGCAGACAGCCGTGCACGCACTGGCATCACAGGCAATGCAATCCCTGCGACCGTTAAAGGAATTAAACGTGGCTGGTACGTTTCTGTACCACAGGCAATGCACACTGCGGTAGGAGCTGTTCAGGACGACATTTCTGAATGTAATGGCGTGATATTTCCAGTAGATACAGAAAACCTGGCCAAATTTGATGAGCGGGAACAGGGGTACGGACGAATTGCATTGGAAACAAGTCGCATTACCGCTGAGCATCAACTCCCTGACCACGCAATCGTCTGGACCTATGTCGGTCACCAAACCAGATCACCATCATCAGAATATCCGATAACCCAAAGTTATCTGGATGTCATTCTTAAAGGCTGCTTTTCCTGGGACGAAGCGTTTGCAATAGAGTTTATTAAGACAACCAGTCACTGGGGCAATCTTATTAATGATAGGTCTGCCCCTCGCTACCCAAGAGCGATAGAAAGTGACACTCATTATCACCTGCATGACGCGTTTTTGATGCAGCACCTACCCGACTGTATTCAGCAGCGTAAAAATATCTGACACTTTTTAGAAGAGTTGGAACAAATCCTATCTTCAGTTGCGATCAAAGTCGTCAATTACACCTAAAACAAACATCCTGCACGTATTTTTAGTGACTAAATACGCTAACAATTAAATGAGAGCCAACTAAAAGATCTAATACCTTTCATAGATTTTGCTAGCGTAATTTATAAGTACTTTTATTGACGGATAATGTAAATAGTCTTTAGTTTCGGTGTCTATAGACCGATATAGTGAATATTGACTGAAGACCATTTACTTCATTTTTTTGGTGAAATATATGGGTATCTGTGCAAGCGAATTAAAAAACTGCGTTATTAAACCGACCCTGGAATATTTTGGAGTCTGGAATGAAGCGCATGAAACTCTGCTGATTGCCACCGCCGCCACAGAATCAGATCTTGGATATCATTTACGTTGTAATTCTGACCAGGGCTATGGTCTTTTTAATATCACAGAGCAGGAACATAACAATATTTGGGACAATTATCTGGCACAGACACCAGATTTGGCCAGTAAAGTCAGAGGTTTGGCTGGTCAGAGAAGCTTTCTCGAACAACCTCATCTCGAACTATCCACCAATCTGGCTTATTCCACCGCAATTGCATGGTTTATGTATGAAAGCTCAGGGATCTCTGTACCCGCGAAAAACGATGTCATAAGAATGGCCGAATACTGGTGTAAATATTTTCATCCCAGCCGGGAGTTTCACGACAAAGTCAAGTTTGTGCATTTTTTACAGGCCTGGTTAAAACAAGACTCCATGGCGGCTTGATTTACAAGCTCTGAGGAAAATGGTAGAACGCGCGTTCGTTTTTTATCCATATTCCAATCCTGCCTCAAACCATGCAAACACTCAGTAAAAAAGACAAAACAGAATTTAACAAATTACAAAAGCGCCTGCGCCGGGAAGTCGGAAAAGCGATTGCTGACTACAATATGATCGAAGATGGCGACAAGGTCATGGTGTGTTTGTCAGGAGGTAAGGATTCCTACACCATGCTGGATATTCTTCTGGGGCTACAGAAAAGTGCACCTGTAAATTTTGAGTTGGTAGCCGTTAATCTTGATCAGAAACAACCCGGTTTCCCTGAGCATGTACTCCCTGAATACTTGCAGTCTCTCAACGTGCCTTATCATATTTTGGAACGGGATACGTATAGCATTGTCCAGGATATGGTACCGGAAGGAAAAACCACCTGCGGAATTTGCTCCCGTTTGCGACGGGGAACTCTGTATGCCTTTGCAGAACAGATCCAGGCAAACAAAGTGGCTCTGGGTCACCATCGGGATGATATTATCGAAACCCTGTTCCTTAACATGTTTTACGGTGGAAAGCTCAAGGCAATGCCCCCTAAGCTGCTGGCGGATTCAGGACGTAATATTCTGATACGCCCTATGGCCTATTGCCAGGAGGAGGATATCGCACGATATGCTGAAATCAAGGAGTTCCCGATCATTCCATGTAACCTTTGTGGTTCGCAGGATAACCTCCAACGACAGGCGATCAAACAGATGTTAAAAGGCTGGGAAAAGCAGCAACCAGGGCGCAGTGAAATTATCTTCAGAGCAATCCAGAATGTCGCCCCCTCACAATTAGCGGATACCCGCCTGTTCGATTTTAATGCTCTGAGCATTAACGGTATTGCATCATTGAGTATTGATGATGACGGGCCACTGAGCCCGATGAAACAGACTCAGGTTGAAAGCTGGGAACCGGGAACCATGAACTAATCAACTGCGACAAAGTGCATGTGAAAAAAAAGTCATGATATTAGTCAATATACTTGCATGATCTGAATCAAGTTCCATAATGTGATGAAAAATCTTGTCAGGAAAATTTTCTATGGTTAGTACTGCCCACTGCGATACCTGCAGCCTGCATCCTCTCTGCCTGCCTATTGGTTTACAGGACAACGATCTCGATAAACTGGAAAAAATTATCCGTCGTGGCCGTCCCATCCAAAAAGGCGATCATCTGTTCAGACAGGGTGAGCCATTTACATCAGTGTATGCTGTACGTACGGGAACCCTGAAAACTTACACGTTAACCAACGATGGTGAAGAACAGATCACCGGTTTTCATCTGGCCAGCGAACTGGTTGGATTAAGTAACTTTGATACTCAACTGTACACCTGTTCAGCAAAGGCACTGGAAACTACCAACGTCTGTGAAATTCCTTTTGAGAGCCTGGATGATCTGAGTGCGGAACTACCTGCCCTTAGACGCCAGTTGTTGCGGACTATGGGCAAAGAAATCCGTGATGACCAGCAGATGATGCTGTTGTTATCAAAGAAAAGTGCAGAAGAACGTATTGCCTCTTTTTTATTAAATCTGGCATCCAGATTCAAACGTCGCGGCTTTTCTGACAAAACCTTTCGTTTATCCATGTCCCGCGCCGATATGGCTAACTACCTGGGTCTGGCGGTCGAAACAGTGAGCCGGGTGTTTACGCGTTTTCAGAAGCAGGATTTAATCGAAATTACAGGTAACGCGAAGGAAATCTCCCTGTTGGATCAAAAAGCACTCTGGGATCTTGCAGCACTGAGTGAAACAGAACGTTGCGAACTGGATATTATTGTCTCCAGTATGGGCTGATCCGTATCAACTTTTGGTATTGATTTTTTAATTACACTCGTCCTACATGCATATGTATGGAGAGTGTAATTATGTATATAGATCAGATCATTTTCGCGGGAATAGGAACAGTAGGCCTCGTAGTACTGATTACTGGAGGTATTTTCTATTTCATGTATCGCGATGCCCACAAGAATAAAGATAAACACTAAACAGCAGGGGCGTTATTGGTCCAAAACTCATAGCGCCTTTATTTCTTAACCAGACGAATATTTTCCCGATGCCTCTCGATCATCCAACCTGCAATGCTCAGGTTAGGCGCGTATTTTGGAAGGTCTTCAATGTGAAACCAGCGAGCATCCACAATCTCATGTTCCTGAATTTGAATATCACCTGATTCGTACTCAGCCTCATATCCAAGCATCAGTTGATGCGGAAAGGGCCAGGTCTGACTGTTTAAATAGCGAATGTTTTTTACTCTCACACCGACTTCTTCAAGAATCTCCCTGTATACAGCCTGTTCCGCTGATTCCCCTGCCTCCACAAATCCCGCGAGCGTTGAATACATTCCTGAATCTTTGTGGCGCACACCATTAGCCAGCAATACTTCTTCCCCACGATACACCAACACGATGACGCAAGGCGATATCCTGGGATAAGCAGTCAACCCGCAATAGTCACAATGAGCTCCGGGTTCATGATCGAAGTATCGGGTTCTATGACCGCAACGTCCACAAAACCGATGGTCCTGCCGCCAGGTATGCAGTTGAACAGCCCGACTGACCATCGCAAATGCCTGCTCATTCTGTTGGGCAACATCACGAACGGTAACAACTCCCCAACCTTCAGGCAGCTCATAACTTTCATCCAACCAACCTGCAAACCAGGGAACATCCTGCAGGGAGGCAATATAACCAACACTGTCAACCTCAATATTCAAAATATCCTGTGCCTGCAAAACCAAGTCACCGGAAGCAGGTACAATCAGATTTCCCCCCTGAAACAAAAGAATATTACCTGCCGCCAAATCATGTTTTTCTTGAAAATCAATTGACCAATAAGTCTCATCCAGTTGATACAGCATCTTTTCTCAGTTCCAGTTTCACCATACATACACCATCGTCCTGACAAACCTGCTCAAAACCACAGTGACGCGCCAGCCTTAACATAGGCTCATTGTCACTCATGATTTCAGCAACGATAGCAATCGCTTTTTCATTTTCACTGTACCGGATCATACGCTGCATCAATTGCGAACCAAACCCTTTCCCCTGCATTTCTGGATCGACCATAACGGCAAATTCGATCTCATTGGTATTGACATCTTTCCAGGTCCGCACTTCTCCCCAAATGCGCTGATACTGATCAACCGCGACGAATGCCATTTCTCTGTCATAATCAATCTGACACATCGCAGCGAGCTCACGATGTTCGAAATTCAAGCGACTGCCAAAAAAGCGAAAGCGCAAAGCTTCCGCAGTCATACGTTCGAAAAACAGTTTCAATTCTGCTTCATCTTCTGCTCGTATAGGCCTCAGCACCAGCTCCTGCCCATCTTTTAAAATCAAAGATTCTTCCAAATGAATAGGATAAGGCACGATTGGGGATGGAAAGGACTTGCCCAGATTGATTGCAACTCCCAAGACCAGCAAAGAGTGGTCCGGTAGCAACAGCAGGTTAGCTTCCAAACCTTCAATTTCCGGGTGATCAATGGCAATCTGACTAACGGCCATAAGTGCTGTACTCAGCTCTTCGATATCTTTTTCCGGATTATCGGATCTTTCACTTAATACAGAATATGCATGACTACGATAAATCAACTTGCGGGTGTGGTTAGAATTCAACGGCGGTAAACCAAAGCGCCGATCAGCCAATATATCTGCTGTGGAGCCTCCCTCCCCAAACACCACAAGAGGACCGACCAGTGAATCCCGGGTCAGCCCCATTGAGAACACCAGCGAATCCATTTTTCGCCTCATCGGCTGAACACCAAAACCCAGTACTTTACTGCCAGGAAACAGCTTTTTTTGATCAGACAACAATTGCTGGGTAGCACCTTTAAGCTCATTGAAGTCATTGATCGATATGACTACCCCACGCCATCGGGTTCTGGGATTGTCATCATAGGCAAATGGATAACAATAAGCCTCATGAACCAGTCTTAGGGAAACGGGATAAGCCTGATCGGGTTCAGCAAACAGCTGCTGCTGAGAGGTATAAAAATTCGAACCGACCAGATTAAAACCATATATCTCGAGTACTGTCCTGGCCTCAACCCAGGTCAGATATTTGCGGTTCTTCTGCTTAACAGAAAGAATCAGTGACGCAACAGTTGCTTTATTGGATGCCTGAATACTAAACGACTGGGGTGGAGTCTCACGAAGACTGGTCTGATTCCGTTCATGATGAACCATAATCATAAACGCTTCGACGGCCTCAGAGGGGGAATCAAAATTTAGCAGGTTGTGACGATCAAACAACTCCCGAGCCTCACGGACAGATTCGATCCCCAACCAACACGTTAGCACCATATGCCGGCTCGATTTAATCAGCGGTACCAGACTTTCGGCTAATCGCATGGGGTGGCTTCTGTGATTCGGAGTCACTACCAGCATTATCGCTCCCAGCCCTTTCACCTTATCAACCATCTGCAACAGGCTCCGATATCCTTCGGTCGACGTGTTTGGAGCAACCACCATTGGATTAAAACCGATTTCGTCCTGATACCAGGTGATATCTTTGAGAGCATCTTTGATGCTGGACATATCCGCAAGCTGACCATTGAGCTGTACCAGACGATTCAGAGCCAGCATTGAAGTACCAAGCCCATTGGAAATAATAGCCAGGGATTCAAAGAACAGCGGCTTCATGCGGTTGAGAATCTCAAACCCGTTAAACAGGCCATCCATAGATTCTGCTTCAAGTACCCCTGCACGCCGGAAAAACCGATAGTCCACCCGATCACGGCTTTTTAAACCGGCAGGCACTGGATCCTTCAACCCACTTCGAATGGCCAGTACTTTCTTGGTCCGGGATGCGGCTCTCAATGCAGTCATCAGCCTACGGGCATCAGGTAAGGTTTCGATATTCAGCAGAATCGATTTAACCCGCCGATCAGCCGCCAGATAATCCACAATATCCGCAATTTCTACGTCAGCTGCGGCCCCGACAGTAATAAAATGGGAAAAACCGATACCGCGACCAACCGCCCAGTCCAATAATGCACTCCCCATCGCTGCTGATTGACCCACAAACGCAGTTGTTCCAACTGAGGGAAACAGATGCGCAAAAGAAGCATTTATTTTCAGCGCAGGAATCATCACCCCCATTGAATTCGGACCGATTATGCGGATACCTAACTTAATGGCCAGGTCTCTGATCCCCTGGTTAGCCGCTCTTGTTGCGCCTTTTTGGCGACTGATACCGCCTGTCAGCAGGACTGCTGAACGAATTTTTTTCTTAGCAATCTGTTTCAATACTTTGGCAATGTTTTCAGCTGGCAGACATATAATTGCCAGATCGATCGGTTGCTTGATCTTGGCAAGACTCTGATAGCAAGGAACACCAAATACCTGGGTATATGGTTTCAGGTTTATAGCAATCAGCGTTTTATCGTAGCCTGCAGCCACGATATTTTTCATTACCAGAGCCCCCATGCTGCCCTCGCGCTCTGAAGCACCAAATACAACAATACTGTCGGGGTTAAAGAATGTTGCTAAAGCTGACATGATCACCGACCTTTCGCTAGTTCAGAATCATTAGTATTTAAGGCATAGTCTACGCCGTGAAATTCTCTTATATTTAAGAATCGTTCAGACCCAGACTGATAATCACAATAATGATAGATACCGCCTTCTTGAGCCACCCTTTCACAGAAAAACATGACATGGGTGAGGGACATCCGGAAAGTCCAGCCAGAACAATGGCTATCCAGCGCCACTTTTCCAATCTTGGCCTGAACACTAAAATGCTGCAACTACAGGCTGAAATGGCATATGAAGAAGCCGTACTCAGGGTCCATCACCCTCGCTATATAGAGCAACTGGAACAAATGTCGCCGCTGTCCGGATTAATTCAGGCCGATCCGGATACATTAATGGGTCCTCACAGTCACGATGCGGCTTATTTTGCTGCCGGTGCGGGTGTTCAGGCCGTTAACGATATTGTCGACGGCAAATATCAGAGAGCCTTCTGTGCCGTCAGACCACCTGGACACCATGCCGAACCCAATACCACAATGGGCTTTTGTTTTATCAATAACATTGCAGTTGCCGTTCAGGAGCTACGCTCAAAACATGATATCAAACGAGTGGCTGTGATTGATTTTGACGTACATCAGGGGAATGGCACAGTAGAGATATTCAAGAACATACCTGATGTCTTGTTCTGCTCATCATTTCAGCATCCTTTTTATCCGAACAGCCATTGGAACATTGACCGCCCCAATATCATCAACAGCCCAATCCCTGCGTTCAGTACTGGTGAACAATTGATGAAGATATGGGAAGCACAGTGGCTACCGGCGCTGATTCAGCACAAACCAGAGTTTATTTTTATTTCGGCAGGCTTCGATGCCCATAGAGATGACCCAATGGCAGAAATGAACTGGCTGGCCAATGACTATCACTGGATCACCTCCAGACTCTGTGAAATTGCCAATAAGTATGCCGATGGCCGTGTCATTTCCATGCTGGAAGGTGGATATAACCTGAAAGCACTGGCTGCATCCGTTGAGCAACATGTACGGGCGTTACTTGAGGTTTAGCAGCTATTGCGGGTCCGGCTCCAAGTCCCGATAGGGAATTTCCTGACCGGGTTCCTCCAGACTGATACTACCGAGTTTTCCATCGCGGAATTCTCGTACAACCAAATCGCTGACCTTATGTAAATCAAAACCGCCTTTCTTCAAACAGCCTCGTTTTGCAGCAATTTGAGCCAGACACTGATAACTATCTTCTGCCAGTACCTGCAATCCATAACGTTTCATCAACAAATCAGGATACCGTTGCATCAGATAATCCACCAGATACATAGCCACATCATCGTACTCAAGAGCAGTATCTCTGATCGCGCCCGAGGCTGCCAAACGATATCCGCTCATTTCACCCTGCGGCGATGGAGACATAATTCCCGGAGTATCCATCAACTGAAAATCATCCCCTATCATGACCTTCTGCTGCCCTTTGGTAATGGCAGGTTCGTTACCAACCTTCACCATTTTTCTTCCCAGCAAGGTATTAATGAGGGTTGATTTGCCAACGTTAGGAATTCCCATGATCATAGCTCTCACAGGCTTGCCCATTTCTCCTCTGTGAGGAACCAGTCTTTTAGCCAGTTCTGGGATTTGTCGTGCTCGCTCAGGGTGTTCTGTGGTAATTGCCAGGGGAATCACATCCTGCTGCTGCCGAAAATATTGAAGCCATTGTTCTGTGACCCCTGGGTCAGCAAGATCTGATTTGCTCATGACCTTAATGACAGGACGGTCAGCACGCAACTTGGTGAGCAAGGGATTGCGGCTAGACTCAGGCAACCTGGCATCCAGCACCTCAATCACCACATCAATTTTATTAATAACTTCCTGAATTTGCCGCCGGGCTTTATTCATATGCCCAGGGAACCAGTGAATAAGCATAATACAACTCAAATAGAAAACAGTAGGTGCTGTATCTTAATTGAAATGCCAGTCAGACGCTGTAAATTCAGCCAGGTTCTTTTCCTTGAGTCGTTTTTCAAACCCACGATTACCTTGCAGCCCTCCCGTGTGTACTACCACGACTTCGCTACCCGGTGGAAAGTAATTTTTCAGCAGCAACTGATACACAGCCATGAACGCCTTCCCCGTATATATTGGTTCCAAGGGAATATTGAATTGCTTAGAAAATTCGCGACAAAAAGCCAATAGCTCCGAATCTGCTTTTGCAAAACCACCTCGATGAAAATCAGTCAGAACCAGATCCGGAGGAATATATTTGGCATCGATCCATTCCGCAATGCGGCTATACGTGGCCTTTCCTTCTGCGACACATTGAATGCCGTGAACTTTACTGTTTTTGGCAAATTTAAACAGTCCCCCAACAGTAGAACCTGTCCCTGTCGCACAAAACAAATAGTCAGGCACTATTTCCCGATATATTTTCACGGCCAATGGCTCATAAGCATCCACAACATCTGCTGTAGCTCCACCTTCGGGAATAAAAAAACATCTGCCAAACCGTTTTTCAGCCTTTTCAGCTGCCTTCGGATAGGGCATATCACACCATTCACGGTACTGATTACGAGAAACAAAATGTAACTCCATTCCCCATTTCTGAACATCTTTCAGAGTAGGTGACATTTCGGCATGATGCAGACCACGAACTACCCCGATAACAGGAATATGCTTTTGATGGCACAACCATCCTAAGGCGTGAAGATGATTGGAATATGGACCACCAAAACTGACAACCGGCAGGGTTTCATCTGCCGGATAATGAGTCAATAACGGTGTCAACTTGTAGAGCTTGTTACCGGATATATAAGGGTGATTCAAGTCTTCACGATACGTAAAAAGATGAACCCCTCTATCGAGGAAAGCCTGCCAGGGAATGGATTGTAAGAACGTCAATTGTTTATGAACTGCGCCTCAACGGTGAGACATTAGAGTTTTTTTTATGACGTACACAATAATTGTGATTGCCCTCAACATACTCCGCCGGACTATCAATGCGTTTAACCGGAACGCCACATTCCTGACAAATAGAAGCCTCATAATGTCAGGAGTCAGTAACGGAGGAACCTGTTCATTAATTACAGGGATGTCAGAATAATCCCGAAGTTGGCGGAACGGACGGGACTCGAACCCGCGACCCCCGGCGTGACAGGCCGGTATTCTAACCAACTGAACTACCGCTCCGTTGTTTTCAGTTTTTACACTTCTGAAAAAGTGGTGGGTGTGAACGGGATCGAACCGCTGACCCTCGCCTTGTAAGGGCGATGCTCTCCCAGCTGAGCTACACACCCACTGCATCGTAACGACAAACTTACTTACGTTACTATTCGACAAAGCCTATTTAGAAAATTGTGTTTTGTACAGCTCTAAATAACCTGGAAGGAAATAACAACCTTATGTCCTTACCCCCTGTCGAGTGGGAGCGCATTCTAAGGAAATCTCTAATGATGTCAATAGTTTATGAGCACTTTACTAACGAACCATGACTAAACTCAGCCAAGGAACATAGGTAATAATCAGAACGGTGATCAACAAAACCAGCATAAACGGGATAGTGGCGCGATACAAAGTCGTAATCGACTTGTTAAAGCGATAACTTGCGATGAACAAATTCATCCCCACAGGTGGCGTGAAATAGCCAATTTGCATGTTGGCAACAAAGACAATTCCCAAATGAACCGGATCGATCCCATAGTTGACAGCAACGGGCAAAATCAACGGCACCATAATGATAATCGCCGCAAAAATATCCAGGAATGCTCCCAGAATCAGTAGAAAAATGTTCAACAACACCAGAAAAGTAAACTTATCGGTGACATTAGCCTGGATAAAATTGAACAGTACCTGAGGAATTTCAGCATCAACCAAGTAATTGGTCAACGCCATGGCCACCCCCAAAATCATTAAAATACCGCCAACCATAATCATTGAGTCACGCATGACCTTGGGCACATCACGCAAGCGAATTTCTTTATATACAAAGACTTCAATGATTAGAACGTAAATCGCAGTCACTGCGGCCGCATCGGATACAACCAAAAGACCACTGAAAATCCCTCCCAGTACAATAACTGGTACCGCTAGTTCCCATTTGGCCTCCTTGACAGACAACCATAATTCTCTGGCTGAGAATGGCTGTGTTGGCAGCGGGTCATGACGATTCGCCCACAAACCATACACATATATCACAACAATCATCATTAACGCGGGTAACAGACCTGCAATGAAGAGGTCTTTTATTTCCACACCGGAAATATCCATTTGCTGCGCGATTACACCGTACAACAGTAACGGGATGGCAGGGGGAAGCAGTAACCCCATACTACCGGAGGAGGTAATCAATCCTATACTGAACCGTTCACCATACCCGCTCTGAGTCAGCGCAGGTAGCAACAGAGCTCCCAGCGCAACAATGGTGACGCCAGACCCTCCGGTCAGCATGGTGAAGAATGAGCTAGTCAGCAAAGCAATAATAATCATACCGCCGGGTAACCACCCAAGCGCAGCATTGGACAACCTAACCAATCGATCTGCTGTTTTACTTTCACTCAATAAGAACCCCGCAAATGCAAACATCGGTAGGGCCATCAGCACACTCGATTCCGTCAACCGATACAGTTCGATGGGTAAAACCATCAAATCAATCTCAGAGGAATAAAATCCCCAGATCGCAAATGCCAGAATGATTAAAAACAGAGGGACGCCAACAACAGCAAAAAAAGCCAGAAAAACCGTAATCAAGGAACTCATTCTTCAGTCACCCTTCCTCCAAAAACAAGTTCCGATACGAAACGCAGTGCGATAGATGCGAAAGCCACGGGGATCAACAGCTGAAACAGCCAGGCATGAACACTTAAGAACGCAACCGTCTCATACTCTTTTTCAGACATCACAAAACGCCAGCTAAAATATGCCATCACAAATGCAATTATGCTGGCGATCAAAGCAATAAAACGGGCAACCAGAGACTGTAAAGAAGTTGGCGCATAATGACTTAGTAGATCAATCGCAATATGCTGATTTTTGCGAGTTCCTATCATTGCGCCGAGTAAAGCGATCCATAACACCAGGATACGAATAAGAGGGTCGGCCCATACCAGGCTTGTCTCCATAAAATTTCTCATCAGGATTTGTATTACTGACAACAGCATCATGCTGGACAACGATACGACCAGCATTACATCTTCTATCCCATTCCATAGAATTCCCAAACGCCTGATAAATCTCATCATTATGCTTCCGGTACCGCTCAATCAATCATGTCCAAGTTACTGTGCCCGGACTTTTACAAGTTCAGCTTTGACCAGGTCATATATTTTTTGGGAAAACTCACCTTCTGCGACCAGCGTCTGATTGGCTTGATCGGCAGATGTTACCAACTCGACCACATTACTTTCGTCAGGAGTGACCAGATCAATTCCCCGACTCAACAACACTTTCATTGCGGCCTGATTATCCTTTCTGTTCTGCTGATCGATATTCTGCGAAGCTTCAGTGAATATGGCATCAACCAGTTTCTGGTCATCAGCAGAAATTTTCCTATAGGCTTTCGTATCTAGTGCCAGAGCCGCAGCGGTATACATAAACGGCAAATCAGTAATTTTCTTAATGTTGGTATACCAGAAGAAACTCAGTGCGGCGACAGGTGGTGAAGCGAGAGCATTAATCGCTCCAGTCTCAAGAGAGGTTTTTACTTCACCATAATTTAAAATAATGGGAGACAAACCAAAAGCTTTGGTCAGGTTTTCGGATATAGGGTCATCAGTGGGAATCCAGAATTTCTGCTGCTTCAGTTCGTCCAGGGTCGTCACGCTGTTCACCGACATAAGATAGGCAAATCCACCTTCAACCACACCGAACGTCTTCCATCCATGTTCCGTTAACCCGGCTTCGATAATCGGATCCAGCGTTTTCCGCACGGCATCGACTTCATCGTAATTTCGGAACAGCAACAACCCGTTGTATATTTGGGCATCTTTATAGTCATCCGCAAATGCAGAGATGGGGGCCATAAAGCCACTCAACTGCCCGACTCTGACCTTCCGCTTGACTGTTTTGTCATCCCCCATAACACCACCAGGGTAGAATTTTACTTTAACCCGTCCATCGGTCTGTTCTTCAATTTTCTTACCAGCGGCACGATATTCCTTCAAAATAGCAGTGCCATCCGGATATGCAGTTGAAATCTTCAGTGTCACCGCCGAAGCCGGTACGACCAAAACCAAAGATAAAATAAACAGCGTAAAACGAATAATCATTTAATTCCTCAGATATCAAAAATAGTCATTACTCTCGGCCAACAATTCCCGGGCCAGTTGTTGGGCGTAGTGGTTCTGCAAAGTCAGGCCATTTTCTTCCGGGTCAGCGGCAATCACTTCACGCAGCAATCGATCATGAAGATCCTGATCAAATACCAACCGGGCATATTTCTCTGCATACTTCACTTTGATGATCAGATTCCGACCATAGCTTAGTTCAATGCCACGTTCGAAATACTCCCTGGCCACTTCTGGCTTTCCTCCTAAACCAGGAGGAATCAGGCTGTTAATAATTCCTAAATACAATAGAGCCTGTCCACGGCTGTATGATTCATCAATCGCTACAACCTGCTTCATAATCAGCTCGACCTTAGCCAGATCAGCAACAGCATTCCAATCATCTGAATGCTCCTGAATATAGCCAGCCCACGCTGAACCTAGCGTGTATAGTGCTTCCAGGTCTTTTTTCCTGTCCATGTCCTGTACAATCTGCTGAAACTTCTCAAACTCCAGCGTCTCCAGTCCACAAGCTCTTTTTTTATGGATACACATCTGACGCTGAGCATATTTCAGGCTTTTATCAATCAACCGTACCCGCCGTTCCTTTTCCTGAACGAACAAACTGGCATAAGCTCCATTCAAGTTGGAGGCCGTCCGCAATAAACCATCATTCCTGGGGTAATTGATAACGGCTCCATCAAGAACCAACAAATATGTCGGCAATCCTTCTCTGACTGTCTCAAGGTCATCATTATTCAAGACGCCATAACCTAAAGACTCTGGCAATCGATTCACAGCACATCCGGAAAGCCATACGGATAATAACATTAGTAAAGCGACACGCGGTCGTGACATGAGTTTCGCCCTATACTTCAAAAAATTTGCCGGATAGTACCAAAATAAAATAAAAAGCTCTGGGTCAGTTTGTTTTTTTTCGGACAAAAAACAGTACTTCAGCGACAATTAATGAAAAAGGGTTGCCACGCTGTCAACCAATCGTAAAAGTATCCGGTAAACGTCGATTAGTCATTTCATGGCATTTCACAGGGTAGAGAGAATAGTAGGAAAAAAACTGCTGCAGACTAAAATCTTCCAGCACGTGATGACTGTATGCGGCTTTCCGTTCTTTGTATGCATCAAATCCCTGATAGCGCAACAGGTGTAAACATTCCGGGCAAATATCCAGCGGTCCGGCAGCATCATCTGAACTAATCACCAAAAACTCGCGATATTCCTGCACACCCTGCAGCAGGACTTTACAGCCACTGACATGGATCTGTTCTTTGTACATGGCAGCCACTCTCGAATTTTTGTATCCAAGAGTATGATCGCTCAATAGCAACAAAGGACTATCTATCAGCTTCAGGCCGGCTTTTGCAAGACTGGAACGCTCGCCACCTGTCAGGTGAATTTTCGGATCAAAAAACTCAAAATGCCCCAGTTCATTAGTCTGCATTTTTTCACGCAGTCGAT